>JARLHZ010000001.1 GCA_031291995.1 Candidatus Doudnabacteria bacterium
ACCAGAGACGGAAACAAGCAACGCGGAAATCAGAATCTGGCATAACGAGAGCCTGGCGGCGACCAAGACGATTCTGCTTAAAGATCTGCCCCAAGTCCATCTTTGAATTTTAAGGAGTCCGGTTTTGAATTTTTCCTAACAGGGCTTTGGATTATAATGATTATTTTTGGCTTATTTAAAGTAAAAATATCCCGCCCCACATAAAAATACATGGGGCGGGCGGGGGAGGTAAGTTAGAGTCCAAACAGTCTCCTGGTGCCGCTAAAATCAAGCCCGGGATTATCTGCCGCCAATTCTTCAAACAAAACGGATTTCGCCGCCAAGCTTAAATTTTTGGCAAGTCTGCGCAAACGAAACTCCAGTTCCAGGGTTGCCGCCGCAAGCAGATCGGGCCTTTCGGCCAAAACTACCACTTTGGGCCCCTTACCGGAGATTATTTGCGCATGGTTCAACATGAGCCGCTTTAGCTCATGCCACTCTACCACCTCACTCATCCTTCCCTCCTTTCGGGTTGGGGAGGTAACGAATATTGTAATCACAAAAACAAAAAGGCGCAACCGGATATTTTGGCTACGCCCTAAATTTATAAATTATAAAAAAATTTACTTTATTTTGTATGTTTATCTATTAAAGCCTGTAACAACCGCTGGGATTCCTGAAATGCCGCGTCGGTCTGATTCAGTTTGTATGATTTATAAACTTTAGTGAGGGATCGCCAAAATTCGGTATCCGGATTTTGTTGGCCGGTATGGATAAGGAATTTAACTTGTTCATCGCTTAACCATACCAGTTCCTGTAGACCCTCAACGATTTCTTCCGGAGAGCGGTCAGCGTTATCATAATCTTCAATTAACGAGTCTCTATTTATGGGCATATAAGTTATTAAACATTTGTTTATATTATACCAAAAAGTCCGGCTCTGTTAAAGCCGGACTTTTGTAAGTGTTAATCCATTGCGCTACCCGCGTTTATCTGTTTGCTAGTATCCCATTCCACCCATGCCGCCCATTCCTCCGCCCATTCCGCCGCCGGGAGCGGCCGGCTCTTTGGGTTCGGGCTTGTCCACTATTATGGCTTCGGTGGTTACCAGGGTCGAAGCAATCGATACCGCGTTCTCCAAAGCCAACCGGGTAACTTTTAACGGGTCGACAATACCGGCCTTCATCATGTCGGCTTCCTGGCCCAGGGTCCAGTCGGCCTCGTCGTATTTGGTAAAATCATAACCCGCGTGCAGGCCGCCGCTTTGGATGTAGGTAATTACTCCGGTCGGTTCCACTCCGGAATTTTCGGCAATCTGCCGCAGCGGGGCTTCCAAAGATTTTCGCACGATTTTATATCCGGTTTTCTGCGCGCCCTGGACTTTGGTCATTTCTTTTTCCAGCATCGGGGCAATACGGGCCAGAGCGGCGCCGCCGCCGGCCACTATGCCTTCTTCCACGGCCGCTTTGGTGGCGTTTAACGCGTCTTCAATCTTGAATTTTTTGGCCTTCATTTCCGTTTCGGTAAACGCGCCGACTTTAATTACGCCCACGCCGCCGGTTAAGCGGGCCATGCGTTCCTGCAATTTTTCCTTGTCGTAATCCGAGGTGGAATTTTTGTGTTCGGCTTTAATTTGGCTGACGCGGTCTTCAATCTTCTTTTTGTCGCCCGCTCCGCCGATTATTGTGGTAAATTCCTTGGTGGCAATAACTTTGCGGGCCTTACCCAAATCTACCAGCTCGGTTTTTTCCAGCTTCAGTCCCATGTCCTCGGTAATAACCTGGCCGCCTGTCAGCACGGCAATGTCCTGGAGCATCTCTTTGCGCCTGTCGCCGAATCCCGGAGCTTTTACGGCCAAAACGTTAAACGTGCCGCGCAATTTGTTAAGCACAAAAGTAGTCAGCGCTTCGCCTTCGACTTCGTCGGCAATAATCACCAAATCTTTTTTGCCGCTTTGGGCGACTTTTTCCAAAATCGGCAGGACATCCTGGACCGAGGAAACTTTTTTATCGGTAATCAAAATATACGCGTCTTCCCATACGGCTTCCATGCGCTCGGCGTTGGTCACCATGTATGGGTTTACAAAACCTTTGTCAAAACGCATGCCTTTAACGACTTCCTTTTCCAATCCCGTAGTCTGCCCCTCTTCCACGGTAATAACACCGTCATGTCCGACTTCTTCCATGGCTTCGGCAATCAACTTGCCGACTTCCTCATCCAAAGACGCGATGGTCGCCACCTGCTGAATTTCCTCTTTATTCTTTACGTCTTTTTTGACTTTGCCGAGTTCAGCCACTACAAACCTCACCGCGGCGTCCATGCCCTTTTTAATTTGATTGGCCTGGGTGCTGGCTAAGGCCGCGGCCTCAAACGCCTCGGCAATCATGGTCTGGGCCAAAACCGTGGCCGTGGTCGTGCCGTCTCCGGCCGCTTCGTTGGTTTTGTTGGCAACTTCCTGGATTAACGAAGCGCCCACGTTTTCAAATTTGTCTTCCAGCTCGATGTCTTTTGCTACCGTTACGCCGTCGTCGGTAATTGTCGGACTGCCGTAACCTTTGTCTAAAATAACCGCTTTGCCGGTCGGCCCCAGAGTGACCTTAACGGCATTGGCCGCTTTGTCCACGCCGGCCTTAATGGCCTGTTTGGCGTCAAACCCGTACTTGATAATTTTGCTCATAATTAGTTCTCTGCGATCTCTACTAAATACTAAAGATTACGAAAGATACGAAATACTAAACAGTACTAAACTAAAAATATTCCTTCTTCCCCCTGCCCTCACCCCTTATTAAGCACTCTCAAAATTTCGTATTTAGTATCTTTAGTACATTTTCGTATTTAGTAGATAAGTTAATAATTATTCAATTAATGCCACCACGTCCGACTCGTTTTTCTCTTTACCGACGAACAAAACTTTATACTCCGTTTCTTTGTCGTCTTTCATTTCCACTTCTTCGCCGCTGTATTTGCCGGCCACGACATTTTGGCCGATGGTAAATTTTTTGGCCGCTTCGCCGTCGCCCAGCGCGACAATTTCGTAAAAGCCGCTTTTTTGTTTTTCGGCCGTGTCCGGCAAAACAATCCCGCTTTTGGTCGTTTCTTCCCGGGAAACCGTTTTTACCAGAATCCGGTCGCCTATTGGTTTGACTTTCATATCGTTCTCCACTAATACACTAATACCACGAATATCCCGATTTTACTTGCGTAATTTACGGCGATCCGAGAATTAGTGAATAACTAATTAATTATCTTTATGTATTCTGATTTTATCCCGCATTTATCACTCTGTCAAGTGGAGTGATAAACCAGGTTTAGCCCATTAATATCGCGTAATTCTTGAGAATTTCATTTAGCAGATAAGGGATCCCCTCCGCTACATTCAGGGTATTGCCTGGCCCATTTTCTTGACCATGTCAGCTTGCCCGCCAAAGCCTTGGCGACGGCGGGTCGGGATGACACCTGAGGCTTGATATTCTTATAAACCCCTTGGAGTGGCGGGCAATAGGATGACTTGGGGTTTGTCGTGATTTTTGTCGACAGTCCGAGGCCGCAACAAAAAAATAAACTTGCCGGAAAACAGGCCCGGCCAGCGGGCCAGTAAAAATTTCCGGACAAAAACCGGGGTAAACCGGGACGGCATTATACCGCCGCCCATAAAATTATATTGGGACTTGTCGATAAAAAAATGTTCCCGATTAAATAACCTGACCAAATCTTTTAAAGTAAAAAATCTCAGGTGCATGTAAGATTCGGCGTACTGTCCGTGCCGGATGTTGTCCCAGTGCACAATTCCCCCGCCGAACAGCATGCGAAGGCGCTGGCGCAGGTCAAAATGATTGGGGACGCCAAAAATTAACACGCCGTCCGGACGCAAAACTTTTTTGGACTGGCGCAATATATGGCCCGGATCTTCCAGATGTTCGGCTACGTCGGTACAAACTACCGCGTCAAAACTTTGTTCCTCAACCGGCCAGTCTTTGGTAACGTCGCATAGCATCACCCAAGGACATTTTAAGGCCTCCGGATTTACATCGAGCCCCGTGACCTGATGGCCAAGGCCAATCAGTTTATTTCCCAACGCGCCGCTGCCGCTGCCCACGTCTAAAATCCTAAGTTTTTTCGCGGATTCGAAATCCAGGAGCCGTTTAACTTTTTGATAGCTGTCGGATGGCTGGAAAGTTTCATTGGCGCTATGGTATTCGGCGGATGACATTAATTAACCTCCGGGATTAAAGACGGCGGCTTGGGCCGCTGCCGTTGAACGTAGTCAAAGAAGCTGTTAAACAGCTGCTGCTTTCGGTTATTCGGATGGAAGGACAGCTCGTCCTCGGAAACGACAATAAACTCGCCGCGGTTAATATGGCCATACTGCGCTTTTTTGACCCAGCGCTCCAAAAAACCGCCGGTTTTTCCGCCCAAAAGACGCTCAAAAAAATTGCGGGCTACAGACACAGATTCATCCACAGGAATAATTACCGGCGCGTTGCCAAAAATCCGATTCATCCAGGAAAAATTGTTTTTCTGGAAGTCCGCCACTGCCCGGCCGGAAATAGCCGGCCGCATTTTGAAATACTCGGAGGCTGTGTAAAGGTTGCGGTCGGAATTTAAAATTTTGTCCGCGGCCACGTAATGGTTCAGGCAAAATCGGTTGGCGACTTTCCGGCCGTGCCGCCTGAGCCCCAACATTTGGAAATAACTGGTAATGAAAATCCGGGCCAGCCCTATTCGGCCGCTGTCCACCAAAATCAATAAATCGATATCGGACCCTTCCCTGGGCATACCCAGCGCCTGCGAGCCCAAAACGGACACCCCTTTTATAAAAGGCAGGTGGCGCACGCCGGGCAAAAATTTCGCGATTAACTGTTCGCGCTTAATGCCGTAACAATAATTCTCCCACCGGCCGGAAATTATCTGCCGCCTTCCGGCTAACGCGTAATAGCCATAAAGACAACACGCCTCGGTTTGGCATTCGTTTTCCAGACAGGCCTGAACCTGGCTGATGTTTACCTGCGGCGACGCCGGACCGGCATCATTTTTTATTTCCCCGCGTTCATCGAGGAGCCCGGTTAAAATTTCCGGTTCAGGCAGTAAAAATTTGTGCAATTCCAAAAGCGTCAGCGGGCAATCCTGGAGGTCGAAAAATTTTAATGTCGATAATATACGATCTTTGAGCATAGTTTACGAAATACGAAATTTTACGAACTTACGAATCTAAGTACCAACTTTCGTAAGTTCGTACCGTTTCGTACTTCGTAAATTATAACCCGAGCTTGTCTAACGTTACTTCTTCCCATTCGTCAAAGTCTACTTCCTTGTAAACTTTTAATTTGTGGGAAAAGTCCGTTTCCGAAAATTTATATTGGGTCTGGGCGCCCTGGCCGGCTCGGTGGCTGTACAGCTCCTTTTTTTCCAATACCACCGGACGATTTTCCCGCACCAGCTTGTACTTGCCTCCCTGCGGATGGTCAAAAATCAAAATGTCCTGAGTCCCCTGCTTTTGGGAGCCGTCGGAGGTTTCCAAAATTAAATCTTCGTGCGACAGCTGAACATACTTAAAATGCTTTTGCGCCGCATCCACAAGTTCCTGCCATTTATCGTCATTCATAAAATTTAAGATACTAATGATAATGCTGGCGAAATACGGATAAAACGAATCAGTTAGGACTTACGCGATTGGCCGAATACGAGGCATTTTCCGCGGATTTTGCGAGGCGTAGTTTATCTGCGTCGAGCAAAACCGCAAGGAAAATAACGAAGTAGTCGGTCAAGCCCCTTGCGGGTTTCGTCAATTGTTTGATAATTTTAGACGAAACGCGTAAGTCCTATCAGTATTCTTCGCTTCAAGCCTACTGGGACAAGGATCCGCCCGGCAGATAAATACTTCCCAGCGTGCCCAGGGATTTTAAAGCCATTGGAATTATCGCCAAAGCGGCAAGCAACGGAAGGACAACCAAAATTAAGGTAATGTATAATTGCCACTTCATGTAGTTCATGGTTTTTTTGCTATTCTTGTATATTTCGGCAATCATCTGCTCGTTTGTCAAGGCTGGTGTTTGATCCATATGGTTATTTAATATAATTAAGCCCTAAAGTCCACAAGGCCATAAACAAACCCTGGGATAATATGAGCAAAACGGTTAATAATTTGTCAGCTTTCGTCCTTACCGTCATCTTAGCAAATACCAGAAAAAGAGGGAACGCGGACAGGGTATAACGAGGGAGGCTTTCCAGTCCGGAAAACATGGGCAATAAAATTACCATTACGGCAAAGACCCAGTAGCTAAAGCGAATTTGACGGTAATATATCACCAGCAACAGCAGGCAGACGAGGGCAAACCCGGCCGCGAAAATATTGTAAGGGTCGCGGGCAATCAACGCGCCGTAAACCAGCCGGAGCGGATTGGAAATTTGTCGGTGCCAGGCGGTTTGGGTATGTAAAAAGCCAAAAAAATTACCGGTTAACATTTTACAATACCAGCCAAAAACTATTGTTCCCAAAACCGGTAAAAAAATTGTCCAGCTTCTTTTTAACCAAGCACTGATGGAAAATCCGTGTTGTAGATAAAATTCAATAACCATGGGCACTACTAATAGCACGCCCAAAGGCCGGGTTAAAGCGGCAAAAAAACCTAAACAACCGGCAAGTACCCATTTATGCCGCCTTGCATAATAAAAGCCGGCAACGGCTAGCAATAAAAACAGGGATTCGGTAAATACCCCGGAAAAAATAAAGGCCACCGGGAATAAAAATAAATATTTAACAGACCGGCGCGCCACATCTGCGCCCTCTTCCAAAGCCGCAAGTTTGTAAAAGTACCAGGCGGCGGCTAACAGACAGACATTGGATATAATCAACCCGGCAATAAAATAGTTGCCAACTATCACGCCGATTAAATGCATTAATAGCGGGTACAAAGGAAAGAACGCGTAAGAAGCCTGTCCGAATGTCGCGGGCAAATTGCTCAGAGCCGATGAATACCCGTATTGCGCAATACGCAAATACCAGCCGCTGTCCCAAACTCCCCATATGGCCAGCCAGGAAAACCGCGAATAATCCCACGGGAATGCGCCGCGGATAAAATACGCGCGCGCCGCCACGCCAATTATAATAAGCGCGAGCCGGCTAACCAAAAATAGGCCGAAGATATATTTAATCTCTTTAGGCAATGATGAAAATATTCTTGATATTCGATTATCCATCGCTTTTATAATTTTTGTTGTCAACTAATATCTACAAATATCCATTAATATCAATCATTTATTTCTGGCAACCCGGACAAAAACTCCCCGTCCGTCCGCCGAGCTTTACGGCTTCTATTAGGTGCCCGCATTTTTTGCATTTTTGTCCTTTCCGTCCATAAACAAAATGGAACTTGCCCATTTGGCCCCAACTGCCGTCGGTGCGCACGAAATCCCCGACCGAGGAACCCTTGGCCTTGATTCCTTTAACTAAAACCGGCCGGATCCATTTGTAAATTGAAGCCAGCTCTTTATTGGAGAGCGATGAGACCGGGCGCGTTGGTCGCACTCCGGCGTGGAATAAAATTTCGTCGGAATAAATATTGCCAATGCCGGCCACAACTTTCGGGTCCATCAGCGTCAGCTTAATTTTCCCCATCGGACGTTTTTTCGCGGCCGAGAAAAACGCTCCGATGGTAAATTTTTTATCCAGCGGCTCCGGACCGAAGGACTGTAGTTCTTTAACCCTTTCCAATTCGTCGTCCCGAACAAGTTTTAAATAACCGAATTTTCTAATGTCGTTAAAATACAAAACGCTGCCATCGGTAAAATAAAAAATTACGTGCGTATGATTGCCCGGCAACCGGACCAGCGACGCGTTTATGTTATTGAACATCCGGTATTTGCCGCCGGTTTTCGCGCGCTGTTTGTTATCTTCAAAAATAAACTGTCCGGTCATCTTAAGATGAACTAACATGCTTAGCGAGCCGGAAACATCGAAGATTAGCAATTTTGCCCTTCGTTTGACGGACAAAAACTTTTTGCCCTTGAGCAGGCTAACAAACTGATTAGCCGACCGCTGACTGGCTATCCTTATATTACTGACGGTATGCGGACCCACGCTTATCATTTTGGGCGCGTTAACGTTCACGGATTTAATAATCCGGTTTTTCAATTTGCGGTTAAGTTCACCGGCTATGGTTTGGACTTCGGGAAGTTCCGGCATAAATTTTGAAGGATATTGAAAGATATTAATGGATATTGCTTATCAAATGGCTAATATCAACTAATATCAACTAATATCTATGTTTTCAATTGCATTATATCATCATTCGCTAACGTGATATAATAACTTTACCCGCCAATATTTTGCGGGGAAATGATAAAAATTTCTGTTTATTCGGTATTTTTTATAAATAGTAATCTTTGTCCGAAATTTCGGGCAAAATTTAGGCGGGTAAATGCCCAAAGAATTTAAAGATTTTCTAAATTCCACCCCCCATAAATTCACCCCCGAACAGGATGAACTTTTGCGGAAGGCTTTTGAACTGGCCAAAGCCGCGCACGCCGGGCAAAAACGCCAAAGCGGCGAGGATTATTTTAGCCACGCGCGCGATGCCGCTATAATTTTGGGGAAAATTTTTCCAGACGCCATTACTCTGTCCGCCACTCTGCTCCACGACGTGCCGGAAGATACCAAAGTAACGCTGGAGGAAATTGAAAAAGAACTCGGGCCGGAAATTTCCCAGCTTATAGACGGCGTAACCCAACTCGGCCACGTGCGCATGAAAAACAGCCAGGACAAATTTTACGTGGAAAACCTGCGCAAGCTGTTTATTGCCACCAGCAAGGACATTAGGGTCATTTTAATAAAGCTGGCCGACCGCCTGCATAATATGCGGACTATAGAATTTATTAAGCCCGAAAAACAGGCCAAGGTCGCCACCGAAACTCTGGAAATTTACGCGCCCATTGCCGGACGGCTGGGTATCGGCTCCTGGAAGGACGAACTGGAAGATTTGTCTTTTAAAATTGTCTTCCCCAAAGAGTACGCGGAAACCAAGCGGCTTTTGGACACCGAGCTGGCCGGGCGGCAGGAAGGCGTTAAGCTGATGGAAAAAAATCTGTCCCATACCCTGCGCACCGAGGGCATAAAATACTTGGAAATTACCGGACGCGTCAAACGTCTTTATTCTCTTTGGAAAAAACTCCAGCGCTATGGCGGCGACTTGAATAAAATTCACGATTTCATCGCCCTGCGCATTATTACCAAATCCACTTCCGATTGCTACGCGGCCCTCGGCGTCATCCATAAGCATTTTCAACCGGTGCCGGGGCGGATTAAAGATTTCATCGCCACGCCCAAACCCAACGGCTACCAGAGCATCCACACCACGGTATTCGGCCGCGATGGCAAGACTTTTGAAATCCAGCTGCGCACGGATCTGATGCACGAAGAAGCCGAGCGCGGGGTAGCGGCCCACTGGTTTTACGCCGAAGAGGGCAAACCCGACACCATCGGCCGGCTAAGCGCCAACTGGATTAAGGAACTGCAATCTTGGCAGGAAGAGGCTTCCAATCCCGATGAATTTTTGGAAAGTTTAAAAATAGATTTCTTTCGCGATCGGATATTCGTGTTCACGCCCAAAGGCGACATTAAAGACCTGCCCCAGGGCAGTACGGTTATTGACTTTGCTTTTGCCGTGCATACCGATTTGGGCTACCACATGATGGGCGCCAAAATCAACGGCAAAATGGCCAGCATTTTTGACGAGCTAGATAACGAAGACACGGTGGAAATAATCAAAACCAAAAAAGAAGCCGTAATTTCCCGCGACTGGCTCAAAGCCGCCAAAACCCACAACGCGCGCAACCGCGTCCGCCACTACCTGGTCGAACATGACCGAGGCATTATCCAGCGGGTAAGGGAACTAAAATTAAAAGATTTGAGTTTGCCCAGGTTCTTTCGTAAAAAATAGTCCCTTACCGCTGTTCCGTCGCGGATATATACACTGAACGGGACGCTGAATCTAACCTTCCCGAGCTTATCCTTTTTACTATCGTAAACACTCTCATTCTTGCGAAACGAGAGTGTTTAAATTCATCGTGTGAACAACCGGCCCGCTGATTGACAATCGTACCTATCAGCGGGACTAGTAGGCAATAGTGTGTTTGGTATATCCCGGTTTGTAATCGTGCAATTCTTCGGATGTAAACCAGACCGATATTTCCACCGGGGCTTCTTCTACACTGCCCGAAGCGTGGACCAGATTGTATACGCCCATTTTTTTGCTGTCCGCGTGTTTAAAGGACACGTGGGAATAATCGCCGCGGATAGTGCCGGGAGCGGCAGATTTGGGTTCGGTAGTGCCAACCATCTTGCGCACAATTTCCACGGCTTCCACGCCTTCCAAAACGAGAGCCACAATTGGACCGGAGCTTATCATGTCTATCATCAAATCACGAACATGCTGGCCGCGGCGCTTAGCCAAATCTTCGGTGTAGTGCCGGGCGGCATGTTCCTTTCCGGCCTGGAGCATTTTGAGTCCGGCAATTTTTAGGCCCACGCGTTCAAACCGCTGAATAATCTCTCCTACCAATCCGCGGTCCACCGCGTCGGGTTTAAGTAAAACTAAAGTTCGTTCCATAATATTTACGAAGTACGAAATTTTACGAACTTACGAACCCAAGTGCAAACTTTTCGTAAGTTCGTACTTGTTCGTACTTCGTAAAATCGGTTAATGTTCAAAAATTATTTAATTATCTTCACACTCTGCATAACAACCGGCGTAACCGGACTGCCGTCCGTCGGGCCCATTTGGGGCGTAATAGCAACCTGGCCGATTTTATCAACTACGTCCAAGCCCATTGTCACGTGCCCAAAAATTGTATAGTTGTGCGGCAGTGTGGTGTTATCGGCCAGCATAATAAAGAACTGGCTGCCATTCGTATTGGGACCGGAGTTGGCCATGGCCAGCACACCCTTAACATATCCCGCTTTGTAGGAAGCGGTTTTGGAATTTAGTTCGTCGGCAAATGGGGCGCCATACGCGCTCGTTCCGCCGCTGCCGTTGCCGCTGGGGTCGCCGCCCTGGATAACAAAGCCCTTGGAGACTCGGTGGAAAGTTAAACAATCATAATAACCGGCGTCCGTAAGGCGCAAAAAATTCTCCACGGTCTTGGGCGCGTCCTGGTCGTAAAATTGCACCTGGATTTTGCCGAAATTAGCCACGTCTATTTCCACGGTCCGGTTGTGGATGTTTAATCCCGCGTTGCTGCCGAGTTTGTTTTGATTGAAATCGCGGGTACATGCTGCGGCGGCCGGAGTCGAACTGGCGGCGGCAGGCTGTTTTTGCTCGGCGGGCGGGGGGTTAAATGACATTTGAGAGTTATTATTTTGTTGAATAGAGTCTGGGTTGGAAATCTGGCTGGAACTGACCACAAGCGGCCGGGTATTTTGCCAATAATAGTAAGCCGCCGCCGCTACCCCTAAAACTACGACCGCACAGGCAATCACAAATAAAGTTTTGTTTGTCATGATGGTTATTAATTATTCTTAAAGCTATGTTATTAGGACTTACGCGCTTGGCCGAATACGAGGCATTTTCCGAGGATTTTTGGAGACGTAGTATACCTACGTCGACAAAAACCGCAGGAAAATAACGAAGTAGTCGGACAAGCCCCTTGCGGGTTTCGTCAAATTGTTTATTATTTTAGACGAAACGCGTAAGTCCTAATTATATTATCACAGGCCCGCGGTTTGTTCAACTGATAACGAAACTCGCCGCTTGTTTAGCAGGACTAAAAGATAGTAAAAGCCAAAAACCGCCCCGCAAAGCAGCAAAAATACCGGCAGCCCGATTTGCGCGTTTAAACTGCTGTAAGGCAAGCCGGCAAAAAATTCCGTCACTTTTAAAATATAAATTAATATCCAATTGGCTACCATGGCGCAGCCGGCGCCGACAAACGGCAGAGCCGTTAAAAATCCGAACAGCATGGACCAGGGCACGGCCGGCACCACAAGCACATTGACCATTGGCGCCGACAGGCTGACAATGCCGAAATTTAATACTATTAATGGCATGGTGGCTATAATCGCGGAGAACGTAGTAAGCACCAGAGTTTTTAAACCCAAATCATCCGCCACAAGTGCCAGTCCGCTTAAGGCCGCCCGCCAAAAACCGGCGGACGAACCGGCGCCCCGGTTTTCGGTCAACTTATTAAACTCCGGCATAAAATAAATAATTCCCAGCGTGGCCGCGAACGACAGTTGGAAACCCGCGTCCCAGAATAAAATTTTTGGGTTCAGTATCAACATAATCAAAGCGGCAAAAAACATGGCCGGAGCCACGGAATACTGCCGACCAAGGCTCAAAGAAGTCAGCATCAGGCTGCCCATTATGGCGGCGCGGACCACGGATGCCGACGCCCCGCAAATAATCACAAACGCGACAATCGCCGCCGCGGCCAGCCAAACGCTGTTTCTCCGGCCGATAATTTCAGCCAACGAGGCTATGGCCAAAATAATAATGGTAATGTTAAATCCGGACACCGCGATTATGTGGGAAATTCCCGTAACGCTGAAGTTATTCACAATCTCCTTGGGTAACGTGCCGTGGCCGCCGATTAAAATACCCACAGCCAGACTGTTTTGCGGTTCGTCCAAAAAACTTCCCAAACGGGCCAAAAAAGCCGCTTTTATTTTAAGCAGCCCTCCCGTAACCGGGTTTAACCGGTCGCTTTTGAGCATTAAAATTTTTGGATAGCTCATGGTCGCGTACACGTTAAACCGTTCCAGATATTTTTGATAATCGAAGTCTTCATAATTTTTTGCCGCCGTGACTTTTCCTTCGGCCACTATCCAGTCGCCGTAAAAAAACCGCTGGCCGAGCCGGGCGCTAATTAAAATATTCTGGCTAAAACCATTCGGCTTGAAAGTTATAAGCTGCTGGGTGCTGCGGACATCAACGTCTTCCACTATATAGCCTTCCAACTTCTGTTTGGCGTCAAAAAACTCCTCAAACTGGTTGGGGACCAGGGAAACCTGCAGGCGCAAGGAGCCGAGGCCGGCGCAAAATAAAAAAAGCAGACCTAGCGCCGTTTTATTATTGCGCCCGTAAAAAGCCAGGGCAAAGGCGGACAGCGAGGCGGCCAAAAAAATCAGAACGGCCTGACGCGGCACATTAAACACCGAAGCCGCCAAAACTCCTACGGCAAAGCTTATGGCAATGCCGATAAAAATTTTACTTTTGGATATTGAGGTCAAAAGTTTTTATTTTGGACTTGTGGCCTCTGATTAATGAAATTTGGGATTTTTTAATATGGAAGTGCCCGGCCAAAGATTCAACTACGGCAAGGTTGGCCCGCCCGTCGAGCGGCGGGGCGCTCACGTAAACCTGAAGTTTACCAAACAGATCCTTTTCCACCCTGGGCTTTTTTGAATTGGGATGAGCGATAATTTCTATTCTCATAGATATATCATACTCCAAATTAAAAATCCGCCAAAGGGCGGATTTTACAAGTATCGAATTTAAGCCACTACCGGCGGAAGTTTGGACCGACTCGATTTTAAAGCTACGGCCAAATCATAAGCCCCGAAAAGAGCCACGGAATAGCCCAAGTCACCCATTAACGTGCCGCGCAAAAACGGCAGACCGTTGGCGTAAGCTAAAATTATTCCGCTGATATTATGGGCATAGCCGGAATAAAGAAAAGCGAAGTTGGTAACCAAAAAGAACAGGGTGGAAGCGGCCAAAGACGAGCCGGTGATTTTTACCCACTTTATATGTGTCAGTCCGAAGGAGCGCATGCGACTGAAAAATCCCTTAACCAGAGGAGTTTGTTTAAGGGATCCCTCGGATGCGCTCGGGATGACACCGACTGGTTGCTTTATCCAAACCCCAAATAAAACCCCGGCCAAGTGCGCTGCGTAAACGGCAACCATGAGCGGCCAGGAAAAAAAGCCCAGGAAAATATCGCTGATAAATCTTACAGCAAGGGTTAGTCCGGCCGCTTTTTTCCACCCCAAATTCGCCCCGCCAAAAATTGCCAAAGCCGTTATAGGCGCGAAATTCGGCATGTGGGGAACAAATCTTAAGGCAATGGCGGCTAACATCAAAAAATAAATTATCATTGTTTTATCCTGTTAATTAATTACACTTAATTTCCACTCAACCGCATCGCTGTCTTTTAATACGTAGCTTGAGGCGCCGACATTGCTGGACTTTCCGTTTACAAAAAATTCCCAAAAATGTTTACTGTCGGCTGAAACGCCATCAATCGATTGCACCATTTCGCCCAATCCCGGATACTCGGTTGTTTGCACGCTGTGGTCGGACTTTAGCAGTAAAATTGCGGTTTCCCCGGCCGTAATTGAATAAAAAGACTTATTTAAACTGGAGCCGTCCACTTTCTGAGTCGCCGTTGGACCTGTGGGCGTCGGACTTGCGATATTTGTACTCGTAGCCTGAAAATTTAATTGCGCAACCGGCGTATTTGTCGGCTGGGGCGACGGACTCTTTTCCAAATTGGTATCGTCCAATCCCGGATTTTTCGCCTTATTCGCAGGCGTTGGCTGGACTAGTTGTGACGGCCGATTTGCCGCCGGGCTGGTTTGCTGATTAGCTGATCCGCCGATTAGCTGATTAGCTGATTGGCCGGCACTACATCCCGCCGCTAACAAAAAAATTGCCCCCAAAGCCAATGCAACTCTACCCGAAATTTTCATACTTCCTGATTTTAATTTGTTAATTAAGTGTTGTCAATCATTTCAGCAATATCTCGGAGCCACGAGCACAAATGCGGAGCCCCTCCCCTCCTGAGGGGAGGGCCAGGGAGAGATTGTCTTTAAACTCTGCAAACTTTTTTAATCTCTTGCATTACGCCTTCCAAATTATTGTCTAAATCACTATTCCAAAATCTTATAACATTATAACCCTGGCTTTGGGCATATTGTTGTTTTGCTTTATCTTTTTCTGATACCACTTTTTCGAAATGATGTCCTCCATCCAGTTCGATTAAGACCAGTTTACTCCTGCATGAAAAATCAAAAATATAACCGCCTATTTGAACTTGCCTTTTAAACTTTAAACCGTAAAACCTGCCGGCACGAAGTTGCTGCCATAATTTTGCTTCCCAGATTGCCTGGTCGCGGCGCAAATTCCGGCTATATGAAAGATGCGGTTCGGGTATTAGTCGCTCGTCCATATTAAGTAACTTCTGGATTATGTGCAACCTCTCTGTCGCCCTTGGGGCGACATCTCCCCTCAGAGGGGAGAGACTACTGTCGAACTTAATAGTCGATTCCCTTCTGCGCTAAGATGCCTTTGTAGTACGGGTGCTGGAGCATTTTCATTTCGGTCACCAAGTCGCAGAGTTTTAAAATTTTTGGGTATTTGTTGTGGCCGGTTATTACCAAATGCTGGAGCGGCGCTTTTAGTTTTATTAAATCAATTATGTCCCGCTCTTCCAAGAGCCCGACTTCCAGCGCGGAGATTATTTCGTCGAGGATGACTAATTCGTATTCTCCCGATGTAATTATTTCGCGGGCCCGCTCCACGCCTTTTAACGCCTGGCGGATATGGATGTCCTTGTCTTTTTTGTCGCCCAAAATTCCCACAAAACCCAGGCCGACTTGTTCGTTGTCAATATGACCTATAGGACCACTGGGGCGTATATTATCAAAGAAGTTAATTTCGCTGGAAATTGGCCACTCGCCCTCTTTAATTTTATCATCCGATTTATTGGCCGCCTTCACAAACTGCAAAATGTAAACATTCTTCCCGTCCCCCGCCGCCCGCACCGCCATACCCATGGCCGCCGTCGTCTTCCCCTTGCCGTCACCAATATAGCAAATCACCAATCCCTTGGGAGCGTCGGAAAAAGTTTTTGGAATTTTAATTTTCTTTTTTTCAGGCATTGAATTATTTCTGTTAACTGATATAATAAGTTGTATTCCGGCCTTCCACGCTAGAACTCGGGTTTTGGCTTGTAGGAAGATTGACTGGAATCGGCGTTGTAACGGACGAACTTCACAGTCCGACGGAAGTATTCTCCCAACCGTCAATTAATTTCGCTGACCGGATTATCATTTTTAGCTGCCGCTAAGATACTTCCGGTTTCTGCGCCGTACCATTGTGGCTCCGCTCATAAATCGGAGCCTTTTTTTTATTCAATTTTTAGGCGGCAGCTATAAGCCGCCGCCTTGGTCTTACTAACAACTAAAAACTAATCACTAACAACTTCCCCAGTCCATTTGACTATACGGAAATTGGTTTGGGGATGGCGCTCCCGAAGTTCTTTCAATATTTTTTGGGCTCGCGGCAGGCCGGGACGCATTATCCGGTGATAATTAATCCAACCAGCTGAAGTTTCAATTTCTATCGCAAATTTTTCCATAAGATTATTCCCTCTCACTCCGTACGAAAGAAACCGAATTGTCCGTCGTAGACTTGGTGAAGCCGAAAATCCGGATGACAGTTTATTGCTCATTTCTAGATCCCGGATATTTTTTGCGGCCAGTGATGTTCGTCTGCACAAAAAATTCCAGGATGACACATGCTCTAGTTCCGTGGATTCCGTAGTTTTCCGTAGTTCCGTTCAATTCCGTAGTTCCGGATCGATTTACTACCCGCACTTACTGTACCCACAAACGTCGCACTTCATGCATCCTTCCGCCAAAATCATCATGTTGGCGCAAGAGGGACAGACCGGGGCGTTGCCTAAATTGGCAATGGAAACTTTTTGCGTTTTTTTATAAGTCATCGAGCCATTAACCTTTATTTTATCTTCGGAAACTGTTTCCACGATTTTTTCTTCGGTTTTTATGGCAATAATATCTGCACCTATCGGCAGGCCACGGGCCTGCACTACATCTCCGCGTAAATCCGCGTCGGCAATTTTATCCGCGTCATTCCGCGATTTCGGCAAATCCAGCATCATCTGTTTGTCCGCGCGTTTAATGTGCTTTTCCAAAATTTTGGCAATGGCGTCGGGGAGGCTGAATACCACGCCGCCGTCGGAAAACGAAACATCGGGACTGCGAATGCCTTTAAGCTGGTCAATAATTTCTTCCACCGCGACATTGGAACGAAGCGCCAGGGAAATCATTCTGGTAATGGCTTCGGTCTGGGCGCTAAAGAACCCGCCGGCTTTGCCCATAACCGCGAACACTTCCAGCGGCCCCTGGGTATCCTCATTTATGGTCACGTACAAATTACCGTACGCGGTTTGCATTTTGTAAGTAATGCCCTGCACCATATCGGGCCTACTGCGCGGGGCAAGTTTAATTTGGATGTTGTCTCCGGAAACCGACATAACTTCTTGAGGCCGCAAAGCCGAAACCCCGAGCAAAGTCGAGGGGTTTGGCTGCTGCGATGGCGCGGCTATCGCCTTGTCCAACTCCTGCTTGGCCATAACCTGGTCGGACGCGTCCTTGCCCAGCTTTTTATGGTCAGTGGCCAAAATCTGCTCGTCGCGCGAGCCGTCGCGGTAAATGGTACCGCCCTTACAGCCCAAATCGTACATTAAAGTATAAAGCTGTTTGGTTTGTTCAACGGTATAATCGGCCGGGGCGTTGCAGGTTTTGCTAATGGCCGAGTCGGTCCAGCGCTGGACCGCGGCCTGCACGCGCACGTGTTCTTCCGGCATCAGTTCCATGGCAGTCGTAAAATACGAGGGAAGATCCTGTCCGGGATGCTTTTCCAAATAGTCCTGAGCCAGTTTGATTTTTTCTTCGTGCACGCCCAGCCGGCTCTTGCGGAAATAGGTCCAGGAAAAAAACGGCTCAATCCCGGTGGACGTCCCAACCATGGTCCCGACGGTTCCCGTGGGAGCCTGAGTCAATATAGTGACGTTACGGATGCCGTACTTGGCGACGAGGTCGCGAATATAAGCGGGCATGGCCTTCATATAGCCGGACTGCAAAAACTTTTCCGCGTCGAACATGGGGAACGCGCCTTTTTCGCGCGCCAGCTCTACCGAAGTTTCGTAAGCCGTAACCGCAATGAACTGGTAAAGTTTGTCGATAAACTCCACGGCCTCGGGACTGCCGTATTTGACGCCTTTGTATATCATCATTTCGGCCAGGCCAATAGTGCCCATGCCCACACGGCGTTCGGACATTTGCTGGTCTTTGTTCTCGTCAAAAAAGTACGGCGTGGCATCTATTACGTTGTCCTGGAACCGCACGGCATACTGCACGGTCTGCTTCAGCTCGTTCCACATAACTTCGCCGCTGTCTTTATTGATGTGTTTGGAAAGGTTTACGTGCCCCAAATTGCACACGCCCCAGGCCGGCAAAGGCTGCTCGCCGCAGGGGTTGGTGCAGGGCAGATCCGCGAAGTAGTGGGAGTTGCTGAAATAATTGGCGCGGTCGATAAAATACATGCCGGGCTCGGCGCTTGACCAGGCCGAAGTAATAATATTGTCCCAAACGTCAGCCGCGCGCACGGTTTTGTGCTTTATAATTTTGCCGCCCAATTCTTTCCAGCGCTTTATGTTGCCATCCCACTTGGTGGCATAAAGCGGGTCGGAAGTGTCGGGGAACACCAAATCCCACGGCTTGTCGTTTTTAACGGCGTCCATGAAGTCGTCGGTAATGCCGACGGAAATATTGGCGTTGGTAATTTTGCCGGCTTCTTTTTTGGAGTTGATAAAATCAATCACGTCCGGGTGCCAGCAATTTAAAATCAGCATCAGCGCGCCGCGCCGGCTGCCGCCCTGTTCGATAAGTCCGGTGACAAAACTATAGAGCGAGGCCCAGGATACCGCGCCGCTTGAGCGGCCGTTAACACCCTTAACGTACGCGTAGCGCGGGCGCAGCGAAGATACGTTAATGCCCACGCCGCCGCCGCGGCTCATAATTTCCGCCATCTGCCCCAGAGTTTCAAAAATTCCCTGGCGGCTGTCCTTGGGGTGGGGAATAACATAACAATTATAAAAAGTCAGGTTCTGGCCGGTGCCGGCGCCGGTAAAAATCCGGCCGGCCGGGACATACTTCCAGTCATCCATGAGCTTGCGGAACTTGTCTTCCCATTCGGTCCGTTTCTCCGCGAGCTTTTCCACGCTGGCAATATGTTTGGCAATCCGGTCGAACATCTGCTCGGGCACCAACTCCAGCGGCTTGTCCACGTGCTCCAGGCGGCGGTACTCCAGCTGGCCGTCGCGCATTTTTACCGTAACTTCCTTGGTCGAGATATCTATATTTTCGATAATGCCGATTTCCCGCTGGCCGGTTTTGGGGTTAACCAAAACCACCACCGTGTCGCCCACGGCCAAAGTTTCGCGCTTGACGTCCTTGACGGCGTAGCGGTCCAAAAATATTTTCTCGCCCAGTTCGCTGAGCCCGTTAATTTTTCTGTCCTGGAGGTTGACCTTGGATTGCATGGTTGTAAAATGATTAATAGTTTTATTTTGAGGACTTTACGGAATACGGAGATTTACGGATATACGGAAGAAAGTGCTCCCTCCGTATATCCGTATCACATCCGTATTCCGTAAAGTTATAATTTTTTAAGTTCTTCCTTAAACTCGTCCACGTCCTCGAACTGGCGGTACACGGCGGCAAAACGGATGTAGGCGACCTTATCCACTTTTTTTAGCCTCTTCATGACAATATCCCCGATTTCCGCGCTGGTGATTTCCCCGTCTTTGGCCTTTTTCTGGATGTCGATTTCTATACCGGCGACCAGTTTGCGGAAGGCTTCGTCAGTATGGGGCCGCTTATCCATAGGCAGACGTATGGACCGCTCCAGCTTTTCTTTGGAAAACGCCTGTTTACTCCCGTCTTTTTTAACGACCGCCAGATCCAGGATTTCAATTTCTTCGTAAGTCGAAAAGCGGAAATCGCATTTTTCGCATTCACGCCGCCTCCGGATGGCGCTGCCGTCGTCTACCGGACGGCTGTCCAGGACTTTAGTGTCTTCGAACTGGCAATTGGGACATCTCATGGAACTCCCTGATATTAATAGATATTAGTAGATATTGGGATATTAGTTTTCCAAAATAACTTTTTAAAATAAACGCCAAACTAAAATAAAAATTAAAAATACGATTATTTTCCAAAATTTTGCGAATCTTTAACAACCCTTGCTGGCCAAGATTTATAGAACCCCTATGAAAAGCTTTACCCAGGCATCTTCCGATACTTTTTTACATTTCCTGACAAATAGTACATCTGCCACTATTTTCTGAAACGTTTGTCACCCTGGGAAGATGCCTGGGTTAATTTTAAAACCGCATTTTTTAAAGCTTTTTGTCTATTTGTTTGTTTTTCCACTCGGCACAATATGTTGTGTCATCTAGTAATAGTATAATACTACATATAGATTTTTTCAAGGCATGGAAACATCAGGAATTTTACGGTTTCCCCTATGTGAAAAAATGATATCCACAAAAATACATAAAAAAGCTCCGGGGGCACAGCCGGAGCTTTTAAAACCGTTAGATGATATTTAATTCCCAAAAAAGAGTGAAAATACTCCCTGGGAATGAGACTGGTAAGCCGGGCTTTGGGTGTAAGCGCCCGCGACCTGCGGCCTTTCGGCATAAGCCATTCTTGCGGCGCCCAAATTCTGCAATCCCGCCAGCTGCATAATCTGCGGGCCGGCGTTGTCGGCGATAAAGGCCACGTCATCTCCTACAAAGCCGTAGTCTCTGCCCGCCGGGGCGATTAAATTTTGGTTTATGAAATTACTGTAGCTGTTAGACGCGATATCAACCATGGCTACGACATGGCTGGAAGCAAACGGATCGGGCAGTACCTGCGCCTGCTGAAAGCTCGCGTTACTTATAGTCACCATGAACAAAAAGAGCATGGAGACCATGGAAGCTCCGAGCAAACTTACTACTTTGCCGGGGCTTTCGTGGGTTAAAAAGTGATCCATAAATCTATAATTCCAAATTAGCTCCCCAATTGATAGAGCCAATTATACTTTATTAAATTTTATTTTTGTTTTAACTTAATTAGTTCTCTAGAAACTAACAAAGTTATTTTTGTTTCTTATTGTTTGATATCCCCGTCCATATTTTTTTGGACGATCGACCGTGAAATATCTTGACTTAGTTATTATAGCATATCCGGAAGATTTTTGCAAGTAGGACTTCGGAACTACGGGAGACTACAGAATAAAAAACTGCCCCATATATTATGGAGCAGTTTCATAATTATTTTGTTCCGTTGTTTCTGTAGTTTTCCGCAGTGGTCCTTCCAAACTTTCCGGATGCCTCTACTTCATCTTTTTCCTAATAAACGCCGGGATGTCCAGTTCGTCTTCCTTGACCTCGTCGTTGTTGGAATTAATATTCATCGGAGATTGCGGCTGGGGCATAATTTCTATGGGCGGGGCGGGCTTGGGGTTGAACATCGGCTTTCTCATTTCCGGCATAACCGGAGGCTGGGCCGGCTGGTTGAACTTTGGTTCCGGCGCTTTGGCGGGCTTGGGCTGGTCGAACATCTGGCTGGCCGGCAGGCGCTTGCTGGATTCGTCAAAACCCGTGGCAATAACCGTAATGCGCACTTCGTCGCCCATGGCTTCATCTATTACCGCGCCAAACTTGACCTTGGCATCGTTGTCTATGCTCTTGGTAATAACCTTAGCGGCTTCGTCTATTTCAAACATGCCCAGGGAAGCTCCGCCGGTAATGTTAAACAGCACGCCTTTGGCGCCGTCTATAGTCATTTCCAGCAAAGGAGAATTAATAGCCATTTTGGCCGCGTCCTGCGCCCTGGTGTCGCCGCTGGCATGGCCAATACCCATGAGCGCGGTACCGGCGTCCTGCATAATGCTTTTGACGTCAGCGAAGTCGGCGTTAACAATACCGTGGGTGGTAATCAGGTCGGAAATGCCGGCAATGCCCTGGCGCAATACTTCATCTACTGTTTTAAAAGCTTCTATAAGTGAAGTTTTCTTGTCTATAATCTGTAAAATACGGTCGTTATGAATAGAAATTATGGCGTCTACTTTATCCTTTAAATTATCGTAACCGACCTCGGCCACTTCTTTACGTTTGCTGCCTTCAAAGGTAAACGGTTTGGTAACCACGGCTACGGTTAAGATGCCTTTGTTTTTGGCCAGCTCAGCCAAAATCGGCGCCGCGCCCGTGCCGGTGCCTCCGCCTAAGCCGCAGGTAATAAAGACCATGTCGGCATTGTCGATAACTTCTTCCAGTTCTTCCACGCTCTCTTCGGCCGCCTGCCGGCCAAGGTCCGGATTCATGCCGCTACCAAGGCCTTTGGTGGCTGTTTTGCCAATATGGACCTTGCGGTCGGCCTGGTTGTTGTGCAAAGCCTGGGCGTCGGTGTTGATGGCAATAAATTCCACCCCGCGAATGCCCAGCTGGGTCATGCGGTTTACGGCATTAGTTCCCGAACCGCCGACTCCAAGTACCTTAATTCTCGCAAAAGCCTCAATTTTCGGTTTAACTTCCATGGTTTTTTTCATGCAATGTTGATAACCTAAGAATAATAGATAAAAAAAATAAAAGCAAGCCTTAACAAACAGTTGTTTTGGCTTGTGTTTTTGTTTTTGTAACCAACAGATTCGGCGTTTTTTTCAAGCCGCCCGAAATTTCGGTAAAATCGAAAGTTTTGTTTTCATGATTATAGCATAAACGCGCCGCAATGCAAAAATTGGCAAATTTTTAACCCCCGCCCCCGAAAAAAGCAAAATGTGATATAATAAACCTGCATTAATTAAGTACGTTTTTGAAATAAAATGAACAAAAAAATAACCAAAATTGCATTTGCTCTAACACTTTTGGCGGCGCAATTTTCATTCTTAAATTTTGCGCTGGCACAACAAGCTACCTTTACCCCACAGCTCAGCCTTTCCAGCGGCCCTTACGCGCTGGGTCAGGGTTCTCTAAATGTTTATATTTATATACCGCCAACGCAAACGAACTCATCGTATACAAATATTTCAGCAACTATTAAGACATACGTCAACGCTAACTTAGAAGGCACGATTAATACTACATTAAGCCAGCTGACGACAAATAGCACCAGTGCTTTAGGAAACACTTACCAAACAATTCCCGTAGCCACGCAAAGCGGATTTGCGGCAGGCTCCAATAGTATTGATGTCCTTATTACTGATGCGAATGGAGATCATTTTAATACAAATACGATTACATTTAATGTGGCAGGTACTGTTGGTTCCGCTCAATTTAGCGTAGACAAAAATACTGCCAATATTGGTGATACTGTAAATGCTTCATTTACTAATATGCCCAGCGGCGGTTGGAGTGTGTTAGTCGCCGTAAATAGCAGCACTACAATCACCTGTTCCTCGGCCGTTTGTCCTATTGTTCTTTCCACAGCTAACGGGGCAACCGATAATTCCGCCAACACACTAACAATCATTAAAGCTTTTGACAGTAGCAACAACCCAATTACAATTCAACCAACTACGCAGACTATTACAATAGGAACTGCGACCCAAAACACGTGTACCCCCGCCTGCACCGGTGGACAAACCTGCCAAAATGGGACTTGCCAAGCGGCAGGAACCGGGATGTCGGGCAACAGTACAACCCAACTTTATAATCCTCTTCCGGAGCAAGATTTAACCCACGTATTTTTACTAATCCTCCAAGGATTTTTGGCCATTATTGGGATTTGGGCGGTTATATTTATAGTTATTGGCGGGTTCCAAATGATTACCGCGGCAGGAAATGAGGAAATGTATACTAAGGCCAAAAAAACTATTATTTGGGCAATACTAGGATTAGTAATAGCTTTAATGTCCTTTAGCATAATTGCCATTGTCCAGGATATTCTGCAGAGCAACATTAAATCCGCTTCTACCAGCCCGGCAAAGATTGTTAGATACTTGTAAACCATTCAAAGCCAAGTGTCATTGCGAGGAGTGCATCCGACGAAGCAATCTATAACATTAAAAGATTGCTTCGGCTGCACTCGCAATGACACTACCAAATCAAAAACCGCCACCAATTAAGGTGACGGTTTTTGAAATGATGACGAAAGGCAGGGATTGGACCTACAGTTTCGTCATCAAGGATCTCTCCCCGTTGCCGCTGGTGCGCGACATCGAAAAAAGATAACTTCATTGGTCAAGCGTCCCTCAAAGCGCGAGGGGAAAGCGGCGGCGCGGCAGCTGGGTCCACTATTTGTGGAGCACGAATTCAACATAGTCGGCATCCCCATTAGGTACCAACTTCAGGAAGCCTCGCAGTCTCATATCCACCGTCGAAACGTCATCAGGATCCGAAACCACAACGGCTTCGCTAAACTGGTCATCGTGCACCACGGAAATTTGTGGCTTAGCGGCGATCGGCTTACCGTGCAAATACATCTGAACGGAATATGTATCATCGGCCAAAAGATTGAATAAAGGAATCAACAGAAACTGGCCGACAGCACACCCTGAAATATCCAGGGTGATTTTGTTGCCGCTGTGCTGCGGACCGGCAGGGCAGGCTTTGGAAATATCTCCGTCGATTTGGCGATCCGTCTGCTGCCTTTCAATCTTTACTGCGTTGAGCTGCTGGGCCGCGTCGCGGACCGCATTAGTGTCAGGGTTGTCACCAAGGGCTTGTTCGACTGCATTACCCTCGTTATTGGAAACTTCGTTCGCGATAGCGTGCAGTCGATTTGTCCGCAGCTGGTGGTAAGGCACGTAACGGGTAGCACCAACGAAGGCACCCCAGTTTGCTATCGTAAAGTACACGCCAACCAGAATAGCGGAAGCAACCAGAAGTTTACGCATGATGATCACCTCCGGAACTTGCAGGCGGAGCCGGCGGAGTGGATTTGGACCCGAACATCTTACTTAAAACTAACGCCAAAACTATCAGCGCCGGTCCGAGCCACAAATTGCCATGCCCCGAAGTAATCAGCGAATGAAACCAACCGGAGCTGCCGGCCGGCACAAACGGCTCATAATCTTTGCGGCCCTGGTAGATAATGCTTACCACGGCTACGAGAATATTGATGAGCGGGAATACGACCCAACGTTTCCAGTTAATAGATTCATTGGCCATAATCCGGGTGAGAAAGTATCCGCCCAGCGCCGACGGAAGAAAGAAAAACAACGGCCATGCGGCGTGGAAAGGCAGGATAGCGAAAAAAATGTTGACGAAAGTTTCAATGTCAATAAAGGCAATGACAACCCTCAACACCATAATCGCTTTTTTATCGCCTCTGGCCGCGTCACCGGCTACGCCGAACAGTGCCCAACTGCCGAACATCAAGAGAGCCGGAATTAGCGTACCGACCCAAATGAGTCCCCAGACACTGTTTGCGATGGAAAACAGCGTTTTCTGCAGGCATGCGTGCACAAAAACCAATACAACAAAGTGCAGCAAGCCGAGCAGAATCGCGAAGGTGAGTCCCCGGCGGATATCGTCCGCGAGCTCATAGGTTTCCCGCGCGACCGCAGGACCTTCATTCATAAACCGCCGTAAAAGATTTTGCCAGTTCATCTGTTTCTCCTTTTTTCTAGCGAATCACAAACCTCGCCACCCTCATGAACCACCCGCTTCTGCGCCGCTGGCGAAGGCCTGCCAGCCACGTGTTAATATCGTGAAACCGGTCGGCCAGGACTTCGCAGAGGGAGAACAAAAACTGTTCCGCCTCTTCGGGATCCATTTTGCCGACGGCTGTGAGCCTGGTGTTGCGCTGTGCGTCGTCGAGACGCGCGTATTCGGCGATAAGGGCGACGCGTCGTTCCGGTTGCTTGTTTTGCAACGTCAAACTATTGCGAAAAGCCGCGCGGCGATCCAAATCGGCATCAAGCCAGCGCTCCAGATTGCGAATCCGATTCTCAGGAGCTTGATTTGGACCGTTACCAGTTGCCGCGAGCAAGTCTTCATCGAACATTTGCTCGTCGTACTTACCAAAGCCGAATGGGAGCCGTTTGAGCTCCTCTATGGCCTGGTCTCGTTCGCCCTTCTTAAAGTGTTCGTGGGCTTTGGCGAGAATTAGCTTCTCTTGCTCGGTAATCGGCTGACCGGAAAGCTTTTGTTTCAGCCACGGCAAGACGAAACCGACAACTACGGCATCACCGATAGCTGCAACACCCATTTCTTCGGCGAGTTGCTTCCACCACTTCTTCTTATGCTCTTCTGGCATAAACTTGACCATCCTCCTTGTACAGTTTAATGTACAAATTCTTCCTGCCGGTGTAACCCGATACAGGGATCCCCGAAGGGATATCACCCACAAAGTTTTTAGGCTTTGCGATGAATAAAACCCGGTGAATTATTTATCGTTGTATCGTGGTGCAATATAACGATAAAAAATAAATCCCGCACAGGGCAGGACTTAGAATATTCACCAGGTTTTGCCCACCACAAGCATAGCCCTGTACCGGAGCCGCCACTAATTAGCAAAGCGACTGGTACGGGGCAAAAAACCATACTATTAAATTTTAACTTCCAATTATAACAAAAAAACCGCATTCTGTCAATAGTCAGATTTTGCGGTTTTGTTTGGTGTTTTTGGCTTGTCTTAAACTAATTTTACCCCAACTTTGTCGGCAATTTGCTTGGTCCATTGCTCTAAACGATCTATCCGCTGTTTTCCAGCTAACCGCTGGGCAAACCGTCCCATGTAATAATCGGCAATTTTTTTTATATCCCGGTCGCTCAAAGAATTAGTTTTGACTTGTTTAGTCTTCATAAATTAAATATAATCCTGCCGGAAAAGACTGTCAATCTTATGTACTTATTTGATAGAGTTTTACTTTAACTTAGCGCGGGCTTCTTCCATTTCAATATCATCCATTAGTTTTGAGGCATTAGAGTAAAAAGTAGAAGTCTCATCCTCTATTGAAGACAATTCCTGATTAAAATCCTTTACGGCAGAGTCTATTTGGGACTTGGCCTGTACCTGTGCCGCGGCTTTGGTTAAGATGGCCTGAATTTCTGGCTTTATCGCTTCCTCTCCTTCCGTCTCCAGGCGTTGAAGGAGCCCTTGTTTATCTAAATCAGAAATCGGCAACTTAACTATCAATCCTTTTATTAGTTCATTAGTGGGCATATTTTTATATTTAATATCTTAGATTATGCGGCCTTATCAAGAACTCCTTCTTCGCCGGCCTCAGGCGTCTTCTGTCCCAATCCCGCCCGAGCCTCTCTGCCTGCGGCCTCATTTTGCTGTTGCTGTCGGGTTGTCCCGCCAACTTCTGTGCCTTTTATACTTATTGGAACCCCCGCCGCTTCAGCCTGACGGATTAAGATCATCAAATCGTCAGCATCAACGTTAACCGTTACCTTGGTTCCGCTTTCCGCTCGATGTTCATTCAAATCAGCCAAATTACCCTTTATATTTTCCCGACGTTGTTCAAAAGCCTTGGCATCACCTTCCAAGGTTTGGCTAAAAACCTGCCGTTCTCCTTCGGTACGCGGCATCACGTGCAATTGGGTCATGGTTTCTTTGGCCAAAGACATCCGGTTGCCCAAATTTTCCTGGGCTTTGGATATTTTGCCATTAATATAAGCCGGGGCTTTGTCCATGGCTGCGAATAAAGTTTCCATTTTACCGCTTTTAGTTTGCGCGGTTTCGGGAGCATTTAAATTTAAGGAAATTACGCGGTTATAATCGACATTCCCTTTCATATTGGCCACCGACTGTTCCTTTTTGACAGCTTGGTCTGCGGCCTTGGCAACCCGGTTCTGCTCAGCCTGCTGTCCGCGCTCTTTCATAGAAGTCGCCCATTTGTCCAAACGCGAGGAAATTGCCCCAAGCCATTTACTAACCTTTCCTTCCGTGATCTGAGCCTTTTGGGCAGCATTGGCTGCCATATCTTTGGATAACCCTTCCAACCACTCCGCATTTTTTGTCCTAACCTCTGTCCCTACAAATTCATGCCCAAAAGATAAATTTTCCTGTGTGGCTTTAGATGAATCAAACTCCGCTTTTTTGTCCAGCTTCTGTCCCGCCAAAGCGCCCAAAGATTCTACAGGCGGTTTACTTTCCCTGTTCCAAAATGCCATAAATTTTATAATTAATTAGTCTTCTTCCGGGGACTGGCCGGATGTTTAAATTTATAAATAAAAACTTAAATTATTTCTTCTTTTTAACCGTTTTTTTACCGGCAGATTTTTTAGGCGCCTCTGCTTGCGCTTCCAACAATTCAAGATCCGCCGGGTCAATAACACCACGCGGCACGATGATCGATTTTTTTGTTTTAGCGGGGACTTTTTCTGCTCTGATCTTTATTACCTTCCGGTCTTTCCCCATAATGGGAGCCGCGGATTTCGCCTCGCCAATCCTGTTTTTAAGCTCCTCAACTACCAATTGCTCGGTCAGGCTGGGAAGGCCGCTATGGGCAAATAAGCCCTGAAACTTATAAACCGCCTGCTTTTTCCAGTCCGGAACTTTATCCCAGTCTTGGCCACCGGATTTTTTACTATCCAAATAAACGGCTTTAAACAATTCCGCTTCAACCTTATTATGAAAACTTAAAGAATCATATAAGCTTTGGTAATCTACCTCAGCTCGTGTTTTCCCCAAAGTCAAACGGAAATTCGGGTTATTTTTTGTTTTAGATTTAATTAACTCAATATATGGATCAAAACTTAAGTGTTGACCTTTTTCCGCCCGGTCGATAAAAATGCCCGAAACCATTCGCCGCAATTCTTTGGCGGTTTGCAAAGAATCGATGACCTTATTGTCGCCAAAAGGCAAGTGTAAAATTCTGTCTTTGAGTTCTTCGCCATCAGCCTTGGCGCGCCGCCTGATTATTGCCACATCGACAAATTGCGCGCCGGTTCCAGCCTGAGTTCGCCTTTTGGCGACAAAAGTCCCGGGCCGCTTGTCGTCGGGATCCTGAAAAATAACATCCTGTTTTTGGTCAAAATATTTGAAATCGACGTAATTGACGTGTTTTTTGTTCTTGGCTTTCGCCTGAACTAACTCCAGTGCTACCCGCGCCGAGGTCCGAAAAATTTCCAGGTTGGAAATCGGACCTATTAAATCTTTCTTGCGCATATCATCAACTACACTCCTTGGCGTAAAGCCGGTTTCCAAACAAGCGGCCAGATAAACCATACCTTTGTCCTTTTCCGAAATTTGCAAAGCGTCAATTTTTTTCTGCAATCCCTTAAAGCCCAGTTTGGTTAAATTTAACCCTCTTACAAACTCTTTGGCTTCATCCAACAAATCTTTGGCCTTCTCGTTTGTCCGCGGTTCCCGATGTAACCTCTTGAATAGTGCCTGCTGAGCGGCCTCGGTAGCAATACTTTCGCCCATATCGCGCAAACGCAAACCCAAATTCTCAAAAATATAAATTACATCCTGATTTTTTATCTGAGCTTTGCCTCTTCCCCGATATTGCCTTCCCTGGCTAATTTTAAAGCCTGCATATCCATCTAATAATTCTTTAGTTTCCCCATTATCCACCCATTTTTGCGCTAATTTTAAAGCCCTTGAGGGAATGCCGGCAAAAAGGGATAAAATGTCCAAGGCTGTCTTGCGATCATTTTCGTCTGCAATTTTGCGAATTTCCGCAAAAGGCATGGCGCGGTATTTTTCCACAACTGGCAACTGGCCTTCCTTTAGTAACTCCAAAACGACTTCTACCCGATCTTTGACTTCCGTTAACGGATACTCGAACTGCCGACCGTCGATATAGAAAGCCAATTGGCTACCCTTACCCTTTTGCAAAGAATTATGCAGCGATACTTCTTTCGGATTTAAATCAAAATTATTATCTTTAAGCAACCCGGCAATTTCCTGCTCCACGCTCCCCGCCACAGGCCTTTCCCAAATTTGTTCTCCTGGTTCGTATCCCCATCCTGCCAACAAGGCGGCTAAATCTTCATCCGATTCCCAGGTCAGACCTTGATGATGAACTCGGTTGAGTTGCTGATAATTATACCCTGTATAATTTCGAAACTCTTTTTCGTCGATTTCCAACGGCTTGCCGCTTCGATAACTATTATATTGTTCTGATAATGTCTCCGGAGAAAATTTAAGTTCTTCTTTTCGCCGCTCTTGCTCGTGACCAGGTGCAAATTTCAAAAAAGCCTCCCGATCCGCCTTCGGGATTACAAACCGAAAACTGCGGTGGAAAATTATTTCTTTACCTGTTTTAGGATCTTTTCCCGGGGCATCTATTTTAGCCACATAACGAACGCTTTCGTCAGGAAGAAGTTTTCCATTCTGATCGTGTAAATCAACGCTTGTAATATCAAAAAGCTTGGTTTGTTTTTGTTCAGAGGCCAATTTTTGACCCTTGGCATCCGGTGCTTTTCCTTCAGGCTGCTTTGAAGAAGCCAATTGATCATAGGCCTGATTAGCTTTCTCCACGTCGTCGTTTTGCTCCGATTCGGAGCTAACTGCCCCAGTAATTCTGGGGTCAAACTCTCCATGTTCACCCATATGTTTTTATGTTATTTACTCCTTTTACGAGTCGCTGCTTTTTTTACCTTGCGCGAGGGTTTTTTAGCTGCGTCTACACGTCTAGCCCTTATCGCTGCCAAAAGATCCCTTGCACTTGTAGGCTTTAAATCTTCGGCAGATTCTGCCGAAGATACTCTTGGCCTCGTTGCCTCGAGCCCGCGCACTGGAGTACCAGTCGGTCTTAATTCACCCCCAGGTCTCCCGGGAACACGCGGGCCGCCTATTGGCGCAGGACCGCGGCGTATTTCCGTAATTCCCTGGGCTTTTCGCAAAGTAGCTCGCAAATACTCTTCTCGACTGCCGGAAGCGGAAACCTGCTTGTCAAAATTTTTCCTAGGTTCCGGTTTTAAAGACGGCTTTAAGTCAAAAACTCGTTCTAAAACCTTTAACGGTTCAATCTGATATTTAGCGGCTAAAGCGTTTATATCGGCATCGCGAAGATTGTTCGCGCCAACTTTGTCCCGAAGTTCTTTGTCGTTAATCTCCAAGGCCCAGCGCTCAAATAAATCTGGGCTTGCGCCTTTCCAAATTGCTAACAAACCGGGGTTTTTTTCCGCCATCAACCTAGCCAACTGCGCCAAAGTCCTGCGCGTATTGCTGGAACCTTGCATATACTTGGCCTGTTCTTTAGCCTTCTCAATTTCCCCATAAGCTCCTTCAGCTTCAAACAAACCCGGCACTAAAGTTTTTGGCTTTATGCCGCTCGACTCCTGAAACTGCAATCCGGCATTCCGATAAATAAATTCCAAGGGGTTTTGCTCAAATTTCTGTTTCGCCTCAACTTTAATCTTATGCTCTAGTTCAGCCTTATCATTCTCCCGCTTTTGTTCCGCATCATTCAGTCTTTCTCTTTTTGGTTTCCAAGATTCAAATTTTTTCTTAAGATGGTCAGTTTTTAAAATCTTGATTCCCCTTACCGTTATTATTTTGCGGTCTTTGTCTTTGATCTTTATTTCACCTATTTCATAATCTTTGTATTTTACAAACTTATTGCTGTTTACATTTGTAATAACATTTCCATGGTCATCTATTGGATCGCCGTCATCATTAGTCTCAATGCCAGCCAAACCCAGCCAAGCCAAAGCGCGCTGGACTTGAGGAGAGTCTTCGGTTACTCTCCACTTATTCATCATCCAATAAAATTCCTGCTGTAGTCTGTCTGTATTAATGGTCTCCTGATCACCTTGAATCTGCTCCGCAAAAGATTTTCCGTATACATTCATTTCTCCCCATTCATCCCAAGCCTTTGCCACCGGCTTCCCCTTTTGATACATCCCCAACTCGCGCCTGGGATCTGTTTCCAGCCACGCTTTATTTTCATAGGCAAAAGGGTTTCTGTCTTTTGGCAAAACGTTATCCACCCCACGACGCCCCGTTCGGATCATGTCCCCTAATTGGGTGTCTGCTCCGGCATCTTTTTCAACCCGAGCCCCGCCCACAGCGCAATAAGCGCTGGCTCTTAAAGCAGTATTTCTTCCTTGCGTTATAACCTGCTTCTCGCCTGTTTTCCGATTTACTACAACATAACCGGTTTCAGGATCCACATAAGGGGTCTCCGTACCTTTATACCCATACCTGTTTTGCGCATCCAAAAATTGGTCAAACCGCGTTGTAAGGAAAAAATTCGGCCATTTACTATAAGTTTCGTTATCATGGTCTATCCTGCCTACCATTCCATCGTACCTAACTCCGTTTCCAGCTGCCGCTTCGGACTCATTTCTGTCAAAATCATCCATTAAGTACCTCAAATACTTATCGGACATATCTCGTAAGTCCGCATCATTGGTCAATATAAGAAAGTCTTTATTAACTGGCGACTTTCGGTTTCGCGCTCTAACGCAAGCGGCGTCATATAGATACTTAATAATCCAACCCCACATAGGACGTTTCTCAAATTCTTTTTTCATGACCCTGATTTTCATTTCAGGATGTTTTTCCTGATATTGTCTGATGACTTCTTCCGTATCGTATGCTTCCGGATTCCCATTCCGAACTCGTTCGTCCGCACCGGGTAACATTGAGAGAGCTTCGCGGCGATCTTTGGGATGATTCAAAAATAAAATCAGCTCAAATTCCTCGGGTTTAACTGAACCGTTTGCAATCTGTTTCCTATATTGCTCTAATGTATTTTCTATAACTTTACCTTCTCCTAAATCAAATACCGGAATACAAGCTACGGCCCGGCATTCAGCAACCATCCCCTCTTTCATACCAGGTTGTTTGAGAATACTTTCAAAATCCTTTTTGTAATACGCGTTGCTTTCTATCCCATTTCTCATATACCAATCCATTTCCCTTTCAAAATCTAATTGCGCTTGCGGATTATCTCGCAAAATTGGCGACATTCGTTCCCTATATTCGTGCCTCAACTCTTCGGATTCTCTTCCGTAACCACCGTAAGGCGGTGGGGGCTCTATTGTCCTCTCCATTTCTTCCAGTCCCGGTCTGGTGTAAGCCGGAATTATTAACGGCGGTTCGGTGATGTAGTCGGTTGGGTTTTCCGGGCGGCCGAGGACGGTTACTGGAACTTCGTGATGGCCGGGAATGAAATGATCGGAGCCAGGTGTGTGGATTATATGGTCGGCGGTCGCGCCAAAATCGTGGCCTTGAGCCGTGGCAAAAACATGTCCGTCAACCCGGAACTCCATAAACCTGAACGGCAGGTGGCCGTCGTGTAGCATTGATTTGTCGGTAAACGTAGAAGAAATTTCTGAAGGAAATGACAGTTTGCCGTTGTGTGCGACTTCGTAAAGCATGCTTAAGCCGGCATGATTAGCCGCGTCAGTCGGAATTATTGCCACCTGGATATGATCCTGGAGAGTTTTGTTTTGAGCCCACTCAACTAATTTTGGACCCATATGTACCAACATTTGATCGTAAGTACCGTCAGGATTCATCCCGAATTCCGGATCAAAGTGGTAATCTCCATTTCCATCCACATGGACATGTTCATGCAAATTTTTAAACAAGTTTGCCATGACCATATTGGCATCCATAGAAACCGTTCCGTCTTTGGCCTGCTCCAAAAACAATTCCTGCTGTTTGCCTTCATACTCTATTTCTTTATTGTGGATGGTACTGAAGTGTTTACCCGGATTGTCATGAGAGTCCACCCGGTGGTGTTTGGCCAAGCCGGGAAATTTTTCTTTGAGCTCTGCCAAAGTTAAATGGTGCCCGTGCTCAACCATGTCGGATCCGGAAAGGGCATGGTGCTGATCCGGGGCGCCGCCATGGCCTAAGTCCTCATGCGGGCCAAAATGATGATCAGCCAAATATTTATGGGCTTCCGGCGTTAAACTTCCGTCCGGTTTTAGTTTAAAGGAATCGGTAATTGCCCGGCTTTGGTCAAAAATTTTAAATCCGCCATGCCCGTCCGGGCGCATTTCATAACCTTCGGGTAACTTAAAACCATGGCCGGCAACTGTTTGTTCGTGCAAATTTATAAAACGCGTATTATGGCCGGATTGCATGTCTACTATACGCCTTCTTAAGCCCTCAACCAACGTAACGTGCTCTCCGGGAGAATGCGCCGAAGATTGGCCAACAAAACCATGCAAATCGTGGCTGACCAAGGCATGAGCCTCCTGCATTACCATACCAATGGCCCCGCCGATTAAGGCGCCTTTGCCCGCGGCTATCCAAACCTTCCGAGTTTTCAATTTCTTAAAAGTCTTAACCTGATTTTTAATTCCTTTTTCTCCATGCCACAACTCCTGGAACGATTCATCTTTTTTGGTTCGAATTTCAGTTTCAAAATCTCTTCCATTTGCAACAGCCCATTTATTCAGTTCAGTCCTGGCCTTATAAACAACCATATTTAATCTGGCTCGTTCCTGTTCTACTTTGGTTACATCCGAAAAACTAATTAAGTCTACTTTTTTGGCTTTGTTTGAACGCCAGAATTGCCACATATGCGTCTTTGGATTCTCTACGATTCCATCATCGGATATCTGAATGCGCGCTTTAATGTCACCCACAGCGCTTAAGGCTTCGTTATATTCGGTTTCGGTTAAATCTTTAGCTTCACGACCTGCTAATTTATCAAAAAGACTTGTTTTAACCCCCTTTTCTAACTCTGTGGCGCTTTTGGTCTGAATACGCGAAGTCTCAAGCTCATTTCTTCTTTCCGCCAGTGCCGGATTCTTAACTTCTTTGCCCTGGGCTTTTTCGCGGGCATGTTGCATTCTTTCCACTTCCAATTTCCGGCTTTCCCTGCCCGCGGCCACAGCGCCGCTGGCCGCCATACCCAACCCAAAAACCGAAGCCGCTCTCTTGACGCTGCCCTGGACTACTTTGGTAAAGATTGTATTTACAGACGCAACCGCTACGGCAACTGTTTTTTCATTAAATATCCCTCCCGTCCACCTCTGGATTTTATCTACTATATTATCTATAGCGTTAAATTGCGCTTCAGTGCGCACGCCGGCCTTGGCTTTACCAACAACAACGTCAAAATCTAAATCCGTTTCCCGCAATGCCGCCTCATGGTCTACCGCCTGTTCAACCTGGTGCTTTACCTCCTTGGCAATATCAAATAAGTTATCGGCATACATTTTACCCTTACCCAAAGCGTCGGGTTTCAATCCGTGAAGTTCAGCAAAAATTCTATTTTTGTAAGCGTGAAAACCACCCTCGTCCAAATTCCCGCGGGCGTATTCCCGTATCAGAGTTTGAATCCTGGCTTTAATTACCTGCTCCTGATGGCTGTTGCCTAACCGGTCAATTGTTTCGCCGGCGCCTTTATGAATAAACTGATCTTCCAACTCAGGGCTAACCATATAGCGGGCAGTTATTGCGCCCGCTTCCTTATTGTGCGCTTCCTTTTTGTCTTTGCCCTCGTCGTGCGCGTAAAGATTGCCGCTCTCTATGATTTCTTTTTCCGCTTTATACCTCTCCCTGGTTTGATTGATTTCACTGCGCTTCCAAACGGTTTTGCCGAAATTTTTGACCCGATTCCAAAAACCCTTGGGTTTCTCCGAGCTTTCGGTAGATTTGTCCAAGGCGACGTCTTTGGATTTTGCCGTTACGGCATCGCTTATATCGGCAATTACGAACTTCTTTTTCCCGCCGCTTATATCTTGTATTTCTTCGGGGTTAAAGCCAAGTCGTTCCATAAAAAGGATGTTGCCTAATTATTTTATTCCAAGATAGGTATTTCTAAAATTCGTCAGGGCTTCGGCCGTGAGCTCCTGTAAGTTTGGAATTTGCCGGTTCGTAAACTCTTCTATGGCCTGCTGATTGCCGCCGTCCAAAAGTTTGTCAAACTCTTCCAGTTTTTCCGGTGGAATATTGGCCATTATAGTGGCGTTTATGATATCTTCAGCCCGGTCGTAAACGTCGGCCTTAATTTGCTCCATTACGTCAGGCTCAACTTCAAAATTTTTGGCCGCAACCAAATTATCCACGAAAGTCCTTAATCCTTGCTCGGCTTGATTGTTTTTTGTTTCTAAATTAGCCATATTTTCGATGTTTTTATAAATCTCTCTGAGCAAATTATAGCATAAATATCCAAAAAGACAAAAAAAAGTAGGAACCGGCCGAAGCTGGTCCCTACAAGGTAGCGATGGATCGCTACAAATTGCGCAACACTTGGTTTCAGTCCTGGTGATTCGTTTCCACCGGCACCTTTTCAGGCGTGGCCGGAGTTTGATGCCGGAACCAACCGCAGGGTGGGATAGGAATGTGGGTTACGGCACTGGCAATGAGGGTACCGCCACAGACGATAATTGCCGTCCGAACCGGATGACACACCACTTGCACGACCGTAATCCGCGCGAAAATGTTGTGGTGAACCTCGCAGTACCCCGCCTCCTCTTCAGGAGGCTGGAGCGTAAACGGAGTCTCACCCTCCCAAGTCCGTTTGCAAACAGCGGTGGAACCGGCACCAGCGACCCGAGCTTCGAACGTGTGGAGGCCGGGACCATTAGGCATAGGGCCTGTGGTATAGGGCTGGCCGTCCACAAACACGGAAATGTCGCCACTGGCCATAACCGAAAATCCGGTTTCCGGGCTTCCGGTAGGAGGTAGGCACCATGGTCCGGCAGGCGGAACTTCTATCGGTGGCGCGATGGGTGCTGGCGGCTGAGCGGGCGGGCGTTTTTGACGGTTCTTTACGACCACATTGACCGTTTCTCCCGGCTCGACCGTCACTCGTGGCAGCGACACATCGTACTGCTCCCAAACTACGGAAGCAATCCGCTCGGAAATCTCGTAGTCACCCGCGGGAACGTCTACCGTAAGCTCGCCGTTGGCGTCCGGCTCCCCGCAAATGGTGCCGGCACAGAGTGTAAACACTCCGGTCGGGACAGGAATCTGTTTGCCCTCGGTATTGAAGGCCTCCTTTAAAAAGTGGACCTTCCCTGTAGGCGGAGCTGGCGGCGGAGCGGGAGGCTTGCAGCCTTCGCATTCCGCGCCGTTAAGGCATTCCTCAAGCACAACTTCGGTGCCATCGGAATTTATCCAACCAATGGTGCCGGCCGGAACCTTGTATGCGACGTTGGCGATGCGGACAGCTCCGCCAGCTTCGACCACGCAGTACTGCATTTTCCGCAGCACTTCGTTACCGGTAAAAACGTAGCGGGTATTCAGTCCCCGTTCCGCCTTTACGGTTTCCAGTTCGGCGCCACAGCGACGCATTGCCGTCGGGCTGTCTGCCCGGGGCGTGAGTAAACGAGTCTTGCCGTCCTCCTGCCCGAAGGCGATTGACACGGCTCCCAACAACAACAGCAGCGTTTTCATCATAAAAAGTATCCTCAGTGCAAACCAAAACGCGTAATAGTCCGCGCTTAAGTTTGCACTAAGGTACTTAAACCCAAGTAAATTGCTAATCCTCCTTATTTTGATTGAATTATCAACCAACGAAAAACCAAATCTTTCGTCGAAGGACAATTATCTAAAAACTAATGATTAACTCGTAACTTATTATTTATCACTTCTAACTACTTTGAATCGGAGAGGGAGGAGACTGGCATGCGTCTCCCCCCCTTCCTATAAGCCCCGTACCCGTCGTGGTACTGGGGCCGCCCGCCTTGCCGTATTCACGGGAGGCGGGATTAGCGTTACTTCTTTTTGGCGTCTTTGGGCTTGGCTGTTTTCTTGGGCTGACCGAACTCGTCAGCCTGGCAAGAAACACCGGCGGCCTTGCAGGCGTCTTCCAAGCTCTTCTCCCATGATGCCGCCGTAGCCTTGGGGAGTTTCTTCCCCGCGGCGTCCAGCTTCAGTATGCTTGCAGTGGTCTTCGCGTCTGCGGCCGCAACCTGTTTGGCCTTGCCAGCGTCGATTTTGGCCTCATCGGCTGCAGTCTGTGCGGACTGCACGCCAGCCGCCAATGGAGCGAACTTCTCGCCAACCTTAGAGTCGACAATCGCGTTCACTCGCTCTTCGGTCACACCAGCATTGCCACCGGCATTGGCCGCAATCTTAGCCTCCAGCTCTTCAGCCTTGGCCTTGACCGCGTCAGCCTGTGCCTGCGCCGCGTCCGAGCGGGTCTTAAGAGCCACAAAGCGATCATCGTGGAAAACACTGTCGATAATCGCATTGCGGAGCGCTGAGCCAGCCTGCGCCGATGTACCTCTGCCATTGCCCCACGCCTGCGCGCGGAACTTGGCCACACAGACAGGATCGGGAGAAGCGCCGCAAGCGGCACCTTCCAAAACTAGACGAGTTTTCGCGTCCGCTCCGCCAGAAGAGACGCCGCCGACGGACTCGCGAGCCAAATCGATCGCCGCATTCAACTGCACGGCCACCGGAGCATCGTCGATGACGAGCATGGACATGTCCACGCCGCCAACTTTAATGCGCGCGCGACCTCGGGTGGGGGGCGTAAAGGTAAATGAATGAGCGTTCCCCGTGACCGGAACAGAAGTCCCGTTCAGGTACACCACCTGCACCGCGCCGTTACCGGCACAGACCATGGTGTTGCTCACGCCGACCACCGCCAACGGAATTGCGTTGTTGGCTGAGGGGGTAGCCCCGCGCGGAGCCGTTGCGGGATTATAGCAGCGAGGCGCGGCATAGGCGGCGTGGCCGAAAGACAACAAAATGCAGCCAGCAAATACCGCGACGACACCGAGGCCTTTTTTTCCAGAAGCGGGCTTTGCCTCATACAAATGGACTTGTACCGATCCCGACTTGGTCGGATCGGCGACCGAGGTCGCAGTGATGACAACCGTAGTCGGATGCCCATCGTGAGTGGGTGGCGCGGTAAATGTACCACCTTTAATCTCGCCGGCATCCGCCGGAGAAATCGTCCAAGTTACCGCCGGGTTTACCGCGGGTGGTCCGCTGACCCTGGCTTTATACGTGATGCTCTGGCCAGGGTAGAGGATTGCGTTGTCAACGGAGTCGTTGACGTAAACGTTGATTGGCGCTTCGAACATACGCCTTACTATCGACTCGACTTCCTCGTCTTTAGTAACTGTCAGCGGCCGAACGGCTTCCTTGATCTGGGTCAAAGTGGGGACCGTGAGGTACATTTGCACTGATGCCGCAATCTCATCTAAAGTCGGCTGATTGCGTCGCATGATGTCCACCAATTCCGTCTCAGTGAATCCCCTTGGAGCCGCTGGCATTGCGGTCTTGACGCGATCGACAATGTCGCCGATCGGCGGAACCGTAGGGGTCGGAGGAAGGTCGTCAATTACCGCTTCAACAATCTCCTCAACTGTGGGTAACTTCGGCATGACATTCTTGGCGATCGCTTCGACTTCATCACGAGTTACGCCGCTGGCCTTGATCTTCTTCGTCCGCCAGATAAGGATGATCAACAAAATCACCAAAACTAGGGCTGAAGTAAAGTTTGCCGTTTGAAGCCACGTCGGGTTCCCCGGGGTCAAGCCACCGTTGAGCTGCACTACCGGCTTCGTTTCTTTAGCCGGCGGCTGCTTAGGGTTGCCGGTAGCCGCTTGCGCCGGAGGTGCCTGCTGCTGGGCCGGAGCTTGAACTGCCGGCTGAGCCGGGGGTTGCGCGGGCTGGACCGCGGGAGCCGGAGGAGCCGGCGGAGCGTAATCCAGTTGCGCGTATACGGGCCCAACACTGAGTGCTAACAGCACCAGCGCGAAGGCCAATAAGCCGAAAAAACTTCGGCGGAAACTTCCACCCATGTTCGACATCTTTTTATCTCCAGAACTACATCATACGGATACCATCTGCTGCGATGAAACTCGGGTATCCTATGCGGTAAATAACCAATCAAAAAATTAGTTAAAAGCCGCATAGGATACCTCCAAAAAATAAGTAACGTTTATTCCTCCTGGTTATTTAAAAGAACAGTTGAGCCCAAAAATTTCCGGGCTCATGTTTACCTACTATAATAGGCAATAATTAGACCGGAAAACAAATTATTTTTTAACTAACTATTATATCAAAAAACCCGCCATTTGTCAATGTTAGCGGATTTTATGTCATTTAAAATTCAAAACTGGACTGGTTTAAAGCCCAAAACTGGACTTTTAGCTTAATTCCGCCGCTTAAGATAACATATACGGTTAGCCTTAATTAATAGAAAGGAGCTGTATATGAGCCAGGTTCACAAGCGTTTGGATGATGAAATCGTCCGCAGAATCTTAAGCCAGTATGATTTAAAACAATTAATTTTGCCGATAGCTTTAGCCCAGCTCGGATTAAAGCGCAGTCAATTCTTTGCCCTGCTGGCAGAATTTCGGGAGAACACCGCGGATTTTTCCGTGAGCTACAAACGTGAGGCCAGAAAATTAATTACCGATGCGGCGGAAGAAAAAATTAAAGCCGAGTTGTTAAAAGAAAAAGTTATGATTGAAGACAAGACTTTACCGATTAAGTGGTACAACTATTCGGCGGTGCGGGACACCCTAAAAGAAAAACATAATATTACAGTATCAGTGCCAAGCATTATCAGCAGAGCTAAAGCGCAGGGCTTCTACATCCCAAGGCCGGAAAAGAAAAAACACAACCATGAAGTTATCACCAATTACCCAGGAGAGTTAATCCAGCACGACGCAAGCCATCATCGCTGGAGTCCGTATGTGGAAGCGCCGTGGACGGGAATTACTTCCATCGATGATTACAGCCGCGTATTGTTGTTCGGCGACCTGTTTGAACACGAAAGCAGCTGGGCGCATATTTCCTCAATAGAATCAATATGTTTAACCTATGGCGTTCCGGCTAAATATTACCTTGACCAACATAGGATATTCCGCTTCGTTAGGAACAGAGATGCTCAAAGCCGGTTTTTTAATTATCAGAAGTTCACCGATGAAGTCGATCCGCAGTTTAAACAGGTGCAGAAAGAATTAAACATAGATTCAACTTATGCCTTAAGTCCGCAGGCTAAGGGTAAAATTGAGAGGCCGTATCAGTGGCTGCAGGATAGAGTTGTCAGGCGCTGCTCCAAAGACCAAGTCAGCAAGTTTACCGAGGTCAGGGAAATATTCAGGGACGAAGTCAGCCGCTACAACAATCGGCAGGTGCATTCCACCACCAAGGAAATTCCTATGATGAGATTTGAGGCGGCCTTAAACCAAAACAGGACAATGTTTAGGCCCTTTACTATTCCCAAACCGTTTGAATCCACCAAGGATATATTTTGTTTAAGAACTACGAGGACTGTTAATCACTACCAGAAAATTTCTTTACACAACTTAATGTTTGACGTTCCAAGTGTCAGACCCGGGCAGGAAGTCAATATCCGCATCCGCCCAGAGCCGGAGACCGGCAACGCGGAAATCAGAATCTGGCATAACGAGAGCCTGGCGGCGACCAAGGTTATTCTCTTAAAAGATCTGCCTCAAGTCCATCTTTGAGTTTTAAGAAGTCCAGTTTTGAGTTTTTGTTAACATGTTAGCGGATTTTAAATTTATTATTTTATTTGGCTTATTTAAAACAAATTATGGCAAAAAAGATTTCAGTCCACCTTCGCCTAGGCTATGGCGGACTTCAACTATTAGGGGAGAAAAGATTTTAGCCCGCCTTCGCCGAGGCTATGGCGGACTTCAACTATTATGGAAGAAATGATTTCAGCCACTTCCGGACTTTGGCTACGTTTTGGTTGGACATTATGCCTTTTATGACGCTGCCGAGCTGTTGGCTGCCGCCGGCGTTATATTTGCCGCCCCACAGGACAAGGCCCGCGGCTGTGGCAAAACTCGGGTCGTTGACGCGGTCTATTATAGTCACAATATTTTGCGGCCAGCCTAAAAGGCTTGGCAGGCGCAAATGCTTTTTGGAAAATTCCACCACGCCCGGCAGTTTGGCGCCGCCGCCTGTAAGCACTATTCCGGCCGGCAATTTGCCGTCGCGGGAAATTTTTTTCAGTTCGTTGTTGACCATGCGGAAAATTTCTTCCTGCCTGGCCTCAATAATTTCCACCACATAACTGCGCAGGGTGGACTGTTCCTCGGTCTTGTCGATTTGCGACAGGTCTATTTCTTCGTCTTTATCAACCGCTTTGGGATCGCAATGCCCGTACTGCAGTTTCACTTTTTCCGCGGTCTCAATACTGCACCTCAGGCCAATGGCAATGTCGTTGGTAATATGCATACTGCCCACGGGCAATACCGAGGTATGGAGCAGGTCACCCTCTTCGTACACCGCAATGCTGGTCGTCCCGGCTCCCAAATCCACCAAACACACGCCCAAATCTTTTTGGCGTTTGGTTAACACGGCCTCGGCCGCCGCGCAGGGCGCCAAAACCAAATCGCCGACTTCCAGCCCCGCCTGCAGGGCCGAACGGGTCAGGTTGCGGACAAACGGCAGGCCGGCCTGGACAATAATCGTATCAACTTCCAGCCGGATGCCGCTCATACCCAAGGGGTCGCGAATGCCGGCCTGGCCGTCCAGGGTAAAAGTTTTGGGGAAAACGTGGAGTACTTCCTTATTTTGGGGAATAGATATAGCCTGGCTGGCGTCCACGCAGCGGACAATGTCGCTTTCGGTAATTTCCCCGTCGGCGCGGGACACCGCAATGACGCCGTGTGATTGCTGGGAAGAAATATGGTTGCCGCCCACGGAAATATTGGCCATAGTTACCGGAACGCCGGTCATGCGCTCGGCTTTTTCCAAAGCGCTGCTTATGCCGGAAACGGCTTCTTCTATGTCGGTAATTACGCCGCGGCGCATACCGGAAGAGGCCACTTCGCTGGCGCCAATAACGCTGAGCTTGCCGCTTTGCTGGTCAAGCTTAGCCTGCACCACGCGGATACTGCTGGTTCCGATATCCACGCCGACAATGTATGTTTCCTTGCTCATGCTACGCGTGTACTATTTTAATTTTTCTTTCAACATTTTCGCCAGCAGCGAGCCGTCGGCGGAGTTGCCGGTTTTGGCTTTAAGCATGCCCATGGCTTTACCGAAATCCGCGGCGGTAAAATTATTTTTGCCAATAACTTCGTCAATCAAAACAGCCAGTTGGTCCTGGGACATCTGTTCGGGCAAATATTTTTGCAAAATTGCCGCTTCGGCCAGCTCTTTTTTTGCCATTTCCGGCCGGTCGCCGGAGGCAAAACTTTCCGCCGCCTCTTTGCGGCGCTTGATTTCGGATTTTATCAGCGGAATAATTTCGTTTTCGGTCAAATCACTGCCGGCGGCGCCGGATTTCGCGATTTTCTCGTTCTGCAGGCGCACCTTTAAACCGCGCAGCGTATCTACCGCCGTCTGGTCTTTGGCTTTCATTGCCGCGGTTAAATCCGTTTCAATTTGGGAAAGGCTTATCATAAAATTTCAAATCATAAATTCCAAATTTCAAATCAAACCATAATTTCAAATTTTAAATTTAAAACTTTGACCTTGATTTGAAATTTGATATTTGTAATTTGTAATTATTTACTTATCTTCGTCCATATTTCCGCGGAACCAGCTTGCCCATCTTCTTTAGTTCTTCCTTTTCGCTCTTTATCTGGCTTCTGCGGCGGGCGGCGACTTTCTGCAAGTTCCGGCTTTTGGGAGGCTCGAAAAAACGAATCCGGCGGGCACGAATAAGCACGCCGCTCTGTTGAATCTTGCGATTAAAGCGGCGCAATAAACTGTCAAAGGATTCATTGTCCTTCTTTTTAACTTCTACCAATGTATTCACTCTCCTTTCACACTTAAGATGGATTGATTATAACAGAGATATTTGATAAATGCAACAAAAAAACTGATAATTTATAACCAATAACCACTCCGATGCCCGAAGTTATAAGTTATCAATTATAAATTATCAGCTATTAAACTACTCCCCCAGCTTTTTCCCGCCCATTAAATGCAAGTGTAAATGGGGAATGACCTGCCCGCCGTCGCGGCCGACGTTAAAAATCAGCTTATACCCGGTGTCCGCCACCCCAAACTTTACCGCCATCTCTTTAGCCACGACAATCATTTCCCCAACAAGGGTCTCATCTTCTTTTTCGGTATGGGTAATGCTTAAAATGTGCTTTTTTGGAATAATCAGCAAATGAACCGGGGCTTTGGGCAAAATATCCTTAATGACAATCAGCCTCTCATTCTCAAAAAGAATTTGGGATTCAATAGTGTGATTGACAATATTGCAAAATACGCAGTCGTCCATAAATATAATTGACAAAATTTAATAAATTGACAAAATTGACAAAATTATTCTTTACTTTGATTTTTAATAGCAGAATTCTTTGAAGCGGTCATAATTGCCGTAAGCTCACCCGATTCTTTTAATAATCCTTTGATAATATCCGTGTCTATCAGCCCTGATTCAATCAACAATTCTAACCAAAGCTGGGTTTCATCACATTCCTCAATCTCTGTCCCCATCTTGGAAATAAAATCTTTTCTCGATTTACACCCGCAAGCCGCCCGATAGTTAGCGGCCATACCGGTACCCGACCTGATAAGCTGTTTATTTGCAATAATTTTAGCTGCAACAGGGCCATGCTCGTTGATATATTGGACTAATTTTATAATTTCTATTGCAAACGCCTTCGTTCTTTTTTTAATTCGTCGGCGTCATTTTTGTCAATACATCAGCGGCCCAGCCGTTTTTTTACTTCCGCTACTATTTTATCATAAGAAATGATTTCCTGCATGCCGGATTTTACGTCGCGCAAAATGACCATTTCATCGGCGGCTTCCTTTTGCCCCATAATCAAAGCCACGGGCGCGTGCGACATCTCCGCCTGCTTGAGCTGGTTTTTTACGCCGCTCTGGCCAAAATGGTCGTAAACCGATATTTTTTCCCCGGTTAAGTCTTTAAACAGGCGCAGCGCTTTTTTGGCCGCAAGTTCTCCGAGCGGAACCAGAAACACTTCGCTGTGCTGTTCTTTCGTCGTGGTGATTTTATTGGCCTCAAGTAGCTGCCGGACAACCGAAAGGCTGCCGCTAAAACCAAAACAACAATAGGCCTTGCCGCACAAACTTTGAATTAAACTGTCATGATACGCGCCCTCGCCTATTACCACGTTCTCACCTTTATTTTTGTACTTAATAACCAAATTGGTCCTGCCCGAGCCTTCGCCTCCGGCAAAAAACGGATTTAACTGGTAAGGAATCCGTAATTCATCCAGCGCTTCCAGAATATTGGTAAAATGTTTTTTGCTGGCTTCATCCAAAAAATCCAAAACCGTGGGAGCTTCCGACAGCAAAGCCTGGCAATCCAGGTTGCCGCAGCGGAACACGCTCAATACCCGGCCGTCCAGATGCTCAACGCAGGAGTCGCAAAGCTGGTACTTTTTCCCCGACAAATAATCGCGCAGGGCCTGGCTGTAAGTTTCCTGGCAGTCGGCCTGGCCGATGTGGTTTATTTCCAGGCTGGAATCCTTTAGTCCCAAACTTTGCAAAAATTCCCAGACCCCGCCTATAATTTGGGCTTCGGTCAGGTGGTTAAATGCACCAAAAACCTCAAAGCCAAACCGGTAATCGGAGCGCAAATTTTGTTTTTCGTCCTGCCGAACCACAAAACCCGAGCTCATCCATTTGCTCACCGGTGATTTATCGTAAACTTTTTGCTGGTAGTAGGGCCGAAGCATGGAAGGGAGCAAATCCGCGCGAATCGCGGCCTGGTGGCCGCCCGCGTCAACCCGCACCACTTGCGACAGCTCAAAAGGGCTGGCCTTGTAAAAATTCTCGTACAGGCGCGCGTCTTCAAGCAGCGGGGCTTCAACCTTTTCAAAGCCGTAGACGCGGCCGAACCTGGCCAGGCGGTTAAGAATTACCGACCACAAAGCGTCGGTGTCCGCGGTAATATCTTCCAGACCTTCCAGGCTTTGGACTTTTTTCGGCACATAAGCCGAAGACGCGGTTTGATTTTTCCTTGGTCGGCCCATAGAATAATTGACAAGATTGACAAGATTGACAAGATTTAAACTGCGGCTATTTTTGTCAATTATGTCAATTTTTTAAATTTTGTTCACTGCTGGTAACTCGGGGTGTGGAAAAATCCGAAATCGCTAAATGGGAAAATTCTCAGCCAGACTTTACCCACAATATCGGTTCTGGGCAATATGCCCCAGACCCGGCTGTCGCTTGAGGCGGTACGGTTGTCACCCAGGACAAAATATTCCCCGGTACTTAAAGTCACTTTTTGCGGACTGCCGTAAGTTGGCGTGCCGGCGGGCAAATAACTCTCGGGCAACACGAATCCCGCGGGATTTTGCTGGTTAAAAATTACCACATGACCAAAATTTGGCGAACCGGCCGGCGGCAATTCAATGGTCTCCCCGGGCAGCCCGATAATTCGTTTGATAAAAAACTGGCTGGTATCTTTGGGGTATATCATGACCATAACATCCCCGCGCTGGGGGTTGCCGGTAATGTAAGACAGGCGATCGACAATCAAATAATTGCCGTTTTGGAAGTTCGGCAGCATAGATGAGCCCGAAACCACAAACGGCTCCGCCACAAACATCCGAAACGGAACAATTATAATTAGAGCTATGACCAATATTTTCACCAAATCCCAAATAAAGGATCCGACGGCCTGCATTGAAGAACTGCCGCTGTCCTGATTTTTGTTTGTGTTTTCGTCCATAAAAAATTAAATTAAATATGTATTGTTCATTGTAAGGATATTTCAGGATTGGTCAAGGCTTCACCCCCACGCCAATGGTGGATACGACAGGATTCGAACCTGTGACCTCGCCGATGTGAACGGCGCGCTCTAACCAGCTGAGCTACGCATCCTAAACATTGGCGTGGGGATAAGCGGGAATTTTCAAAAATAATTCAGTATTTTTATCGGCTGTGTAAAATATAACATTGTTTTAAGCCAGGTGGCAAGAGACAATACGGGCTTAACCTGAACTGATTTTACCACAAAGCTTCATTAACCCCGGGGACTTAACCATTTGGCGTTTTTCGGCTATAATTTATACATTGCTCGCGTAAATTTTCTTATGAAAGATATCGACTCAATCCATAAAATCCAGCCGGCGCCATCGCAAAATCAAAATTACCGCCCGCAGGCGCCAGCGGCCAAACCCCAAACAGTCAGCCTGCTTAAAACCCCGGAAAAAAGCCGGGGCAAAAAAATCCTAAAGCGGATAGTGTTGCTGCTTGGAGCGGTCATTTTAATATTAGGCGTCACCATTGCCGTTCGCGCCGCGAGCTTGTCAAGCAAAATTTTTGTCGGCCAAAAAATCACGTTTTTCGGGCAGCTCGCCAATTTTATCAGCGGCGGGGGCGGCGGTGAAAAATTGACCGGTGAAGATTTGGGACAAATCAATATACTGCTTTTGGGGGTTGGCGGCGCCGGCCACGACGGTCCGTACCTGACGGACACCATGATTCTGGCCCAAATCCGTCCGGACATCGGGCAAATTACCCTAACATCCATTCCTCGCGACTATTGGGTTAATATGCCCGAAGGCGGCCAGGATAAAATAAATTCCGCCTTTGCTTACGGCCTCGGCCAAAACATGGACTGGAACCAGGCCGGGTCCTACGCCCGCCAGGTCGTCCAAAACCTCAGCGGTTTGCAAATCCCCTACTTTGCCGTTATGGATTTTTCCGGCTTTGAAAAGGCCGTGGACCAGGTGGGAGGGGTTGATGTTACTGTGGACCGCACGTTTACCGACTACCAATACCCCGATAGCGGTACGGGCTACCTGCCGCCGCAGACCTTTACGGCCGGGCTCCAGCATATGGACGGCGCGCGCGCCTTAATTTTCGCCCGATCCAGGCACGCGGCCGGCATTGAAGGCAGCGATTTCGCCCGAAGCCAGCGTCAGCAAAAAATCATTGAAGCATTCAAGCAAAAAGTATTAAGCGGCAACCTTATAAGCGACACCGGCAACCTCAATTCGCTGTTGGGAATTTTTGCCGATCATTTTCACACCAACATGACGCCCGCGGACATTTACCGGCTGTATTCTTTAAGCAAAAGCCAAAATATGCAAACCCTGTCCCTGAGCCTCGACCCCGACACCGGGTTGATTTGCCCGGAAATCCTGGCCTCAAACGGCGCGTATGTTTTAACCCCGTGCCAGGGCAAAAGCCCGGCGGACGTCCAAAACTTTTTTAAAAACAGTTTCAGCATCGGAAAACTCGCGGCGGAAAAGAGCACGGTTTGGCTGGCCGATTCCACCGGCAACCAACAGGCTTACGATACGGCATTTCGGGAACTGACCGACGCCGGAATTACGGTCTTCCAGCTGGCATATTCTAAAGACCACCTGGCCCAGACCATTGTTTTCCAGGCCAATCCGAAACCCGCGACCGCGGAATTTATAAAGAACAGCCTAAACGCGGAAGAAGTCACTCTGCCGCCGCCCGGTGTCACGGTCAATAAAGACCGCGTGGATGTAATTGTCGTCCTGGGTCAAAATGCCCCGGCGCTGCCGCCGCCCCCGCTTTACGTTCCTCCGCCGGCCAGAGTTGCCGCCATTCCGACCACCGCCACGGACACTATAAATTCCATAGCTTCAACCACAACGGCCACAACCACAAAGTAACAACTAAATTATACAAAGGATATTTTTTGATAATCGCGCCGCGATATTAATCGATATTTACGGACATGAACAAACATCTGCCAATCGTCGCTCTCGTCGGCTTGCCCAATGCCGGAAAATCCACACTGCTTAATAAAATCTCCGGCAGGCAACTGGCCGTCACTTCCGATTTGCCCGGCACGACCCGGGACCGTCAATATGCCAACACCGCCTGGAACGGCAGCGCTTTTACGCTGGCCGATACCGCCGGAATGTCCACAAACACGCTCAACGATCTGGAACAAAATGTCAACAAACAGATTGAAATCGCGCTTAAGGAAGCTGACGTAATTGTTTGGGTGGTAGATGGCAAGGAGCCCGTGGGCAAAGTCCCCCAGGTTTTAAAGCAACGCTTCCGGAAAATCCAAAAGCCTGTGGTTTTGGCCGTAAATAAACTCGACGGCTCAAAATTTTGGAATGAAAAAACCGCCGAATTCAAAGCCCTGGGAATAAAAAATATTTTTCCGGTGTCGGCTTTAAACGGACGCGGACTCGGGGATTTTTTGGACAAAGTGGTTGAGTCTTTGCCTACTAAAGACGAGGCTGACGAATATCTCCAAACCCCGGCCGATTCCATTGCCGTGAGCATTGTCGGGAAACCGAACGTCGGCAAGTCCAGCATATTTAATAAAATTCTTGACGAGGAACGGGTAGTTGTCTCGCCGGTTGCCGGCACCACCCGGACGGCCATAGACAGCGATATAAGGATTGACGGGCAAAATTATACATTCATTGACACGGCGGGATTAAAGAAAAAGGAACACCGCCAGGAGCAGCCCGACGTATTTTCCGGTTTTCAGACCTTTAAATCAATCCGGCGCAGCGACATTTGTTTTTTTGTCATCGACGCAACCCAGGAAATTACCAAGCAGGACCAGCGCGTGGCTCAGGAAATTTTCGCGCTCGACCGGGGCTGCATTATTTTGGCCAACAAGTGTGACCTTCTCCCCGCCGTAGGGAACGGCCTAGACCGTTCCCTACAAAGAAAAAACGTCAAATCAATTGAAAAAAACCGCGACGATAAATACCAAACAACTCGCGACTATATTTCCCACCATTTCCCGTTTTTATGGATGTGCCCGTTGTTCTTTATTTCCGGGCTGACAGGCGAAGGGCTTAAAGAAGCGGTTGACAGCATTAAGCCGATATTTGAGCGCCGCCATAAAACTATCCCTTCGGAAGTTCTCACCGTATTCCTCAAAAAAGCCATGGCCATAAATTCCCCCAAGCTGCTGCGCGACCAAAAAAAACCCAAAGTTTTCAGCCTGCGCCAGGCCGATGCCAATCCCCCCATTTTTGAGCTTCTCGTCAACCACCCAGCCACAATTTCCCAGCAATTCAGAAAATTTTTGGAAAACTCCATTATGCGCGAACTGGATTTCTACGGCACGCCGATTGTTCTAAGGCTCCGAGGGAAAGATAAAACCTAATCAGCGTTAAGATCCGCGTGGCCGATCCGCGTTAAGATCGGCGGTATATGAAATTAATAGTCGGTTTGGGAAATCCGGGAGAAAAATATAAAAACACCCGCCATAACGCGGGGTTTTTGGCTATTGATTATATTTTAGTGGACGGGGACGGCTTAATAGACGCCAAGCCCAGCCACGAGTTTAAATCTGAGATGTTTTCCGTAGGCCGTGACGGAAACAAAATTATTTTTCTCAAGCCGCAGACCTACATGAACGACAGCGGCCAGGCGCTTAAAGTCATTTGCAACTTTTACAAAATGGACCTGGCCAAAGACTTGCTGGTGGTCCATGATGATACCGATTTGCCGTTTGGAGAAATCCGCATGACCGATTCGTCGTCTTCCGCGGGCCACAACGGCGTCCAAAGCATTATCGACAATCTCGGCACGCAGGACTTTCATCGGATAAGAATTGGCGTCGAGTCCAGAACGGCGCGCCAGGATTTGCCGACCGATGTTTTTGTTCTGCAAAATTTTGGCGGCGAAGAGCTGGAAAAACTCCAAAGCGAAGTGTTCCCAAAGGTAAAATCGGAAGTGGAAAAATTTTTTAAAAACTAAAAAAACGCCCATCGGCGTTTTTAAATAATTCGTTCTTTTAGGTTGAGTTTACGAAGTACGAACCGATACGAACTTACGAAGTCAGTTTTCGTACGTTCGTAAAAATTCGTACTTCGTAAATTGTGTCCGCTACCCTACCTGCAAGTGAAAGGCTACAGGCAGACGCCTACAACCTTTACTTGATGCTCAAACCGGTAATAGGAGGGATGATACCAGTCTTTGCGACTTGCAAATAGGGCGGCAGATACAAAATCCAAACAAAAAAGCTCGAGGCTTTTATTTTGATTTATACCTAATTATACTCTTATTTAGCCCTTTTGTCAATGCAATAGCTAAAAAACCCCTTAATTCTATGGCTTTTGAGGAATCATTATACTTACACGGCCTAAACCTGCTCCCGCAATTCGGACCGGCTCGCCTGGGAATTTTAGCCAAGCGGTTCGGAAATTTTTCAGAAGCTTACAACGCGTCCGAGGAGAACCTGGTTACCGCCGGAATCGATCCGCAAATTACTAAATGCTTTTTAGAACTTCGCGCAAAGACCCACCTCGAACAGGAACAGGAAAAATTACGGCAGGCGGATATAAAATTACTGACATTTCGGGATAAAAATTACCCCAAATTGCTGTTGCAAATCCCAAAATTTCCGCCTTTGCTATATTATAGAGGGGCGTTGCCGGATCCCGAAGAATTATGCCTGGCAGTGGTGGGCACGAGAAATATTACCAATTACGGACGCGTTATAATCCCCCAGCTGGTTGAACCCCTGGTGGACTGCGGATGCGTAATTGTCTCCGGGATGGCGTTTGGCGTGGACGGGGCGGCACACCAGGTGGCCGTTAAAAAAGGCCGCCGTACCGTTGCCGTGCTGGGCGGAGGCCTGGATGAAAAAAGTCTTTATCCCAAACACCACGCCTTTCTGGCCCAGCAGATTATCGGCACCGGAGGCACTCTGTTTTCCGAGTACCCAATGGGAACCCCGAATTTTAAACAAAATTTTGTGGCGCGCAACCGGATTATTTCGGGTATGTCCCTGGCCACAATAATAATCGAGTGCGACTTAAAAAGCGGCACACTCATTACCGCCAAACACGCGCTGGACCAGAACCGGCAGGTTTATGCCGTGCCCGGACCAATTTATTCCCCTCAAAGTCTCGGACCCAATAACCTGATTAAAATGGGCGCCAAACCGATTACCGAGGCCAACGACGTCCTCCAGGATCTTAACCTAAAATCTTTGCCGGAACAGCAATCCGTCCAAACTACTTTGGGCGACAGTAAAGAAGAATCAATTTTGTTAAAAATAATTAACCACGACCCGGTCATTATTAACGAGCTGATTAAAGAATCCGGCCTGGACGCGGCCGCGGCGCTTTCGGCGCTAACTTTTTTGGAAATGAAAGGCAAGGTTAAGAATCTTGGGGGGCAACAGTATGTACTATCGCGGTGACATTTAATACAAGTAGTATTAAAATTTATCAGGACTTACGCGTATATGTTAGAATGACTGTATGATCCGAAATCGCAAAGCTCTAATCCCAATAATTATATTAGTAGCCGCATTGGCGGTGGTTTTTTATTTTATAGCGCCAAAGTTTTTTATCCCGGGCAAACCGATAAAAAAAGTTAGCAACGTGGCTCAAGACAGCCTGCAAAGCTATTACGAACAGGCGCAAAACTTGAACTCCCATATCACCCCAACCACCACCGCGACCTTTTTGGCCGTTGGCGATATTATGCTCAGCCGCAATGTGGCTCTGGCTATAAACAACGCCAATGATGCTGGCTTGCCGTTTAAAAATATGGCGGACGTACTAAGGTCAACCGATTTTAATTTCGCCAATCTCGAGTCGCCTGCTGCGCCAATCCGACCGGTTATCGGCGGCCACTCCCTGGTTTTTGGCGCCGCTACCTCCAGCTTGCAAGCACTTAAAGATTTCAATTTTCAAATAATTAATTCGGCAAATAATCACGCGTTCGATCAGGGACTTGCGGGGCTTGAAATAACCAACTCCACATTGGACAGCCTTGGCATTGCGCACGAAGGCACCGGTGACAATTTAGACCAAGCTTGGGGGCCGGCCGTGGTAACGGCCAACGGCATTAAAATCTGCTTTGTCGGGGCGTCCTATGGCACCAACGGCGGAGGCAGCCTGGCGGCCCAATATGTGGCGGAAATTGCCGAAACAGACCGGCTAAATCAGGCTATTACAAAAGCTAAATCTGAATGTGACTTTACGGTCGCGACCATGCACGCCGGCATTGAGTATACGCGAATACCGAATGCGGGCCAAAAAGATTTTGCCCATGCCGCGATTGATGACGGCGCGGATATGGTTATTGGCGCCCATCCGCATTGGGTACAACCTTTTGAAAAATACCAGGGAAAATACATATTCTATTCCCTGGGAAATTTTATTTTCGACCAGGGTTTTAGCCAGGACACCTCGCAGGGACTAACTCTCAAAATCACAGTTTCCAAAACCTTGACAACGAATCCAACAACTCCGGGAGCCGCCACGGCGGACGATCTGCAAGGCACTCGAAAGCCTGCCCAATTGGATTCCGTGGAATTACTTCCGGTAATTATAACTAATTCCCAGCCACGCCCAGCCACGCCAGCTGAAACAAAAACCATACTGAGTAAAATAAAACAACAAGAGACAATTTTAAAATAAAGGTTCCCCGCCGCAAGCAGCGGGGTATTACTGCAAAGACATCGCTACAATTGCGCGGCGAGCCGCGCGGTATTGAACCTGTATTAGCTCCTCGGCTCGCTCGGCCATAAATGGCCGGACTCGCTCTACGTCGCT
>JARLHZ010000025.1 GCA_031291995.1 Candidatus Doudnabacteria bacterium
AGATTGGTTTGAAGATGAAGCAACAGTGAATATCGGCAAGGTCGGATTGGTGGAAGAGCCTTCCACAACTAAGTTGGCTGTGGGAGTGGAAGAGTTAATGCCGAGTTGGTAACCAACATTGTTGTAAAGAGCGGCGCCGTTCAAGGTTAAGTAATTATTGCCGCTAATAATTCCCAGGGTAGAAGTGGACACTAAGTTGTATCCGCCAGACCCATTACCCAACAAGAGTTGTCCCAAGGAAGGAGCGGTGGAAGTACCGGTACCGCCGTTAGAAACGGCTAACGGGGTTCCGGACCAGTTGCTGTTGTTAATGGAGTTAAGACCGGCAAGCGTACCCAGGCCGGTTACAGAGGTGGAGGCAATAACAATGTTGGTATTGGTGACTCCGGTTATCTCCCCAAACTGGTTGGTGGTGAACATCGGCACCTGGCTTGCTGAGCCGTACGTTCCGGGAGTGCCGGTGCTGGCCAGACCAATGTTAACTGTTCCGCCCAATGCCACAACTCCCCCTCCGGTTAAGCCCTGGGTGGATGTGGAAATGGTTATGGAAGAGTTTAACAAATCACTGTTGCCTACCAGGCCGTTATACAGACTGCCCAATGATGACTTAACCACTCCGCTGCCCAGACTTGATAATGTGGTGGAACCGTTAGCGGCCACGGTTAAGTAAGAGGAGCCGGAGGAGGAAGCAATGTCAAACAAATCGGAAGCAGAACCGGAAGTCCCCTGTAAGGTTAATAACGCTACAGGTGACGTTGTCCCAATGCCAACGCTGTCTCCAAAATAAGAAGGCGTGGCAGTAGCCTGGACAGACAGCGGACCGTTACTAAGAATGCCGTTAGCCCCGACTTCCAATCCGCTGTTGGCAATAACCAAACCCTGGATGGTCAAATTATTTCTCACCTGCAAACTGCCAAGTTCGGCGCTTTGGGCCATTAGCGAAGAAGTTTCCGTGCCGCTTAAATCAATTACCGAAAATACATTAGTGCCGTTATGGCCAACAAAGGCGTAACGGCCCGAGGCGACAATGGCGTTACTGCCGGCTGAATCGGTTAAAGTTTGTATTACTACCGGGGCGGCGGGAATATTAAAATCAACAACGCTAATAGTGCCATCAGTGCGGTTGGCCACATAACCGTAGCGGCCGTTAAGCGACATAAACTCGGGAAATGATCCGACTGAAACAGTGGTTACCTGAAACGGAGCGGCGGGATTGGAAATGTCCACTACCGAAATATTATTGGATCCGGAGTTAACCACGTAGGCGTAGCGGCCGGACAAATACACGGAGAACGGAAAAGTGCCAACCGTGGTAGTACTTACGGTTACGGGAGCGGCGGGTTTTAAGATATCCACAATACTCAATAAATTAGAAACACTTGAAACCACGTAGGCATAGCGGCCGTTTACGGCTGTAAAAATCGGGTATCCGCTGGAGGGATCGTTCCACGTCCCGGAAAGTGTAATATTGGCCGGGTTGGAAATATCGTAAACCACCATTCTCTGGCCGCTGTTGGTGGTGTAGTAAGCATATTTTCCGGAAACAGTAAGCGCTCTGGGCGTGCCGGATACCGCTAAACTGGAGACCAGCGTCAAAGAATAAGGGTTGGAAATATCGTAAATATTTATTTTTCCCGAACCGGTGTTGCCGGTTAACACATACGCGTACTTGCCGGCCACCTGTATCATCCTGCCGGTGCTGGGCAAAGACGTTGTGGCAATTTGCGCCGGAGCGGCGGGATTGGAAACATCCATTACCGACAAAATATTATCCGTCTGGCTGACCGAGTAGACATAGCGTCCGGACACGGCCAAATCCCAAATGCTGTTGCCGGCGGTTGTGGTGGCTAAAACACTAAGACTGTTGGGAGTTAAAATATTGGATATGCTGCCGGCAACGGAAAGCGCCTGGGTGGGATTGGAAGTTCCTATCCCCACATTCCCGTTAGCCAGCACAGTCATTCTTGTGGCGGAGCCGGTAATAATATTTAAATCGTTATTGGACAAAGTGCCAAAGGTACCGGTAGCACTAACACTGTTGCCGCCGAGCAGCCACGGCGCGCCGCCAAACAGCGTAGACGTGGAGTTCCAGGTCAGGCTGCCGGAGCCGTTGTTGAGTAACAAGGAATTTGCGGCACCCTGGCTGCCCGGCCAAACATAACTGACGGAGTTGATGGTGGTAGTTGGTGAAGACAAAGTTAACGGGCCGCCCACATTAAGAGTGCCGGCAACCGATGTTGTGGCCAAAGAAGACTGCCCGGTTACTGACAACGCCTGCGATATGGTCGCGGTCGCCACGGTTAAGTCGGAAATATTCGCGGTCGTAGCAACGAGCAATCCAATTCTCCCCGTGCCGGTAATGGTTAGGTCGCTGATTGTCGTCGTGGCCAGCGTGGATGTCGAGCTCACGCTTAGCTGGCCAAGCAACGTCTCGTTGCCAGACAGCAGCGCGTCGCCGACAACCGTCAGCGGGAACGAAGGCGTACTCGTGCCGATACCGATATTGCCGCCGGAAATAAACAAACTGCTTTGCGGCCCAACCTCGGTGCTGGTGGCCGAATAAAACGCGAAAGCGCCGGGCGTACCGGTGGCCACATTTCCATTACCGCCGCTGCCGGTGCCAACAATGCTCCAGGTTATTCCGTCAAAAAAATTATATTGTTTAGAATCCGTATTAAATATCAACAATCCGGTGGCCGGATTTAAAATCGCGTCCCTTTGCGCTTGAGTCATGCGTGGCGCCAAAAAACCTTTATTTGTGGAATCCAATTCCAGCAGAGCCGAAGAATCGGGAGTGGAAGTCCCGACGGACAGCTGAGTGGTTGAAGAGTTATAAAATAAATGACCGTTGTCCTGGGTAAATCCATTCGATCCCTGGAATAACACACTGCCCTGCGTAAAACCCAGGTTCAAATTACTCAGGACCAAATTCGCGATTGTGGTTGTCCCGTTTAAACTGACATTGGAATTAAATATGGCGCCGCCGTTAAATACGGACGGCCCCGAAACATTTAAATTATTTATATTGGCCGTATCGCCGGTCAATGTGTTTACAGACAAATAAGTAACGCCGCCCAAAGTCCCGGGAACGGAGTTGCTCGGCGCCGCCGGTTGGACGAAACTAAAACTCGAACCGCCGGCACCCGCCTGACCCGGTACACCTTGCGGTCCCTGGTCGCCGGTTTGCCCTTTAAATTTTCCTTCCGCCAAGTATTGGTTCAGCCGGTCGTCTATCAAATTATAAATATCCGTGCCGCTAAAACCAAGGAGCTGATTGACCGTTCGATTTACAATAATGGTCGATGTCGCGTTCGGTACTTGCTGCTGGTTCAATGCGGACTCTCCGGTTTGTCCAACAGTTTTCTGCTTTCCCTGGTAAACAATTTTGGTTTCGTTCGGATTTTTAAACCAAAAACTTTGTGTCATCCAATCCGCGCTTAACACCGAAGCAAATAAACCAACCAAGGCTATTGCAACCACGGCATAAACAAGAGGCCGGTTATTCCGCTGCGCTTTAAAATATGTATTGTAAAGCTGATTGACTTTTTTCGGGGTCAAACTAAACGGCTCGCTTTTTGGAAAGGCCGTAAGCGGCGGCTGGTCGGGCAAGTCAAAATTGGAGGCAAACTTGCCAGTCAGATCTTCCCGGCGGACAGGCAGCATGGGAGCCAACAAGAGCGGAGTCAAATTTTCGCCATCCTCTTGTTGCGCCACCGTTTCTTCCGGAGCTCGTACCAACCCGCTCGCTTCAATTTTTTCCACCTCTCGCGACAACCCTTCAATGCGATTCTCCAGCGAATCCAAAACCTCCCGGCGCAAACCCGAAAGCTTCACGACTTGCTGAGGGGTTTGCTCTAAAGGAACCTGAGTTAAAACCGCCCCGCTTTGGGGAAGAGAACTTACGCTTATTGGCACAACCGGCTGGCTTTCAGATTCCTGTTTAACGTTCGCCACATGGACCTGAATCTTATGGCCGGTTTCGTCAACTACCTCGGAAATGCCATTTTTAAAATTGGCCAAGAACTTGTCCAGCGCCTGCTGTGTGGTTACCCAGTTTCGACCTAATTTAAAACCCTCAAGTTTTCCAGTTCTGCACAAAAAGCCCAGGTAGTCCTGATGGTATCCTGTTATCTTACTCGCCTCGGCGAGTGATACAAATTCCTTAGATTTTTGTTCTTGTTCCTGGGTCACTTTTTAAAGTATATTTTTGCTATCTCGGCTATCCGAGATGTAATTTTCTAAAATACTGTTTTTTGTTTTGTTTGTGTATCTTTTTGGCAAATATCGGCTAGCCGATATCCTTAATATAATTATAAAATTTTAGTTAAACCCTGGTCAATGATTATAAGCCTTTTTACGGAATAAATTGAATACTTTTTTTATGAAAATCGTTTCATCAATTACAATGATTTACCTTCAAGAAGTCAATTAATTAAAAAGCAAAAGCCCCCAAAATTTTGCGCGTATCTACCCAGGTTTAGAGATAAAAAAATGTTGTCGCCCGGGAATATCGAAGAAATCAAAATTACCTGCCGATTGTTTAACAGAAATGTTTAAAAATTATAAAGTTGAAAAAAAATATCTCGAAATTGACAAAATTGTGTAACACACCCGGGTCCGACGCGCATCGTCAGCAATTGCACTTTTAAATTAATTTGATGTCTAACTAAAGTTTAGCTGGCACAATGATTGTATTACTTTTTATTCAATAGTAACGTGCCTTATTGATAAACTTTTTAAACCTGTTGTCCTTAAATAATTAAAAGGGGATTTAATCGTGAAACCGCCGGAATTGCTGGCAAAACATTAAAATTCGATTCAAATTTATTAATTCCGGTTATCCACTACTTTTTACAAAAAAGTTAACATCATAGTCGGCCACATCAAGTGCTTTCTTGCAAAGCCTCCTGTTAACATGGATGCTAGAATTTTAATTGGAATAACTTTTCCTTAATAAGATATTGATTCCCTACCGGTTTTGTGACTTAATTTATATGGAAAAGAACACCAAACCCCGCCAGCCAAATGCCATTGCTTTGGTTTAGCGTGTCGAATTCTAAAATGGAGGCAACAAAAAATCGACATAATCCTTTAGACAATTTCTAAGTACTTGTTTAATCCAGAAAGTTCTTAAATAGAATATGACTGACTAGCTAAAAAGGCCCGGACAGATACACCCTCACTCTCAAGAGGCCACTGTCTGCCCATCAGAGTCATATGATGTACAGAACCATTCTTACTAAGCTATCACTGCCGCGACAAGCCCGGCTTGTTCGCGCGCATACGCTGGAACTTACCGTCCCATCCCCGACCGGCGTACTTTGCCTACGTGCGGAATAAGACATGTATGACATCGCTCGTTCTTTAGCTTTGTTATTTTTTACGTTTGAATTTTTAATATTTTTGTTCGCTTTCTGTAAAAGCTTACTTTTATTTTTGTACAAAGCCTGAAGTTGAAGCTGGCGCCCAAATCAAATTTTTATATTTTGTGCTATCAGAACAGAGTATGCTTAAGATGCGGATTTTTTTATTTGCCGGAGGTTCCATTACAGTCAGCAAAATTTTTATCTCGTTATACGTGTTTTGATTTTATTTAAAGGTTACTTCTGGTATGACCAAAAACCAAGACGGAAATTTGTCCGGCGGGAATTTTAGCCGTCATAATTGTTGGATCCGCGTTCCGATGTCAACGCCAAACTATGTAAAATATTCTAATGGCTTGGCTAATGGTCTCGCTGGAGCTTGTAGTTTTTAAACTACCGCGTTTTAGAGAAAATATTTTTTTGATATTTATGATTAAATTTTAATTTATAATATTTATTAGCCACTTATTTTATAATCTACCGGTCGTTTTTTCAACAAGGTTTTATTGCCAAACGGTTTAACCATTTTTAAAAAATCATTTACCGAGCGTTGGAGTTTTTTTCGGTTTTATTGTTGTAAGTTCGGTGCAAAAGGACGTTTTCAAATCGCCTTCGATTATTCTGTCATTAGTAATTTATTTATTTGAGTTACGTCCGCTAGTTATGGTAAGGATATAACGAAAATATTGCCTACTAAATTGTAATAGTGCCGTCGACTTTATTAGTCTACTGATTATTCCAACGTCAAAAGAGCAGAAAATTGTCCGCCCCGTTTCAATTAACGAGACATTATTTTATTTTGCCGACGAGAGACATCCAAACATCGTTAATGACTTGCGGGTCGGATTTTCAATGACTTCCGCTCCCGATTAGGCCCCGGAGTTTTCAACAAAACAAAAGCACTCTCTATAGTTAGAGAGTGCTTTGTTTTGAAACGTAATTTGAAAGGGCCAAATGGGATTAATCTGGATCCGTGTCGGGCAGGAGCCCTTCGCGAATTAGAATTGAACGGCGGCTGACTATCAACGCGTCTTCCCCGTAAAAAGTACATATTCTGCCGCAACCCCGGCATTTAACCTCCACTGCGGTCTCGGGTCCGGTTAAAAACCCCTTACACAGGAGTTTGTTGCAGGTTTGACAGCGATACTCCTGTAAAATTTTTGCTTGAAGTTGCATAAAATATGTATATATAATACCAAATTACGGATAATTTATCAATAGCCGGCTATTTGGACTTTGCGTAAGCTTCCAGTCCCCGGCGCAGGATCTCCATTGCCTCTTTAAGCAGTCTGCTGTCCAGGACATAAGCCAGGCGGATTTCGCTGCGGCCCCGTCCGGGAGTTATATAAAAATCCTGCATTGGCGTAACCATAACCGTTTTGCCCTTATAGCTGAATTCGCTGACCATAAACCTGACAAAATCTTCCGATTCCTTAACGGGTATCTGCAAAGCCTGGTAAATCGCCCCCTGCGCGGGCTTGAAGACCACGCCCGGGATTTTTCCAAGGCCTTCGGCAATCACGTCACGGCGCTTTTTATACTCTTTAACTATCTTATTTACGTATGGTTTGCTGTTGTTGAGTACCGGCACCAATCCTAATTGTTCCAGAGTCGGCGTGGACAGCCTCGCCTGGGCGAATTTTAACAGGGTCCGCATGACCTGTTCATTAAAGCTAACCACCACCCCGGTTCGCGCTCCGGGCATGGTAAAACGCTTGCTGGCGCTGTCACAAACAATCACGTGTTCTCTCGCGGACTTATCCGCCAGCAAACTCGCCGGTTTTTTGCCGTCAAAACGGATTTCGCGGTAAGTTTCATCCGAAATAATGAATAAATTGTGTTTTTTGGCAATTGCGACTACGGTTTTCAACTCTTGGTCGGTCCACAGCTTGCCGGTCGGGTTATCGGGATTAATCACCACAATAGCTTTGGTTTTTGCACTGATCTTTTTTTCAATTTCCGCCGCCGGAGGCAGGGCAAAATTCTTTTCAAACGGCAACAGCACCGGCACCAGCTTGATTCCGGTCATAACGGCGAATGATTTATAGCTCGAATACAACGGCTCAAACACCATCAGCTCGTCACCGGGATCGCAAACCGCCTGCATAGCCAGTAAAATAGCTTCGGCACAGCCAACGGTAGGGATAATCCCGGACATCGGCAACTCGACGCCAAACTGCCTAAAATAAGTCTGCCAAGCCGCTGTGTGTGCCGGTATCCCGGGCGACGGGGTATAAGGCAAACTTTTCCCCGCATAACTCCTGACCACCTTAAAAAACTCCGCCGGCGGCTGCAGGTCGGGGTCTCCGACATTAATTTTAAGGACCTTTATTCCTTTTTTTTCCGTCGCCTGCATAAGCGGCAAAAATTTGCGAATTGGCGAAGCAATTACGTCTTGTCCCCGCTTGGATACCTGTAGTTTTTGCATTGGGATTTGATTTAAGGATAAATTTTAAAAAGTATGATACTATCATACTTTAAACCTCTACTATTATATCAAAAAATCCCGCCCCTTCAAAGGGGCGGGATTTAAGCGATACAGCAAACAACTTTATTCCGCGGCGACTTCCGCGACTTCCGGGGCGACGGCAGCGTCTTTACGCACTTCCAAGTTTTGTCTGGCTATTTCATCCGAGTATCCGGTACCGGCCGGAATCAATTTGCCGATAATGACGTTCTCTTTTAAGCCTCGCAGGTAGTCGGTCTTGCCGGTTACGGCGGCTTCAATAAGAACGCGGGTTGTTTCCTGGAAAGACGCGGCGGCCAGGAAACTCTCGGTGTTCAGGGACACCTTGGTAATTCCCATTAAGAGCTGCTCGGCTTCGGCCGGACGTTTGCCGGACTTTCTTAAATCTTCGTTAATGTAATTTAATTTGGCTTTGTCGGCGATTTCACCGGCTACAAATTCGCTGTCGCCGGAATCGGTCATGCGCATTTTACTGAACATCTGGCGGACAATAACTTCAATGTGCTTGTCGTGGATGTTCTGTCCCTGGCTGACGTAAATGTCCTGGACTTCCTTAACCACGTACTTTTGCGCTTCTTCGGTGCCGCGCAGTTGCATTATCTGGTTCGGGCTCAAATTGCCTTCCGTCAGCCGCTGGCCCTTGGCGACCAAATCGCCGTCTTTAACCAGTAAGGACAGGGCCGCGGGAACCACATATTCCTTAACATCATCGCTTTCGTGGACCACAAAAACCTTATTTTTTTCAACGCGCACCAAGCCGGCATTTTTGGCTTTGACGGTTTTGCCGTTTACATCCAAATATAAAGTTTCCCCGCTTTCCACTTTGACTCCGTCCTTTACCGAGGCATGGGCTTCGCCGAGGTCATAGCTGTCTTTTTCCGCGTCGGCTCCCTGAATGCGCACAATGTATTCTTTATTATTGGGCTTGGCAATATAAACCTGCCCGTCGATTTCGCTGACAAAGGCCAACCCTTTGGGTTCGCGCGCTTCAAACAATTCTTCCACGCGCGGCAACCCTTGCGTAATATCCTTAACGGAAGCACTGCCTCCGGTGTGGAAAGTTCTCATAGTCAGCTGAGTGCCCGGTTCGCCAATGGACTGGGCGGCCACAATCCCGACCGCGGCGCCCATTTTTACCATATCATTAAAGCCCAAATCGTATCCGTAACACAACCGGCAGACTCCGCGCGGCAGTTTGCATTTGAGCACGCTGCGGCATTTGACTTCCTGTAAGCCGGAATCGGCAATGGCTTTGGCCTGCAAGTCATCTATGCCGTGGTTTTTTTCCACTATAATCTGGCCGTCTTTGCCTTTAACATCTTCCGCGGCAACTCTGCCGAACAACCGGCGGTCAAACAGCTTGTTCATGCGCTGGCTGTCTTCCTGGGTAATCAAATCGTATTCTTCCGTGCCGCAGTCTTCGCTGTTGACCACAATGTCCTGAGCCACGTCCACCAAGCGGCGGGTTAAGTACCCGGCATCGGCGGTACGCATGGCGGTATCGGACATACCTTTTCTGGACCCGTGGGTGGAAATAAAATATTCCAAAACGTTCAAGCCTTCCTTAAAACTGCCTTTAACCGGCAACTCAATAACGTCGCCGGCCGGGTTGACTACCAGGCCTTTCATGCCGGACATTTGAGTAATCTGGGAAAATGAACCTCTGGCGCCGGAAGACACAAAATAGTTGACCGAACCGTATTCGGCCACGGTGCCGTTAACCGATTTGGCGATTTTTTCCGAAACATCGGCCCAAATTTCCACCACGCGGTTATAGCGCTCCTCTTCGGTCAATAAACCTTCCTGGTATTGCTGATAGGTACCTTCAACTTCCGAGTCCGCGATTTTTAGCGTCTCGTATTTACCGGGCGGCACCAACAAATCGTCCATACCCCAGGACAGGCCGGATTTTTTCATATAGTAAAAACCGGTGCGCTTAATTTCGTCAATCAATTCCGCGGTCTTTTCGTTGCCGAGCAGGCGATGCGCCTCGCGTACCAAACCCTGGAGTTTCTTTTTGTCAAAATTGTCGTTGCGGAAACCGAGTTCCTTGGGCACGACTTTGTTAAAAATCAGCCTACCGACGGAAGTTTCCACCATTTCACCGCTATCCAGCCTGACTTTAACTTTGGCCTGAATATGCACGTAGCCGTTATTGTAAGCCAAAATGGCCTCGCCGGGTGTGCTGAAAATTTTACCTTCGCCCTTCACGCCGGGATGCATCCTGGTAATGTAGTAACAGCCCACAACCACGTCCTTGTCCGGGGTCATAACCGGATCGCCGGACGCCGGCTTAAGCAGGTTATGCGCGGAAACCATAATTTCGCGCGCTTCTTTTTGCGCGGCTTCCGTAAGCGGCACGTGAACGGCCATTTGGTCGCCGTCAAAGTCCGCGTTAAACGCGGCACAAACCATGGGATGGAGCTGGATGGCTTTTCCCTCTATTAATACCGGCTGGAAAGCCTGAAAACCCAGCCTGTGCAGGGTCGGGGCGCGGTTAAGCAATACGTAATGCCCCTTAGTCACTTCTTCCAAAATATCATAAACTTCGGTGCGACCCTGCTCGATAAGGCGGTTAGCCGAACGGACGTTATGGGCGAATTCGCGGGCAATAAGTTTGGAAATCACGAACGGCTTAAATAATTCCAAAGCCATCATTTTGGGCAAACCGCACTGGTGGAGTTTCAAATGCGGCCCGACGACAATAACACTGCGTCCGGAGTAGTCCACGCGCTTTCCCAAAAGATTTTGGCGGAAACGCCCCTGTTTGCCTTTTAACATGTCGGCCAAACTGCGCAGTTTGCGCTTTTGTCCGGTAGAGGCTGTAACTTCCTTGCCGTGGCGGATGGAGTTATCGATTAGCGCGTCCACGGCTTCCTGGAGCATGCGCTTTTCGTTGCGGGTAATAACTTCCGGAGCCTTAATTTCCAATAATTTCTTTAAGCGGTTATTCCGGTTAATCACGCGGCGATATAAATCATTCAAGTCGGATGCGGCAAAACGTCCGCCGTCCAGCTGGACCATCGGGCGCAAATCCGGCGGGATAACCGGCAGGTTGCCAATGAGCATCCATTCCGGGCGAAGGCCGGAATTAATTAAGGACTTTACCAATTTTAAACGCTTTAAAGCTTTGCGCTGAGCCTGGCCTTCCAGGTTTTGGCTTTGTCCCTGCAAATCCGCAGCCAACTGTTCCAAATTGCATTCTTCCAAAAGACCCTTTAGGGCTTCCGCGCCAATGCCGGCGGAAAACACCGGGCCGTATTTTAACGACAGGTCGCGGTATTGCAACTCGCTGATGACCTGCATTTTTTTAATAGACTTTAGTTCGCTCTTGGCCTGGTCGCGAATACTTTCCAGTCCGTCCACTTCCTTGCTCCAGGCATCCTTCAGGCGAGTGGTTTCCGCGTCAATTTCCGCGCCGGCCAGGTCGCTGTCCTTGCCGGACGATTTTGATTGCATGGCGGAGCGGGTTTTGGCAATCAAAGTTTCGTACTTGTCTTCAATTTCTTTTTTCTTGGACTTGAATTCGCGCTCAATTTGCTCGACAGTCTGTATTCTGGCTTCTTCGTCTACCGCGGTAATAATGTAAGAGGCGAAATAAACCACCTTTTCCAGTTCCTGCACGCCCAAATCCAAAACCAGGCCGAGCCGGGAAGGTACGCCGCGCAAAAACCAAATGTGGGCGACGGGCACGGACAGTTTAATGTGGCCCATGCGCTCGCGCCGCACGGAAGATTTGGTAACTTCCACGCCGCACTTGTCGCAGACAATGCCTTTGTAACGAATGCGCTTGTATTTTCCACAATAGCATTCCCAGTCTTTTATGGGACCGAAAATCTTTTCGTCGAACAAGCCGTCCTTTTCCGGACGCTGGGTGCGGTAGTTAATGGTTTCCGGCTTGGTAACCTCGCCGTGCGACCATTGCAAAATAGTATCCGGACTGGCCAGACGCAAGCGCACGCCTTTGAAATCTTCGGTTTGGGTGAACATAGAGATTTAAATGATTAATTAAGATTTAAATGATTGACAAGAATATAATGCAGACCCACGGAGTTCTTTTTGATTTTTTAAAAGTTGTTTGTTCTGGATCCCGGATATTTTCCACCGTATGCGATTATCCATCTTCGGCAGAATATTCCGGGATGACGCCATCTAGAATCCGTAGCCATCGGTAGATCCGCATTCAATCCGCAGATCCGTGTTAACTACTTCTTTTTCTTGTCCTTCATCTTTTTCTTCGGCTCTTCGTCAAACAGCGAAGCTTCGTTTAACATGGGCACGACTTGCGGCATGTTCGGCACAATAATTTCCGGCTCTTCGGCGGCCGAGGCGACCTGGCCGTCGCGGCCCAGGAGCTCGACATCCATGCACAGCGACTGAAGTTCTTTAACCAAGACGCGGAAGCTTTCGGGAATGTTCGGTTTTTTAATAGGTTCGCCTTTTACAATGGCTTCGTAAGTTTTTGACCGTCCCACCACGTCATCCGATTTTATAGTCAGCATTTCTTGCAAAGTATGAGCCGCGCCGTAGCCTTCCAAAGCCCAAACTTCCATTTCCCCAAAACGCTGTCCGCCGAACTGGGCTTTACCGCCCAAGGGCTGCTGGGTAATTAAGCTGTACGGACCGGTGGAACGCGCGTGCATCTTGTCGTCCACCAAATGGTGAAGTTTCAAAAAATACATGACGCCGACGGTGACTTTTTCGTCAAACTGTTCGCCGGTTTTGCCGTCATATAAAACAACTTTGCCGTCTTCGGGGATGCCGGCCTTTTTAAGGTCTTCTTTAATTTGCCATTCGGGAATTCCGTCCAGCACCGGAGTGGCCACGTGGTAGCCGAGTTTAAAAGCGGCCATGCCCAAGTGAGTTTCCAAAATTTGCCCGAGGTTCATACGGGACACAACGCCAAGCGGATTTAAAATAATGTCCACGGGGCGGCCGTCTTCCATAAACGGCAAATCTTCCACCGGAATAATCTTGCTAATAACGCCCTTGTTGCCGTGGCGTCCGGCCATTTTGTCTCCCACCTGGATCTTGCGGAGTACGGCCACGGAAACCTGAATGCTACGGACTACGCCGGACGGCAGCTTGTCGCCGCCCTCGCGGGTAAATTCGCGGATGTTCACGACTTTCCCGTATTCGCCGTGAGGCAAGGTTAAAGACGTGTCTTTAACGTCGCGGGATTTTTCACCAAAAATTACTCTCAACAATTTTTCCTCGGCGGTTAAATCCGTTTCCCCTTTGGGGGTAATCTTTCCCACTAAAATATCGCCGGCTTTAACCTGGGCGCCAATGCGGATAACGCCGCTTTCGTCCAAATCCTTGAGTTTTTCTTCGCCGACATTGGGAATATCGCGGGTCACCTGTTCGGGGCCCAGCTTGGTGTCGCGCACGTCTATTTTAAAATCATCAATGTGAATACTGCTGTAGCGGTCCTGCTGAACTACGCGCTCACTGACCAAAATAGCGTCTTCGTAGTTGCCGCCTTCCCATGACAGGAACGCGACCAAAACATTTTGGCCCAAAGCCAGTTCCCCGCCCTGGGTGGAAGCGCCGTCGGCCAATAAGTCGCCTTTTTTAACTTCCTGTCCTTTGCTGACACGGGCGATTTGATTAATGGACGTGGCGGAGTTGGTGCGCAGGAATTTTAATAAAGGATAATCTTTCTTTTTGCCTTTTTCGCCGACAACCACAATTTTTTCACCTGTCACCGAAGTTACGGTGCCATCTTCTTCGGCCAAAACCATGGTACCACTGTCTCTGGCGGCCTTGCCTTCCATGCCCGTCCCGACCATTGGGGCGTCGGGCTTAATGCAGGACACTGCCTGGCGTTGCATGTTGCTGCCCATCAGGGCGCGGTTTGCGTCATCATGTTCCAAAAATGGAATGAGCGAGGTAGTTACGGAAATAATCTGTTTGGGCGAGACGTCCAGACAGTCAATTTCATTGGTATCGGCAATGGATGGCACGGCGCGCACACGCACGCTGCCGCGGGGCTCCACAAAGTAGCCGTTGTCGTCAATTTGGATATTGCTGGGGGCAATGGTCAGCCGCTCTTCTTCGTAAGCGTCAAGCATGACAATTTTATTGGTCACGCGGGACTTGATGCGCATTTCCAGCAACTGGTCGTTTTTGGCAATCTCTTTGGCTTCGGCCGCGGTAATGGTCTGGCCGGCCGCCGCAATAACTTTGCCGCTTTGATCCTTAACATCGTATAAAGCGATTTCGTCCACCGCGTCTTTGCCGTCATTTTTGGCGGACTTTTTAATCTGGCGGTACGGGGTTTCTATAAATCCAAAATCATTGACTCGGGCGTAAGTGGCCAAGTGGGCTACCAGTCCGATGTTCGGACCTTCCGGCGTGGTAATTGGGCACAAGCGGCCGTAATGGCTGTGGTGCACGTCGCGCACTTCGAATCCGGCGCGCTCGCGGCTTAAACCTCCGGGTCCCATAGCGGACAGGCGCCGCTTGTGTTCCAGTTCGGCCAACGGATTGGTCTGGTCCATAAACTGGGACAGCTGGGAAGAGGAAAAGAATTCCTGCATGGTCGCCACAATCGGGCGCACGTGAATTAACTGGGCGGGGGTCACGGATTCCAAATCGGCCAGGCTCATTCTGTCTTTGGCAATGCGGGCCATTCTGACCAAACCGACGCGGAACCGGGTCTGAATTAACTCGCCTACCGCGCGCACGCGGCGGTTGGCCAAGTGGTCAATGTCGTCGGGCGCGGCCTGGCTGTTGTTTAGGCGGATGACTTCGCGCACCACCAAAATTAAATCTTCTTTGGTTAACAGGCCGCCAACATGGCTGTCGGCGTTTAAGCGCTGGTTAAATTTATAACGGCCGACTTCGGAAAAATCATAGCGCTCGGCGTTAAAAAACATGCCGGAAATTAACGATTTGGCGTTGTCTACCGTGGCCAAATCCCCGGGACGGATTCTTTTATAGACTTCCTTAAACCCTTCGTCGGCATTGGTGGAGGAATCTTTTTCCAACGTGGCCTGGATGTATTTGGTGTCCGGGTCATTGTCCACATCGGCAAAGGCCTGCAGGATTTCCTCGTTGGAATTCAGCCCGAACACCCGCAATAACGCGGTAATCGGAATGCGGCGTTTGCGGTCAATTTTTACGCCAATCACGCCGGCGGCATCGGTATCCAGTTCCAGCCAGGCGCCGCGGTTGGGAATAATTTTGGCCCCGTAAAAATTCTTGTTGCGCAAATTTTCGGCGGTAAAAAAGACGCCGGGAGATTTGATGAGCTGGTTGACCACAACGCGTTCCACGCCGTTGATAATAAACGTACCGCGCGGGGTCATCAGCGGAAAATCGCCAAAATATACATCCTGGGTTTTCACTTTGCCGGTCTGTTTGTTGACCAGCTTGGCCGAAACGTAGAGTGGGGCTTCAAATGTAGTATTGCGTTCGCGCGACGTGAATTCGTCGTACTTGGGCTTATCGAAAAAATAATCGCCAAAAAACAGCTCCAGGTTTTTCCCGGTAAAATCGCGGATGGGATTTACTTCCGCCACCAACTCCTTTAAGCCTTTTTCCACAAACCATTTGTAGGAATTCAACTGAACCTCTATTAAGTTAGGGACCAGCGCGGTTTCGTGCTGCTTGGAAAAAAACTTGCGGTTTATTTTCATGTCCTGGCTGGCTAAGGCGGTTGTGCTGGTTTGTTTGTTGGGCATGGGGTTAGATAATTGTTAATTACTAAGTAAGGACGCAAAAACCTGCCTCTATCTATATATTAGATAAAGGTTTTGGAATTGTTAAAAACTAATTTGCTTATGAACCATCTAGAGCAATGAGACTACAAGCAACCTTTCCGAAATTTGGCTTTCGGATTAAAGGTTTAGTTGATTAGACCGGATATTTACGCCAAAGCGGGTCATTTCCGGCTGCCACACGTTCATCCCAAGTTCGTGTAATGTGTAAAGCTACTATAATACACATATTAAGTTATTGTCAAGTGCCGCGCAGCGGCACTTGACCCTGAGCGCAGCGCCGCAGGGCGCAGTCGACGGCTATTTTATTACTTCCGGCTTAATTAAAAGGAGCAGGATTATCGGCTTGGTTAGGCCTCCCCTGCTCCGTGTCGAGAGTAATTATTCCAACCAGCTTTCGGGGCCGATAGAAATCTTCCGCTCGCGGCTTTCGTTGTTCCAGCAGTGTGCCAACAAAGTAACGCATGCTTCAAAAACCATGCGTTCCCAACGGCTATTGTAAGCAACCGGTTCCTTGCCAACAAGGCAATAAACAGGTTGGATCCAGCCATCAACAAAAACCCGGAAGCGGAGAACCACTTGATGAGACTGCAGGTGGCCAAGTTGCAAGCAATCCACCTTTACGCAGGGATCTGCGGCCAACTGCATGGTCCGCGAAATCTCTGCGGAGGCGACCGCCTCCCAAGCCTGGCTCAGGTTCGCAATGAGAAAATTCTCGAACTCCTTGTGGCCGTCTGGGACGAGACCCACAAACAAGTCATCAATCGATTGAGTTTTCATATGCAGTCCTCCCTTTCTGACTGCTAACCCATAGCTTAATTCCGTATCTACATTTCGTCAATACGCAAAAACCTCCATGCCAAACGGAGGTTTAATAACTATAATTTTTCAGGCCACCAAAAGTTATTCCTTTTCTTCCTCGCCTCAAGCACTATGTTGTTTTATATAATCGCCAATCCTCCGCTTGTCTTCCCTATTCTGGTCGCCCTTAAAATACAACTCAATAAAGACTATCTGTCGTTTACTAAAATGATAAGCATAAATTATCCTTAATGTATTTTTTTTAAGAAACCGGCAAAAAAATCGGGCTTTAGCGATTTTTAACTCGGTATTTTGAAATAATAAGGCAAAATGTTTGTCCGTCCCAAGCGGCACTTCTTCCAAAACTTTTTTAAACAATTCCAAGTCATCAGGTAGGGACAGATATTTTTTACCCAAGCGTTTGCAATCTTTGCCAAATTCCGGCAATTCATTAAAGCTCATCGTCATAATTACGGACTGAATGTTCCTGGTCGCGATAAAATACGCTTTCGTAATTTATAACCTCTCCCGGCTTATGGACCATCCACGGCATATCCGTATGAGAATAATGGCTTAATTCCGAAGCGGATTTATCTGACAGCCTGTTTAACACCTCGTCAATATGGGCTAACTCACGAGCAGATAAAACCGTTAAATCCGGATCTTCCAAGGGCAGATATTTTTTCTGTTCATATTGAAAATAGCTGCTTTTGATTTTTTCCAGTTCATGTTGCGCTTCCATTTCCTTAACCAGGCTTTGGAATTCCGTCGGCGTCGGGCCAAAATGATTGTGAATGTACGTAGCGCCGGTTAACTGTTCCTCGAACTTTTCGTAAAAGTCAAAATCAACAAAATATAACAACTTATAAAGCGCAGTCTCGCCAATGTTGGGTTTGGCGCCAACTTTTCCCAAAATATACAGTAAAACCGCCTTAAACTTATCAACATTTATTTTTGGAACATTAATTCTAATTCCATTTTCAGATTCTGGCTTTTTCGTCCGGTTATCCAGTTTCGCCTTATGTTCTACCGGCGAAATTTGGGCCAAAAAATCTTCCAAAGGCAACCCAAAAAGTTCGGCAAGTTTTTGGGCTTCCGGCACGGTTAGTTCCCTTTCCCCTTTTTCTATTTGCACATAAGTTGGCCTGGAGACTTTAATTTTTTGGGAAACAAAACCCTGGGAAAATTTCGCATTTCCCCTCAATTTTTTAAGATAAAGGCCAATCATAAGGCTTAATCCTTTATTATTACTTTACTTCAATATATCAAAGTTAAATAGTTTGTCAATAGCTAATGTAAATATTATTTACAAATTAAAATGAAATCAAAATTTTTAAGGGCGCTGCCAAAATAGCTGAGGTCTTTTATTTTGTATATTTTTTATAAAGCTCAAACAAAAATTCCAGCCGTTCAGCATCGGCAGCAAAGTTTTTGCGCGTATACGCGGTGTCTACTGCCCTGTCCAGCTCCTGATGAACTTTTACCAAATCCGGCGGCATAGTCAGCGGATCATAAAGATCCGCCAAGCTCGCCCCTCCCCCGCCCTCAACTTCCATATATTTTTTCCTGACTTCCAAAACATTCTGTGCGGCTTGCTCTATAACTTTAACCTTATCAGCCGACGGATTTTCCGGCCAAGGATAATTATTATATACAATATCTTTAGAATAGCGTAAACCATTTCCTAATCTCCCACAAACCCCCCTAACCCAAACAACATGCATTTGACTTTGTAAAACTCCAAAATTATACAAATTTGCATTTGGAATCATTAGCAATAAATCGCTAGCCAACTCTTCGGCCCGCAAAAAACCAAATGGAATATACTTTCTGCTATCAGAATTTACTTTTGGGACTACTAAAAAATTTGTCTCGGATATATTTTCTACATGAAATCTTGTCGGCGTTTTAGCCAATTTTACAGTTGGCCCACTTTTACTGGACAAACGGAAATTTTTTACCTCCGCAATACGTTTCAATACTTCCGGCATTTGTTTTAACTCCTCCGGCCTCACATTTTTTAAAAATAAACACCAGCGTTCTATTCCGTTCAAAAACTCTTCGCCACCAATCCACTTTCTAAAATATTTTCCCGCTTTTGGTTCTTTCACTAAAAACTCCTTTTTTTCTTCCGGGGTAAAAAGATAGAAACCACCATCAATCGGCTTATTGCCAATCCCAATTTCTGGACTTACACATATTGGCTTCTGCCTGCTTTCCACATATACATTTGGACCGTCTACCAAATACGGGTTAATATTTTTTGCGCTTACTTGATGCGGCTCTCCTTGAGCATTTTCGTAGTCAAAAATTATCTTTCTCTCTGGGTCTTTTAAACCAAAACCGATAATTACACAGTAAACTCCAGCCTTTCCACTGGCCTCATTAGTCCATTTAAAAGTGCGGTGGGCGAAATAAATTTTAATGCTATATTTTTCTAAAAGTGTTTTCCACAAAATTCCGACTTGTTCTCCTTGGGTAATAGAATTAGTGGAGACAAAAGCACATTTTATTTCTGTCCCTTGAATGTATTGTGCCGTTTTGGCATACCAACCACTGACATAATCCAATACTCCCGCCCTTTTATTCCGCCAAAAACTTTTTCTATTTCTTCCCGCTGATTGATATCCATCATTTTAGAACCCACGAACGGCGGGTTTCCTAATATACAATTTAAATCTTCAGGCTGGCTTATTTCTTTCCAGTCAGTGGTTAAGGCATTGCCGATTTTTATGTGAGCGGCTTTGTCCAGGGGGAGGCGGACAAAGTATTGGCCCAGGGCTTCGCTGGCTTTTTGGTTCATTTGGTGGTCTACCAACCACATAGCCGTTTCGGCTATGCGTCCGGCAAATTCTCCGATTTCTATTCCGTAAAATTGTTCCGGGCTAACCTGCGTAATGGTTTGTATATTAAATTTTAATATCGTTTTTCCGGGGCCATACAGCAGTTTTAAAATCTCCAGTTCCAATAATCGTAATTCGCGATACGCTATAACCAAAAAGTTGCCGCAACCGCAGGCCGGGTCTAAAAATTTTAGATCCGCGATTTTCCTTTGGAAATTTTGTATTTTAACGCGGTCATGCTTTATCTTTTCGAACTCTTCCCAAAGTTCGTCTAAAAACAGCGGCTTAATCAACTTCAAAATATTGGTTTCCGAAGTATAATGGGCGCCCAATGCCCGGCGCTCCTTTTTATCCATAACACCCTGGAACATTGAACCGAATATAGCGGGCGAAATATTTGCCCAGTCAAAGGCACAGCATTTTAAAAATACTTTACGGATAGCGCTGTTAAAAGAAACCGCCGGCAGACTTTCTTTAAATAAACCTCCGTTAACATAAGGAAAGGCCGTCAGCCTTTCATCCAGGTTTGCTTGGCGTTTAGGATAATCGGTATTTAAAACATCAAACAGCCCCTGCAAATGCAACCCAAAATCGGAACCGTCTTCCTTTGGCGTCCATTCCATATAGTCATAAAACTGATTTTGAACGGGGAATATTCCCGTATCATCCGCGAACAAACAAAACAGGACACGGACCAAAAAGACCTCCAAATTATGGCCGCAATATCCGGCCATTAAAATGGAATCGTGCAGTTCGGCCATTAACTCGGCCGCTTTTATATTAGCGGGGTCTTGCTCGCGGAGCTCCTGCTTTTGATAGCCGGCAATAAATCCGAATAGCTGAACATGCTTTTGAAGATCTTTTAAATGAAATTCCGTTTGTTTGGCTGTCTCCAAATCATAAAAACGAATTTTAGCAAAGTCGGAGACCAAAATATATTTTGGCAAATCGGCATCGGAGAGACCGGGGAAATAATCCATTGCCTGGGCATAAGCCTTTTCCAAATCTCTGCCCAGGGATTTATGTTCAACTATTAACGTACCCGGCCAAAATAAATCTATAAAACCGCTGTTGCCGCCGCGCTTTTTGACTTCAAACTCAAAATTAGCCAGTCTTTTGCGATTCATTCCAAAGACATTAAAAAAGCCGTCCCAAAAAGTTTTGGCCTCGGCATCTTCCCGGCTCTCCCCTTCCCATTCTTTGGAGAACTCTACCGCTCTGGTTTTTATTTCGTTCCAGCTTAGAGCCATTATTTAGCAAATCCCCAATTATCAAGCTTATAACAGCAATTGTACCACTAATACATCGCTTATTCAAAGCGGCTAAAAATGATATAATATTTATATGGATTAGGGTTGAATGGGGTTGCCCCATTATGCAGCCAATTGTACGGCAATCATAGTTTGCCAGAAAAACCTTGTGATACTAAAATGATACTGTAGGTTAATTTTAGTACTTTATAGAAAATCTGTTTATATTAAGCGAAAAATTGAAGACAAACTCGAGCTATTTTAAAAGTGCTGTAAATTTTGGCTCTTATCGGCCCTCGCCAATGCGGAAAAACAACCCTGCTAAAACATCTCACCGTCAAGGCAGTAAAATTCTTGGTTGGGCGCATTTTGACGTTTAACCTCTACCCCTTTGATTTTAAAAAATATTTATAATAATTTTTTCCTCAAGGAAGTCAGGGATGTCTTGGGACTGATTGACGACTTTCGCCTGGCAAGGCTGGTACAGGCGCTTGCGCTGCAAATCGGCAATTTAATTGAGTACAAAGAACTGTCCCAAATTTCGGGAATGTCTTTTTTGACGGTAAAAAAATATTGTAATTTTTTAACCAAAACTTTTGTCTGCCAATTCGTCAAGCCTTTTAAAACGAACAAACGCAGCCAGCTGGTCAAAAACCCCAAGGTCTTTTTTATGGACAGCGGCCTGCGAAATTATATTGTAAACGACTTCCGCGGCCTGGACGGCAGAACGGATGACGGATCTCTGTTGGAAAATACGGTCGCCTCGCAAATATCCAAACAGGGACTTGAACCAAATTACTGGCGCACAAAAAAGGGTCATGAAATGGATTTCGTTGTGGATTTACCCGGAAGGGAAAAAATAGCCATGGAGGTTAAAAAAACTTTCCGGCCGGAGGATATTAACTCAAAAAGTTCACGGGAATTTCAAAAACTTTACCCGGAAATTCGGCTACTCCCGCTTTATCTCCAATCCAAAAATTTTTCCTCCGCGCAAACCGGCTGGCCTATTTATTTTATATAAAATTCCAATGGACAAAGTAATAGAAATAAATAATTTAACAAAAAACTACCCTGCCCCAAAAGGCAAACTGCCGCTGGAGGCTCTTAAAGACGTATCTTTTTTTGTGGAAAAAGGGGAGGTTTTTGGGATATTGGGGCCGAATGGGGCCGGGAAGACTACGACTTTGGAGATTATAGAGTGTATAAAACCGCAGACTTCGGGCGAAGTTACGGTTTTGGGCTTTGATAATTTAGAGTCAGCTGATGAGATAAAAAAGGTTATTGGCGTACAGCTGCAGCAAAGCCAGTATTTGCACCATTTGAGTTTGGGAGAACTTTTGGATCTGTTTAGATCGTTCTATCCTTCCGTGTCATTGCGAGTGCAGCCGAAGCAATCTATCAACAAAGATAAGGTTGCTTCGTCGCCCCTCGACTCATCCCGCAAGCAGGACTCGCTCGGGACTCCTCGCAATGACACAAAGGCGCTTTTAGAACTCGTAAACCTCACCGAAAAAGAACACGCCGAATTCGCGGATTTGTCCGGCGGGCAAAAACAGAGGTTTACCATCGCAACTTCCTTAGTGCATGAGCCTCGGATATTATTTCTCGACGAACCCACCACGGGTCTGGACCCCAAAGCCCGGCGCGATATGTGGGAGCTGGTTAAAACCATTAACGCCCGCGGCATAACCATAGTCTTAACCACCCACTATATGGAGGAGGCGGAATTTTTATGCCATCGCGTGGCCATTATGGACCAGGGAAAAATATTGGAAATCGACGAGCCAAAAAAACTTATTGACCGCCTGTCCGACACCATCCAAATTTCCTTCTTTACGGACAAACCAGTTGACCCGAATATTTTTAAAACAATTCCGGAAATAAAAAAAGTCCACGCCGAGTATCCCAAAATGACTTTGGAAATAACCACCCTGGACAAAATTTCCGCCGTTGCCGCCTTACTCAAACAGAATCAAATAATTTTTTACGGCTTTACGGTAAAAACCGCAACCCTGGAAGATGTATACTTAAGCTTAACAGGAAAGGAATACCAGGATGAGTAGTTTTTGGCAACTATTTTTAGCCAATTTCAAAATGTTTTATAGGGAAAAGGAAGGTTTTTACTGGACCATCCTTATGCCGGCGTTCATTTATATTGCCCTGTCGGTTTTGCCCGTTGGCGGCGGTCTGGGCGGCAACTTAAAATATTCCAATTACGTTTTGCCGGGAATTATTGCCATGACCATTATGCAGGGCGGCATTTACAGCCTGGCGTATTGGATGGTGGATTTAAAATCCCGCGGCATCATTAAGCGTCTGCTGGCCACGCCTCTCAAGCAATGGCAGTTGGCGTTAAGTTTGGTCTGCGCGCGGCTGACCATTGTGATCGCGCAAGTGACAATTTTAACCCTGCTGGGCATACTCGTTTTCCACGCCACGTTCGCGGGAAATATTTTATCAACCCTGATCCTCGTGCTGCTCGGCGGATCAATTTTTCTGCTCTGCGGCCTGCTAATTTCCACATTCGCGAAAACTTACGATGCCGCCGCGCCCATAACCTCGGCCATCGGCCTGCCTTTGACTTTTTTAGGCAATATTTTTTATCCCATTAGCGCCCTGCCCAGAGGTTTGCAGATTTTTGCCGAACTTCTCCCCATTACCTACTTAGCCGACGGCCTGCGCCAAGCCTATTTGTACCCGCTGAACTTTGACAAAATCGGCTTTGATATTTTAATTCTGTTTTTGTGGCTGGTCGGAATGCTGATTTTAACGCTGACTTTATTCAAACTTAAAGAGTAGCCCGCGTCTACTCAGCGGATAACGAATTTATTTGTGGCAATAGCCTTCACCGGCACGCCCCAGGCAAAGCCCAAAGCCATGGCAATTGTTACGCCCACGCGTACGCCGGTATAGGAACCCGGCCCCTTATTAACCACGATTTTCTTTATGAAATCGTGGTTAATTTTATTAGATTTTAAAAATTTAGCCAAAAACCCCAAAGTCTCATGACTGCGGTGAGGGTCAATTTTGTAAACCTTCCTAACTATGCCCAAAACCCCAGAAGACAGTCTTCTGGGAGCCGCTCCCAGAAGACTGTCTTCTGGGGAAACGGCAAAAGTCACGCTGTTAAAATCCGTCGTATCCAAATACAATATCATATTATCTATAAATATCAATTAATATCCAACTTACCGAGTTCTTCCCTTACTACGCTCACCTCATCCCATTGTATCCTTTTGTTCCCCGGCAAAACCAAAAACTGTTCGCTTCCCTTGCCGGTTATAAGGACGATATCATTTTTTTGCGCTATTGATAATGCCCGCGCAATGGACGCCTTTCTGTCCAGCACAGTTTCATACTTTGGTTTCCGTAATTCAAAATTCCTAACTCCTAACTCAATATTCCCGGCAATTTCGAGAGGGTCGGAATCGTACACGTCGTCATTGGTAATAATAATATAATCCGCGTACTGCGCCGAGGTTTTGCCGAATTCAAAACGCTTGGATTTATCGCGATGGCCGCCGGTACTGCCAAATACGTGGATTAACCGGTTATGCGGCAGTTGCGCCGCGGCTTCCACAGCCGCTTTAAAACTTGCCGGTTCACAACCGTAGTCCACAATAATATTTAATCCAAGTGAGTTAGAAACTTGTTCCATCCTTCCCCTAACGCCGTTGAAACCGGCCAGCGCGGAGGAGGCCCGTTCCAAATTTATTCCCAGCATATTGGCGCACGCGGCCGCCAGGGCGGCATTTTGACAATTAAACGCACCGAGCAGATTGACCGCAAAACTCACCCCGTCGAGCGTAAACACCGCCGGGGATCCGGAACCCTGAAGCTCTGCGTTAAATACCCGGTCGACAGCGCTAACTTTCAGACCCCTAAAACTTACGCCGAATTTTTTGTCGGCCGGAAAACTGACAAAAAATCCGGAAGTCGGGTCATCCAAATTCGCGCCGATAATTTTTTGCGGAAAAAAACTTTTTTTAGACGAATTGGCCAGAGCGGAAAATAATTTGCTTTTGGCCTGCCGATAGTTCCCAAAACTGCCATGCGCCTCCAAATGCGCATTGGATAAATTGGTAAACAGCGCAGCGTCAAAATTAATCCCCAAATGCCGGTTCTGCGCCAAACCCTCGGACGTACACTCCACCACCGCGCATTTGCATCCCGCGTCCGCCATTTGCCGCAAAGATTTTTGCAGCAGCCATCCGCCGGGCATGCTCAGGCCGTGCTTATTTAAATAATGTCTGTCGCCGTCAAAAAAATCCACGGTTGTTATATAACCGCATTTTTTTCCGGCCGCGTTTAAAATATGGTTGATCATGGCAGCGGTGGTGGATTTACCGGCGGTTCCGGTTATGCCAATAACCACCAAGTTGTCGCCGGGACGCCTAAAATAAATTCCGCCCAGCAAGGCCAAAACGCCATGATAATATGGACGGACAAACTTTACCAGCCATTGCGGCATAATTGCTTTAAGAAAAGACATGCCTGTATTATAGCCAAAATACCAAAAATATCATATAATACAATAAAAGTTCCTTATTGACACAAAAATGAACGGCAAAAATAACAATTGGGGCTTGGGAGCGATTTACGAAGGCCAAAAACTTGTTTTTTCGGGGACTTTTAATTTGGCGCGCGTTCGGCGCGAACGATGGCAAAAATTTTGGACCGGATTGCTTAGGCAAGCCCCGGCCTCGTCCGCGGTAGACAAAGACGGAATGGCCGATGTGTATCAACTGTTTAGCGCCAATGCCAAAACGGTCTGGTCACGCGCTTTTTTTCGAGCCAGAAAAAGAAAATCGGCAGTCCGGCTGGAAGATGTTTTTTCCGCCCTACTTGACGAACCGTCCGTAGGTCAATTATTTTTACGATTGGGGGAAAACGCCAAAACCGCAAAGTTATTGCTAAAAAATTATCTCAAGCTGGAGGCCTTGGGACATGAAAATGACGTATTAAAAAAAATTCCCTTTGAAGCTTACGTCTTGGCCGTAAAACTCCACGACCACAGAGTGGGCAGCCTCATGCTGCTGGGCGCGCTGCTCAAGCTGGCGCCCAAAGACAGCATTTTGCAATCCATCTTTACCAACATTGGACTAAACGCCGCCAAGCTGGAACTGTTCGCCGTGTGGCTGTTAAATTTAAATTTTACCTTTCCCCCCAATTCCACCAGCGATAAATTCCTTTTTTGTTTAAAACAGGTTAATGGTTTGGAGGAGCACTTTGGCTACTTTTTTGAACTTTCGGCCATAGAAACCGCGGTGGAATTCAGCCAGGATCAAACGTCACCCGACCTCCAGCATGCCGCGGCGTTGCGGCTGCTGGTTAAGGCCGGACTGTTGGCTCGAAACAAAGACACTAAAATTATTTTCTCCGAATTGGTAAGCCACGCCTTCGTCTAAGCGGAGGCTTTTTTAATTAATCGGTTCAGCTTGCGGCCAAAACCATAAAGCTTATACCATAAACTGTCGCAAACCAAATCGTAAGCCCCGGAATATTGCAAAGGCTGGCCCCCGAAACCAAGTTTGAATCGGACAAACCCGGGAATATTTCCGGAGCTGGTCTCGATGCCCCAAAAATCATATTCCGAAAATCCGGACGCTTTGGCATCAAGCATCGCCTGCCAGTGCATTAAATATGGCGCCATAATATTTTTATGTTCCGCCGATGAGCCGCCGAATAAAAACGTCCTGGTGTTACCAAAATCCACCATGATCGCCGCGGCCAAAAGCTGGTTTTGGAATACCGCCTTATAAATATGAAGTTTAACTTCCCCCTGATTTTTTAAAGCGAAAAAGTCCACTAATTTTTGGTAATACCGCGCCGAAAAAGTGGAGAACTGTTGGCGCTCGGAAGTTTGCAAAATTAATTTTAGCGCTTCGTCAAAAAATAACCCGTGCCCCACGGAAACCGCAAATTCATCCTTAATTTGGCAGCCGTGCTTTTGCGCCAGCTTAATATTATAGCGGGTTTTGTGATGCATTTCTGCCATTAACTGCTCAGCATTTTTGGACAAATCAATTATGAGCGTTTTAGCGGGCTGGATGTTTGTGCTCTTGGTTAAAGATAAAGGATTAATGATTAAAGATATGTCCCCCTTGGGCTCTGCGCGGATAAATACCGCTTGCGGCAGCTCCCGCCTTAACAATTCAAAAAACTGTCCGCTGTCCGCTTGCCGCTGTCCGCTTGCCGGCACCGGCCCGTACGGCGCGTACCAATAATATTTTTTACCGAAGATCGGCATTTTTAACAGCTGGATTGTTTCCGTCCACTCCCCGCTTTCCGTTTTCAGCGCAAATCTTTTAATCTGCCGGCCCAAACTTTCCTGCCATTGTCCCCATTCCCAAGACTGCAAAAAACTGCCGCTTGGGCTTTCGGCCACAAAGCGGTTATAGGAGTCTTTATCAGCGGAAGATAGTTCAATAAGATTCACAAATTCCAAATATCAAATAAAAAATATCAAATCAAGTTCAAATGTCTAATTTTAAATTTCAAACTTTGACATTCATTTGAAATTTTTTATTTTAAATTTGAAATTAATTTTAGGCTTTGCCTAAAAATTTCAATGCCTGCTTTAGCTGCTCCTGCTGCGGTGCCGCGTGGTCAAGCTTGCCGACGGCTTCGCGCACTTCTCTTTGTCCATAGCCCAAAGCCAGCAAAGCATCAAAGACATCGGTACTGACTGCTGACTGCTGACTGCCAATTGCTCCCACTTTGCTCTTTAACTCCACAATAATTTTTTCCGCGGTCTTTAATCCGACTCCGGAAATTCGGGTAAACACTCCCGCGTCCTGGTTGGCAATAGCCTGCTTGACCGCGTCAACCTGAGCGGATGACAAAATTGCCAGCGCGACCTTCGGACCCACGCCGGACACGGTAATTAGCAATTCAAAAAACCGCAGCGTGATAAAATCCGGCAAGCCGAACAGGCTCTGTCCGTCATCGCTGACTTTCATGTAAGTATATAGGGCAACTGAATCCCCAACGCCCTGCTCCAAAATCTCCGGCGTGACAAATACCTTATAGCCAATTCCCTGGTTTTCTAAGATTATATAAGTCAGGCCTTTTTCCAATATAGACCCTTTTAAATAAGCGATCATAAGTTAATTCTAACATTATCAAGAACCGTTGACAAAGGCGGACATGGGTAGTAGAATCCCTTTACAACAATGGGATGGGGGGTTCTCGATCACTCATGATCATAGGGAGTTTAGCGAACTCACCCGTGACAGAGTTGGCTTCTGTGCCACTCATTCCATTTTTTGGCCCGAGCCCTTAGCTGGGTGGTTTGGTGCGAATGCCTGCAGCACGGCACGAAGGAATAGGCGCTACCGCGTCCTAAACCCACACCGACAAAAACCTTTGGCAATATTTGCCAATCTCGGGCCGCCAATTCTCATAATTTTGGGGGTCAGGCTTGGCAAGTCTTAATCTGAGGCTAGCCAGGTTTACGGCACCGCGATGCCACGACCCCCTCCAATTTTAAAAGATCCTGGACGCAGCGGCCTTCGCGTCAGGCCGTACGGGCCGCATTTGAGCGGTCATGCGCGTCCAGACCAGGGACAACGTTTACCCAGTGGCTTCGCTACGGGAATAACGTGTCCCGCCCGGGGGCCAAACGGTTTTTGGATTAACTAGCCGTAATCCATTTACCATTGGCCCCCAACCAAGTTTAAGGAGGATTCACAGCAATTATTTGCGGCCTTAAGATTCATTAGCCGCGCAGTTTTTTAAAGTTCTCCTCAAAAAAACGGCCGAGATCCATTCCCGACCTACCGAACTTCCGTCCCCCCGGCGGCAATTCGGTCTTTTTTTTGTTTGCCGACGATGTTATGATATAAGTCTAACTGGTTTTTGTGTCATCCCGCATTGAAAAATTGTATGTCCAAATTCAAACTTCAATCCAAATTCCAACCGGCGGGAGACCAGCCCGCGGCTATTGAGGGGTTATTAAAATCCCTCAAGGCCAAACGCCGCTACCAAACCCTGCTGGGTGTTACGGGAAGCGGTAAGACTTTTACTATGGCCAATATTATAGAGAAAATCCAAAAACCAACGCTCATAATCAGCCATAATAAAACCCTGGCCGCGCAACTGGCCGCGGAATTCCAGGAGTTTTTTCCGGACAACGCGGTCCACTATTTTGTATCTTACTACGATTATTACCAGCCCGAAGCCTATATCCCCCGCTCCGACACATATATTGAAAAAGATACCCAAATTAACGAAGAAATAGACCGGTTAAGGAACGCGGCCACGCAATCGCTTTTGTCGCGAAAGGACGTGCTGATTGTGGCTTCGGTGTCCTGCATTTACGGTTTAGGCAATCCGGCCAATTATTTGGAGCTGTCGCTGGCCATAAAAAAAGGACAGAGCTTAAAACGCGACAAATTGCTCAGGCGGCTGACTGATTTGCAATTCCACCGCAACGACATCGACCTGCAGCGCGGTACCTTCCGTGTCCACGGCGACGTGCTGGAAATTATTTTATCTTCAGAAGACACGATTATCCGCATGGATTTCTTTGGCGACGTACTGGAAAAAATCGAACGGCTGGACGCGGTGTCCGGCCACAAAATTGAGGAGCTGGATGAATTTATGATTTTCCCGGCCAAGCATTTTGTCACTCCCGAGGACAAACTAAAAGAAGCGGAAGAAAACATCCGTCTGGAACTTATAGACCGGCTCAAGGAGCTAAAGTCACAGGGCAAAGTTTTAGAGGCCGCCCGTTTGGAACAGCGCACCAATTTTGATTTGGAAATGTTGACCAATACCGGTTTTGTGGCCGGCATAGAAAACTATTCCCGGGTATTGGAAGGCCGCGAGCCGGGCAGTCCGCCTTCCACGCTTATTGATTACTTCCCCGATGATTTTTTGCTATTTTTGGACGAATCCCACCAAACGGTACCGCAAATTGGCGCCATGTACGAAGGCGACAAATCCCGCAAAACCACTTTGGTTGATTACGGTTTCCGTTTGCCCAGCGCGCTCGACAATCGCCCGTTAAAATTTAACGAATTCGAAAAAAAGATCAATCAGGTAATTTTTGTTTCGGCCACGCCGGCGGAATTTGAAATAGAGCGAAGCTTGACGCAAAAAGACACCAAATTCGTGACCAAATCCAAACGGACCGAAGCCGAGCAAAGCATTATAGACGCCCGGCCAAAATTAAAACAAATGGACCCGCCGTCCATTGTGGAGCAAATCATCCGCCCCACCGGACTTATTGACCCGACAATTGAAATAAAGCCGATTAAGAACCAGGTGGACGACTTAATAGAAAGAATTAAGGAACGGATTGCTAAACACCAGAGAGTACTCGTAGCCACACTGACCAAACGCATGGCCGAAGAGCTGGCGGAATATTTGAAAGAGGACGGCATTAAAGTCCAGTACATGCATTCGGACGTGGATACTTTTGAACGTTTGGAAATTTTACGCGACCTCCGGCTGGGAGTTTACGATGTTTTGGTGGGCATTAACCTGCTGCGCGAAGGTTTGGATCTCCCGGAAGTCTCTCTGGTTGCGATTTTGGACGCGGATAAAGAAGGCTTCCTGCGCTCCGAAACCTTCTTTATGCAAATGATGGGCCGCGCCGCTCGCCATTTGGAAGGTCATGTTGTTATGTACGCCGACAGAATTACCGGCTCCATGCAACGCGCGATTGACGAAACCAACCGCCGGCGCAAGCTCCAGGAAACCTATAACAAAAAACACGGCATTACGCCGCAAAGCATCCAAAAAGCCATTGGCGATTCGCGAATGGCCGGCAGCAAAGTGGAATTTGAAACAGCCGACGACGAACAAAAACGCCGCGACCCCGGCAAAATGGACAAACAGGAACTAAAATTTTATCTGGACGAATTAAACGAGCAAATGGACCTGGCCTCAAAAAACCTGGAATTCGAGATCGCGGCAAAAATACGCGACAGGATTGAAGAAATAAAAAAAATAAATAAACTAAAAAGTCGATAAACGACAAAACAAAGAGCAGGATTCTAGCGGCCGCTAGAATCCTGCTCTTTGTTTTCAGGTTATGGCGTATCAATCGGCTCGCTGGCTTTCCAGGCAAACTCATACAGACTTGTTAAAGACCTGTAAATCCCCTGGCTTCTAATCTGGATTGCCGATATGTACGGTTGAAAAGAAAAAAATACCGCGTTGCCGTCATATAAACAATTATCGGTCATAAAATCCCCTTCCCCTTTTACAAAACGCTGAGAAAAATTCTCCCCGTGGCGCATAGTTTTAATATATTCCAAATCGGCCGGACTTTTTGTTAAAAGCTCTCGGACTTTTACCCGGCCCTTCATTGCTTCATCATTCAACTTTTTTGGAAAGTCGGGATAAACGGAAATAATATCTCTGATGGTAGAAAACCAGGCAACTTCTTTGGCGTCTAAAATCCGCTCATAAACTTCCCTCACCGCGTCTTTCCCTTCAAACAGCAAAACCTGGGGCTTGTCGACTTTGGCATTATATAGAGCCAACAGCTGTGGCAGATACCGCTTCACAAGATCTTGTTTACGGCCCAAATCGGAAACAATTTTTTCCGGACTTTCCGCCGTATACAAAACTTTCCTGGCCCTTGGCACCACACTTACCAGTCCCCTGGCCTGCAAATCTTCCAATATTAAATAAGTGGTAGGCCTTTTTACCTGGGCTTTAGTGGCAATGGGATGAACTGTTGCGGTTCCTAATTCCAAAAGCGCCATATACACTGCAGCCTGCTTTTCGTTAAGGCCGGCTTGTTTTAAAGTGTCCAAAATCTCCATATGTTGATTATACGCCGATTTATATTTTTTGTCAACTTTTCTGACAACATATTAATAATCAATGAATTTGCCTATTTTATTGGATATTTCACATTTCTTATTAGTCAGCATTATTGACTATATGTTAAATTTATGACATAATGATTGGTTACATTGTAACACCTCCCGACTCCGGAGCGGTCGGTCAAGGTAAATTAAGCTCTAACGACCCAGAGGAGGGCAAAATGTCACCCAAAAAGATTTGGATTATTCAGTTGGCTCTGCTGGTACTGCTGGTTGCGGCTTTCTACGCAACACCCTGGCATGAATATGCCAAGGCCAGAGAAATCCAGGCAGTGTCGGCATGCCACTGACAGGCTACGGGGCGGCAATAATCTAGACTAGCCGCCCTACCTATAAATTTCAATTTCATATAAACAACATTACCGTAATGCGGTTTACCAATAATCGAATTAATGCCACTTAGCCCCTTGAGGGCAAGAGCAACAAAGGAATCAAATGAACAAGAAAATTTCATTATACATTGTAGTGTTAATTGTGGCAGGACTATTTAGTGTGCTTTACATCAACCACACTAAAAACCAAAAGTTTACAGATCAATTCCCTACGGTTCGGGTCGGCCTTAACCCTTGGATCGGCAACGGACTTTACTACTATGCCCAGGACAAAGGAATTTATAAACAGAATGGTATTAATGTTAACCTGGTTGAGTATGACGATAATTCGGTTGGGAAACAGCTGTTAAATTCTAACCAAATTGACGTGCTGCCCTTTACGCCGGACGTATTGGTAGACCTCAAGGCAGCCGGGGCCGATGTTACGGCCGTAGCCATAACAGACAACAGCCAAGGCGCTGACGGTATTGTGGCCAGCGATAAGATTAAAACCATCGCCGACCTAAAAGGCCAAACTGTGGCATTTGAAACAGGATCAACTTCACAGTTATTGCTCGCTCAAATTCTGGCCAAAGCAGGGTTAACATTAAACGATATCAAGCCGCTCAGTATGTCAGCCGGAGATGCCGGCGCGGCTTTTCTGGCCGGAAAAGTTGACGTAGCCGTCACTTGGGAACCCTGGCTTACCAAAGATTCTACCAGGCCAGGCGGGCACATATTGGCAAGTTCCAAAGACCTTGACGTATTGCCGGATATAATGATTTTTCGCACCGATTTTGTAACCAAGCACCCTGATGTGGTTAGCCGTTTTATGGCAAGTTTTTTTGATGCGGTTACTGTGTCCAAACAAAACCCCCAGGAAATCCAAGCCGAGCTCGCCAACCAATATGGTTTAAGTCCCTCCGAGGTTCAACAAATGATGCCAAAATTTTCCTGGTTTGATTTAGCCGGAAACATGGAAAAATTTGCGGGTAACGGTTCGCCTACAAAAAATTTAACCGAGTCCGCCAACCAAATTTGGACCACTCAGGGCATTATCAGTCAACAAGTTAACTTACAAGAAGTCTGGGATGATAGCTTTTTAAACACCCTAAACCATGCGAACAATTAATAATTTAAAACTCAAACCTTTAGCCTTAGCCGGTTCAGGTTTCATTTTTCTTCTAATTATCTGGCTATGGCTAACCAACGGCGGGTATATTGCTCCTGTGTTATTGCCCAGTCCTCAAAACGTATTTAAGGCCGGGCAGATCATGTTCCAAAATGGCCAGCTTGGTTCGGCATTTTTAGCCAGCGGGGAAAGGATTATGGTTGGATTCCTCATCTCGGCCGCCATCTCCATACCGCTTGGGTTACTGATTGGGTCTTACCGCCCGGCCAGAACTTTGCTTGCTCCGATATTGGCATTCATTCGCTACATACCACCGTCAGCTTTTATTCCGCTAATGATTGTCTGGCTCGGCATCTCCGAAGCCCAAAAAATTAGTGTAGTAATTTTGGCCATCGCCCCATACTTTTGCCTGATGGTCGCCGACGCGGCGGCGGCAACAAAACCGGAGCTAATTAACAGCGCCTTAACGCTCGGGGCGTCAAAAAGCGATGTGTTTTGGCAAGTTATAGCGCCGCACTCCATGCCCGCGGCCTGGGATTCCGGACGCATCATGCTAGGCGCCAGCTGGTCATTTGTAATCATTTCCGAAATTGTCGGTTCAAACAATGGCTTAGGCCATTTAATTACCGAGTCCCAACGCTACCTGCAAACTGCCAATATTTTTGCCGCCATTATTATTATCGGACTAATTGGCTTAGTGAGTGATTTTATTCTTCACCATAGCTCCAAATTAATTTTCCCCTGGTTCCACCATGCTGCAAATTAACCAAATCTCAAAAACTTTTCACCTTGGCGGCCGCGAACTAAAAGTTATAGACGGACTGTCTTTGAATTTGGCCGCCGGAGAATTTGTAGCAATTGTCGGACCCAGCGGCTGTGGCAAAAGTACGCTGGTTTCCATGGTCGCCGGCCTGGAACAACCAACCAGCGGAGAAATTTTACATTCGAATAAAACTGTAGAACGGCCGCATGTCAGTCGCGGAGTAGTATTCCAAAATTTTTCCCTGTTCCCATGGCTGAGTGTCAAAAAAAATATAGCATTTGCGTTAAAGCTTAAAAGGTTTCCGACATCGGAGATAAATTCCATCGTCAATAAATACCTTAATCTTGTTGGGCTAAAGGATTTTGGCGACTACCTTCCCAAGCACCTGTCCGGTGGGATGCAACAGCGCGTGGCAATAGCGCGCACTCTGGCGGCTGACCCGGAAATTATTCTTATGGATGAGCCTTTTGGGGCTCTGGACGCCCAAACCAAAATTTCACTGCAACAGACTCTGGCGGATATCTGTGTCCGCGAGAAAAAAACTGTTCTGTTTATTACCCACGACATTCACGAAGCCGTATTCCTCGCTGACCGCGTTTGCGTAATGAGCCCGAGGCCGGGAAAAATTATTGCCTCATTCAATATTAACTCTGTTAAACCAAGAACCCAAAATCTAAAAAGAACCCGAGAATTCTCCGATACCGTCTGGGAAATTCAAGAAGCTCTAAATAAAGGTTTCCAATCGGAAGTATAAATAAAGCCTTGCTTTTTTCATCGAATTTTGGTAGACTCTTTATATCCTAATAAGGCTTGCTGCGCTTTGTTGGACCGTGTTAGATTATGCAGGCCACGGGCCTGCGCTACAGACCTATAAATTAACAAATTCTATGCCAAACACCAAATCGGCCGCTAAGGCCATGAGACAAGCTATTGTGCGCCGGGTCAGGAACGTGCACGCCAAAGACAAATTCAAGAACGCGGTTAAGGACGTTAAAAAACTCATTGCCGCCGGCAAGAAAAGCGAAGCCATGGAAGCCATGAAAAAGGCCATGTCCGCGCTCGACAAAGCCGCCAAGAAAAATGTCATTAAAAAGGGCAAATCTTCCCGCTTAAAATCCCGCATGGCCAAAGCGCTGGCTAAAATAAAGTAAATTTCGATTCTGAATTCCGGATATTTTTTGCGCCCGCGAATTCCCGTCATCGCAAAAAATTTCGGAATGAAAAGCCTGCTATATAAAATCCCGCCTCTCATAAAAGAGGCGGGATTTTTTGGCAGCTCGCATACTTTGCTAAACGGACACTTTTTCCTGAGCCTCGTTTAAGGCCTTGAGAAATTCCTGTAAATCGTTCTGAAAAACAGTGACATTTCCGCGATGACCCATGCCGTCTTTTATCCAGCTCTGGCCGATGCTCAAATATTTGTGGCCATTTTTGGCCGCTTTGACATCAAAGAAATACATTTGCCCTTTGGTCTTAAGATTTTGCGAATAGATAGGAGGAGTTTGTTGGGAAGAATTTTCCTGCATATGTTTACGCTTGGTTTATTATAACGACCTTTTATCAATAACTCCCCGCAGCTGTTCGGGGATTTATTTTTTATTAATTAAATTAACTACGAGTTTAACCATAACATCCTTCTGCACGGGATCGCTTTCGGCGACTAGTAAAGTTAAAGCGGCTAAGGTATTATCATTAATTTTGCGATCCCCTGTTTTGATGCTGTAAAGGGCGTTGTTCTGCACCAAATAGACCATAAACACCAACGCGCCAATCCTTTTATTGCCGTCGGTAAACGGATGGTCTTTGACCAAAAAATAGAGCAGATGCGCCGCTTTTTCTTCCATAGACGGATACAGCGGCTTGCCTTCGTAAGTCTGGTTAATATTGCCGAGTACAGCTTTAAACTTTTCGCCGACTTCCTGGCCAAACAACCCGCCCGCCTCCTGTTTTAACGACAAGCGTTTTTTAAATACCGTAATATATTTTTGTAAGTTCTGGTACTCGAGTGGCGCGGGAGAACGTCTAGAAACGCCGTCAATTTCCAGCTCGCCTTTATCGTATTTATTTAATAGCGCCCAAGTGTGCGCATAATCGGTAATTATCTTAAGCAAATCTTTTTCATACCCCTGCGCGCGCCGGTTTTCCAAAACATTCTGGAACAGCACCGTTGTCTGTGCCAGCTCCTTCATTTGCAAATCATGCTGTTCCTTTAGCCGATTCTGATTTACCGCGTAACCTTTAATTAAATAGTCCCGTAATCTCTGGGTGGCCCAAATACGGAATTGGGTGCCGCGTTTGGATTTAATCCGATAGCCGACGGAAATTATTACATCAAGATTATAATAAATATTTGGCTTAAACAAGGCAATTCCAATATTATTGGAACTCCCTTGTTTAAGGGTAGTTTTGGTTTCGTCCAGCTCGTTTTCCTTATAAATTTGGCCAATATGAAAGGATATTGTCCTAAAATCTTTTTGGAACAATTCTCCCATCTGCTTTTGGGTAAGCCAGACCGTTTCACCATCCATTTGAACCTGTAATTCCGGCCCTTCTGGAGCTTTGTAAATAATAATCTCGCCTTTTTTTGCTTCTTCTGGCATAGAATCTCCCTTTTTTACCGTCGGAGGGGGAACCACCTCTGGCGGAAAGCTTTTATGTATTTTTTGCATATTGACCTATTTATAAGCATCCCCAACCATTAAGGAATTCTTAACTTCTCATATGTGCAATTTTTGTACTTTCCTATTCTCTATTCCCTAAGCACTATTGACTTACTATTATAGTAAACAATCGTTCACCTACTGTCAAATACCTTTATATAAAGGTAAAATAAATTTTCGCCATAGTTATCCACTGTTTAAATTATGCGTCTGAACTCAGCCGGACATTCCCAAAAGCCACAGCTGGAATTACTGCCAACAAAGCAAAACCCGCGGCCAACCAAAAGGCCCAATTAATACCCAATCGATCGGAAGTCAAACCGAGCAATATTGGTACAATCACGGCGGCCACAGTATCGCCGAACTGCGCCACGCCGTTGGCGCGCTCAAAATTTTGAGATTCGGCCATAGACTGGTAAACCATGGTTTGCGTCGCCGGCACCGTCCCCCGCGTGGCAATTCCCAAGACAACAGAAATAATTACAATCAGCCACAAAGCGCTAACAACGGTCAGCAGGACAATTAGCACAGCCATCAAAATTTCCGTTATAACAAAAACTTTGACGCTTCCCAGACGGTCAACCCATCTACCCAACACTGCCTTGCCCAATAAGGTTCCAACAATAAACGCGCCGGCAAACGAACTCAAAAAAGTCGGTTGGATATGTTTGCTTAGAAGCAAAAAAGGTAAAAATAAAAATAACCCGGAACTGGCCAGGTTATCCAGCGCGGTAACCGCGGCCGCGTAAATAAATTGGCGGTTTTGCAATAAATGTGTAAATTTGCCGAGTTGGAAATCTTCCCGCTTTTGGTCATTTAACCGGTCTGTGCGAAAATGGAAAAAATATAGATACATAAAAACCGCCACACCGGCCACGCCGTAAAGCAGCGCCGAACTGCGCCAGCCCCAGGCGACAATTATAAAAGTCACGCCGCCCGATATTGCTAAACGCCCCACGTCACCCCAGGCGGTAAAATTTCCAATGTGCCTGCCAATATTTTCACTTCCCGACAGGCGGGAAACCAAAGCAAACCCTATAGGGTGGAACAAACCAAAAGGTATGCCTATTAAAATAAATAAAAGCAGCAAAATACCAAAGCCGGTGGCCAGGCTCATTAGCAAATAGGCAATCCCGCAAATAAGCAAGGCAAACAGCAACGTTTTAAAATGGCCGAACCGGTCGGCCAACAAGGCACTCGGCAGCGCCAAAGCAATCGGCAATAAATTCATTCCCGAACCCAAAATGCCGACCTTGGTTAAATTCAAACCCATGTCTTTGGCAATAAACGGCAAAAACAGCAGCAGGCTCGCCGAAAACCCGTCATTAAAAAAATGCAACAGCGAGACGTAAAAAAATTTACTTTTCATTTATATGTCAAATTCCTTTAATCGCTCTCTGGTTTCCGTAATCGTCATTTCGGTAATTTGCTCCGGCTTTATAGCGCAACAGGCAAAAATTTGTTGTTCAATGTGCCGCAGAGCGTTCTCAAATGCCAGCCTTTTTTGTTCACTGCCCCATTCCTGGTGCCGGTGGGCGTATCTGGCGCGCAAATCGTCAAATCTGCCTTCCAAACTTACCACCCCGCACGGACTGACGCGGCTGTCGCAATAAGCGCAAATTTTTTTGCCAAAATCATGGCCGGCGGAATTTTCAACCGCAGTTTCAAAACCAATTGCGTCTATCAGCTCAAGTTTTCTGGGGTTCACGCCTAACTCACGCGCAATTTTTAAACTGGCCGCATGTTCATCCGCTCCATATTTTTTACCGTATTGATCTTTTACCTTCTGCCAAAAATTTACGTCAATGTCTTTATTTATCACCAAATGGCTATTGCTTAAATCAAACTTCAAAATATTCCCCATATCATGCAGCAAGCACACGGCCACTATATCGTATCGGTTAAGGGTTAAGGATGAAGGATTAGGGATATTATCAATTATCACATCCGCCACCGCCGCGACCCTCAGTTGGTGTTCCGCGAGCTGTGGCATTATCTGATATTTTTTATAAACCTGTAAAATTTTCATATTCACGGCTTTTCTAAAAGCAAAATTCTTTTTTCAAATCCGCCATTTTTTTCTCGTTTCCCTGTTTGCACGGCCTGAATGTCTTCCAAATTCCATCCCTTGAATTTAATTATGGATGTTATCAATTCCAAGATATCCGCCAGCTCTTCTTGCATATCGGAATCATCAACGGAACGCGACAGCTCCGTTGATTCTTCGACCATTTTCCTCAACAAATACTGCCAAAACTCCTTGTCGTCCAAAGTTCTGGTCTTGGCTGTTAACCCCCGGCTTTGGATAAACTCCGGGATGTTGTCCCGGACTAATTTTGGGTATTCATTATTACTTTCCTGATCGGTTCGCATAAATACTTTAAAGCAACTCAATTTTTATTTCCTTAACCTTTTTCAGGCTTTTATCATTGGTAATAAATCTATCCGCGCCCGAGTCTATGGCCGTGGCGATATGTATGGCATCGGGGGTGAGCAAACCATATTCCGCGCGCAGGCTGGAAGCGATGTCTGCAATATCATCGGACAAATTTATTATCAGTAAATTAGGATAATTATAGAGCCTGTTTTTGTATTCGGCGGCCAATCCATAATTGCCGTCTATTTTGGGTCCGGTGAACAGTTCTATCATGCCAATCAGCGAAAACACCCCAACGCTTCGTCCGGTTTCAATTTCCTTGAGTATGGATACGGATGCATCTGCCACCGCCCCCAAATCTTCAAAGGCGTAAATAAAAATGCTTGTATCTAAACCTATTATTTGTCCCATGAGCGGCGCTCGCCTTTAATATACTTGTCGGCCCCTCCCAGCTTTTTCCAGACATCCTTACCCAGTCCCCTTAGTGATTCGGCATAACCACCAGGCGCCGGGTGCTTAAGCAGCAAGGCATGGCTGTCGTCTACAGCATATAACGTTAGCAAATCGCCCTTGCGCAATTTTAACCGCTCACGCACCATTGCCGGTATGACAATCTGATTCTTTGAGGACATTTTGATCTTTTTCATAAAATTTGCGATATTAATATAACCCTTTACATTTTATATAAAAGTAAAGGGGATTGTCAATTTTGCTCAATTGGCTTCATCTCCCCCCAATTGTCCCCAACTTTGGCTTCCACCTTTACCGGAACTGATAATTTAATAGCATTTTCCATCAATGGAATGAGTTTCTTGACCCACGTCTCCACTTTGTCTTCGGACACCTCAAACACCAATTCGTCGTGCACTTGCAAAAGCATCCGTATTTCCGGCCTCTCCGAGGGCAACCCTCGGAAAACCCTATGGATATTGATCATTGCGACTTTTATTACGTCGGCGGCTAACGACTGGATGGGAAAATTCACGGCCGCGCGTTCGGCGGCGGCACGAATAAAGAATTGGGAAGATTTGATTTCCGGAAATTTGCGCATGCGGCCAAGCTCGTTTTTTACAAACCCTTCCTGGTTGACCTGGAGTTTTATCTGTTCTATATATTGTTCCACTGCGGGATACGCCGCGAAGTATTTGGCAATAAATTCCTTGGCTTCGGCGCGGGAGACTTCGCCAATCCTGGACGACAACCCAAAACTGGACAGCCCGTATAAAATTCCAAAATTTATGGTCTTGGCGTCGCGGCGCATATCCGGGGTAATTTTATCCGCGGCCACCCCAAAAATTTCCATGGCTGTTTTGCTGTGAATGTCCTCGCCGTTCTTAAACACCTCCAGCATCTTTTTGTCTTTGGCCAAATGCGCCACAATCCTCAGCTCAATTTGGCTATAATCAATCGATAAAAGTTTATACCCCTTTTCCGCCACAAACGCCTGCCGAACTTTGCTGCCTAGCCCTTCCCCGCGCACCGGAATATTCTGCAAATTTGGATCAATCGATGATAATCTACCCGTTGCCGCAATCGTCTGATTGTAATTAGTATGTATTCGTCCGGTTTTTTTATTTACCAGTTCCGGCAATGTTAACAAATAAGTAGACTGCAGTTTGGAAAGTTCCCGGTATTCCAAAATTTTATCTATGACCGGATGCTGGCCCTTCATTTTTTCCAGTTCCCCTGCCGCGGTACTTAAGCCGGTTTTGGTTTTACGATTTGCTATCGGCTCCAGCTTCATCCGCTCAAATAAAACTTCCTTCATCTGCTTGGGAGAGTTTAAATTAAACTCCTCGCCCGTAAGTTTATAAATTTTGCTTTCCAGTTCCTTAATGTCTATTTCCGCCTCGGCCGATAATTTATTCAAAAACTTGCTGTCCAATTTAATGCCATTTAACTCCATAGCGGCCAAAACTTCCACCAGCGGCATTTCTATATCGTAAAAAACTTTTTCCAGGCCTTCGGTTTTTAATTGCGGCTCAAAAATCTCCTTAAGCCTCAGCGTCATATCCACGTCTTCACAGCAATACCAGCTAACTTTTGCCGGCTCAACCTTATCCATAGTTATCTGGTTTTTCCCCTTGCCAATTAACTCCTCGATGGGCTGCATCTGATAGCCCAACTCATTAAAGGCCAAGGCGTCAAGCCCATGCTGGCGGGTAGCCGCGTTAAGAAGATAGGAGGCAATCATGGAGTCAAAAGAGATAGTGGACAGTGGATAGTGGCCAGTGGTCAGTATTTCCAGGTCGTACTTTATATTGTGGCCGATTTTTTTGATTTTTGGATCAGCTAAAATATTTTTTAATTCCGCTGACGATTCCAGAAGCGCCGCCAGCACATAATAAGCCTCGCCGGGTTTAACGCACAAACCCACGCCGACTAATTTGGCGTCCATGGTATCCAGACTCGTAGTTTCGGTATCTATAACCAGCTCTTTGACCGATGATAGTTTTTTTATGAGTGCTAATAGTTTGTCGTCAGTATCAACAAACTGATAATCTTGTTTGCCGATTGAAGACACAACCCCCTCCCCTCGCTTCGCCCCGTACCATCCGGTACCGGGCTTCGCAGGGTACTCCTCCTCGGACAAGGAGGAGAGACTCCGCCCTGGTCCGGAATTTAAGAGCACTCGCGGAGCTTCCCCTCCTTGCTGAGGAGGGGTGTCCGCGTTAGCGGACGGGGTGGTGCCCGTCTTCGGCAATTTGCTAATCAAGCTCCTAAACTCCAGCTCCTGAAAAAGTTTTACCACAACCGATAAATGTCCGGCGTCTAAATCGTATTTTGGAATATCAATTTCCAGCGGCACATTACAATCAATTACAGAAAGTTTATATGACATCCTAGCCTGATCTTCCTGCGCCTTCAGCAACTCCAAAATCCGGGATTTTACCCTATTACCTGTTGTCTGTTCGCTAATCGCTTTATAAAGATTATCCAGCGATCCAAATTCCTTAATAAGTTCCCCTGCCGTCTTTTCGCCAATTCCTTTTACCCCCGGAATATTATCGGACGGATCACCTCGAAGAGACTTATAGTCCACCATCTGGTCAGGATTCAGCCCGTAACGCGCCCTAACTGCCTTGGCGTCGTAAATTACCACATCCGTAATTCCTTTGCGCATGGTATAAACTTTTATTACGTGGTTAACCAGCTGTAAAGTATCCAAGTCGCCTGTGACAATAATGACTTCCGCTTCCGGATTTAACTTATGAAGCTTCATGGCCAAAGTTCCAAGGCAGTCGTCCGCCTCAAACCCCTGCTTTTCAAAAATCTGAATATTCAACGCGCGCACCACTTCCTTAACTCGCGGGATTTGGTCGTAAAGTTCCTGGTCGGCCTTGACCCGCGTCCCCTTATAGTCCTTATATTGTTCATGCCGAAACGTCGGGCCGGCCAAATCAAAAGTACAGGCAATGTGGGTGGGTTTGATGTCGGCAATGGCTTTAAGTAAAATCATGGTAAAACCATAAACCGCGTTAGTCTGCTCTCCGGATTTGGTATTTAGTACCGGAATAGCGTGATAGCCGCGGTGAATTAGCGCGTTACCATCGACTAACATGTAGCGATTTTGAGTCGGTTTAACCATACCGGTATTATAATCTATTGCCGCCTCATTGGTCGAATTGTATTGAACATAAGCCAAAGTACGTGTTATGCTGTGGGCAATGAAATTAAGCAAAAAACAAAAATACTGGGCGGTTTCGGGTCTAATATTAATAGGCCTGTTTTGCGCCTGGCAAACACTGTCCACCAAATTGAACAGCCGGCTCCAAGCCGATTATATTATACTCAATTCCCGGGTTGTATACGACCGGACCGGCACAATTATCGAAGTCAATCCCAATAGCCGGGGGAACTACGACCAATTTACCGAGGCCATCCCGCCGCGCGTCGCGCAATTACTTCTCAAAAAAGAAGACCGGTTTTTTTACCTACATCCCGGGTTTAACCCCTTGAGTCTGGCGCGGGATTTTTACAGTTACCTGATTACCGGCAGACGCGCCGGGTCTTCCACCATAACCCAGCAGCTGGTTAAAACGTTGCTGGCCAACGAAAACCAGCGCTCCTGGAAAAATAAAATCACGGAACTAATTTATACCGAGGCTCTGGAATGGAACAATTCGAAAAAAAGTATTTTAACCATGTACTTAAACAGCGCCTATTTTGGCAGCCAGTCCGAAGGGCTCAAGCAGGCCAGCCTGGATAATTTTGGCTCGCCCCCGGAAACTCTAAACGACGCGCAAATCCTGTCCCTTCTCGCCGCGCTAAACAGCCCGTCCCAAAACCAGCCGGGAACGGCAACTAATATAAAATACGCCAAAAATCTGGCTAATAAATTCCGGCTTTCCATAAACGACTCGGACTGGATGAATCTTTCGCCCGCCTTGGCCGAAAAATCTTCCCGCAGTTCCAACGCGGCTTTTGAAGTTAATTCCCTTAATTTAAATTGCCCGGTTAACTGCCAAACAACTTTGGATGCCGGCCTCACCCAAAACATCCGCGCCATTTTAAAACGCGATTTGACTTCGCAAGCCCTGGATACCGCGGAAAACGGCGCTGTGGTGGTTATTAAGCTGCCGGAAAATCAGATTTTAAGCATTGTCGGTTCGCCCGACCCATCATCGCCGGGAGAAGGCATGCAATTGGACATGGCCGTAAAACCCCGGCCCATCGGCTCCACCTCCAAACCGTTTATTTATATGAACGCCTTTGAAGAAGGCGCGCGCCCGTTCAGCCTGGTGGATGACACGGAAATGAAATATGAGCTGGCCTCGGGTTTTGATTTTTTTCCCAAAAATTTTGACGGCCAATACCGCGGCCTCGTCACGCTCCACCAGGCGCTCGACAACAGCCTGAACATCCCAAGCGTCCAGGTACTGGAGTTTGTCGGCCTGGACCACTTTTATAAATTTATGTACGACCAAATGGGCTTTACCCCGCTGCAGCCATTGGAAAGCTACGAATTGGGTATTGCACTGGGCGGTTTGGAGTCGGATTTACTAACGCTGTCCAACTATTTTACCATTTTCCCCAATCAGGGCGTGTTAAAACCGTTAACGCTTTACCAGGAAACTTTAAGCCCCTATTATAAAGATCCGATGGCCAAACTCATTACCGAGCCAAAACAAGTCGGACAGGAGCCGATGGTGGAGCTGGTCAACCGTGTTTTAAACGACCGTGACACGGGCGTGAACCAGTTCGGGATAGAAAGCAGCCTTAATCTGCCGTATACCAATTACGGCGTGAAAACGGGCACGTCGCGCGATTACCACGACAGCTGGACCATGGGCTATACGCCGGACTTTTTGGTCGGCGTGTGGGTGGGCAACAGCAATAACACAGCCATGCGGCAAATTACCGGCCTGGCCGGCGCGGCCAAAGTCTGGCATGAGGTCATGCAGGTTATGTACAACTCGGAATATAATAAAAACACGCCGTTTAACTTTAGTAAAATCCGGGAAATCCAAAGCGGCAATACCCTGGATTTCGGTTTGGACGGCGACGACTACAATACCATCCGCAATATTATGTTAAAAAATAATTTAATTCTCTCCCCGCATCAGGACGACAAATATTTGCTTCTGCCCGGCACCACCATTCCCCTTTCCGCCTCCCAGGAAGTAACTTGGTCCGTTAACGGCCAATTCTTCGCCAAATCCCAAAAATCTTTCTGGCCTCCCCCCTCCCCCGGCACCTACACCATTTCCGCCGAATCCTCGGACGGAAAAACGGAACAGGTAACCATAAATATAAACAAAAAGTAATTTTGACTTTTTAATTTGCAAGTTGCCTTTATGTTCAGGCGGGTAATTCATCGATATAACCTTCTGTCTTTTAACAAAACACTCGCCTGATTTACAGGCGAGTGTTTACAATTATCCGATGGTTATTGGGTAATCGTGAAATATTCTCCGCCGCTTCGGCCGAAGTTTTCGGGGGTGTAGAGTTCGCTGGCTATGGCGGGCTGGGCTTGGAATTTGCCGGGGATTAGGGCGCGGATAAAGTAATCATATTCATAGACGCCCGGGTCGAGATGCTGGTTAAACAGCATCAGGCGGTCGTCGTGAAATTCCGTGGAATCGGGCCGCAACTTGTCCGTTTGGGTAATAAAGCCGGAGTAAATTTCGTCCGGCAAATCGCCCTGGGCGGAAGAGGCCGGCGACAGCGCGCTCTTACGCACAAACCAGCCTTTTATCCAAAGCCAGGTTCTGGTAAAAAATCCGGGCCGGTTCACCACAACCGGTTTTGGCGCGGGGATGGGCGCCGCGGTTATCTGATTGTCGATATTCACCGGCGCGTTAGCCTGACCGGCCAGATTTTGGTCTTCCGTGGCCAAATTATAATTAACCAATTGCGTGCCGGCCGGAATGAAGCTTTCTACGGCCACAAAATTCCGCGGTTTCGTAATGGTAATGGTTAAATGCCCGCGCAGGACATCACCAACTTTGGCTGAAGTCAGCGGCGTTTTACCGGCCGCGTCATCCAAAGCGTACATTTCCCTTTGCACGGTAAAGCCCTCGTCTTTGGGCGCCACGCCGTCGATAGGCAGATAATATTTCAACACCATGTCGTAATAAAAACCGTTTGGCTGGTCATTGAGATTTTTTTTGACGAACTTCAGTTCGCTTAACTTATTCGGCGTAAAACTGTCTATCGGGATGATGGCGCTAAGCGAGCCTAAAATATTCTGACTGTTAAAAGTCACGCCGCCTTTATTGTTGCCGTCCTGAAATAAATCCAAACTGAAATTGGAAAGATTTTCGCGGCTAAAATTCAGGTAATCCACCAGCGCGTCCAAAACCGTAGCTGTGTTGTTTGTTGTCCCCCACGACCCGTCCTGGGCGCGGGAATTTTGCAGCCAGCGGATAAGCTTGTCCGTCATGGCAAAACTTCGGCTGGCATCCGCCTCCGCTTTTAGCAGGAGCGCGGTATCCTTAACCGGCGTTTCGTAATACTGCCACAAATTCTCCTGCGTACTGCCGGTGGACAAATAAGCGCCGCGGCCATCCACCACCACGCGATTTTCCAAAACGGTGAAAACTTTCCGGCTAAACGCGCTGGATTGGTTTTGCGAAGTCAGCAGCGCCAAATAAACCAAAGACAAATTACTGATGTCTTCCTGAAAATATTTGCTGTTTTGGTCAAGCCTTAACACCCGGCTCATGAGCAGGGACAGCTCTCCGGCCTGGCTGTTTATGCCGCTTAAAGTATAGGCGGTCAAAATTAACGTGTCATTATTGGAATTTAACCCTAAAGTGCCGTTAAACGTCTGGGCCACATAAGCCGCGGCTTTGTCTTCGGCCGTCTGGTTAATCTTGTAACCGGCCTGCTTTAACTGCTGTAGGGCGTTAATCACATCCAGAGTCAAATAATAATCCGAACTCATTTGCGGATAATAAGCAAAACCACCGTCGGAATTCTGATTGGACATAATTCTCTGCTGGCCGATTTGGATGACATCGTCCGCCGAATAACTCTGGCCGTCAAAAGTTACGTTCGGCAATTTAAATTTGTCGCCCAAATTTTTAATTTGCGTAAAACGTTTGGCCGTAGCCACGGCGGCCAGCTTGCTCATCATCTGTTCGGTACAGCCGTACGGATACTGGACCAGATAATTTAAGGCGTCCGGAATTACCCCGGCCAGCGTGGCCGAACCTTTTACAGTTACCCCGCCTTTGCCCGGCACCACGTTTTGCGGCAGCCAGACATATTCGCTGGCAGTGGCATCCGTCGTATAATTGGAAGTCGAGACCGCCTCATAAGTCCGGCTCGGCTCCACCGGAAAACTGGCGTCCACGCTGTCCTGGAAGTTGTTATTTTTGGCGGTCAGGTTTAAAGTATCCGTGCCGCTATCCATAGAGGTCGGAGCCGTGACTTTAAAATAGACGCTTTGAGTCTGCCCGGCATCCAGTGAAATATTTTGGCTTTTATTGTCGGTTATTTGCAAAGTCGAACTGTCCAAAGTTACCGCCAGCTGTTGTTTGGCACCGGTCTGGTTAAACACTTTGCCGCCCACCACAAACTGGTCGCCGGGAATAATAAACAACGGCACTAAAGGTGTAACCATCAGCTGTTTTTGGGCGGTAAACTGCCCGTAGCCCACACCCAGTTTGGTGTCCTGCGTGAGCCCGAGGCTTTCCACCTGCCAAGTGGTCAAATTGTCCGGTAACGTAAACTTAACCTGGGCGTGACCAGCGGCATCGGTTTCCACATCGCTGTTCCAGTATGCCGTATCTTTAAACACGCCGCGTTTTTTGTTGGCCAAATCCCCGGGCTCGGCGCCGCTCCCGCCTTTGGTGCCGGTTGGAATTTGCGCCTGCTCCAGAATATTTTTTAAGTTGGATGATGTCGTCACCGCCAGAGGCCGTCCATCGTAAAAGAAACTGACCGGATCTTTTTTGGGGTTGCCCGCCAAAGCCAGTACGCTCAAATCTGCCACGGACAACGACACGTCGGCCGCCACCGGCTTCCCGCCCGCGTCTTTGGTGGTAATGTTAAGCGTTACCTCTTCGCCCGGTAAATAACTGCTCTTGTTGGGCGCAGCCTCCACGGTAATGGTTTTTTCTTTGGTATTAACAAAGAATTCCGCCTGGCCGAATTTAACCTGGGGATCGGGCGACAACAGCAAAACTGTGGCGTAAAAATTCGGGTAATACGAGTCTTTCACCTGGAAAGTATAGTTGTAAAAATTGCTGTTAATGTCCACAACCTGATAATCCATTATCCGGCCGCTTTCAATGGCAATAAGCGCCTTGGCTTTGGTAAAGGGCGATTTAATTACCATGCTCGCCGATTGTCCGGCCTCAACCTGGGAATTGGGCACCGCAATATCCAAAGAATCGTTATTCAATGGCTGAATATCCACAGTCCCGCTGCCATAAACATAAAAACTCTGGCTGGAGGTAACCGGGTTACCGCGGCTGTCCTTGCCTAAAACATCCAGTTCGTATTCGCCTTCATCTTTGACCGTAAAATCCTGGCTGAAATTTCCCTGGCCGTCGGTATTGGCGGTAATGGTCTGGACGGTATCCAGCTTTTTCTGGGAATTATAATAGTAACCGCCGTCGACTTCCTGGCGCTTATCGTACTGCCAGGTGACTTTGCTGACCGTGGCGGAAATATTGGAAACGGACACCGGCTTTCCCTGGGTATCCACGGATTTGATTAAAATTTTATTCGGCTGGTTGGCGGCAAAATAATTATTCTGCAAATTCACCCCGAGATAAAACAATCCGCGGTGTACAATAAACGACTGTTCGCCCGAAACCGACTGGCCGGTACTGTTTTTGACCGTGACGCGCACGTCAAAAATTTTACTCTGCTTGCGGTCGTCGCTATTGGAAAATAGTTTATCAAAATCGAGGTCCTGCGTAATCGTCGCTTTTCCCTGATTGTCCAAATTCGCTTTGCCCCGCAAAATAAAATTATCTCCATAAATCGGGCTGGGCGAATAATACCAACCGGCGCCGAACTGGAAGTTTTGGTCCTGATAGCGGTCAAAGTAATAGTTCTGCGCCAGCACGGAATACTCCACGCTACCTCCTTCCACCGGCACGCCAAAATAGTAGTTGGCGTTAACATTGAGGTTAAAATTATCGCCGGCAATGTATTCCGGTTTGTCCGTGGATAAATCCAGTTTAAAAGCGGACGGCACGTATTCTTCCACGTCAAAAGTATAAATACCGCCCAAGGCTTCCACTCGGTACGTTCCCAGCGGGGCATCGGCCGGTAAATCAAACTCGGTATTAAACGTTCCTTGAGCGGTAATATTCAAATCCTGAGTTTGAACCGCGTTGTTATTACTGTCAAAAATCTGCATATGCGCCGGCTTGCCCTGGAAAACCTGGTAAACGCCGTCGTAACCGATGCGATACAAACCCTTAATGAAAACCTGTTGGCCGGGACGGTAAATTGGCCGGTCGGAATAAATATAGGTTTTATCGCCGCCCGGGTTAGCCCCCGACCACTGGAATTTGTCCGTAGCCGAAGAAACCAGCGTGCTGTCCTGTCCGTTAGTCACAATAGCCGCCCCATAACCGCTATAAGCTTTGGTTCTCGCGATGCCGTCACTGCCGGTTTGAGCGTTATCAAACAAAGTATAGCCGCCTTTGTTCCCCTGCTGGTAAACCGCGACTTGGGCGCCGGCTACGGCATCCATACTGCCGATTTGCGTTACCCAATATAAATTCCCCTGGGCATCATTTATAACTTGATTTTCCACCGACCGCTCGGGAGTTGCGCCATCCGCCACCTCCACCTTTTTTTCCTGCGCCGCCAAATTGGTCACGTTCAAAAAAGTCCGCTCGAACAACATTGGGCCCGGATTGGTTTGGCCGGTTTTATAATCATAAACCTGCTGGCGCAAATTGGGATTGGAAAAAGTTAAGATATAATAACCCAACGGGTCGGGCACGAGATCCCGCAAGTCAAACTGGAAATAATTCAAATCCCAATATTTGGGCGGCCAGGTAATATTCTTTTGCCAGGTCTGCTGGCAATTTAAACTCTGCCCCGGCGTCGAATCGGATGGCCGGTTGGCCAAATACTGGAGCATGGCCTGTGCCGTAACCTGGCAAACCTGCAAATCAACATTGTCCAAATTTTCCGTGGCGTAAGTCAGCTTGGTTTGGCCGGGAGAAGTTACATTGTAATCTTTTTGCAAAGAATTAAATCCGGTGTGCAGGCTGTCAATTTTTCCCGAGGTAAAACTTAAATTTTGGCTGACGTTCTGGCCGAACTGGTCGGTTAAATTTAACTGTAACTGATAATCGGTCTGGGGATGCAGGCCGTAAAGCAAGTGGCTGTCATATTGTCCCGCGTCGCATTTTTCATTATCGCCGGGTTGCCTGGAAGATACTTTATACGGCGGTTGCCACGTCCACTTACCCACCGTAACATTAGACTTCAGTATTTGGTAAAAAGTTTCGGGCTGGGCGTCGACAATCGGCGTGTTGCTGCAAATGACCAGGTCGGTAACGCTCGCGGAATTTTCTCCCTGGGCCGGGGAAGTGCTCAGAATCTTTGGCTGAGGATAAACCGTCACCGACTCATGGATGCTTTGGGAATTTAACTGCAGACCCTTGGTATTTACGATTTTTACCAATTCCACGTCAAAATTTTGGGCGGGCGCAAAGCTATCCGGATTGAAACTTAACAGGAGCTGCTTTTTATTGTCTTGTTTTTGGCAATCCGAACCGTTCATTATTTTGTTGCCGTCGGCATCATACTGGCAAACCTGGCCATATGACACGCCGGTAAAATTGGGGGCTTTAAACTGGGAACTGTCTTTGTCGATATCTTCATAAAAATTCAGAACCAGATGCCCTTTTGGGTCAAACAAACCCGGATCAACCAATTCCGAACGCGGGGAATCGGCCGCCACCGACGCAATAATGTCCGGCACCTGGATCTGGACCGTCCTCGCCTCATCCAATTTAATATCACCTTCAAGCGGTACCGCGCCTTTAATAGTTACCGAATAATTGGAATTACTGTCCCAAAATTTGGCCCGCCCGAATTTGTCTTTTTGCTGATATATATAGAGCAGGGACTTGTCGACATAATCGGCTTGTTTTCCGTTGCTGCCCAGGCTGACCGCGCGCGTCCCATATTCCGCGACAAAAGGCACGTTGCCGTTGTTGCCGGTATTTTTTACATCAATTAACCCCTGGGTCTTATTTAAGTCCACAGGCTGGTTAAACTGGATACTGACCGGTTCGTCATACAGCGTCGGCCCATCGTGATGAATGGTGTTGGAGTTATAGCGTAGCGGCCGGGTAGTAAAATGACTTTCCATAGGCGCCACCGGCAAACCATCCATCGACACAAAACCGCTACCCACGCTAACGGTGTAGTTACTGGACCTGGCAAGTCGCGTGTCGGGAATAAACTGTAAGTTCCGCGTGCTAATCCATTTAAACTTTCCGGCGGTTTGAGGGGTTATAGTCACGGGAATTTTCACGCTCAGCTGTTGGTCTAAAGTTGTCAGCGGGATCATGGGCCGGTTAAAAGCGATGGTAACGCTCGAAGTCTCAGGCGCTTCGCTGCCGTCTTTGGGTAAAATGATGTCGATTTTTGGGTCGTCTACAACCTGAAAATCCTTGGCCAGATTCACTCCGTCCGCCGCCAAGGTAATATGATAATATGTGTTCAACTTTAGCTGTTGTTCGGGTTTAAATACCAATTGTTTGACGGTCGAACCTGCCGACCAACTGCCCAATACTTCGGGGTCAAAGCTGATGCTGTTTTTTGCCTCATCGGGAGTTAAGTTTATGCTGTCCGGCAAATTTACCAGCACGGCGGCGCTTTGGGAAATTTTATCCGCCACCAGCCCCTGCGGCTGGTCCTGCCACTTAGGACCGTAATTTTTTTGATAAAAATAATGATAACCAAAAAAACCTACTCCGGCAAAAATTAAAACCGCCGCCAGAATACCCAAAACCAGTCGGGATTTTTTCCAAACAGGAATTTTGGCTTTCGGCGGGATTAAATTACCCATGGGCATTTGGCCCGGTTCCGGAGGAATTTCGTCCATATAATTTAATTTCCTCAAAATTAAGATTAAATTTTTGTTTATAAGCTTATTATAGATGAAAGACGCTCAATGTCAAAAAATCCGCCCCAGCTCATTTGAGGGGCGGATTTTTTATTGATTATTTAACAGATAATCGAATTATTGTCCGGAAGTTCCAGCCGTAAAAGTTACGGGTATAGATATCGCCACGTTAGGGATACTGGAATTAATGTTGTTAATTATTACGTGCCCGTTAAAAATGGTTCCCGGGGGAGTTCCGGCAGGAATTACCACCGAAACATAAAAAGTGGAGTTACCGGCTACTGTAATTAATCCGGTTCCTGATCCTTGGCTGGAATTCGATACCCCAAGCCAAGACAGACTATTTGAATCTACTTGAACTATTAAGGGGTTAACGGTTGTGGCCGAAGAAAAATTTCCTCCGCTCACAGCAATAGCCTGCGCCGTGGTGCTAGCTGTAGAAACAAAGTTTAAAGATGTCGGAGCAACCGTAACGCCGCTTTGCGTGCCACAAATCCCGTTAACCTGGTCCAGCGGGCTGTTGCAACCGGCCTGTCTCATTGGCACGACGCCGATTTGGCTTAGCGCTTGTTCGGCGCTGTTGGCCGGCACCACATTCGTAAAACTAAAATTCCAGGAGTTAAATGTAAGAAGATCGGGAAACCCATACAGGCCGTTTGGCCCGACCAAATAAACCGTGCCGTTGTTGTTAATAATTGCTCCTACCCGAATACCGGTCGAACCCGAAACTGTAAAGTTTAAAGAGTTGCTTATACTTGAGCCGTTGCTGACATAAACCGAGTAAACGCCGGCGGCAACCGCAATCGAAGGCGCATTGCACGGACCGAGTTCGCCGGTTGAAATAGCGCAGGATGGCAAGTACGATGCCGGAACAATAAAAGTTAAAGTACTGCCGTCGGACGAAGCGCTCCCAGCCGTGCTAACTATACCCTGGCCAAAGTGGACAATATACTGGGTGCCGGGTGCAAACCCGCTACCGCTCATTGTCACCGTGGTACCGACCGGTCCGCTAGGGGGACTTAAACTATTAATGAAAGGGCCAGTGGAAGTTCCGCTGGTAACAGTAAACGGTTGAGTATTGCTTGTCCCATTGGCGTTGACCACCGAGACCTGATAATTACCCGGGCCGACATTCAAATAATACTGTGGGCAGGCCGTACCGGCTGGACAATATGCGCCCATACCGCTCGGGATGTTAAATTGTAAAGTTTTCCCGTCGCTGGAACTGACATTACCTGCTGCCAAATTATTTGCCATTAAGATATTATTACCCGTTGAGGTAAACCCGCTGCCGGATATTGTCACCTGTGCGCCGACCGGACCGGAAGTCGGGTTTATTGTACTAATGGTCGGTATAGAACTAATTTTAACCAGATGTGCGCCGCACACCGGGTAAGGCTGTCCGCCCACATATTGGTAACCAGCCGGAGGCGCGGGATATTCACACTGCTGTGCGACAGTCGAGCTAACGATATTAAATGGCGCGGGGCTGGAGCCGCTGGCGACAATGCCCGAGGCATCGGAAACCGTAATTACATATTGACCCGAAGTTAAACTCGCGCTGCCGCCGGACAGGTTATTTACTTGGCCAACCGTCCAGCTATAGGAACCTGTATTGGCTACGTGATTGGCTATAACAAACGGCGCGAGAGTGGCTATCATCGGGCAAGGACCACTGGTGCAAGGGACTACATAATGGGAAATAGTAATATTTACATTGGATAACGGCGCCGAATTATTCCACTTTATAGTTTGCGTGTTACCCATTGTCCATTGCTCGCCGCCCGTAGGTGAAGTAATAACTATCGCCGATTGTGAACCGGTACATGTTCCGTTTATCTGACTAATCGGATCATTACAATTCGGATTGCGCGAAGGTACAATGCCAATTTGGCTTAAGGCCTGTTCGGCGCTGCTCGCCTGGAGGACTTGCCTGAAGTTCCATCCCCAGGAATAAAATACCGCCAGGCTGGGAATACCATACAACCCATTCTGCCCGACTAAATATACTGTACCGCCGTTGGTAAAGATAAGTTTGCCAACGCGGATATTGGAATTAGATTGTGCCGGATTAACAACTAAAGTAAATTGCTTGCCTATTCCAGCCGAACCCGTACCCGCGTAAGATGGATCATTAATGGACAGGTTAAATGTATAGGTCCCGGCAGTTGTTGGCGTCCCATTAATATAAACTGTCCCGGTTCCTCCGCTTAAAGCTGGGGTCATGCCGTTGTTATTTAAACTCGGCGAGCCGGCTATCCCGGTATACAATCCGGGGGGCAAGCTGGAAAAACTGGAGTTTAAGGCATCCTGACCGCTGTAGGTGTAATAAATACCGCTGGCATAAGCTTGTCCGACAGTGGCGTTCGGTAAGCTAGTGGTAGTAATTTTCAAAGACTGGGAATTGCTGTTTGCGGCATTAACCACCATCACAAATTGTTTGGTCTGGGTCAAACCGCTTTGGTTGCTGACAGTCAAAGTAACATTATAATTTCCGGCTTGTGTTGGCGTGCCAACTAAAGTAATAACATTGGATTGCTCGTATTGGGAAAATAATTCGGTATTAAATACCTGTCCCGGGCTCATGGTTTCCGGCATCCCAATCCCCGCGGGCAGTCCGCTAAATGTCACCGACACCGGATTGACACTCCCCGTTTGGCTGAAGGTAATAGCGCTATTGGAATAGCTCTGGCCTACTGTAGCCGGCAATACTGAAAACTGATTAATAACCAGTGTGGGGGCAGGCAAACTGGCCGGAGCCGGATTTATTGTTAAGGTTACCGGGACGATTATGGGTGCTCCCGGGAAGCTGCCGTTAATTTTAATATTAGTAGTATAAGTCCCTGTTGCAAGACCCGAAGGATTTATACCGGCGCCAAAACCATTGAGGACTTGCGGGTCGGCCGACAGGGTGCTGGTGTTATAACTCTCATTAAACCAAGCCGGCTGGTTGTCGACGCTGAATGAATACGGAACCGAAGTATTGGTAACGTTTACTAAAACCGCCGACTGCTGCTGGTAGATAACGTCTCCCTGGTTGGCCGTAAAATTAAAGGAAGTTTGAGATAACTTTAGGGTCTGCAGGGCGCTGGGCAATTCCGGACTTACAGTCACAGTAAAAGTATTGTTAGCCGTATTTCCCGCCGCATCAGTTACAGTGGCGGTGATTGTGTAGTTACCCGCGGATTGCCAAATGTGGTATTGGGTATCAACCAAGCCCGAATATAAATTGGAACCCAATGAGAGAGCGGAATTATCGCCCCAATTAATAGAGTAACCTAATGAGCCAAACGGACTGGCGGAAACAAAATTATAAGTTGCAACGTTTCCAGCCATAACGGATGCCGGACCGGTGATAACCGGTTTGATTAAAGCCGCGGTTTGCGCGCAAGTATTATTAATTTGATCAAAGGGGTTGGCACAGCCGGAAAGTTTGGAAGGTACCATGCCGATTTGCGATAAAGCCAGTTCCGCGGCGTTGGCCGGGATAATCTGATTAAACGTAAAATTCCAGGAATAAAAAACCGCGGCGCTAGGAAAACCGTACAGGCCGTTTGACGCGACCAAATATACCGTTTTATCGGTTGGGGTATAAATTAATTGACCAACCCGGATGGAAGCCGCAGTCGTGGTGGCTGAATGGTTATTAGAAGAGCCGCAAGTCCCGGCCAGCTGGGACAGTGGATCACCGCATCCCGTCAAACGCGTCGGGACGTTGCTCAAAACGCTTAAATTCTGTTCGGCGGCATTTTCGGGTACAATCTGATTAAACTTAAAATTCCAGGCGTAAAAAGTCGCGGCATTGGTAAAACCGTATAAGCCGTGCTGCCCGACTAAATATACCGTCTTACTTGTCGGATTATAAACCAGCTGCCCCACTCGAATGGATGTTGTATCGCCAAGCACCCGGCCGCTAAACCCAAGCAGGTTTGGTTTGGCATGGGACATGGCTACCCGGGGGCTTGGGTCAACCGCCGTGGCAATTTCGGGAGAAGCCAAAGCCGCCAGCCCCGCTACCGAACTTGCGGCAAACAGCACAAATAATAAAGCCGCCAACGAATTCATGGGCGAATTAAAAATCGCGTTAGTCCATGAGCTGATGGCGGATACCTTGCCGGTCCGTTTAACCGGTTTACGCGCGGAGCCGACTCTGCGCTTGCCGTAGGTGTAGGGGTTCATTTGCTTGGCCTGTTAATTCCTCCTAAAGGACGTTTAACAGATATTTTTCCCGCAAAAAACCTAAACTCGGCTGATTTTGGCCGGCAAGGAATTTGCGATATTAATTTTTATTTTTGTTTCAAAGGTGAACGGCTAATTTTGGCCAGACACCAAATTTAAAACTTGTACAATTATTATAGCATAAAATCATAAATTCCGCAAGAGCCCCGTATTATAACTAAAAAACCGCATATTTTTGCGGTTTTACATAGTCAAAAACACATGTTTATCCCTATCCTTCCCCAGCCACTCGAAAAACCTCTTCCACATCGGTAATCCCCTGCAGAGCCTTTAGCAATCCGTCCTGGACCATGGTAATCATACCCTGGGACACGGCAACTTTTTTGAATTCGGCCATGGAGGAATTATCTTTTAAAATTAATGCCTGGATGGCTTCGGTATTTTCCAAAACCTCATAAATGCCAATGCGCCCCTGGTAGCCCAGATTGTGGCACTGCTCGCATCCGGTAGAGTGAAAAAATTGCAGCTCTTTGGGCAAAGCGGCAGCGGAACTTTTTGGCAGTTGTTTTAAAAGATAGGTAATTTTTTCCATGACCGTGGGTGAAAGCGCTGCCGGCTTTTTGCAATTTTGGCACAAACGCCGGACCAACCGTTGGGCCAAAACAGCAGATAGCGCCGGGGCGGCAACAAAAGGCTTAATACCCATATTTAACAAACGCGGGATGGCACCGGCCGCGTCGTTGGTGTGCAAGGTGGAAAAAACCAAGTGCCCCGTTAACGCGGCCTGCATGGCCACTTCGGCGGTTTCCTGGTCGCGGATTTCACCGACCATAACTATGTCCGGGTCTTGCCGCAAAATGGCCCGCAACCCTTTGGCAAAATCAAAATCCACATTGTGGTCTATGGGAGTTTGCACAATCCCCGGCAGTTTATATTCCACCGGATCTTCCAGAGTAATAATTTTTACCTTAGAGTCGTTTATTTCATTCAAAAAAGCGTAAAGCGAAGTTGTCTTGCCGCTGCCGGTCGGCCCGGTGGTAATAACCATCCCGTTGGGTTTTTGCAGCTGCCGCTCAACAACTTCCATAGCTTGGGCGGAAAAACCCAAATCTTTTAATTTTAAAGTCGTGGCGCCGGTACCCAAAAGCCGCATAACCACCTCTTCGCCGTACGCCGAAGGCAAAGAGGAGACGCGCACGTCAATGGGTTTTCCCAAATAATAAAAAGTAATGCGACCGTCCTGCGGCACGTTGTCCACATTTAGTTTAAGTTTGGATAAAATTTTTATTCTGGTAACAATACCGCGCTGGAGATCTTTGCTCAAATGAAGCATGTCCTGCAATACGCCGTCTACCCGGAAACGCAGTTTAAAAAAATGCTCCTCCGGTTCCAGGTGAATATCGGAAGACTTATAATACATGGCGGCGCCAAAAATATAACCCAACAAAACGCTGGCATTGTGTTTTTTCTGCTCTTCTTCAGCGGACAAAGCCCTGAATAATTCCGTATAATTTTCATCCCGTTCTATTTTCACGGTTTCTTCCGTGGCAAGCTTTGGCCTCAGCACCTTGCTGAAAAATTTTAACGTCTGCGCCAAACTTTTCGGGGAAACCAAATACAGGGTAACTTTATTTTTTTTGGACAATTCGGCAATTTTTTCCTGAAGCAAAGGATGACGGGGATCTACGGCCCCAAGCCGCAAATCGTTCATTTCCTTATAAAACGGCACTGCGCCCATTTCCGCCGCTTCTTCTTCGGTAAAAATCCCCAGTACGCTCAAATCTATGGGGAAATTATGCAGGTCTACATAAGGCAGCCCCAAAGTAGCCGCCTTGGCCTGGATTTCCTGCTCCTGCATTTTACGGTTTAGGTCTTCCAGGCTTTGCTGAAGTTCGTGAGTCGATGACGCTAAAAACTTATTGGACATTTTTTATTTCTGAGGATAAATTAACTGATATTTAGTATATCAGAGAAATGTGCTAAAATATTGGTAAATAGACCAATAACTTAAGACTAAAGGGTTCCAAAACTTGAGCACTTTTCTCTGAAACCAAAACAAAAATGAAAAAGAACAAAAAGGATTACAATCCGCTTGTTAAGCGGGTTAGTCAGAAGGAATTTAATCAGTATATTCTGCCTCAGCTTAAAAAGCCTTTAATGGGGCCAAAGCCTAAACTTTCCCTCTACAAAATCTTTAACTACGTTTTGTATGTGCTATCCACCGGCTGCCAGTGGGAACAGCTGCCGATATACCGAAACGAAATTCACTGGAGCAATGTCTACAAGTGGCATAACCGCTGGAGCAAGAACGGCAGCTACCAGAATTTGTTTGAGTCTACTGTAGACCTACTAAACCAGAAAGGCAAACTCGATACTTCCATTCTCCATGGCGACGGTTCTAATACTGTCGCTAAAAAGGGGGAGAAAAAATCGGTTACAGCGGACACAAGCACCAGAAGGGCGAAAAAGCTCTTGCCATAGCGGATAATCGGGGAAATATTATTTCATCGCTATTAGCTAAACCGGTAAACGAAACCGACATGGCGTTACTTGACCAAGCTTTTTATCAGTTGCTGGAAATTGCAGATGTTATTCACTTGGATTTAAAAGGAACCAAACTAACTTTAGACTCAGGGTTTGACTCTGAGCGGAACCATACCATCATCGAAGATGCTGAAATGATTCCGGTCATCAAGCCCAATCGCAGAGGAACAAAGAACGAGGACAAACTACATGTGATGTTTGAAAAGGAAGACGATCAGGAAAAAGTTTACAAACAACGCTACAAGATTGAACGGACTTTTGCCTGGGAGGATACTTACCGAAAGACTGTTATTCGCTATGAGAAGCGCTCCGATACCCATATGGGATTTAAGTACCTTGCTTACTCGCTGATTAATCTTCGTTGGTTTTTAAAGAGAAAATGATTACTACTCGCTATGAGTTCAATCTTAAGTTTATTATAACATTTGGCGGACGAATTCCAAAGTCCGCGCTTAAATTTCCAAAAACCGGATTATTTATGGTAAAATATTGTAAAGCAATATTAATTGAGGAGCAAACATATATGAAGCAAATGACCTGCGCCCAAATGGGCGGTCCGGCCACCTGCGCGACCGTAATCACCGGCGACACCGCCGAGGAAATGGTCAAAAATGGCATGGAACATATTACCCAGGAACACCCCGACCTGGCCGCGCAAATTTCAAAAATGACTCCCGAAGAAACATCAAAGTGGATGACCGAGTTCCAAATAAAGTTTGACGCGCTGCCCGTAATGTAACAATTACCAATGGCATTGCGTTAGTATCCGCTAAAAAAAATCGCCGCCCGGGATTGGGCGGCGATTTTGAAATTACTAAGCCGGTTTTTGGCTGTTGTCCAAATTTTTTACGGCCTGGGAAAAACGTTCTTCCAGAGTTTCCAATAAAATATCGCTAAAAGCCATTTCAATGACCGCGAAATTATTTATCCCCGCGTCGACAATTTGACCAGAGCCGTCTATGGACGAAAGCAGTTTTTTTGCCGAGAACTGTTGGTGAACCGCGGCCAGTAAACGCGGACGGCCTTTAGCCGGCTCGGCAATAATGGCGATTACCGAATAGTCGCCAAGGTTGTCTGACATTTCCTTTAAGGCCGGCAACAAATACTTCACACCGGCTTCGGCGCGGACGAAATCTTCGGCGGTCAATAAAGAAATTACCGTTTTTTGCCGCTCATCGATTTTCATCCGGGCCAGGGCACGGCCCCATAATTTCAGCAGGCTCAACGGTTTGGTTTTAAAAATATTTTTTATAACTTCCTGCTGGCGACCGCCCAAAGCCACTAGCTCGCTGGCTTTAATAAATGCTTTGGGGGTAGTTTGAGCGCGCTGAAAACTTCCGGTCTGCTCAATAATCCCCGCCAAAAGACAGGTGGCAATGTCCTGGTCTATCAGCTGTTCTTCATATTTTTGCATCAAGTCGGCCAGCAATTCCGCGATCGAGGTGGCGGTAACATCTACCAAATTGACGCTTCCGAAATATTCGTTGGCCGCTGAAACATCCAAGTTGATTTTTGGCGTCTCATAAAACAAATCGGCGTTTTGTTCATGCAGCCGGCCCAAATTTTCCAGGGACTTGGCACCGACGGTAATAATCAAATCCAGCGGGAATTTTTCCTGGGCAAAGCTCAAATCTTCGGGAGTAAATTCCCCATCCTTGGATTTTAAAAAGACCTGGGCCTTTAGTTCGCCGGTCTGATAACTGATTTCCGCCAGTTTTTTTTGGCTGGTATCCACGGTAATTACCAAACTCTTACCACCCTCTAAAACCGATTTGACGGCTGAAACATCGGGCAGGAACTGGAGGCTCTCTCCGGCCTGTTTCCCGCTGCCCGCCACTACCACATCTTTTTGCAATTTAAGCAAAAACAGGCGCAAAGCCAAAGCCGAGGCCAGCGCGTCGGTTGTGGCCGGGTCCGGCAGGGCGATGAGCACTTTTTGGCTTTTCTTGATGAGGGAAAAAATTTGTTGGTCCGGACTAAGCTCCATTAGATTACGATAATTGATAATTTATAGTTGATAACAACCGTTCGCGTCCACAGAGTTATAAGTTATCAATTATAAATTATGAGTTATTTCCACGATTTATTATTATAATCCATTTTACTTCCAGCGTCAATCGGGTTAAAATAGAATTATTGCAGACATTAATTGATTTTTGGATATTGGGGTATTTGCAAAACGGCGTTCAATCGATCAATATCCCAATCCAGCCGCCAATGAAACAAACCTCGCTCGTAACTTTAAATGATATACCAAAATTTGCCAAACAGCTTGCCAATACGCTTAAAGGCGGGGAAATTTTGGCGCTTATCGGGCCGCTTGGAGCCGGGAAAACGACTTTTGCCAAAGCTCTTGGCAAAGAATTAAACATCAAGCATAAGATAACCAGTCCGACTTTTACGCTAATGCACTCTTTTGCGGCAAAGTTAAAGCAGGGCAAGCCGGCAACGCTTTACCATCTGGACTTGTACCGCACAAAAAATTTCCGAGAAGCCAAGGCTTTGGGTTTAAACGAATTTTGGGGACAGCCCCGAACCGTCACTTTAATTGAATGGGCGGACAAGATCGGCCGGCACTTGCCCAAAAAAACCAAAAAAATAATATTTACCGGTCATGAAAAATAAACCCCTGTTAATGTTATCGGCGCTGGCGGCCTGTCTGATTTTCTTCCCGAAATTAGCTTGGGCCGACACCGGTTCGGCTGCCGTTTCTTATCCTCCCCAGCAGCAAAGCGCGCCGAACGGCGCGAGGCTGAATTTGACTTTGGACGGGCAAAACTTTCCCATTTCCCAAGCCCAAGCCGATGACTGGTTCGGTCAACAAACCGTCACCCCCAGCCTCATGTTCAACCGGCCGCCACTGCCTCTCCGGGACATGCTAAAACAATCCCTGGGCATAGCGCCTCAAACGACGCAGGTGCTGCCCATTTACCACTACCGGCTCAGCGATATTTATAATTTTTTGCGGGCGCTGTCCGACAAGGTTAACCGCCCTGCCGTTGAGCCCGTGTTCCAAATGGCGGACAACCGCGTTGCCACCTTTACACCTGCCCAAACCGGCCTGGCGCTGGACATCTATCAGAACTCTCTCAACACCCTGACCGCGCTGGAACTCGGACAGCACAATTTAAACCTGGTTTCGTACCGGCAGGAGCCCAAAACCGCGCTGGCGCAAACTAACAACCTCGGCATTAGCGAACTTATCGGGGAGGGCGTTTCAAATTTTAAAGGCAGCCCCAATAACCGGCGCCACAATATTGCCGTAGGTTTGGAAAAATTTAAAGGACTTATAATTCCGCAGGGCGCGACTTTCAGCTTTGACGACAACCTCGGGCCGGTTACGGCCGATGCCGGATTTTTACCGGAGCTGGTCATTGACAACGGCACTACCCTGCCGGAACTTGGCGGCGGCCTTTGCCAGGTTTCCACCACGACTTTCCGCGCCGCCATGGCGGCGGGATTGCCGATTACGGCGCGCCGGAACCACGCTTACGCCGTGACTTATTATTCCCCACAGGGAACCGATGCAACCATCTATCCCGGCTCGGCCGATTTAAAATTTGTAAATGATACGCCCGGAGCCATTCTAATCTGGCCTTACGAAAAAGACAGCAATACTTTGGTATTTGATTTTTACGGCACCAGCGACAACCGAACGGTAATTTTACAGCAGCCGGTGGTGTACGATAAAAAAGCCGATCAAAGCATGAAGGCCACCTGGACGCGGATAGTCACCGCGGCCGACGGGAACCAAAGAACCGACGTATTCAAATCCACATACCAATCACCGGCGCTTTTCCATAAAACCGAAACTTTTGTTAGCGCCACGGGAAGCCAGTCTTCCGGACTAAAAATGCCAAAAACCTAAAGTACCGTTACGGCATCAAATATAGTAGAATATTAGTATTGCATGATGTTAATTGATAATGATGGATATTAGTTGATATTTGGGGATATAAAACGAAACATTCAATATCCTAATATCTATTAATATCAACCCCTATGATCCAATCCAACCAGGACAACGAGGCAGCCTCGGCCTTAAATGACGCTATGGCCGACGAAGAAGAAATAATCATAGAACAGACCCTGCGGCCGCAGGCGCTTTCGGAGTACGTGGGTCAGGACGGGATAAAAAATAATTTAAATATAATTATCCAGGCCGCCAAACAGCGGGGCGAAATTTTGGAACACCTGATGTTTTACGGTCCGCCGGGCTTGGGCAAAACCACTTTGGCGTTTATTGTCGCCAAAGAAATGGGCGGTAATATTAAAGTTACCTCGGGTCCGGCCATTGAGCGGGCCGGCGATTTGGCCAGTCTGCTCACCAACCTCAGCGAAGGCGATGTTTTATTTATAGACGAGATTCACCGTTTGAATAAAGCCGTGGAGGAAGTTTTATATCCGGCCATGGAAGACCACGTGCTGGATATTGTTTTGGGCAAAGGCCCGGGCGCGCGTTCCATACGCATGGAACTGCCAAAGTTTACCTTAATTGGCGCCACCACCAGGATCGGCCTGATTTCCTCTCCCCTGCGCGACCGCTTTGGCGCCACTTATCGCCTGGAATATTACCCCGAAGAAGATTTGGAAAAAATTATCCGCCGCAGCAGCAAAATTTTAAACGCGCCTATCGACCGGGAAGCCGCGGCAGAGCTTTCCAAACGATCGCGCTTTACCCCGCGTATTGCCAACCGGCTGCTCAAGCGCGTGCGGGATTTTGCCCAAGTCCGCGGCCATGCTACAATAAATCAAAATACGGCCGCGGAGGCTTTGAAACTGCTGGAAATAGACAGCCAGGGACTTGATAAAAACGACCGGAGGATATTGGAAACCCTCATCCATAAATTTTCCGGAAATCCCGTCGGTCTGTCCACACTGGCCGCGGCGACCGGGGAAGAAGAAGACACGATTACCGATCTTTACGAACCGTTTCTCATTCGCCTGGGTCTGATTGCCAAAACGCCCAAGGGCAGGCAGGCAACCGAAGCCGCGTACAGGCATTTGGATGTTACGCCGCCAATAAATAACCAACAAAAAACCTTATTGTAGTTTACGAAGTACGAACGAGAACGAACTTACGAAGAGTAAGTACCCGTTCGTTCGTAAGTTCGTAAAATTTCGTACTTAGTAAAATTATGAATCTTTCCAACCCCGCCAATCTCTTAATCGCCGGTATTTACTACGTATTAGTCGGCCTGGTCAGTTTGTTTTCACTGTTTGGCGTTTACATTCTCATTCGCTACGGGCGCTCGCTACCGCTGGCTTTTTCCATTGCCGTAGTTTACGCGCTGTTCTTTTTAAAAATTTTAATGGAAACTTCACAGACGCTGCACGCGCTGCTTAGTTAGAGGGTTATGGTTGTAGGTTATAGAATGTGGTAGGGAAAATGGTTGTTGGGCTTAGGGCTATGAGCGCTAACGGCCTACTTTCCAAGGCCTATGACCAATCTACTTTCCATAACTTACAACTAATAACTAACTCCCCACCCAACTATGTCCAAAAAACTTTTCCCCAGCCAGCTGGATGACGAACAAATTTTTCTTGTCGTACGCGAACACTGGGTCCACCTGACGCTAAAACTCATTGTCTGGGGATTCTTTGCTTTTTTGTTGGTGCTGTTTGAACAGGCGGGCCAAGCCAATATCCCCCAGCTGTTTTTGGGCACTTGGGGCGAAGTAACCCTGTTGTTTATTCAAATCTACACCTTAATGCTGATTATGGCGCTATTTTTGATTGTGGTTATATATTATTTAAACATTCAAATTATTACCAACCTCCGGGTTGTGGATGTCAGCCAGGAAGGACTGTTTTCCCACACGATTTCGGAACTTCATATAGATAAAATTGAAGACGCCACGAGCAAAACCAGCGGGCTGCTCGGCACAATTTTTAATTACGGCGATGTGTTCGTGCAAACCGCCGGCACGGTGGAACGGTTCGATTTTCACAACGTCCCCAACCCGGCGGCTATTGAAAAAATGGTATTGGATCTATACGAAAAAAATTCCAATTTCGCTAAAGACGCCGGGGAGAATAACTGATAATTTATAATTGATAACTAATAACTAACCCCCTTATGGCGTTTAGATTCCAATCTTGGCAAGTTTATAAGGATGCACGGACGTTCAGGAAAGAAATTAATGCCATACTCAAAACATATCCGCCAGCGGAACGATATGTACTTATAGACCAAATAAAGCGGGCGATGTTGTCGGTAATGCTACAAATTGCCGAAGGATCCGAACGAAAGACCGAAAAAGATAAAAATCTTTTCATAAACCGATCGTTAACCTCCCTTTTTCGAGATAGTCGCCTGTTTAGATTGTGCGGTTGATGACAAATACATCACCGAAGATCAATATAAAGACCTGACGCAAAAAGCCGAAAATATAGCCAAACAACTTAGAGGTTTTGAGAAGTATATCCGCAAAAGTTATTGATTATAAATTATTAATTATAAGTTATCATGACTACCATAGCAATCTCCGGAGGTTTTGACCCCATTCACATCGGCCATGTGGAAATGATGAAGGAAGCCAAACAGCTCGGTGACAGGCTGGTGGTGATAGTGAATAACGACAACTGGCTGAAAAAGAAAAAAGGCTTTGCCTTTATGAGCGAAGCCGAGCGTAGATATATAGTCGAGGCCATCCGCTATGTTGATGAAGTTATTTTGACCGGCCACCCCCAAAACCCGACCGACATGTCAGTATGCGCGGAACTGGAAAAACTCAAACCCGATATTTTTGCCAACGGCGGCGACCGCCACCCCGAAGGCGACCCGGTTCCCGAAGTCGAACTCTGCAAAAAACTCGGCATTCAAATGCTCTACAACATCGGCAAAAGCGGCAAAATCCAAAGTTCCAGCGAACTGGTCAAGCGTGTCAGGGAAATAAAGAAATAAAGGTTCCCCGCCGCAAGCAGCGGGGTATTACTGCAAGGAACAGCTGCATCTTCGCGGCAAGCCGCTAGGTATTGAACCTTTCTTTCCGCCAAAGGCGGATCCGCCTCCGGCGGAAGTTCCCTGCCTGGCGGCAGGCAGGCCTCGGCTCGCTTGTCCATTGAAAGACAAAGGACAGACTCGCCTACGTCGCGAATAAATAGCGCCGGTATGGATAAGTGCGAATCCATACCGACTTTTTTGATGGCGTTCATTTTAGGATCCAGCGAACGCCAATGACGGGGCGGAACGTTTGGCGGTCAACGAGCGGAGCAAACCACAGCTTAAATGCAGTACGCGGGATAGAAAGCTCCACTTTCGGTCCGTTGCACTTAAAGCGCTCGGAAAAGCTGCCTAGCCCTAAAGTTTTGCTCATCCGGTAATTAGTTTCCACCTTGTACCAAAAGCCGCTGCCACCGTCCTCAAACACCGCGAGGCCAGAAAGTTTGGCCTTGCCCACCCAAATAAGGACGAATTAAGCTATTGACATACAATATAATATGTCATATCATATTAACATGAAGTCTTTTAATTGGAGTAATGATAAAAATCTTTGGCTGCAAGATATAAGAAAAGTGTGCTTTGAAGATGCTGTTAGAGAGATTACTGAACATAGAGTACTCGATAACTTTAAACACCCAAACCAAAAAACATATCCTAATCAAAAAATTTTTATTATTGCGATAAACGGATATGCCTGCAGGGTTCCCTACATAGAAAGTGAAGAGACTATATTTTTCAAAACAATAATTCCAAGCAGACAAGCCACTAAAAAATATCTTGTCAATAAACCTTAAAAATATGAACAATATAGATTTTGATAACCTACAATTAGACAAGGAAGAGAGGGAGATAGAAGAAGCCTTCGAAAAGGGCAGTGTTGAACGTGTTCTAAATTATGAGGAAGAAAAAGTAAAACTTGAAGCCGCGGCCCGCGCCACCTTGGAAAAAACCAAAAATATCAACATTCGTATTTCCCAAGGCGACTTATACAACATTAAGACTAAAGCTGCTGAGCAGGGCGTCCCCTACCAAACCCTTATTTCATCACTTATCCACCAATTCTCCAACAACCGGATTAACTATAACATTCTGCGCGAGCCCGGGAAGCCCTATCGCACATTTAATTCCAAGCCAACCAAAAAGAGCGGCGCCTAAACGCCGCTCTTTTTTGTTATAGTTCAACCAATCCCAAACTTTCAACACAGCCAAATCATAATTTAAAATACTATTTAGCTTAGATTAGGTCAATTTACGAAACAATACTTAATACTAATAAATTAGACACGAGAGTTATTAATCAAATTTTTTTTAAATGTACCCGCTAGCATGGTTCGTTTATACCCTAGGATTTTGTGGACTTGCTTTTCCATAGTCTAAACCCTAACACAAAGCAACCAAGTCCTAAAATTATAAACAACCATTTTGCAAGATCCTCGGTCAAAATATTATATTTGCTTCCATTTATGTTGTATACTATAAAATTTGTCGGATCGCTTGGATCATATATTACTTTTACCGGTCCAGTATTAAACCCAGATGTGTTGTTCATATCCTCAAGCTGATGACTATGCCCCGATAAATCAATAAACTCAACAGTATAAGAAGTTTTTGGCCCTCTATCAACACCACCATAAGACCAAGACGTTTTCTCATTTATAATGTTTCCATCAACCTCTTTTCCGCTCCATAGTAAGTTAACTCCGCTGAACAGAAACGAAAAGATAAATATGATTCCTGCCAGGAAAGCAAAAATCGATACTACCTTCATGTTTTTATCCAAGGTTTACTTACATCCATAAGTTTATTTTTAATTTGCCCGAAATTCTCCAATAGATAACCTAAGGGGTAGGAACACCACGCTTCCACTTTACACTAAGCGGAATAATTTTAAATGGCCTCCCAAGAGTATCAAACTGATGATTGTTGAATTATCTTATTACCTTCCACTCCTTGCTGTGTGAACGGTCGAAAACGGTCACGTGGAGGGAGTTGCGGACCCATTGCCAGATAAGCCTGGGCCAGCCGATTTTGTGTGGGCGTCGGCCGGTGTGGTAAACCAGCAGCTTGGGATCGGTTTTGGTGCGTCCTAATTTGGATATCCGATAAAATAAATCTATATCCTCGCCAATGGTCAGGTCTTCCCGGTATCCGCCCAGTTCCCGATAAACTTCCGCGGTCATCATTTGAAATTCCCCGCAAGTACTGCCGCTGTGGAACCAATTATTTTTAATATAAAACTGCCAATCCGATAAAATCACATAACCCAAATAGTCGGCCCAAGTTTCAGTCTCAGGAAAAACCCTGACCCAGCCGCTCAAACCTTTTAGCCGCGGGTTAAGTTTAAATTTGTCCAAAGCTCTGGCAAAAAACTTGTCCGGTTCCGGAATGTAAACGTCCGCGTCCAAAAAAACCAAATACTCACCCGTGGCCAAAGCCGCGCCGCGGTTCCGGCCTTCGCCAATAGTCTGCCGGCGGCCGCTGGCATTCCCCGCGATCTTTACTCCATACCTTCCGGCAATCTCCAGAGTTTTATCTGTGCTTTTCCCGTCGCTGACAATAATTTCGCAGTCGACAGCCGTAACAGACTTAAGGTTTTTTAGCAGCTTTTCCAGCACCGACTCTTCGTTTAAGGTGGGGATTATAAACGAAATGGTCATAGTTTGTTTTTTAGCAACAATTGTTTAAAATACTTACCGCCGCCGTAGAGAAGGCCAACCATAAACACGGACAGGGCGATGATAAAAACCACTTTAAAGCCCCTGTTTAACACGGCATACAGATTGCCAAAAAAATAACCCGCCGCCAGAAGGACTCCCGTCCAGATAAACCCGCCGAAAAAATTAAACAGCGCGTACTTTTTAAAATTTACCTTTACCAGCCCGGCAGTAAAAAGCGTGGCTACGGCAAACCCAAAACCCATAGTCAGTTTGGAGATAACCAAAATCTTGTCCTGATGCTTATGGAAAAAGTCCTCGATTTTTTCCACCACATCGGGAGTCAGGCTGAAATATTTGCCGAACCGGTCCACAAACGGACGTCCGCCGTAATAGCCGACCCAATACCACGCCAGGTCGGCGACAAAATCCCCAAGCATTAACGAAAAATAAACCGGCAAAAAATAAAAAAACCCCAATCGCAGAAGTATGCCACTGGCTACCATGACCATTGGGCCTTCAAAAATCGCCAGGACAAAAGTCAGCACGTAGCGATAATAAGCCAATCCCGATAACAAATTTTCCAACAACGCCTGAAAAGGCATAAATTTATTTGGTTAACAACCGTACCGTCGATAACGCGGACAGACTGGCGGTATCCGCCCTGAGTAAAATCGGACCCAGGCTGACCGTTTCCGCGCGGGACGGGCTTCGGAACAGCGCGATTTCCCCGCCTGTCAGCCCGCCTTCCGGGCCGATAATCAAGGCCAATGATTTGATATTCCGATAACCTTCCGGACGGCTAAAACCGCGGCCGGTAATATCAAATAAGATAATTTTATCATATTCAGCCAATTTATGCCCGACTTCGCGAATTGAAGGAAAAAACTCTATTTGCGGCCAAACCGCGCGATCGCTTTGCTTGGCGGCTTCCTTTACTATCTTCTCCCAACGCGGCAGCTTTTTTTTAAAGTTATCCGCCGAAAGCCGCGTGCCGGTATTTTCGGAGTTAAACAAGATTAATCTTCCCAAACCCAGCTCCGTCCCTTTTTGTAAAACAAAATCCAGAGCCGCTTCGGAAACAACGGCCAAAAACAGGGTTAAAAATACAGGCGACTCATCGGGAACGGGCAAAACTTTTAAGACTTTTACCTTAACCGATTTTTTATCGGAAACCATAACCTCGGCCGCAAATCTTTGCCGCCTGGGATCCTGAAGATTAATTTGCTCTCCGGGTTTGGTACGGCGGGACAATAAAATATGCCGGGCTTCCTCGCCAGAAAGACCGGCAACTTGTCCAACAGATAAATTTTCCGCGCAAAAAAAATAAGACATAAGCTCAATTAAATGGCATTTAGCTCAAGATTCAATCGCAATCGCGTAAACGACAGGGCGTCCAACCAGGCGATTTATTATTTCGATAATCCTGGGCACAAATAATTTCAACCGCACAGCCAGCTCGCGGGACAAACAAGCAACTTTCAGCACGCCTTTTTGAAAATCAACCGCCTTGGTTAAATTGGCAGCTTCGTCAAAAAACTGGGAAACAGCGTTTTGCCAATTTTTAATAACCTTATAACGGCTCATGGCCTGCTCCAGGTGGTACTGTTTTGCGGTTTTATTCAATACTTTATCAATCCGCGAAAAACCGCGGCTGTCTTTTTTATTGCTCATTTTGTTTCGTGTTTACTGATAGTTTTTCCTATGCCTGTGTTTCACTTTCTTCTTCCACCACGGCCGGGGTCAAAGTTATATGCTGGGCCGGCATCTCCAAAGGATGGGTGGTGGTAATAAAAGTTTGAAATTTATTTTGCAGATATTTGAGCAGGAACGACCGGCGTGTTTCGTCCAGCTCCGATAAAACATCGTCAAGCAATAAAATCGGCTTTTCGTCTCCACGGCTTAAATGCTCCATTTCCAACACTTTTAAAGCCAAAACCTGGCCGCGCAGTTCGCCCCGGGAAGAAAAAGGCGGTAAAAAAAGACCATCACTTTTCAGGGAAAAATCATCGCGGTGCGGACCCACCAAAGAGGTCCCCACCAGAACTTCTTTTCCGGCCTTAGCCGCCAGCTGTAATCGAAAGTTTTCCATGACTTCTTCCAAAGAATTACCAGGCAGACTTTCCAGAACAACTTCTATCGGCCGGTGGAATCCCGAAATGGTCGTATAGACGTCGGCAATCCCGGTATTGAGAAAATTTACAAACTTTTTGCGCTCCTGGGTTATCAGGCTTCCCAACTCCACCAACTGTTCGTTCCAGGCGGGCAAGTCCTCTCCCTGGCTTTGACCGGTTTTTATTGCCTGGAGCAGCCGGTTTTTTTGGTATAAAACTTTCTTGTACCCAGCCAAAGCATCCAAATATTCAGGATTTTTTTGCGACAAAACCATGTTTAAATACTTTCTCCTGGCCTCCGGAGATTTTGTAAACATATCAACATCAGTCGGGTCAAAAATCACCACACTCAGAAAACCTTGCGCCTCGCGGCGCTTCTTTTTTACGCCGTCAATTAAAAAATTGGCATAAATTTTGTCGCGCTTTTCCAAAAACACCGACAATTCATGGTCCTGGCCCTCTTTCTCCACAACCATTTTCAGTTCCAGGCTGGAAGAATCTTTTAAAAAAATAAACTCGGTATCATCGCGAAATGATTTGAACAATGAGGCAAAATACACCGATTCCAGCAAGTTGGTCTTTCCCACGGCGTTTGGGCCGGTTAACACCACAACATCGCTGTTTATCTCAATATTCAGGCTTGGATAATTACGAAAGTTTTTTATCTCCAGATTTTTTATTCTCATAGTTTTCCACAAATCACCAATACTGCAAATACGTACAAATTAATTTACAAAATTTGTTTTATTTGCGATTAATGAATAATTAGCTTTTAATCGGCATAACCAAATACAAATAGTCCGCCTGTCCCTCGGGTAAAATTAAGCATGGTGAATTGTCATCCACAATTTTAATTACCAAATTATCAGTATCAAGATTATTCAGGCAGTCAAGGACGTAACGATGATTAAAAATAATTTCCGCGCCTTCGCCATCCACAGATGCCGCCAAACCTACCTCGCTTTTTCCCATTTCCGACGACTCCGCGGTTATTATTAATTTCTGATTTTTCCCGTCCAGGTTAAATTTAATGCTATTATTGCTCTGACAAAACACCGCGGCGGCCTTTAAAGCGGAAACCAGCGGCTGCTTGGGCAAAATTAGGGTTGTGGAAAATTTTTCGGGAATAATTTGTTTATAATCCGGATACTGGCCGTCCACCAGACGACTGATAATTTGGGTATCGTTAAAATCTACGCCAACCTGATTACTATTTACCACAACAGCCACTTCCCCGGCATGAGCGCCGATAATCCGGGATATTTCCGCGGCGGTTTTTTGGGGAATAATCATGGATACATTACCAGAAAACCCGTTTTTTAAAACCAAACTTTTTTCCGCGAGCCGATACCGGTCAGTTGCGGCAATTTTCAATTTTTCATTCTCCAAGTTTACATATACCCCGCACAATTCGGGCTGGGTTTGGTTTGTGGAAGCCGCAAAAAATACCACGTCCAGGGAATTTTTAAATTCCTGGGAATCGATAGAAAACGGGGTTTTATTATCTAATTTTGGTATTAAAGGAAAGTCTTCCGGCGGCAGCGTTTTCAGATTTGTGTGGTAGTTCTCGTTATCAATAACAAGTTCCCCGCCTTCGGTTTTTATTGTTATATTTTGGTTCGGCATGTTATTTATAAGTTCACCAAATGTCTTGGCCACGACCGTTGCTTCCCCATCCTCTTCCACCCTGCACCTTATTTGCGTGATAATCGCGACTTCCAGGTTGGTGGAATAAATTTTTAACACCCCGTTTTCTGTTTTCATTAATATATTACTCAGGATCGGAAGGGTGTTTGATGAAGAAACAATCCTTCCCACAATTGCCAGTCCTGATTTTAGATTTTCTTGGGTGCAAACGATTCGCATAAAGTGTTTATTAATTTTAAAACTTAATATGTAATTGTATTAATAAGGGCTGTGGTTTTGTGGATAGCTGTCTTTTTCCAGTAAAAGATATTGATTTAGCTGTTTTTTGTTGTTGATAATTCGGTGGAGTTTTGTGTGTAAGTATTTGTTTGTTACCGGTTGGAGATTGAAGTTGATTTAAACGAACAGTTTATCCATAATTAAATCCACTTCTTGTTTAAAATTTTCCTTCTCTTTAATCAGGTTATCCACTTTTTCCACAGCGTGCATGACAGTGGTGTGGTCGCGGCCTCCAAAAAAGTCGCCTATAGATGGAAATGAATTTTCCAATTCTTTCCTGATTAGATACATGGCAACCTGCCGCGGTTTAACAAACTCTTTTTTTCTGGATTGCTTTATAAGGTCTTCCATATTGACGTTATAAAATTCCGCAACCATCTCGGCGATTTTTTTTGCCGAAGTTATCCGTTTTTTACTGCTAATTATGCTGGATAAGATAGTCTTGGCCTGGTCCAGGACAAGACCGCGGTTTTCCATTTGCTGGTAAACCGCCAGGCGGTTTAAAGCTCCCTCAAGTTCTCTGATGTTGGTGACAACATTTTCGGCAATATAAAACAGAATATCTTCGGTAAGATTAACACCTTTTTTTTCCATTTTCGTACGGAGAATTGCCATGCGTGTTTCCAAATCCGGCGCCTGAATGTCGGCAACCATACCCCACTCAAAGCGAGAGATTAGACGCTGCTCGATGGCCGGAATCTCTTTTGGCGGCCGGTCGGAGGTTATGATTATTTGTTTGCCTCTTTCCCGTAATTCGTTAAATGTGTGGAAAAATTCCTCTTGGAAGCCTTCTTTGCCTGCCATAAACTGGATGTCGTCAATCAGTAACGCATCGGTTCCCCGATATTCTTTTTTGAATTCTTCCACCCGTTTTTGCGCGATGGCGTTGACGTAGTCGTTGGCGAACTTTTCGCTGGTAACGTATAAAAGTTTGGTTTTGGGGTTATTTTGAACTAAGCGGTGCCCGGCGGCTTGCATGAGGTGGGTTTTGCCCAGACCGACACCGCCGTAAATAAACAGCGGGTTGTATTGCGTACCGGGATTTTTTGCAATGCTCTGGCTGGCGGCGTGGGCCAATTCGTTATTTTTTCCGATAATGAACGTTTCAAAAGTGTATTTGGGGTTTAAGCTCGTCTGGCTGGCAGCCGGTCCGGATTCTTTGTGGGAATGTCCCGGGAAGTCGGAGGAGATTTTTTGAACCGGTTTTTGGGCGGAGGGAGCTGACGAACTTCCTAATTGGTATTTAATCTCTTTAATTTCAGGCGCCAGGCTTTTCAGAGCCTTGAGTATTTCCTGGTGATATTTGGCGGCAATCCAATCGCGGTTAAAAGTGCTGGGAACCCCGACAATAATGTAATCACTTCCTCGTTCGAGAATGTGGGTATTTTTAAACCAAGTATTGAAATTAGCGCGACTTAAAGATACTTCCATGCTACCCAAGATGGCTTGCCAGAGTTGTTGGTTATTCATAAGTACCGAAATGAGAGTAACTTCACGCGGATAAACGCGGTAAGACAACCTCATAAATTTTGTTTCTGCGAAGTCCCGCGTGAGGTTCCGCGCTCTTCAGCGATAGTGGATTTATTCTAACAGGGGGTTATCAACATGTAAACACTTGTAAACAGCGCATGTTTGACACTTAAAGCGCTAAGGCTGTTTATATCCTGTGGACAGGTTGTGTTTTTTTAAAAATTCAAATTATTTCCGGATTTGCCGTTGACTAATGGGCCGCTTTTCTTTATAATTACCGTTGTATGAAAAGAACTTATCAGCCAAAAGTAAAACGCCGCAAAGTCCGACATGGATTTTTAAAGCGTATGCAAACCAGGACCGGCAGGGCAGTTTTGGCGCGCCGACGCGCAAAAGGCCGCAAAAAACTCAGCGTATAGGCTTTTGGCTCAGCCACCTTATGCTAAAAAAAGTTAACCGTCTGGCCAAAGCTAAGGATATTTTCGCAACCCTTGGCAGAGGGCGGACTTTTTTTAACCCTTATTTTAGCGTCAAATTTTTGCGGCGCTCCGGAGCCAGCCGTTTTACGGTTGTTGTTTCGACGAAGGTTTACAAAAGCGCGGTTAAGCGGAATCGGCTAAAGCGAGTTGCTCGCGAATTTTTGCGCCGCCGGCTTACAGAGCTTCCCGCGGGCGACTATTTAATTTCGGCCAAGCCGAAAATAAGAGGCCTGCCGGAAAACCAAAGACTGGGGTGGTTTTCAGATTTAATATCTAAAATCCGATGATTAAATTTATTTCTGAATTGCCGAAAAAAATAGTGTTAAGCCTGATAGGCTTGTATCAGGTAACTCTTTCGCCTGACCATGGTTTTTTCCGCGCGCGGTTTCCCCATGGTTACTGTCGTTTTTATCCGTCTTGCAGCGACTATGCCAGGCAATCAATTATTAATTTTGGTTTAATTAAAGGCGGTTATTTGGGAGCCAAAAGAGTTTTACGTTGTCACCCCTGGGCCGAACCCAAGTTTGACCCGGTTCCCCGAACATAGTTCTTGGCTACAGAAAATAAGATAGGAATATGTTTTAGGGCTTAGGCAGCCCAAGACCTAAAACCATTTTCCCTGCTACCTTCTATAATTTACAATCATAGCCTCTCCAACCCATGACGTTCATTTCCGTTTACAACGCAATAATCTATCACCCCCTTCTGAACCTGTTGGTGTTTTTTTACAATATCGTTCCAGGCCACGACATTGGCGTGGTTATTATTTTAATTACCATTTTTATCCGGCTGTTATTGGCTCCGAGTTTTGGCAAATCCATCCGGAGCCAAAAAGCCATGAATGATTTACAGCCCAAATTGAATGCCGTGCGGGAAAAATATAAGGACGATAAAGAAGGCCAGGCCAAAGCCATGATGGAACTGTATAAAGAAAATAAAATAAACCCTTTTTCTTCCTGCTTGCCCCTGTTAATCCAGTTGCCGATTTTGATCGGCCTGTACCAGGCATTCCGCGTGGCGTTAAATCCCGCCATTGGCATGGCCGAGCGGTTGAGCGGGCTTTACCCGTTTGTCTATCGTCCTGAATCCATTAGTCCTTTTTTCTTTAAGGTTATCAATTTATCCCAACCGAGCGCGGTGTTGGCAATTATGGCCGGCTTGGCCCAGTTTTGGCAGTCTAAAATCATGATGCCCCAGGGACCGGGACAGGATACCACCATGAAAGCCATGAGCATGCAAACTACTTATGTATTGCCTGTAATCAGCATGTTTATCGCCTGGCGTCTGCCTGCCGGATTGCCGCTTTATTGGGTGGTTACCACTTTATTCGCCGTGGGCCAACAGTATTATGTTATGAGAAAACCGAAAGTTAATCAATAATTTATAATTGATAACTTATAACACCGCTAGGTTACTTGTTATCAATTATAAAGTATAAATTCCAAATCCATGACCGACTACAACAAGATTGAAATTGCCAAAAACGTTATTGCCGAACTGCTGGAAAAATGCGGCGTGCCGGCCTCCGTGGAATTTGAAGAAAGCATCACAAAAGGGTTGGTGTTTAACATTGCAACCACGGAATCGTATTTGCTGATTGGCCGCCAGGGCATCACTTTGCATTCCCTTCAAATTTTGTCCCAGGCGCTGGTCGCGAAAAAACTGAATTCGCAGGAGCCGTTTTGGTTTACTTTGGATGTTGATGATTATAAAAGAAAACGCGAATGGCTGCTTAAGGAAACGGCCAAAGCCGCGGCAGACAAAGCCAAACTTACCGGCCGCGCCCAAGCCTTAGAGCCCATGCCCAACTACGAACGCCGCCTCATTCACGCCTACCTCCAGGAACACTGCCCCGAAGTTTACAGCGACAGCATAGGCAATGAGCCTTACCGGAAAGTGGTTATAAGATTGAAGAGATAAATAAATCCTCAGATCATTACGATCTGAGGATTTTAAATTCAACGGAAGTGATCTGTATATTTAGAACATGGCCAGAATTGTCCAAAAGACCAGTGCCAAATCATTTTTGAAATAAGGGTTGTCGACCAAGCCTTGGAAGACCATGGCGATTAAGAACAGGCTGACACCGAGAGCAAATAGGTTGCCGCGATTTTTGAGGCCTCGGTAAATATAGAGCCAGGTTAAGTAAATAAAACTGATTAATCCTAAAAGTCCGGTTTCTACCCAGAAGTTTAAAAAGATGTTGTGGGGGAAGTTGTGTGTGTCCAGGGTCGGGTCGGAATTTAATGCCTCATATTTATAGGCAAATCCGTTTAATCCCAGGCCGAATATTGGCGATTCTTTTATGGCTGTAAAACCGTCACCCCAAAGTTCGACGCGTGAGGTTGCGGACTTTTCCCCGTAAAAAGGAAGAATAAAGCGCCAGCGGAGATTGGGAACGGCTATGATGACAATAGCGATAACAATAATCCCGCCTAAAATCATACGGCGGATTTTTTTATCGGCAACCACCAGGGTATAAATTCCGATTGCCGCGGCCAGCCCGAGCCATCCGGCGCGGGACAGCGAAAATAACAGCCCGGCCGCGCCCAGCAGCCAGGCAACCGGATAAATACGGTCTCTGATTTTTGAGTCCTCATTTTTAATTTTCGGAAAAATATCCGGTATTAAGAATGCCAGAAGCGGGGCGCACCACAGGGCGTAAAAATTTGGGTGGGCAAAAAAACTTAAGGCGCGTTTGGGTTCTATGGAATTTCCCCACCAGGCGGCAGGCAGGCCCCAGAGAGTGAAGTACTGGATAAGCGCGTAGATTCCGGCCAAAGCGAGCAGGAAGTATATCGTATTTATTATATAGTATTTAGTATTTTGGTTTTGCTTGATTATAAAACCGGCTATAAAAAAAGTCAGAATCGGTTGCAGGAAAATGACGATGAATTGTCCAAGTTTGGCCCGGTCTATGCCCCCAGTAAAGAGACTAATTACGCCGGAAAGAAAAAATAGCCCAGTCAGCCGCAAAATTTTTCTATCCGCATTTTTAACGGCAGTTAAAAATGTGGATAATTTCTTTTTGGCCAACAGCCAAACCGCAAAACTCAGCCAAAACAAAAATACCCAAATCATCAATAAATTGGCGGGAAAACTTAAAAATTTAAACCTAATCGCATAGGTCGGCGCCAGAATTAAAGTCAGGATCAAAAAGTATTGCATAAAAGATATTAATAGATATTGGTTGATATTAATAGATATTGGTTGATATTAGGCATTACAAATAATATCCTAATATCCCAACATCAACTAATATCCATATTAACTAAGGAACCGTGACGCTGATTTTTTTGCTGGTTACCCCGGAGTCGGTTTTGGCGTAAATTAAATAAGATCCGCTGTCGGGAGGCGTCTGCCAAGAAAAACTGTAGTCGTAAGCGCTGCCGGTATGGCTGACATTGCCGGCAGGTCCGATGAGCGTGCTTTGGCCGGAAGAGGTCTGGTAATAAAAATTTACCGTGTTATAGAGTTTGTTGGTCTCGGCATTTACGGTCGCGGGAAACTGCAACAAGCTTTGATTGGGGGGCTGGGTTACGGTTAAAGGAGATGAAATATCCAAAATAATATTTACACTGGTATCCGCGGTTAGTCCCTGGGTATCGACGGCGTGCGCGGCAAGCACATGGGGTCCGTCCGTCAGGTTTTTATTGACGGTAAAAATAAACGGCTGGCTGGTCAGGCTTTGGAAATATTGTCCGTCAATGGACAGGTCGATGCGGGCGATGGGGCTACTGGATACGGCATTGACGGAAACGGTAAATGGCAGTTGGTTGATGGTTTGGCTGTCCTGCGGATCTAAAATATTTACGGTCGGCCCCTGGCCGCTGGCGGTGAGCGGGGTAATTGTGGCGTTGGACCCCGGCGGATAGACATAGCCGTTTTGCAGCGCCCAGGCCACAACCGGATTTTCCCAGTTGGGGTTGCTCGGCATTTCGCTATGAAAGACCGTGTAGGTTTTATATATAATATTGCCGGGAGGGGTCAGGCTGGTTGCCGGTTGTCCGGTGGTGGAATCAAAGGCCACTTTTTGGTGGACGTTGTCGTAGGCCGTAGGTACGCTGTAGCTGGCAAAAGTTTCGGTTTTGGTTTGCGGCGTGGCGTCGGTGGGTAAAAGTCCGGATACGGAATCCACCGTAACCTGGGTAATTCCCGGAGGCACGGTAAAAGTTTCCGGTGTCGATGTGGCCAGCGCCTGAACCATAAAATCATGCCAAATTGGCGCGGCAACTACCACTCCGTCCGAGCCTTTTTTTAACAGCGTGCCGTCGTTATTTCCCGCCCATACTCCCGCCGCCAACGACGGCGTAAAGCCCAAGGTCCAGCCGTCGCGGAAGTTTTGGGTTGTACCTGTTTTGGCCGCCACGGTGCGGCCAGGGAGGGTTAACGGCGAATTTGCTCCGAAAACAAAAGCCCGGGCGTTATTATCGGTCATTATGCTGATTAATTCATAGGCGGCCTGCGGATCTAAAACTGTTTGCGGGTTTGGCTTGTATTGTTCCAGGACATTGCCGTTTTTGTCCAAAATTTTTAATATCGGGGTCTCGGGATTTTTTACGCCTTCGTTGGCAATGACCGAATAGGCCGCCACGTGGTCGAGCAGTCTGACCTCGCAGCCTCCCAAAACCAAAGACAAACCGCAGTCGGCCAGTGGACTGGTAATACCCAGGTCATGCGCCGTTTGGACGGCATTGTTTACCCCCACTAAAGCCAGGGTTTTTACCGCCGGAACATTTAAGCTTCCGGCCATAGCCTGGCGCATCGATACCGGTCCGTAGCTCTGGTCGTTGTAATTATGGGGAATATAATCTTTGCCGTTATAGGAACCGAAATCGGTGACAACATCCATCAGCATGGAGGCCGGCGCGTAATTATTGCCTTTTTTAAAGGCCGTACCGTAAACATATGGCTTAAACGAAGATCCCGGCTGGCGCTGGGACAGGGAGACGTTTACATTTGGTTCAAATGTGCAATTTTTGCCCGGCGTGCAGCCCGCGGGGGTGGAGGTGCCAAAATAGTCTTTGCTTCCGACCATGGCGAGGACTTGGCCCGTTTTTGGGTCGATGGCCACTAAGGCCGCGTTGTTGGCGTTATATTTTACGCTTTCTTTGGCAACATCATTTTTTACCACCGTTTCGGCGATTTGCTGCATTCTTGGGTCAAGCGTGGTATAGACTTGAAGCCCTCCCTCTTCCAGGGTGACCTCGCCGTACTTATTAGCCAGATAATCCTCAACCCACAAAACAAAATGAGGTGCTTTGATGCCGTTGGTTATTGGAGAAAAATTTACGGGTTCGGTTTTGGCTTGCTGTTCCTGGTCGCTCGTAATATATCCTTGTTGCCGCATAAGTGTCAGGACGGTATTTTTGCGGGCGTCCAGATCTGCCCGATGCGCTCCCATTGGATTGTAATAAGTCGGAGCCTGGACCATGGCGGCCAAATAGGCGCTTTGCGCCAGATCCAGATTTTTTGCCGAAACGTTAAAGTAAGCTTCGGCGGCGGCTTCTATGCCGTAGGCATTGCGCCCATACGGAATTTCGTTAAGGTAAAGCTGCAAAATTTGGTCTTTGGAAAATTTCGCGTCTATGGTAACGGCCAAAATTGCCTCACGGATTTTTCTGTCCCAGGATTTGTTGTCGGTTAGAATGGCATTTTTTACGAATTGCTGGGTAATGGTGCTGGCGCCCTGGCTTTTGCGCAGGCTTAAAATATCGGCCAAGCCGGCGCGGGCGATTCCGGTTAGGGAAATCCCCCCCTCGTTATAAAAATTTTTGTCTTCAATGGCAATAGTCGCGTCCTTGGCGCTTGCGGGGACTTGGTCAAGCGTGACCAGAGTGCGCTTGTACTCGCCGTGAATTTCATAGAGCAGACTGCCGTCTCGGGCGTAAATTTTTGTCGATTCCGGAACGTCGCGGCTGAGCAATTGGTTGGGATTGGGCAGGTTGCGCGTGTAGTATAAAAATAAAATTGCCACAAACAACACGCCCAAAGCGCAAAGCCTGAACATCCACGTAAAAAACTTTTTCCAGTTGAATTTTCTACTCCTTCTTGGCTTTTTCGCCGGTTTTACCGCGACGGGTTTGCCGTTGGAGCTGATTTGGGGGGTTTTATAGCTATAAACTCGCATAATTCGCTTAAGTAAAAAGTTTTTGGGTGTGGAAACCGGAACGGTTTTTAGTTATAAGGGTAAGGGTATTTGCCTTATATTGTTAGACTTAAAACCATACTGGTATCTATACCTAATAACACATAACTAATAAATTATAGCTGTTTTTGGCTTTTAAGAAAAATGCTATAATAACATATGAAATTAAGCGTATATACATGAAAATCATAACGGACAAGAAAAGAATTGATGAAATCCTTAACCGGGGGGTAGTGGTGGATGTTTTACCGTCGAAAGATGAGTTTGTAAAAAAACTGCTATCAGGGGAGCGCCTGAAAATTTACTTTGGGGCGGATGCCACTTCCGATTCTTTGCATCTTAGCCATGCTAAAAATTATATGTTGCTGGAAGATCTGCGGCAATTGGGGCACGAGATTACGATTTTATTTGGCGACTTTACCGCGCAAATTGGGGACCCGACGGGAAAAAATACGGCGCGGCCGATGTTATCCGAAGCGCAAATAAAAAACAACGTTAAAAGCTGGTTGTCGCAAATCCGTCCGATAATGGATTTTAAGGCTAACGTTAATCCGCCGAAAATCGCGTACAATGGCAAATGGCTGTCCAAGTTGTCTTTAAAAGATGTTATCAGGCTCGCATCTAATTTTACAGTCCAACAAATGATTGAGCGTGATATGTTTGAAAAGCGCTGGAACAGTAATGTGCCGATTTATCTGCACGAATTTTTATACCCGCTCATGCAGGGCTACGACAGCGTGGCTTTGGATACCGATGTGGAAATGTGCGGCACGGACCAAACGTTTAACGCGCTGGCTGGCCGGACGTTGCTCAAAAGGATAAAAGATAAAGAAAAATTTATACTGATTGTCAATTTAATGGCCAACCCCAAAACGGGCGCGCTAATGTCCAAAAGCCAGGGTACCGGAGTATTTTTATCATCCCCGCCAAATGAAATGTATGGCGCGGTTATGGCCCAGCCGGACGAGATGATAGAAATTTTATTTATTAACTGTACAAGAATTCCCCTTTCGGAAAAAGACGAGTTGATGGCTAAGGGTCCCCGGGAGGCCAAAGGTAAAATTGCTTTTGAAATTGTCAGAAAGTTTTATGGCGAAAAAAAAGCCGCGGAAGCCGAAGCCGCGTTTGTATCCCAGTTCAGCAAAGGTGAGTTGCCGGGCGATATTCCGAGCAAAAAAATCGCGGCTGGATCATATGATATTGTGGATCTGATGTTGGAAGCGGCTCTGGTGTCGAGCAAGTCGGAAGCCAGGCGGATGATAGAACAAAATGGCGTGAAAGTAGATCAACAATTGTTTAAAGAAAAAAATTTGGAAAAAATTGCTGGACAAGAAATTATTCTCCAAGTTGGGAAAAGAAAGTTTGTTAAATTAGTATAAATTGAAAATTTAAGGGATTCCTCGGCTCGGTGGCACTCGCTCGGGATGACAACTAGATAAACTTAAAACCCCTCCTCGCGGAGGGGCTTTATATTCAGCGTGAAATCCGCGTAGCTATCCGCGTTTAAATCCGCGGTTTAGACCTTGCCTTCATCGTCATCATCTTCGTCTTCTTCCGTGCTTTCCGGCACACCGCCGTCCGGCATTGTTGTGTCGTCATCGTCTGGTAGCATTGTAATCTCCTTTTGGTCTTAATTTTTAACCCTGTTTGCAGGGTATGCAAATTATATCAGGGCTTTTTTGGGGAGTCCAGAAAACATATCCACCGCCCACTTATGCCTTTAACCGGAGGTCTTTTTGATATTTATGGCCGGCGCACATTGCAATGGCTACCGCGTCCGCCGCGTCGTCCGGCTTGGGTGGGTTTTTGAGTTTAAAAGTTTTTTGAACAATGTACTGAACCTGTTTTTTTTCCGCTTTGCCGTAACCGCAAATAAAGCTCTTGACCTGAAGCGGGGTAAATTCCAGAATCGGAACTTTATGCTGTTGGCAAACCAGCAGGACGGCTCCCCTGGCCTGGGAAACGGTCATAACCGTTTTTTGGTTGGTGGTAAAAAACAATTTTTCAATCCCCACGGCATCCGGCCTGAATTTTTTTAGGAGTTGGATTATGTCATCGGCCAAAATGTTTAAGCGTTCCGCGTCTGTCAGATTTTTGTCCGTCGTAATTACGCCAAAATCCACCAGCTCGGGCTGGTTTTTTCCGCCGGAGGCGGACCCGCCTCCGGCGGGAGTCATTTCTATTACTCCGAATCCGGTAGTTGCCGTACCCGGGTCGATGCCTAGTATAATCATAAGTTAACAATAACTATTACTATAACGATAACTGCTAGGATTCGGGGTGTTCAATAGCATTCTTGAGATGGTTTTCTAAACCCCGGAGTTGCTTAGCTAAATTTTCGATTTGGTTGTAGAAGTATTTATATTTATCTTCATCAATATAAACATCATCAAGCGCGCAGTCAAAGCAGGCCATAACTTCATCGAGCGAGGTTAGGGCCCGATTTATAAAAACAATCTTGTTATTTTCTGTCCTGCGGTTAGAACCTTCGGCAATCGCTAACACAACTGAGAGAGCCGCCCTATCGGTTTGACTTATAAGAATATATTTTTCGTCCGATGGCCAGGTTTTGGTTGTTTGTTTAACCTCTTTTCTAAAAGTTCTCGCGTCTTTATAAACCTGCCAACCATGGAATTTAAAAGACATAGGGAAGTTATGGTTATCGTTATAGTCAGCTAAAGGTTTGCAGAAGTGTGTACCGCTATAACGTCCTCGTCATTTTCCAGGGCCGCGAATAGAGTGTCAACTTTAGGCTTCTGGTCTTCGGTTAAGTCCGTTCCCTGCGACGATTCCTTAATAATTTCCGCCTGGGCGATTTTGGCTCCGGCTTTTTCCAGAGCAGTTTTAATTTTGTGCAAATCCTGGGGCAGTGTGTAAACCTCCAAACCTTCTTCGGACTCCCGGACATCGTCCGCTCCGGCGTCTATGGCGGCCATTTCGATATCCGAAATATTTTTATCGCGCTCGACTAAAATTTGTCCCTTGGTGCTAAATTGCCACGCTACGCTCCCCTGGGCTCCTATACTGCCGCCGTGTTCGGAAAAAATTTTGCGGACGTTGTTAAAAGTGCGGTTGCTGTTGTCCGTGGCCGCTTCCACCAAAAATGCCGTGCCGAACGGCCCGTAGCCTTCGTAGGCGACTTCTTTGACCGCGGCCGCCCCCGCTCCCAGCGCGTTTTTTATGGCCCGTTCCACGTTTTCGTTGGGCATGCCCTGGGCTTTGGCGCTGTCGATTATCGTTTTTAATTTAAAATTGGCCGACGGGTCGCCGCTGCTTCCTTCTTTTACGGCTATGGAGATTTTTTTGGAGTACTTGGAAAACAGCAGTCCCTTTTTTTGGTCAAGGACGCCTTTGGTTCGTTTAATTTGCGACCACTTGGAATGTCCGGACATAGGTTCATTGACAAAATTAAATAAAATTGACCAGAATTGACATAATTATTTAAATGAGATCATTACTGTAAATTCCCCTTTTATGGAGGGTTTGTCTTTGAGTGCGTCAGATACTTGGGTTGGGGTACCACGGATGAATTCTTCATGCATTTTAGTCAGCTCGCGGGCAATAACGACCTGTGAAGAAGGGAACGCGTTGCTTATGTAGCTGAGCGTCTTAAGAATTCTTTCGGGGGACTCATAAAAAATCGCGGTGGCTTCGGCATTGGCCGCAAACTGTAAGGCCTCGACCGTTTTGCTGACGGTTTTTTGTAAAAAACCCAAAAACAAAAACTTGTCAGTAGGCAGGCCGGAGGCAGACAGGGCGGCAATGGCGGCATTCGGCCCCGGGAATGGGATGACTTGCACGTTTTCTTTTACGCATTCGCGAACCAATCTAAATCCGGGATCGCTAATCCCGGGAGTTCCGGCGTCGGTAATCAGCGCGCCGTCTTGTTTGCTTAAGCGGCGGGCGAGTTCTTTGACAATCTGCTGTTCGTTATGTTCCGCGAATTGGACGACTTCTTTTTTTGCTGTCATCCCAACTGAGTCATTAGATGCAATTACCGAAGCGGTTCGCACGGAAAGTCCGTCTATATATTGCAGCAGCCGCCGCGAATAGCCCGGATTTTCCGCAATTACAAAATCGCACCGCTTGAGCGTCTCAATCGCCCGCAGTGTAATATCCCCCATGTTTCCGATTGGTGTTGCGACTATGTAAAGCATATCGTAGTTTACGAAGTACGAATTTTTACGAACATACGAAGGGTTCGTAAGTTCGTAACCGTTCGTACTTCGTAAAATTTACCAGTTCTTATCCGGTGCCTCCAGGCCAAACGCTTCTTCCAAAAAATCGTATTCGGCTTTGAGCCTGTCGCGGACTTCTTCCATTTCGTCTTTTTCCGACCCTTCGGCCTCGTACCACTGGTCGTAGCCGGCTTTTAACTCGTCGTCAATCTCCTGCAGGCGCGCGTAAGCCTCGGCCTCGCTTTGCGGGCCGGCGCTTTGCCATTCATCAAAGGGAATTCCCATGCGCTTCTTGTATTTTTCTTGATAGAGATCCTTAATATCATCCTGGTCCATAAAATTAAAATTAATTGATTTTTTTGTTTGCATTTACTAGATTAGCACAAGATTAGAATTTTTGCATCTTTTCCAAATGAAAAACCCTCTATGGTTTGCCAAGGCCGTCGGGCCGTAAAGGCAAATAGAGGGTTTCCCCGAAAAGTCAAAAGAAGTGTATAGTTATAAGCATAACCTTATAACCAATCGCCTGAAAAATCAGGGCGATTAAGTCATCACCGTCAGGTGACGTGGTTGCTAAACTATTAGATTGTTTTTGATTTTTGTTTCTTCGAATGAAGAACTAACTTTTCTATACTTAGTATAGCAGATTTTTCGGAAGTTGTCTAGAGCATAAAAAAATCAAGATTATCGTCTCACTTAGACTTGCGAATTGAAATTTAGAGCAGCTCAATGGTTTCTATATCCGGGATTTTTTTATGAGCGCGCGCGTCGGCGCTTAATAATGGAATATTCAGAATTTTTGACAATGCGGCATACGAAGCGTCGTAAAAAGTTAAATTATGACGAGTCATTATTTCTACAGCAGTGGAAGTTAACAGCGTATCAGGCGGGAAGATTTGTATTCGGGAATTGTATAAATCCTCTATGGCCTCGGTAATTTCACCAGCCGAAAATTTTTTACCTTTTCCAAGCGCGTTGACCACTTCGTAAATCAGCAAGTCCGGCGCGAATAGCTCTGCGCTCCCCGCAAAGCACCTGGCTAATAAATTTTCTGCTTGGGTGGTTCCAGCCTCCTCGCTAAATAATTTTACCGCTATCGAGGCGTCTATAACTACCCGCTTGATGTGTTCAGTGGTTATTTCTGTCGGCATAAATGAATTTGCTAAGATTTTGTTTTTTGCCGCTTTTGCGCAATTTGGCGAGGCTTTCTTTTATTTCTCCCCAAACAGGCCCGCTATACGAGGCTTTAGCCTTTAATTTTTCGTAACTTTCGGCGTCTATTAACACGGCTTCTTTTTTTAAACGCGCGCCCAAATACACAGGCCTCCCGGTTTTTTTGGCCTGATTTATGAGTTGTCTGTAATTCCGCTGTATTTGGCGTATTGATATAATTTGTTCGTCCATGATTGTATTATATTTGACATACAATTGTATGTCAAATATTAAATATTTTAAAAAAGCTTTCCCTCGGCCTTTTTACCTTGTTCCGCCCAAGAAGCCAGGAAGCGGTTTATAAATTCCTGCGGACTTTTTTGCATTTCCAAAAATTCGGAGAGTATAACAGCCACCGTCAGAAGGATATGGTATTCCTGAAAACCGGAGGTCTTGGCTTTTTGCCAGGCAGGGTGCTTAATGTTTATGGTTAGGGTGTCGTCTATAATCCGGCCCAGGGCTTGGCTTGGTGTATCGTTAATTTCTCCTAAGACTATTTGGATTCCCGTTTGCCTGGCTTTAACCAAATTTTTTGCTTCCGATTTTCCAGTTCCTTTTGGCAGCACCTCGTTTTTTTCATTTTTGCCGCTCTCTGGGCCGTTGTCCGGATTGGTTTGGTCCTGACGATTCTCACCACTACGCAATTCCAACTCGGATTTTTTTCTGTCCGATTTGCCGAGAACGCGTTTGGCCCGCGAACCCATCAGGCTTTCCAGCTCCGGGAAATCATCCACCAGATTATTCAGAGCTTGATCGATAGTTTTATTCAGGGGTTTGATAATTTTTTCCGGCGCGACTTCGGATTTTTCGCGGCTTTCCCCCAGGCTTTCCAAAATGGGGAGGACGGCTTCTTGAATCGCTTTCCGGTACTTATAGTATTTTTTTAAAGATGTTGCGTCGCTTAAAAAGTCGTTTTTATTGGTAGTTAAAATTTCCGCCAAAGCGGGGATTTCCACTATGCCTGCCAGCGTTTCATTATTTTTTGGCAGAATACCCAGCCATTCCCAGCCGCCCTTTATGACTTTACCGAAGGTGGAAATATACAGGCCGGGCCTAAGCGAAGTCAAACGGTCGTTCTTGCCCAGCACTTTTTCAAGCCAGTTTAACGGATTTTGGGTTTTAGTTAAATATCCCACGCCAATGGGCGCGCGGGCTTTGCCCTGGCGGATGGAAAACCAGTGGAGCAATTCGTCCTGGCTATTTTCCGGAACCGCGATGGGTTGCCCGTTAACATAAAACTCAATCGGTTTTTTATAAAAATACTTAAGCAAGTCCCGCATTATTTTTTGGTTTAACAGCGGATAAAAATGCTTTAAGATAGATTCACGGACAAAATCAATTTTTAATAAATGGGATTGGCTGTCTGCAAAATGTATGGCCACCGACGTGCCTCGCGGGCTATTAATTTTATCACTAAAAGTAATAAATTTCCACGGCGCTCGGTAAGGCCCGGTCAATTGCCAAGTAGTGGCGCAATGGCTGCCGTAGCCGCCTTTGCTCTCGGTTATTACCTGACTGGCAATCAGTAGCGAGAGCTTTGCCCCCACGCCGGCAAAACCGATGCCGCTGCCGCGGGTTTTGGTAGAAGCGGCTATGTTATGGTAATTTTTTATAGCTCCCCTTTTCATACCGTTGCCGTTGTCGGTACAGCGAATAAATTTATTTACAACGTCCACGTCAAAATCCACTCTCGTAGCCTTGCTGTCCAGGGCATTGGCCACCAGTTCCGTCAAAATAATTTCTTCCAAAGGCGAGGTATAAGAGTCCCTTATGTCCTCCAAAAGATGCTGTAAGTTAACGCGGGTTTCGTTCATATTAAGTAAGCGAATTGGGTAAAGTATTCTTCCAGCAGACTGGGGGAATATTCTATATCTTTGCTGTTTGCATGCCAACCACTAACAAGTTCTTTTGTTTTATTCAGTTCTTTTTTAGCGGACATGGGAATATTGCCTTCCAACGTGGCATCAAGCATCTCTAAAATCCGGTGCAAGGACATATTCCTGGCTAAAATATCCTTCTTGTCGTCCCACAACCTGGCACGCGCGACTTCACTGCCAATGTTGCCGAGTTTTTGGTGAAGAGTGAATTTGTTCCAGCGTTCTATGTTCATATGGAAATAAGTTTATTTACAATTGCCGTAATCTTATTTTTTATGAAGGGGTCTTGAATTTCCATGCCGCGATTATTTTGCCTGGGGCGGATGTTAATCAACGAAACAAACGCTATCATGCCATCTGGAGACTTGTCAGGATAAATGTTAATTCCCCAAAGGTTTGTTTGAGTCGAGCCGTTTTCCAAGAGCGCGCTTTCCGCATCGGCGTGCCATTCACCGCCAATAGCAATAATACCGCGTTCAATATCAACCACAGCCTTAACCATGTCGCCGTAGCTATCGGCAGCTATTTGTTTAACTTCGGCAAGCGTGATTCTGTTTGTGATAATCTTTATTTCCATCATAGCCGTTGTATTTTATCCCCATTCAAAGTTTTTTTCAAGTTGTAGTATTTTTCTGCGAAGCCGCGTTGTGTAGTCTTTTTGCTTCTTCCCACGCAAGATCGTAAAGTGTTTTTACTGAATCGGCAATTTCCTGGCTCTCTATTATTATTCCCAGTCTTTCCCGCCAGGAGGCAATCATTACTTTATTGTCGTAAACGTCTATTTCCGGAATGAATTTATATTTATCGGCCGGGATGAATGCGGTATCGCGCAGCTCTTCTTTGTCGTTTGCGGAAATTTTTCTCCCCTCTTCATTGGCGGAAAGAATGGCCTTAATATTTAGCCCCCTTTGCGCACGGCGCTTATAATATTTTGGAAAATACTTTGGCAAGCCAGCATGCATTTCATTTACGTTGGCAATCCCGCGAATGGGCTCGTGCGATGTAAGCGTATCATCGTATACATGCTCCAGACCCGCACTACCCTCATAAAAAGTTATTTTTGGGCGATTGCTGACATTGTGCATGGATTTAAGCTGTGGCACTAAATTTTGCGCTTCTAATAATATGCCTTGCTTTTCCGCAAGCTCGTCTCTTAACATGTTTAAAATATTATCCGGAGACTCTGCCACATACTCTTGTAGCGGCTCTTTGCCAGAGATGCTGACAAGCCTTTTTGAAATTAGTGATTCCAAAATATCGTAAACAGTTGTTCTATTTATTCCCGCTTTTCGGGCTATTGCGGAAACAGTTCTTTTGCCAAGTTCAAGCAGAGCCAAATATATCACAATCTCTTTGTCGGAAAACCCAATTCTTATAAGGCTCTTATATATTGGCAATTCGTGGTTTAACATAGGTTTTTGTTTAATATCTATATATTAATAGTATAGCAAAAAAAAGGTAATTGTGTCAATACTATTCCACAAAACATGTAAATTTATAGATTTAGTCTTAAATAAAGGATAATTAGGATATATATTTGACGTTTATTATTGACAATATATAATAAATATGCTATTCTAGCAGGTAAAATAAATATGAAAGCATCCTGTAAGTGGGTTTTGGTAAGGCAATACTAGTAGCCTTATGAAAACCTAAAGGAGGCTTTCAAATGAGCACATTAACGATTTTGCAACAAACTACGAGTTCCAAGAAGGTGGCGTTGGTGGAACAGCAGTACCCTTACGGGAAAAGCTCTGTCTACATGCCCACCGCGTTGGTCGTGGTCGCGGCTCAGTTGATGGCCGCGGGGCATGAGGCGCACATTGTGGACTTGAACATTGACCCAGTAGTGGAAGGTGGCCCGGTTAAGTTATTTTTTGAAGCTGTGGACGTTATTGGGGTTGCCGTAATTGGAGCGCCATACATTCCGCAGACTATTGAGCTTTGTCGGCGCTTTGCAGTAGAGTACCCAAACAAGCCGGTGATTGTCGGTGGCCAGATTATTAGCAGGCTCAGCCAACTTCAGTTTTCTCGGCTGTTTGCCTTCACTAATGCCATCCAGATTGCCTCAGCGGAGGATCTTCATCCGTTGTTTGGGCAGGTGCCCTCGCCCTACGAAGTGTCCTTGGTTCCGGTATATGAGCACTTGGGTATGGGGCGGCTGTGTGAGTATCTTAAGCATGAATTCCCTCTTTGGGTTTCCCAAGGGTGTGCTTTCAATTGCAAAGAGTATTGCACGGCCGAACGGAACCAGCTGGAACAGCACCACCATTTGGAACACTTCAAGGACGGCATTGAGTATTTGATTCTGTTCGCGAAGAAATGGGCATTGCAGGACCTCGGCTGTTATGCGTCCAGCCTCGATTTTTTCCAAAACCCTGACACCGTGGCTCAGTACTTGGAGGTAATCGCGGAACTGCGGAAAAAGCACGACTTTAACTTTCGGGTACGGGCGCTGTCTTGCCTGGTGACATTCCTGAAAGCGGCGAATACACTTCCCGAGTTTGGGAAGTTACTGAAAGATGCCGGCTTCTGGCGCGTGGGATTCGGGGTGGACGGCTCAGGCGAGAGCGAGTGGAAGCGTCAGGGCAAGGTGCAGAACCATACCGCCGATGTTAGGCGTTCTCTGGATTTGTGCCAGAAGCTTGGCCTTCAGGCCGAAGTGATTATGATCACCGGCTACCCCACAAGTAGCTACAAGGAGTTGGCAAAAACAGTCTATAACTCTAGTGGCTACTTGCTGCGGTGGCGGAACATTAAACTTCGCGCTTACTTCGCCAAGCTGGTGCTACCCGGAAACACTGGCTGGCAACGGGAATGGAGAACGGTCGAGGCTGTATTGGACAACCCTAAGTTGTTTTACAATCTCGAATTCAACTCTCTCGGCTCGCCACTCACAAACCCCCGGCGCCTCAATCGCTGGTTCGGCAATCTCGCATTCCTAATTCTGACTCTGGGAGTCGCAATATTCGGGAGGTCCATTTCCTTCCCGTTGCTGCCGCAAGGCCAGGGCGGACTGTACGGCAAATTGGCAAAGTTTTGGAACCGCCATATGCCAATCGTTGACTAAGTGCGCACTTTAAAAGGCAGGGCCACCGCGTGTTCTGCCTTCTTTTATTTATTTTTTTCCAAAGTCTTTGCCCCAATCCACGCTAGCTCAAATATTTTTTTCATGGCGTCGGAAATTTCAGCACTTTCAATTATGATACCGAGTTTTTCTTTCCAGGATGCTATCATCAACTTGTTATCGTACATATCAATTTCCGGCGTGAAATAGTATTTGTCATGCGGAACAAATACCATTTCCCTGGCCTCTTTCTGATTATGCTTTTCTCTTTCTAAAGCTTCCGACGTAATTGGTACCACACCTCTAATAGTAAGTCCCTTTTTTGCGCGCCTTAAATAGTAAGATGGGAAGTAGTCCGGCAGTGCTTTATGCATATCATCAAAGTTGGCAAATGCGCGCAGCGGTTCATGGGAAGTCAGCGTGTCCTCGTATACGTCAATTAAACCCTGCTTGCCTTCATAAAATTTAACATGAGGACGGTTTTTAATATTGTGGAATGATTTTAATTGGGGCACCGTTGCTTTTGCTTTAATTAAATAATTTTGGTATTCATCAAATTTCTTTTGCAACAGTACAGTAATTTTTTCCGGTGACTCCGCCACAAATTCCTGCAGAGGTTCACTTCCAGATACGCTGACTAAACCCTTGGCGGCCAGGGAATCTAATATATGGTAGCCGGTTGTTCGGTTAAGTCCGGCCTTTCGAGCAATAACCGAAACCGTAGCTTTCCCTAATTCCAAGAGCCCTAAATATACATCGGCTTCTTTTTTCGAGAAATTCATACTTAGCAGTGATGACCTTAAATTTTGGGGAATATTAATCATACAGCCATTATAGCCCACCATTATAAAAATGTCAATGTCTTTGAACAAAATATAATAATTATCATTTAATACCTTGTTTATAAGCAAATATTGACTAATATTTGACCATTATAATTGACACTCCTTATATAATATGATATGTTCTTAGGTCCAGGACTGCAAAATCCAGAAGGGTTTTGATAAGGCAATTCTAGAAGCCTTATGAAAACCTTAAGGAGGTATTTCAGATGACGAGCTTAACGATTTTGCAGTCTGCTGTTAAACCCAAGCGGGTCGTCCTGGTAGACCTGGGATACCCCTATGGCAAGAAAGTTTACATGTCGGGTTCGGTGGTCGCCGTAGCCGCGCAGCTCATGGCCGCTGGCCACCAAGTCGATATTGTGGATTTCAATATCGACAATCCCAACGACGAGCGTGTTCGCAGTTTATTTATTCAAGCGGACATCATCGGCGCTTCGGTTATGGGCTCACCGGGCATTCCTAGGGCAATGCAATTTATAAGCGATATCCCGTGGAAGATCCCCAACACGCTGATGCTCTTGGGTGGCCAAGTAATATCACGCTTTTCTCCTGAGCAATTTGGTCTGGTATTTGGCGCTCGGGTGAATCAGGCAACTAAGGAGAATGTTGGCGAAATTTTTGGTCATCTGCCATCGGCTTACAGCATCAGTTATCAAGCGGTCTGGGAGAACATGGGCGACAGGCGGTTGAGGGAGTATTTGTCTTATGAGTTCGCCCTGGTCTTGTCGCAGGGTTGCATTTTTGACTGCGACTTTTGCTCAGCAGACAAGGACCAGCCTGAGTTTTTCCGCGACCTTTCAGTTTTTCGCGCAGACCTTAAATACTTGTTGCTTAAAGCCCGAAAGTTTGGATTAACTGGGGTGGAGTGCTATGCTAGCTCGCTCGATTTTTTCCAAACCCCAAAAGTCGTATTCCTGTATTTGGAAGCGATGGCGGAAGTTCAGAAGGAGACTTGCATAAAGCTCTCCGCTCGCTGTCTGACCTGCATGAATACATTTCTTGCGGCAAGTAAACAGCGGAGCGACTTTTCTGAGCTAGTTAACCGTAGCGGGCTATGGTGTTTGGGGTTTGGGGTCGACGGGCCGACCAAAGAAGACTGGGACGAACAGAATAAATTTCAAAACCGGATGGCCGACATTGATCCTTGTTTTGACTTATGCCAGCAGATGGGTGTTCGGGCGGAGGTGCTTACTGTAATGGGTTACCCGCATCATACAGCAAAGCGTTTGCTCAAGACCGCGCAGCATCTTTCGAGTTTTGTACGACGTTGGTCGAACACGGTACTTCGTCCATATATTGCTAGGACAGTATTGCCTGGCAATAAAGGATGGAAAACTCAAACTGCAGTTGTCGAAAAATTGGTTGGCAACCCTCAGCAGTTCTACAATCTCGACATCTGCGGACTCGCTAATTCCACGACCCACCCCAACCGGTGGCAGCGCTGGCTGGTCAATGTGGCATACCTCTATATCATCTTGCGCTACGCCCCGTTCGCCCGCTGCGCCACTTCGCCGCTGTTGCCGCAGGGTGGTACAGGGCGGTTTGCCAAATTTGCGAAGATCGTTAACCGGCGCATGCCTTTCGACCGCTAAGCCAAGCAGGCTGCGGGAGCCTCATCCTCGCGCACTTAAAAAGACAGGCGTCGCGCCCCTGTCTTTTCTTTTTGGTCATTTATTTTTCAGCTTTCTCCCACATGTACCAAAACCATTTGCGGTAGCTTTCGGCGAGATTATGACTGTGGAGGACGAAGACGACATCGCTGTCCTGAATTTTGCCGATTGAGATGCCGGTATAGGTTACCACGTAGTCGCCAAAAATATTTATAACAGAACCGGTGGAATAATCTTTGGGCAAAAAACGAAATTGCTTGGCAAAGTCGAGGCGTTTTTCAAAATCCGGTACCTGTTTCGGCACTTCGCTGTCGAACAACAAATAATGTTTGATTTTTTCTTTTTTCATTCCGACAAAAAAAGCCTGACGCGCGGCTTCCAACCTCGGGTCTAGCCATTGGGCTTTGGCGCCGATGGTATAAACAGGTTCTTTTACCCGGACAATATCACGCCAGACATTTTTTAGTCCTTCGTATCCGCGGTAGATATAGGCTTCCTCGGCCGCAAGCCGGTGGGCAAATTTATGTTTTAACTCGGGGAGGATTTTTTGCAGTTCGGTTTGCTTTTCCGACACCAACTCGGAAAGCTTGTCCGGGTCCACTGCGTTATAGAAATTTTGGGAGGACGAAAATATCTGGAAGACCAGTCCCTTGTCCTGCAGTCTTTGGATGGCGTCGTAGGCGTTACGCCGATAAATCTGCGCGCCAATGGCGATTGCTGAAATGCCGGATTCGCCTTTTTCTACCAGGAACTCGTAGATTTTAGCTTCATTTGGTGTTAGCCCTAAATTGTTTAGTATTTCTTGGTACATATTTAAATTTAATGTGGTAGTAATCGCTACCCTATGGTAGCCTTGGCCACTCAATAGAGATATTATATGCTTTTGGGTCAGCCGTCAACAGGCGGTTATGACTGAAGGAGGACTGTGAAAAAACTGGCAGTTTTTGCTTTCCTGTTCATTCTGGTTGCCGACGCGCAGGTAAAAAAACAGGTCTTAGTCGGCGCTGGCGGTTCATTCCCGGATGTTGGCGAAGTTTCCCCGACAGTAGCGGCGGGAGGAGCGCTGATTTTTCCGCTCGGATCGAAATTATTTTTTCGTCCCGCGGCGGCATTCAGCCGGAATTTTCCGCAGACCGGAAAGGCCGCGCGCCAAATTCAGGCGTTGCTGTTTGTTGGCGTAAAGGTGCGCCCCTTTTTGGCGATACTGGGAGGACGCGGCGAGACTTGGGTGTTTGTCGCGGGCAAGCCTGATGCCGTTCTGCCCATAACAACGATCTTGTCAGCGTGGTTTCCGTGGCCTCATGCCGATAATTGGAAAAAACGTATCGGATTTTTTACGCCGGTGAGTCACACTTCAACAAAAAAGGGATGGGGGGCGGGTCTACAGGTCGGGTATACCTGGTAGCAAAGAGGCGGACGCAACAGCGCGGCCGCCTCAGATTTTTATATAATGTAACAGCAAGCTTCCACGCTTGTTTAGTTTTTTTTCAGAGATTAGTTTGAATTTTTTATTCAGATGATTATCGTCGGCAAACAAACTAATACCCTGACCAAAGACTACCGGCTCGACGGTTAAATAAAGTTCATCCAGCAGATTATTTTTTAAACAAAAACTGTAAGTTTGTGCGCCGCCTAAGATAGCTATTAGCTTATAGCTTTTAGGTTTTAGGAGTTTTGACAGTTCTGTTTTATTTGGTTTGCAATACACCAGGTTTACTGTCCGCTGTCCGCTGTCTGCTGACCTGCTAATGACAATGCAATTGCGTTTGGATAAAGGTCCAATGGCGGTTTTGTATGTATTGTTGCCAACGATTATTGCGTCACATTTATCCAAAAGCGCGCGCATAAAGATTTTGTCCTCCTTACTGGTCCAGTCACTCATGTGGCTTTTATTGCGGGCAATTTTGCCGTCTAAAGTTATGGCGGCGATGGCAATGTAACGGGGCTTAATCATATGTTATAATAAGCTTTCTATTATTAGTAAGATTATCAAATGAATAACGATATGTCCCGCGGAGCGGGATCCGGCTCTGCCGGAAATGACAAGTTTGAAGGCCGGGAGCCTAAGTATTACGATATTTTTACGGGTTTGTTTGTGGCGATTCTGCTGGTTTCGGAAATAACGTCTACTAAGCTAATTCAGGTCGGTTTTGTCCAAACCGCCGGTGCCATTATCTTGTTTCCAATATCGTATATTATGAGCGATATTTTAACCGAAGTCTATGGTTATGCCCGGGCCCGGCGCGTTATGTGGATCGGTTTTACCAGTTTGGTGCTAATGTCTTTGGTGCTAATCGCCGTGGAATATATGCCCTCTGCCCCGACTTGGCACAACCAGCAGGCTTATAATGTGATTTTGGGATTTGTCCCCCGGCTGTCGTTTGCCAGCATAGTAGCCTATTGGCTTGGTGGGTTTGCCAACGATTTTACTTTGGCTAAAATGAAAATTTTAACCAAAGGCAAAATGTTGTGGAGCCGCACAATTGGTTCCACCGTAGTCGGCCAAGCGGTGGACTCGTTCTTGTTTATCGGCATCGCCTTTTACGGCCTTATTCCGACTCCGGTGGTTCTGCAAATTGCCTTCACACAGTATTTGTTAAAAGTCGCTTACGAAACAATAGCCACGCCAATTACTTATTACGTGGTTAACAAGCTTAAAAAAGGCGAAGGGTTGGATGTATTCGATTATAAGACCAACTTTAATCCGTTCCAATTTGGTGTGGGTGAGCAGGCAGATGCAAAATAACCATCCGTGTCATTGCGGGCCTGCCTGCCGGTAGGCAGGGAGTGTCCACCGGAGGAGGATCTGCCTCAGGCACGACATCCGACGAAGCAATCTTGTCAGGTAATAAAAAGATTGCTTCGTCAGCCAGATAAAGCCCTGGCCTACTCGCAATGACACATGGTGTTATTTTTTCTTCCGCTTAAACGCTTTAAAAAGCGGAGCGTATAAATCGGTTTTAGGGTGCATAACCAAATCGCGATAAGTATTCCGCGAAGTAAATTTAACAAAGGTAGCGCCGCGGATAATCAACAACGGGGTCTGTTCGTTACTCTCCCCCATCAGCATAACTCCGGCGGCGGTTAGCGCGTCCACGGTGTCGGTTTGGGTAATCTTGAGCTTCTGCCCAAAGACGTCGGGTTTGCCCCGCAAATCGTTCACCGGCTTTAGCCCATAAAAGCCAATACTCACCCCCATGGTTCCCCTCCTGAGCGGGATAGTATGGCTGTCGGTAATAATTACCGCCAGTTTTTTTATTTTATGTTTCTTTTGCAAATATTTGCAGAAAGTTTTGGCCGCCTGGTTAATATTTTTTGGCCATAAAATGTAATAGTCCAGCGCGTTGCTGCGGTCTATGCCGGCGCTCGGAATTAAAGTGTGGTACTTGATGGTTAAAATAGCATACTGTCCCGGCACCTGGTTGCGTGGAATGTATTGCTCCGCCTCTTTCATTATGAGCTTATCTTTTTCCGGCAGGTCGCCAACTTTAACTTTTATGCACCGTCCCTGGTGGATAGCAAGAATTTTGGAAGTAATAAGCAAAACGTCCCCCTCTTTTAATTTGGGCAGGTGTTTGTCGAGCAGCTCAAACAAGTCGTCCTTGGGCGGAATAAACTTTCTAGTTTTTATGGGGAGGAAATGCATAAAGTATAGTTTAGCAGATAAAGAGAATGAATATAAGATCCTTCTTGTAATAATCGTACCTTTGAATTATAATAATGGTGGATATAATTCAAACAATTATATTTGGCTAAATACAGATTAAGAAAAAAAGCAATAGAATTGCGGCTTAAGGGGATGAGCTACAATCAGATTAAACCTCTGTTGGGAGTAAGTAAAAGCTCTCTTAGTTCATGGTTACAAGGCTACCCGCTTAGTGAAGAGCGGTTGAGGTCTCTACGGGATTTTAGCGAAATTCGGATAGAAAAATACCGAAATACAATGCAAGCTAAAAGGGAGAAACGTTTTGCCGAAACTTACAAGCAAGAGAAGATGAAGTATTTGCCTCTTTCTGAGAAGGAGCTGTTTGTGGCAGGACTGTTTCTTTATTGGGGCGAGGGGGTGAAAGGTTTAAAACGTTCTGTGGGGTTATACAATACAAATCCACAAATGATTAAATTTGGTTTATTTTGGTATATTAAAATTTTAAAAATTCCGGCTGAAAAGATTAGGATAAAACTCCATCTTTATAGCGATATGAATATAAAAAAGGAGATGAATTTTTGGAGCAAGGAATTAAAATTTCCTCTGTCTAGATTTTCCAACCCTTATATTAAAAATACAAAAAAAGCCGACATAAATAATAAAGGTGGATTTGGGCACGGAACTTGTGGCTTGTTGTTTAATGATGTTTTTTTAAAAGAAAGAATTTTGGCTGCAATCCAGGCTATTGCAGATTACTATGAAAATAGAATATAATATACTAAGTTTTAAGGGCGTGTAGCTCAGCTGGTTAGAGCATCTTGCTTATACCAAGAGGGTCCTAGGTCCGAATCCTAGCACGCCCACCATTAAATTTTATGAATTGGTGTTTCGCAATAGTTAATGGAAAGTTATCGGAAATACATTTTGAAAAGGGCAAGCAGCCCAAGGTTTTTGGTCATTGTTATGTTCAGCCAAGCGAGTATAAAACCAAAAAGGAAAAGAATTGGATTAAAGAAGACATAAAACGTTTTCGATTTACATATAAAAAAGGGAAATATAAAGAAGTTGCTATTTCTAAAACAAAAACCCCGACTTCTTGAGTCGGGGTTTTTTGTTTGGCTAAAAGCTAACCGCTATAAGCTAAATGTCGAAACGAATCCGTGGGATTTTTAAAACAGCATAATTATGCTATAATCGGGCTAGATTCTTAACCCTTTATTTGTGACCAAATTAAAATTTTCCACGGCAGCATTTTTTTTGGCGGCGGCGTTTTTTATTCTGCCAAAAATTGGGCTGGCGGAGACAATTAATAAGTTTAACAGCGCCATAACTATCAATCGTGATTCCAGCATTAGCGTGACCGAAACTATTGCTTATGATTTTGCCGACGTGCCTCACCACGGCATTTACCGGGATATCCCCTACCGCTACCAGGCGCGCGGCGGGAATTACAATGTGAGGATTACCATTAAGGGTGTAACAGACGAGAATGGGCAACCATACCCCTACTCTACTTCCAAGTCAGGGGGCAATTTGGAAATAAAAATCGGCGACGCGAATACTTCTTTAACCGGCCCACATACTTATATAATTTATTACGATGTTGAGGGAGCCATTAATTATTTTAGCGATCACGACGAACTGTATTGGAACGCGACCGGTAATGGTTGGGCGGTTCCTATTGCCCAGTCGAATGCGGAAGTAAAATTGCCGGAAGTTGTTGATGCTAAATCGCCCGTTTTACAAAAAACTTGTTTTGCCGGTGAAGCTGGCTCAACCCGGGCTTGTCAGCAGGCTTTTTCTGATTCCGCCACCGGCGTTAGTACTATCGGTTTTGTCCAAAACGATCTTGGGCCAAATCAGGGTCTGACCGTGGTGGTCGGTTTTCCCAAAGGGTTGGTGACCCAGCCGACCTGGTGGCAGAAGCTTTTATGGATTTTGTCCGACAACTGGGGGCTGGGCTTGCCCGTGCTGGTATTTTTGTTAATGCTGTGGTTATGGCTCGGTAAAGGCCGAGACCCGGGCGGGTTTAGAACGATTATTGCGCAATACGACGCTCCGGCCGGGCTAACCCCGACCGAGGCGGGTACAGTGGTGGATGAGACCGCTGACAATAAAGATATTTCCGCGGAGATTATTAATTTGGCCGTACAGGGTTACATTAAAATCACCCGCCTGCAGACAAAAATCCTTGGCTTGTTTAACAGTGCCGACTATCAGCTGGATTTATTAAAGTCCGGTGATGATTTGCCGAATGATTTTGAGCGCCGCATGGTCAACGGGCTGTTTGGCGCCGAATCGACGGTGAAACTTTCCGAACTAAAAAATAAATTTTATGTGCATTTGGCGGGAATCCGCAAAGCCGTCTACCAAAGCGTGGTCGATAAGGGGTATTTTCCAAACAATCCGAACAATGTACGGGCCGCGTATATGGCCGGCGGATTTGCCGTGGGTTTTTTGGGATTTTGGGTCGGCATGGCCACCCAGAATTTCTTTACCATCGGGGGCGCAATAGTCTCCGGAATAATTGTCATAATTTTTGGCTATTTTATGCCCAAACACACGGTCAAAGGCGCGGAGGCTAAACAGTATATTTTGGGTCTAAAATTATATCTGTCTGTGGCGGAGAAAGATCGCCTAAAGTTTTTTAACGCCCCGGCAGCCACTCCCGAACGATTTGAAAAACTTTTACCTTATGCCATAGTCCTCGGGGTGGAAAATGAATGGGCCAAACAATTTGAAGGCGTCTACAATCAGCCGCCGCGTTGGTATTCAGATCCGTACGGAGGCACCTTTAATAGTGTGTTGTTTGTGGGAGCCATGCACGGGTTTTCCCAAAGCGCGGGTACGACCTTCTCTTCCCGTCCGAGCGGCGGGGGCGCAGGTGGCGGAGCGAGTGGCTTTGGCGGCGGGGGTTTCTCCGGCGGTGGCTTTGGCGGCGGCGGAGGCGGCGGGTGGTAAAAATTGATAAATCAAACAATAACTCCGACCCAATAGGACCGGAGTTAATGCAAATGTAGGGAACGGTCTAGACCGCTCCCTACCAAGGTTTAAATGATTGTCGCGCTTGCTACTTTGTCGTCTTCGTCCAGCCTCATGACTCTTACGCCTTGCGTAGCGCGGCCTAAGGTGGAAACGTTATTGAGCGGGGTGCGGATGGTTTGGCCGGACTTGGAAATAATTACCAAGTCGTGCTCCTCGGAATTATTAAGAATATACATGGAAACTATTTTTCCGGTCTTGGGTGTGACTTTTAATGTTTTTATCCCCGAGCCCCCGCGGTTCTGTACTTTATAGTATGCGGCTTCGGTTTTTTTGCCCAGGCCGTTTTCCGTGACAATCAGTACTTCCAAAGTCTTTACGTCAATACTCTTGCGGATTATGTCCATACTGATTATTTTGTCGTCCTTTTTCAGGCGCATCCCCGTAACGCCGCTGGCGTTGCGGCCCATGGGGCGCACGTCTTTTTCGCTAAAGCGGATGGCCTGGCCGTTTTCCGTGGACAGCATAACTTGGTCATCGCCGCCGGATGTTTCCACCCATTTGAGCTCATCGTCGCCTTTTAAGGAAATAGCAATCATTCCCGAGCGGCGGACTTTGCTGAATTCGTCTCGGCTGGTCTTTTTTATCAATCCATTCTTGGTGGACATCACCAAGAATTTGGCATCTTCTTTTTTTGAAAAAGTTAACACTGCCTGCGAAGTTTCACCGTTTTGCAGCTGCAGGAAATTGACCAGCGCTTGCCCCTTGCTGACGCGCGAGCCTTCGGGCAGTTCGTAAACTTTGGTCTGGAAGACCCGGCCTTTATTGGTAAAGAATAGAATATCGTCGTGGGTATTGGAAGAAATAAGTTTTTCGACAACATCCTCATCCTTCAGGGTTTGGCCGATTACCCCTTTGCCGCCGCGGCTTTGGGTTTTGTAGGTATCCGGCGCCAGGCGTTTGACGTAGCCGGACTTGGTGATGGTAATAATAACATTGCTTTCCGGTATAAGGTCTTCCGCGGAGAAGCTGCCGATGGCATTTTTAACCACCGCGGTGCGGCGTTCGTCGCCAAAGCGTTCCTTCATGTCTTCCACCTCTTTTTTGATAATGCCCAAAATTTTCTTTTTGGACTGCAAAATGCCTTCCAGCTCGGCAATCAAAAGTTTCTTCTCTTTTAATTCGTCGTCGATTTTCTTTCGTTCCAGCCCGGCCAGAGTTTGCAATCGCATTTCTAAAATCGCGTCGGCCTGAATTTCGGTCAGCTTAAATTTTTTGATTAAATTAGCCTTGGCTTCTTCCTTGGTTGGTGACTTGCGGATGGTATTGATAACTTCATCAATATGATCCAGGGCTTTTTTTAAGCCTTCCAGAATGTGGGCGCGTTCCTTGGCTTTTTTGAGCTCATACTCCGTGCGTTTGCGGACCACAATTTCGCGGTGTTCCAGATATTTTTCCAAAACCGTTTTCAGGTTCAAAACATGCGGTTCAATGCCGTCCACCAGGGCCAGCATGTTCATGTGAAAAGTTTCCTGCAGCTGGGTGAAGGAAAAAAGCTGGTTGAGAATTTTATTGGGCAGACCGTCTTTTTTAATGTCCACGACTATGCGCACGCCGTCTTTGTCGCTCTCGTCGCGCACGTCGCGGATACCTTCAATTTTTTTGTCGCGGACCAGTTCGGCGATTTTTTCCAAAAGCGTGGCTTTGTTCACGCGGTAAGGGATTTCATGCACCAAAATCTGGAAAGCGCCGCTTTTGGTTTCGGTAATTTCGGTTTTGGCGCGCATGACAATGCTGCCCTTGCCGGTGGCGTAGGCGTTTTTAATGGCGGCAATGTCGTAAATTATTCCGCCCGTCGGGAAATCCGGACCGTGGACAAATTCCATTAGATCTTCGGTGGTAGCGTCCGGCTCCTCTATTAACTTAACTATGGCGTCGCAAATTTCGCTGAGGTTGTGCGGCGGAATGTCCGTAGCCATACCTACGGCAATACCCAAAGTGCCGTTTAAAAGCAGGTTGGGCAGCTTGCCCGGCAACACAGCCGGCTCTTTGCGGGTGGCGTCGTAGTTGTCGCGCCAATCGACTGTTTCTTTGTCCAAGTCCAGTAGTATTTCTTCGGCCACGGCTGACATCCGCGCCTCGGTGTAACGCATGGCCGCGGCGCCGTCGCCGTCCATACTGCCAAAGTTTCCCTGGCCGTCAATTAACGGATACCGCAAAGAAAAAGTCTGAGCCATGTGGACCATGCTGTCGTAAACGGCAATGTCACCATGCGGGTGGTATTTACCAAGAACATCCCCTACTACGGCCGCTGATTTGCGGAATTTGACGTTGTGGCGCAGCCCCATTTCGTGCATGGCGTACAAAATTCGCCGGTGCACGGGCTTAAGTCCGTCGCGAACATCGGGCAGGGCGCGGCTTACAATTACGCTCATGGCGTAATCCAGGTAAGACTCCTGCATTTCGGTCTGGATATCCCGGGCCAGAATTTTACCGATATCGTTGCTTACGGGTTGTGATGAATCTTTGGGCATAAATAGTATTGAACAAAATTGACCAAAATTAAGTAAAAATAAATAAAATTGAGTTTAACCAAAATTTTAATTAATTTTTGAAATTTTATTTAATTTTGGGCAATTATTTCTGATAGTTGTCTCTTACGTCCTTAAATCCTTTGCCCAAACTTTGAAATAATGTGGTGTCTTTGGGGACGTTTTTATAATAATGGGCGCTGACCACCCAAACGGCAATCATTACTATGACAATAACAACAGCCACGGTCCACATTATTCGGAACTTTTGTTCGGGGGATTTGTTACGAATATTGTTTAGGATTGACATGATTTAAAAAATTTAAATAATTGACATAATTTAGGACGCACTATTTTTGTCAATTTTGTCAATCATCTTAACGGTTCTAATATGACAACTTTCGTCCCCTCTTCGGTCAGCTCTTTCCTTTTGATTGTCAGTTTTTCCATCTCTTCCTTTTTGCCTCCCATTTCTTTAACGAATTTTTCTATGCCGTCGAGGTCTAAAATCAAATCGGACATTTTGTAATGGGAAGGAATAACAATTTTCGGATCGACTTCATTGACCACTTTACTGGCCGCGGAAGCGGAAAGTACGGTGTTGCCGCCCACGGGCAGGATTAAAATGTCGATGTCACCGAGCTCTTCCAGTTCTTCCTGCTTGAGATTAAAATCCTTGATGTGGGTAAGGTTTAAAATCCGAATGTCTTCACTTTCAATTAAAAAGGCCGTGACATATTTGTTTTCCTGTTTAAGAGGAATGCCGGTTATGGTCACTCCTTTAACGTCGTATTCGCCCGGGTCGGTAACGTCAAAATGCTCGCCGGAAATCCCGGACGTGGCGGAATAAAGTTTGCTGTTTTTTTCGGCCAAAATTAAAATATCGGCCGCCCCCCGCGGGGCAACCAATCCGGAATCTTTATGGAACGGATCCGTGATAATTGTGGCTTCTTTGGTAGTGATTTTAAAGGATGAAAGTCCGAAGTATTGTATCTGCATTAAAGAGGTTTTAGGAGTTGGTTTAATTCCTAAATGTATAGTTTATGGCTTGTCTAAAAGCTAATATCTAATACCTAAAACCTGAAATAATTATAGCTGATTTTAACCAAAAAGAAAAGGATTTTTTAACTGAATCTAACTAAAAAATCCGGCCAATTTAAGAGCTAATTTAACTGTATGCCAAGGCTTGCCAAATCTCAAAAATTACGCTAAGATATTAGTACTTATTTGGCGTAAAGCGCTATGTGCATAAATTATTAATCCCCAAATAAGTCTTAGGTAAGCGCTTTTTAACAATTAACCAAATGCAATAAGGTTTTTAATTGAGCAACGATTAGCCGTTGTTTTTATTTTACCCGCTAATTATGTTCAATTTTACTTAATTTTATTTAATTTTGGTCAATGAAAATTATTATGCCAGAAGAAAAAACTCAAGTTATTCCCGCCGGAGCAAGTACCGCCCAGACCATGGGTGATTTGCTCGGTACAGGTGTGGAAATTAAAGTGCTCAAAGCCGGCGACATGGTGGAAGGAAAACTCATCAGCGTCGGTAAAAACGAAGTCTACGTAGACCTGGAAGGTTACGGTATCGGCGTGGTCCGCGGCCGCGAACTTTATGACGACGAAGCCACGTTGTCGGCTCTCAAGCCGGGCGACCAGATTTTTGTTTCGGTCGTGGATCCGGAAAATAAAGACGGGATTGTTGAATTGTCCTTAAGGCAGGCCGGTCAGGAGCGGGTTTGGCAGACTTTGCGCGAAAAAATGGAAAGCAAAGAAGTTGTCCGTACTAAAATTTTGGAAGCCAACAAGGGCGGGTTGATGGTGGAAATAAACAACGTGACCGGATTTTTGCCGGTATCCCAGTTATCCTTAGACCATTATCCCCGTGTGGAAGACGGCGACAAAAACCGCATTTTGGGCGTTTTGCAAAGCTACATCGGCCAGTTATTTGATGTGCAAATAATTACCGCCGACGCCCAGGAAGAAAAGCTGATTGTCAGCGAGAAGGCCGTATTCGAAAAAGAAATGGAAAATAAGCTCGGCCAGCTGAAAATCGGCATGGTCGTGGAAGGTACGGTTACCGGCGTAGTAGATTTTGGAGCTTTTGTGAAGTTCGGCGAACTGGAAGGCCTGGTTCATATAAGCGAGCTGGCCTGGCAGAGAATCGACAACCCCAAGGACATAATTAAAGTCGGCCAGAAAGTGACGGCCAAAGTTATTTCCATAGACAAAGGCCGTGTGTCTTTGTCCATCAAGCAGCTGCAGGAAGACCCCTGGCTGGAGGCCGTAAAGAAATACCAAATCGGCCAGCTGGTTACTGGTAAGGTCAGCAAGATAATGCCGTTTGGCGTGTTTGTGGAGCTGGATAAAGACATACAAGGGCTTTGTCACGTCATGGAGCTGTCTCACCAGGCGGTAAAAAACCCCGAGGATATTTTAAAACCGGGCCAGGAAAAAGAGTTCAAAATTATTTCCATTGAACCCGGCGAACATCGCTTGGGCTTATCGTTAAAGGCGCTAACCCCCGAACCGGAAAAGGTTTCGGTGCCCGCCGCGGAACCGGCTGTTCAGGAAACACAGGAAGAAGCCAAATAATTCGGACAAAACAAAACCCCTCCCGCTAAATCGGGAGGGGTTTTAATATGGACTAATGTTTTTGTTCGCCGTCTTTGGATTCCATGGATGTTTCGGAAGCGGCCGCCGCGGTTTCGGTTGGTTTTTTCAAGCACATAAGCAGGATGACAATCAGCAGGTAGCTTAATATCCAGGAGGCGCCCAGGGCAATAAGTGAAATTTTGTTTAAGTTGGATTCGCGAATTTCAATTTCTTTTAAGGATCGGCCAACTAAAGCAAATCCGGGGGTAGCGCCGCCAAATTTGGTGACTACAACCGCTTCGCGAACTCCCGGCTTGGGTTGCCAGGTAATCCGGTCTTCGCCATGGAGATTTACGTAGTCGCTGACACCGGCCGGCATGCTGGGGATTTTTCCGTCAAGCACTACGGAACTGCCGATGGGTGTTCCGGTCGCGGTATAAATAATCAGGAAGCTGGACAGAGTATTGGCCAAGTCCTGTGTCGGATTGGGGGATACAATTTGATCGGGAGTGGCATTGCCGCTGGACACGGCCGAAGCAATGTCTTCCGCCACCTGGATTTGCGGGTCGTTGGCCGACATGCGATAATTTTGTTGCACCGCCAGGTTAACAAATCCGCACAAAATTAAGGCCACCAATCCGAGCGGCAGCCACAGAATAAAACCCTTATACCATTTGTTCTTATTTTGGAACATCATGTGATTATTCGATAATTATAAATACGCTTTTAAGTATACACCGACTTTGGCGGTTTGGCAAAGTCGGCGCAAAATAAATCAATATGTCCCGCCATAATGGCGGGACATATTATTCGCGCAAGATTAGTTATCTACAAGCAAAACGGCAACAATAATAATGTATTTATATTTTGCCGCCCCGAATGGCTCTGACAATCCATATTAGTACAACGGCTCCGAATATCGCGACCAGGAAACTGTAAAGATTAAAACCACTAACTCCCCCCTGGCCGAACAGGCTCATAATAAATCCGCCCAATATTGCGCCCACTATGCCGAGAACAATATCCATAAGCAGTCCGTCCCGGCTGCCCATAATGCTTGAGGCAATCCACCCGGCCAATGCGCCAAAGATAATCCAAATTATTATACCCATAAAAGTAAGTTTAGTTTTTAATATTGCGAAGGCTATTTTTGCTCTTGGTTATCCAGCTTGGCCGCGGCTTCCGGCGTTGAAACGGTTTTGCCCATTAAAAATAATTTTATAATTGCCATGGCAATGAGCCAATATACAAGCATTGCTAACAATGTGGTCCATTCAAAAAGGCTGCCATTTACATCGGTAATTTTAAATACGCTTAAGAACGGAGCGGCAAACGGATAGGTAATGCCGTAAACAAAGCCGGTAAATCCGGCGTAAGGATTGGCGCCAAAAAGTTTGAGCAAAAAACGGAAAGCCAGCAGCGCTTCCAGAAGTCCGGCAATATACCAGACAATTTGCGTGCCGCGATACAAAGGCTTGGTGCTTGGTGAGTTATATGAGTCCATGAGATTTATATTGTTTAATTTTTTTTAGGACATGCGCGATTCGTCTTTTATTAAATATTTAGATGAAACGCGTAAGTCCTATTTTTCTTATATTTCGGTGCCAAACACCACCAGATTATCGCTGTAGTGTCCGGAAGTTTTATTCCATGTCCCGCTGCAGGTAATAATTCTTAAACCCGGGTAGGAAATCGCGCCATAAATTGCCTGGGTTGGAAATCGGTTTTGCGGGAATTTGGCCAGCGAGTCCACGCGGTAAGTGACCACAGAGCCGTCCGCGCGGGTAATAAAAATTTTATCTCCCGGTTTGATATATTGCAGGCTGGCAAAAATCGCGGGACCCGACGCCGAATCCAGATGGCCGACAATTATTGCCGCCCCGTTTTGCCCGGGTTTGGCTCCGTAAACAAACCAACCTACCCCCATATTATTTTTTGGTACGGCAATAGTGTGGTCGGGGTTTAGCCCTAAGGGTTCAAACGGAGCGCTAAGTTTTAAGCTGGGGATGCTGAGCAGGCTTGGATCCGGCGCGTTGACTGTTAAAACCTGTGGCGCCGGATGCGGTAAGAAAGCGGCGCTGGCCGGAGCCTCTTTGGTGATGTTTAATTGCAAGACCGAATTACTGGCCGCCAAGGCAAGAACCCCGACAATTAATCCGATAAAAATCGATCTTACCGCCCAAACTGTCCAGCTTCTTTTAGAGCCCAAGACGTTTTGAACCAGCAGGTTTTCCGGAATATTATTTTTTTGAGAAGACATAGGAGATTTTTCGGCTGGTGACAAATAAACCGGTAAAACTTAACACCAGTATAATGAATAAGATTTCCTCGGAGCTCTGCTCCGGGGTTATAGCAACTCCTTTGCAACCTGCAGTTCATACCTCGCAGCTCTGCTGCGGGGTAATTGATTTTCCGCCAGCACCAAATAATTGAATGTAGAATTTTGGCCATGGCCGGCTGCGACTCCCCCGGTTGGCATATTGACCGTAGATACTACCACGGGAGCCATTGCTCCAAGCATGATGACATTGGAGAAGGTTGCACCGTTAGGGCAGGCCACAACAAATGTCGCCGGGTCGCTTCCGACGCTGGACGGAAAAAATACCGACGAGTTGAAAGTGCTGTTGTTGTTGGTAAAGTTGTTGGATCCCGGTAAGTTGGTGATGGCGCCATTGCGTAACAAGCTAAAACTAACCGTGCCGTTTTGGTTAGTGCTTGCGTTGGCGCAGCTGCCCGAAACGGATGTGCTTTGACCCGGGAGAGGACCGGATCCGAACGCAAATAAGTTAACGGCCGGCGAACCAATATTGGTTGCGGAGGTAATTGTGTTGCCATTGGAGCAGGCTGCCTTAAAAGTTGCCTTGCCGACCCCGGCGTTTTGGGGAATCGTTACCGAGTAGGAAAAAGTCGCGGTTTGGGTAAGGTTAGCTGTGCCTAAGGCGTAGTTGTTGCCGAAACTGTTTAGAGTTAGTACAGCGGTTCCGATGCCGTTGGATGGGCCGCACAATCCGGAAAGGTTAAAAATTCCGCCCTGGCTGGGGGTATAAGCCGGTAAGCCAAAAGAAGAGCTGGCCGGAACCGCGAAAGTCAATGTGGGGGAGTTAATAGTATCGCCGGTCCGGTTGCAGGTAGCCACCAGTGTGGCTGAACCGGCGCCGTATGAAGAAGGAAATGTAATAGTGCCGGTAAATGATCCGTTTGTATCGGTAGTCATAACGGTCGGCAAAGTGGTGGATATCCCGTTTTGGATTAAGGCCAAGCTAATGGCGCTATAGCTTGCGGCGGTACCGCAGCTGCCGGAGATATTGGTAGTGCCGCCCGATACCGGATAGACAGTGCCGACATTTAACATAGCGTTCAAAGTCGCGGCTCCCGCCAACAGAGGCAGGAATAACAACATCGCGGAAATAAGTATGATTTTTTTACCCGCGAATCGGGAAATAAAATTTTTCATATAAAATATTAAATTAAGTATTAATCTATGGTGGGAAAGTATTTGCGGATTTATGTCTGCCTGAGGAGTGATAGGATACATATCGCTAACATATCTAAGCCTGGTTTCGTTTAATTTTTCCGCCCGGAATTTTTTTTAACAGATTGGGCAATCCAATAGAAAAGTATATTGTTTAAAGCACTCCCTCCGAAATTGACCGGGCAATGCGGTTATCGGCCCGAAGTTTGTAGTAAACTTTTTGTCCGGCCTTTTCTTTAATAAGCATATTGGCCTGCTCTAAAATTTTTAAATGTTGGGATGCAAGCGGCAGGGAAATTTTTAGGATTTTCGCTATGTCGCCGACGCTGATTCTGGACTGCTTGCCCAGCATTTCAAAAATCCGGTAGCGGTTGGTATCGCCGAGAATTTTAAAAATCGCTCTTTGGTCGGTACCATTAAACGCGTTTCGGATTTTGTCAATTTGTTTGTCAGTCAGCATATTGTTTATTAGTTAATAATTTTAGATTCAAATTGAGCCCTTAATTTGTTTTCCAAACTCAAACCGGCCGGAGCGGGATTCCACCGCCTTCCGGCCCGGGCTCATCCGAGGAACAAATTATAAATTTGTTCTGGATGACACCAAGGATGAAGATGATACTAAAACAAAGTTACTCTAACTTTTCGGTACTTAACCGACTATGGGTCTCACGCCTTTTTATTAAAAAAACCTGAGTTTTTAAAAATAAAAGGCGTAAGGCCTAAAGGCAGTTAAACCATTGCTTATTTATTTAGCCATTAACCTCATTTGCTATTTTAAGCCTACTCCCAATTAGTAAGGCTGTATATAGTGGTAACCTCAGTTATACACTTGTTACGAGCTTTTTGGCTCCTTTAAGGCCGAATTGGATGTTTAAATACTTAATTAACTGCTTAACTCTGCAACTAAGTGCTTCTTTACGCTTAGGTCTGGCGTAAATGTTCTAATATTGGCTTTTGGCTGTATACACAATCCATTATTGAGCCTATGCTTACTTTAGAGACCCTGTTTTGAGGTCCAACGAATTTTAATTCATCCTGCTTTGCCAAAGGCAGAGAAAGGAAAATATGAACGAAGATCCAAAGCCCACGCCGGCCACGCCGCCGACAACCACTACCGAAACCAAACCCGCGGCTCCCGCGGTTGTGTAAATTAAAGCCCCTGCTAGAGCAGGGGCTTTTTGCTTATTATTTATCAGCTAATTTTATGAATAAACAAAGCACGTTAAATTTAGCCAGAGAAATTTTTAAAATCAGGATCAGTTCCGCCAACGAAGGCGACGAGCAGGACGACGAAGTTCATAAGATGAAAATCAGGGGCATTAAATCTTATGACCCTTCGGTTATAGAAAAATGGTATTTGGAAGCCATAAAAACGGCGGAAATAATTATAAACCTGGAAGAACAATATTTAACCGCACCGAGTTAAAAAAAGAGTTTTAAAAACTTCTTGTCAGTTAGGTTTATCTAGAAGCATTTTGATATTTTTGATAAATATTAATATCTTGTTAAGTCTGGGCGACTTTGGCGGTTTGGCAAAGCCGGTGTATAATAGGTTGAGAATAATTAACACTTATAATTTATGGACAACAATATGCCCGGCGGTGCCGTACCGAGCGCCGGAGCCGGTAAGAAATTTTTGGTTTGGGTGAGTATTCTATTGGGTGTAGCATTTTTTGTAATCGGCTATATTTATGTGACCCATTCCGCGGGGAGTTTGCCTTCGTTTTTCCCCGGATACTCGGCTGGGGCGGCCGGTATCCACGCAAAACATGCCATTGCCTCATTTGTGGTGGGCATAGCCTGTTTTATTTACGGTTGGTTTGCCTCCGGGCCAAAAGCGCCGCCTTCTACCTAAAATATAATATTATAGAGGAAATCACGCCGGCGGAAAAACAATAGACCGCGAACGGCGTGATTTTATTTGTGCGGAAATATTTCATCAGGAATTTTACCGACAGGTAGGCGGCGACGGCGGCGGACAAAGCGCCAATAACAGTTGGTCCAACCAAGCCGCGGTTTTGCGTGGCTAATAATTCGGGAAGCTTTAAAACCGCGGCCGCGCCGATAATTGGCGTGGCTAAAAGGAAACTAAACTTGGCCGCGTCCTCGTGGGATAAGCCGACAATAAGGCCGCCCGCCATGGTACTGCCGCTGCGGGAAAAACCCGGAATGAGCGCGATTATTTGCGCCAATCCGACTTTGACGGATTGCGCCCAGCTTAGTTGGCCCAGGCGCTGGTAGGCTTGGTTCTGGTTTTGATCCTCCGGCGCTTTTCGCCTTAACAGTTCGGCGCCGTACAGCATCAACCCATTCAAAATTAACACGAACGCGGCAATGCGCGCTGAAGCAAACAGCATTTGAATTTTGTCTTTCAGCAGCAAACCTAAAATTCCGGCCGGAATAGTGCCCACAACTAACAGCCAGCCTAAGCGGGAGTAATAATCATCCCTCCGGATTTGTCTTTGCGCTAAAGACCGGCCCAGTCCCTTAATAATTTGCCACCAATCTTTCCAAAAAAATCCGAGCAGCACAAGAGCCGTGGCAAAATGCGTGGCTACCAGGAAAGTTAAAAAAAACGGCTCGCCCTGGTTTAAGTTCCAGTTAAGCAGTTTGGGTAATATTACGGTGTGACCCAGGCTGGAAATTGGAAATAATTCCGAAATCCCCTGCGCGAGCCCAATTAGGATAGCCTGATAGTATGTAAGCATTTATCCGCCATATTTTGCCCTAAATTGCGGGGCAAATTTAAAATATTTTAACTTAACGTTACATGTTAGTTTTGTATCTCAATCCGCAAAATTTTGGCGGATGAATTGATTATATCACGATTCCGATATAAATTTAAATGTTTTGATCGTATCAGTTCACAAGCCTGAGTGAGGACGAAAATCCTGCCGATTTTCCGCAGCTTGGGGACTCCTCGTTCATCCGCCTCCGGCGGATATCACAACTCCTCCCAATCCTCGCTGCGGAAAATCGCCAGTATTTCCGTCCTCCCGGGTTTGTTCTGCTCAAGATTGTGAACTGTTAATTTTGATCGGGTTATACAAATCCGGGGAAAAAGTCGGTTTTGATGCTGTTCTTGCCGACACCCATGTCCGACAGGGTTTTTTCAAAAGCCGCGACCATGCCGTGCGGCCCCGAGAGGTAAAATTTTCGCTCCTTATAATCCGGAACCTGTTCGGCAATCATTTTAGCGTCAACCGGGCCGACGTGCCCCTGCCACTGTGGAGGGACTTGCGAGGCATCGGTTAAAGTATAAATAACTTTTAAACCCAAATTTTCGACGGCCCGGTCAAAAATATCCGTGTAGACCACTTCGGAAATATTTTTATTACTGTAAAACATGATAATATCCCTGGGTTGATTCGTGTCAACCAGATATTTTATCATGCTGCGAAACGGGGTTACGCCGATGCCGCCGGCAATGAACACGCTTTTTTCCGCGGATTTTTTGGGTAAAGTAAAATCCCCGGCTAGCTGGCCGGCCAATATTTTGTCGCCCGGTTCCATAGCCAGCATGGATTGTTTGTAACTGCTCGCCGGTTCGTAAAATTTTACGCCCATAATAATTTCCCGTTCCGTCGGCGCGGAAGCGATGGTAAAATAACGCCGGTTGCCGCGGTTGTCGGTTTTGTCGTGTTCCAGGGTCCATTCAAAATACTGGCCCGCGCGGAAATTCATTGCGGTATCCGCGGCAAAAACAAAATCATAAATGGTCGGAGCCAGTTTAATTTTTTCTTTTAGTGTCAGAAGCAGCTTTTTTTTGGGGCTGACTATGTAGGCAAAGACATTCCCGGCCAAAAGTGAGAGTTCCGGTGTGGAATATACCGCGCCCAGGTGGATTTGCGGCGCGAACATAAAACCCACCAGGCCCCCGTAAATTATTTGCAGGGATTTGGTCGGGGGCGTGGTCAGCGGTTCGGTCAGCATGACAAAGGCGAAAAAGAACAAGGGCGAATCGACAATAATTTTTTGCAAAGATCCGGCCAGTGGCAAGCCGCGCGCCAAATCAAAGCCTAGAATGGTTACGGTCGCCGCGATAAAAAAGCTAAAGACTAAATCAAATCTCCTGATTTTTCTGACAATTAAAACGCCGCCGGCAAACACGAACGGCAGCATCCATAAAGTGCCAACCCACCAGCTGGCCGATTGGTTGATGGTAATGGCGGTTAAGGCTACGGCAAACGCCGCGGGGTTAAAAATATGTTTGCGGTTTATTGCAAAAATATACTTTGAAGTTTCCGACCAGATCGCGGCCCACGCGACAAAACCGAAATAGGCGGCATCCAGGGTTTTAATGGGAGTTATAATCAAAGCCAAAATGAGCGCGGTAATATATACCGATTCCACATTGGTCGGAACTTTAAAAATCCAGGCGGAAACTACATTTACTATCCAGCATAAAAGTGTAATAAAAAATACGGAGTAAACCAGGCCGACCGGATTGTAAGGTAGAATCCCGAGCAAGCTTAAGGCCACAGCCACAGCCAAAAGGCCGAGCAGGTAATAGAGAACCAGTCGGTACATGGTTATTTTATTCAGGAAGTTGTCGATGGAATTGAGCATGTGCGGTTCGATTGGCGGGGTGGATTTTATATATGTTCGGAAAGTATATGCCAAATGTGGCTTGTTAGGTTTTGGCCTGTGCCAAGGCCGCGGCCAGGGATTGTTGGAAGGCCTGGCTGGTGTCCGTTGCGCCCGATACTATGTCCACTGAAGCGGATTGCGCGGCTATGGCTTCCTGTTTTAAGTATGGCATGGCCTGGCCGTTGATATAGCGGGAAGTACTGCGGTCGCTTGGGTATTGCAAAAATATGACATCCGTAATTTTACCGCCCGAAACCGTGACTTTAACCTGGACATTTCCATAGTACGCGTCGGCCACGGTTCCCGTGTACTGGCCGTCTGTATATTGCCCTTTTGGAGCGGGAGCCGCGGTTAATGTGGGTGTTGGCTGCGGGGCGGGCGCCGGCTTGGCGGTTAATGTGGGCGTGGGTTGGGCCGCTTGGCTGGTCGGAGTTGGAGCTGTGGCCGTTGGCGAAGGTGATTGGCTGCGGCCGGCCGGATTGTCGGGCGGATTATTGGATATTGGCGTTTGGGTGGAAATATTTGAATTCGGAGCCGTTGAAGTTGGAACAATCGCCGCCGGAGAAGTGACGGAGACATCCGCAAAAGCACCGGGGTTTTGACCCAACCGGTTTTGATAAACGGCGTAAAATGCAAAGCCGCCGATAAAAATTAAAGAATAAATAAATTTTTTCATGGCTGATTACTCGCTGTCGTCGTCATTGTTACGATCGTTGGCGCCGGTGTATTGGCCGTCTATCCAACCGGCTTCGTTTGAATTGATATTAATTTTGTACCAGCCGTTTTTTGTGGCGGTATAAGCATGGGTCTCTCCGGGATAAACTTTGCCGATAACCGTGCCTGATATTGATGGCTGGTCTCTGACATTTAAATAACCCGTTGGCGTATTGGATATTTTAATATATTTTGGCGCCGTGGTCGCCGCTGGTAACGGTGTTGCCTCTGCCACAGGTGTTGGCGCGGCTGCCGGGCCGGTCGTTGTTGAGGATTTTGCGGCCGGAGGCTGGGGCGAAACTTCCACCAGCGGTTGAATTTGTGATTCCGGGGATTGGACTGCTGTCCCCAATCCGCTGTCTTTTCCCCGGACATTTTCTTGCGCTTCGATGACTTGGCCGGCGTTGAACAGTTTTTTGCTGCCGATTACTAAAATTGCCAGTCCCAGGATGGCAAAAATTAATTTAAGCCATGGAAGTTTTTTGGTGCGAGTATTTTTCATGATCTTTGAATTTTCAGCTCATTTCCGGCTCGGCAAATTTAAGATTAACTTTGAGCCTGGGATAAAGCGGAGGCCAGGGATTGTTGAAAAGCCTGGCTGGTCGCCGTGGCGCCCGAAACCCCGTTAACCTGCGCGGTTTGCGCGGCAATGGCTTCCCGTTGCAGGTACGGCATGGCCTGGCCGTTAATGCTTCTGGAAGTGGAACGGTCGTTGGGATACTGTAAAAAATTTACCCCCGACACTTTGCCGCTCGCAATCGTAACCTGAACCTGGACATTGCCATAATAGGCGTTTGTCACACCGCCGGTGTAAACGCCATTTTTATAGCTGACATTGGCGTTGGCCGGAGTTATAGTTGGGGCGGTGACCAAATGACCGCCAAAGTGCTGGTAAAAAATCCCGATTAAAATGGCAATGGCTACCGCGCCGGATAAAAGTATTTTTTTCATAATGTGGTGGTATTTACGCTGATTATATATATATCAGCATACAAACACCACATGAAGTAATTATGAAGCGTAAAATTGGCTATTGCGCGGGAACCAATAATTCTAAATGGTAAATATTGTTGTTGCTGGAGTTTAAGCCCTGATTTTTAATAATCCCCCGGAAGGTATATTTTTGGCGCGCGGCCAGTCCGGCAATATTCTGGCCGGTAACGGGCAAATCATACGGTCCGACCGCCCCGGCGGATTCGTCGGATATTATGGAATAACCATTCTGCTGTTCCAAAACATAACCGGTAATGGTGACCGTCTGGCCCAGATAATTCCCCGCATGCCTGCTGACAGCGCCGACGCTCAAGGCCGGCGTTCCGGGTTTGGATAAAATAATATCCAGCCCGTCCGGGATATTTAATTGTCCATCGGCCGCGCCCGGTTTACGGGTTACTCCATATTGCCAAACAATTTTGCCGGTCTGCTTGTTAATGACTATGACCCGATGGTTTAAATCATCATTGGCCAAAATATTCCCGTTAGGCAGTTCAATGGCCAGCGATGGATGGTTTAATTTTACGTCCCCGGCCTGCCCGCTGAATTTCCAAATAATTTTTCCCTGTCGGCTAACCTCCACGATTTGTCCGGGATTGCTGTAATCGGAAATTAAAATATTTCCGGCCCGAGTCAGTTGCGGATCGGACGGGTATTTAACGGGCAAAGGCATGGTAAACACCGGCTGCCAATTTTGGTCCAGTTCCAGCAGATTCCTGCCCACAATATTACTAATGAAGGTATGTCCGTTAGGCAGAGGCGTGTCGCCATTGGGCTTATCCAGTTGGCTCAGGCCATTGCCGCATTTGCCCGTTATGCCGTATTGGCGCACAATATTTTTGCCGGGCGCGATTTCCAAAATCCGGCAATTTTTTATGTCCGCGACGGTAACGTCACCGTTCGGGAGGCGATATGCGTCGTCCGGAGTGTTCAAATATCCCGTCCCGGCGCCGGGGTGTCCTGCTGTGCCGTAAGACCAGGTGACCTGCTTGCTGGCATAATTAATAATCTGAATAACGTGGTATTCTTCCAGGTTGACGATAATGGAGTTGCCGTTGTCGGTAAAGAATGAGTCGTCGGCGCCCAGGCCGGGTTTGGGAAGACTGAACCGGTATTGCCAAATAATTTTTTTATCCGGCGTGACTTCAATCAGCCGGTTGTTTCCGCGGTCAGCTATCAGGACATTGTAGCCGCCTAAGGCCGAGGCGTCCTGCGGTTCCCCCTGAATATCCAGAGTGGTTACTGGGACTGATGTCGCGGCGGGAAGTTCCTCGTCGCCGTCAGCCGTTGGATCCTGGGATTCTTTGTCGCCGTCGCTGGCTCCCGCGCGGGACTGGCTAAACAGGAATGTTTGGTGCCCGCCGCGGGCAAGCAGTACTGTCCCGCCAAATATGACGCAGGCAAGCCCAATTATTCCGATAATAATATAAAATTTTCGCATGCGGCTGAAATTAAAAATTATTTAAAGCCGGCAGGTTTATGGCAATAGTGGTGCCCGAAGACAGCCGGCTTCTCACGGTTATAAAACCGCCGTGGCCGTCGATTATGGCTTTAACAATCGATAGGCCCAGGCCGGTTCCTTGGCCGTGCTTGGACTGGTCGGTTTGGTAAAAACGTTCAAAAATAAGCGGCAGGTCACTTTCCGCGATGCCGATTCCGGTATCGGTAATGCTGATTTCCGCCCGGTTTTTGCCGGCGTTTGCGCCAATCCGCACCCGACCGCCGGGTTTGTTGTATTTGATGGCATTTTCTATAACATTTCCCAAAGCGTGTTCCAGAAAATGGCTGTTACCCAAAATTTTTACCGGCGCGATTTCCTCCACGCTTAATTCCACTTGGCGGCTGTGGGAATAATTTTGGAATTTTGCGGCCGTGCCGACTATTAGCTGTTGTAAATCCAGAGGTAAAAAGTTTTGCCTGAACGTTATGTCTTCGGCTTTGGATAAATCCAGGAGCTGGCTGCTTAAATGGGTCAGGTTGCCTATCTCTTCCAAAACGCTGTCCAGGGTGTTTTTGACTTCCGGAGCTGCCGGAGTTTTTTGCCGGAGCAGAACCTCAATGTCCGTACGCATTACGGCAAGCGGAGTGCGCAGCTCGTGCGAAGCATCGGCCACAAAACGTTTTTGGCCTTCCAGAGTTTGCTTGATGGGTTTTAAAGTGTAGCCGGCAAACGAGTAACTGCTGAAAGCGGCAATCAGCAGTATTGTCCCGTCAATCGCGACGAGCAGCCAGGCCAGCCGTTCATGGGAATCTTCCAAAAAATTTTCTTCCTGCCCGGGTTCCGCCCGGATGTATTCATGGAAGGAACGCTGGATTTGTCTTGTGGAAACAATATAAAAACTGATGCTAAAAAGCGTGACGATTACCAAAATAATCGCCATGTACCACAAGGTCAGTTTTATCCGCGCCCGATGGAAGGCGTCAGAATTCCAGGCGGTAGCCCAGGCCCCGGACGGTTTGGAGGTTTTTACCATAGTCTCCCAGTTTCTTTCTTAAATTTTTAATATGCACATCAACTACGTTGCTAAATGAATCAAAGGAGAAATCCCAAACCGCCGCCAGGATTTGGTCCCGGGATAAGACTTGTCCGGGATGGCGCATAAAATATTCCAGCAGGCGGAGTTCCCTTAAGGTCAGGTTTAGCGGCTGTCCGCCAAGGGTCAGCTGTTTTTTGGCGTTATTTAAAATGAGCGGCCCGACCAATAACGATTCCGACTGGGAAGTTTGCGGGCGGCGGGACAGGGCGCGAATCCTCGCCAGGAGCTCGGTAAATTCAAACGGTTTTATCAGGTAGTCGTCGGCGCCCGAATCCAAGCCCAGCACTTTGTCTTCCGTGGTATCTCTGGATGTCAGCATTAAAACAGGCGTAATAATATTGTCCGCGCGCCAGGCGGCGCAAACCGCGACGCCGTTTTTCCCCGGCAACATGACGTCCAAAATAACCAAATCATAAATGTCACGGCGGGTTTTGAGCCGGCGTTCCCCCGATTCCCCGTCAAATAATAAGTCTACCGCGTAGTTTTCCTGCTCCAGCCCGCGCTTGAGGGAATTAGCCAGTTTTGTGTTGTCTTCTATTACCAGGATTTTCATTGTAATTATAATATTATTTTAACATGAAGCGCCCGTGAAGTCTTCCCATAGCCGCCATAAAAAATCGCCCCGCGGGATGATTGTGTAATGGCGGCGGCTTGCCGGCAATTATTTAAGGCCAATGATTATTTTTTCGGCTCGCGCCCGGGAAAAATTGAAGGATTGCCAGGAATGGGCACTTTGGTTGTTTTCCATTTGCATAAATATGTCGGCGGCTAAAGCGGGCAGGGTGTCTCCCCGCTTGTCGTTTAACTCCGGCATTTCTAGCAGTCGCGAAATTTCCGGGGCGGCGTCGGCCGATAAGGAGTAAAAATATGTCCCATCCAGCCTGCCGGATTTAGCGAATTGCGCGATGTTTTTTCGCGCGATAAACGCTTCCGGGTTAAACAGGTTAAAGACCGCGAAAAAAGCCAGCATGGACAAAAATATGCCAAAAATGAACGGCCGTGTTTCCATCCCCCCAATAATTTTATACCCAAGCCACAAAAATACCGCCGCAAGCCAAATTATAAAGGCTTGCACTAAAATTCGAAGCAGAGTAAAGCCGTAAGCCTGCTCATAAACACTCAACCTTAAAAAAGCCGATGCCATAATGACCAGGGTTAATACTATCAAGCAATTGCTCAAAATTTTAAACCGGCTTGCGTGAGCCCCCGATTTTTTTTCTATATATTTTTCCGCGACAAATATTAGCGCGAAAGTCATTAGAGCGATAACAACCAATTCTCCAAACCCTTTATGCGCGTATTCCGCGTAGGTGTAGCCCAGCGCGGCAATGGCGCCGTGTCCGCCGAACAGGTAGCGAATTTGGAACAAGACGAACGCCAGGAACAATACATTCAGCGTTCCGAACAAAATCCCGCCCTCAATATTGCCGAGCACGTAGCCGGAAGTTTCTTCCGGATTCGGCGCTGTTTCTTTGGAAGTGCTGTTTTCCAAAACATAAACATAAGCCCCCAGCCAAATAAACGCGATAAAAACCGCCCACCAAATTTGGGCTACCGCATCCGGCGAAAGGTTTACGTTAAGTTTGAATAATCCGGACACAAAATGGTTAAAAGCCAGATCGGCCGAAGACATTAGCACCAAAAATAACAAAGCAATCGGCAGGGTAATTAAGATGCCCTTGGTAACCTGGGAAGCCTTCCGGTACTCGATTGCGCCTTTTCTCACCGCTAACATCTTTACAATACTGCCAAAAGATTTGCCCAATATTTTTAACGGCAAGAGAAATGCGGTTTTTAAATAATCGGAAAACAAGCAGCTTTTTATGTTCCGTCCTGCCAAGTGATGCGACAGCAATAACAACAGGCCAAAGGTAATAATCAAATTCCAAAACAGCAAAAATCCGCTGTCGCGTACCGCTACCATGCCGGAAAAAAATACTATTGGCACAATATACCATAGCGCAATCTTATTATAGCTGACTTTAAACGCGCGGAGTAAACTGAACAACATCAGAAGAAGTAAACAAACATAAATAAAAAAAGAAATGCCGACCTGTTTTTGGAAAAAAAAATAATCGAATATTAATCCGAGCGCCAAAGCCGCTGCCGCCACTGACCACAGGTTTTTTGAAGATAATGTTTGCATATATAAGCATTATACGCCCCTAAGGAGCCCAAGTAAAACATCAAAAAAACCACTCTGGGTGGTTTTAGAAATAGTAGATGATATTATTTTTCCGCGAGCACTTTAATTTTTTCCAGCATCTTGTTCCAGCCGGGGACGAAGTCGTTATAAAATTCTGCCGGAAAATCCACGTGCACAGAACCCCCCGGCTCATAGTAGTCGGCTAAATCTATTTTGGCTCAGCAATTGCGTTCTTCATTTTCGTTTTTAAATTTTGGAACTTTGAGGCACTTTTTTATAAAGAGTCCATTCTCGCTTGCTTGCGGGCTTATGCTTACACCAAAAGCAGTTACGCTCCTATCTTCCAAATATTTTTTTCCAAAAATGCTTCTATGGTTTGCCTGTTTGCTTTATTTATTAAATTAGAATGTGAAAGCTTGTTTTGTTTTGCGTAATCTGCAAGAGTAACAATTTTTTTACCTTCCAAATAAGCCAGCCGTTTATGGTAACTATTAGTAAGCGCCTTCCCGACAATTCCTTCCATAATTACAGAAGCACCTTTTCGTTGGAATTCTTCAAAGGCGTCATAATATTTTCTTCTGTCAATAAATTTTATATTAATCGGGACAAAACCTTCTCTAATAAGAAGATAATTATTAATTACCCTGCCAATGCGCCCATTGCCGTCTATGAACGGATGAGTATATTCGAAACTTAGATGTAATTTTGCAATTCGTTTTATTATACTTTCGTGGCTCGCGGCATTGTATTCTTCAAACATTTTTTCCAGATGCGGTAAAATTTCTTTTGGTCCCGGGGCTATGTGGCTGCCGACGCGCACGTACTCGTCGTCTTTTCTAAACCGGCCGGCAATTTCGTCGCGAATGTTGGAAATTAACATTTTATGAAGCGATAAAATTACGTCTAGCGTTAATTCCTGTTCTTTGGATTTTTTTTCAATATATTCCACAACCCGCGCCAAATTTTTGGCTTCAAAAATTTCACGTTCGGAAATAAATCTGTCTAAGTCTATTTGTAAAAGTATTTTTTCCGTTTCGTCCAAAGTCAACGTGCTGTTTTCTATGGCATTGGAGTTATATACCTGTTCCGGCACTTCTGCTTCCGAGATAAGTTTTAGCAAGGCCCCTTTGCCTGTGGCGGCCTTATAATATCTTTCCCTAAGGTGATTTATTCGTTTATAGACATTTAATATCTTAGCCATATTAAAAGTATATACATATTTCACGGTTTTGTCAACATAACCGTGAAAAATGTATAAAAATCTTAATTTTTCACGGTTTTGAACAAAAACCGCCAAAAAGGCGATTTTTTAAGCGAAATTTTGTAATTTTTATTCAGATGCTCCATCCGTACTAATAAAACAACCCAGCCGTTAAAGAAATTTTCCTATGCGCCACTCTAATGTCAGTCATTTTGTTGTGGTTTAATTTGCGACGTAGAGCGAGTCCGGCTGCTTGCAGCCGAGCGAGCCGAGGAGCTAATACAGGTTCCTCCGAGGAGCCTTTATTTTTTATCTGGTTCGTGCGGTATACAAGCAAACTGGGAAAATAGATATTAAAAAACAATGGGTCATGTCCCATAACTGTTAAAAATCCCAAATCTTCGCTACAATAAAAACAAAAGCAGTAAAAACAAACAAAAATCAAAAGTTATGAAGCTAAAACCTTTAACGGCTCTCCAGGTTATTGATCTGGTGCCGGATAGTATTTTAGACGCTTTAAGCCAAGAAAGCGGTGTTGATTTTGGCGTAAAGAAATTGCAAGGGAAAGTCCTGTTTAAGCTAATCATCTACTCTTTTCTTAGCTCCAAGCAAGTTTCGCTTCGCATACTGGAGGCCATTTACAATTCTGAAAAATTTAAAGCTTTGTTTAATATCCCCTTTACCGCGGTAACCAGGAAAGCCACTTATGCCGCTTTTAGTTTCAGGCTGAAGAACATAGACTACCGCTACTTTGAAAAAATTTTTAATTATTTGATCACCTCAACTTCGGTTCAAGACGTATTTTTTAATTCCCAAAAAATTAACCTTCGTAAAATCGACTCCACCATGCTCAGTCTTTCCAGCAAGCTGCTGTCCTTCGGCACGCACACCAGCGGCGGGCAGAATAACCTTAAAGTTACCCTGGAACTCACCGGCGGTATACCGGTGAACTTCATTCTGTTTAAAGATCAGCGATACTTAGCGGAAGAACTCGCCCTGCCGGAAGCGGTTAAGCGCCAGACGATAAAAAAGGCTTTAAATATTGCCATTTTTGACAGAGGGATTAAAAAAGTCAGTAGCTATTTGGATTTTAGCGAACAAAAGATATCCTTCATCTCCAGACTGCAAAACCATAAAAATTTTAAGGTTGTAAAAGTCAATTCTCTCGGCGTCAACCATACGGCTACCCTTGAGTTGATTTCAGACAAAGTTATCAGCTTTACCGGCAAACCAACCTTAGGAGTTACAGCAAAGAGTCAAAAATTTAACCGCTTTCGTGTGGTAACCGCGAAAAGTAAAGCTACGGGGCAAGTCATCAGGTTTATCAGCAACATAAATTTTCTTACCGCGACGGAAATTACTGAACTTTACAAATCCCGATGGGAAATAGAAACCTTTTTTAAGTTTATTAAACAGGAACTGAATTTTAAACACTTCCTCTCCAGGGACGAGAATGGGATTAAGGCTATGGTTTTTTTGACTATGATCACTGCCATATTGCTGACGCTCTACAAAAAAGTTAATAATTTAAGCGGCTGGGCTGTTGTCAAAATCAAATTCATGGATGAGCTTGAAGTTTGGCTTATGAAAACCTGGCATCAGGAAATGGCTCCGGCATTTTTACCCTTTTCATCATCACCCTACCCAAGTTTAAGCGGTTAATCAGGATTTTTAACAGTTATGGTCATGTCCCCATTGTTTCATATACTTGGGCTATGTCTTTTTTCTTTGGGTAATTCCTCTGACAGTTTCCTAATTTTGCGGGCCCAAAATTTGGGATTAAGCCTAATTTTAGTTATATCCGCCTACATTGTTTATAACCTCGTTTATGCCCTGGCCTCAACGCCTGCCGGAATAATAGCTGATAAAATCGGGACGAAAAAAGTTTTCATTACGGGGATTATTATTTTCGCTCTGGCGTACTTAGGCTTTGCGCTGGATAAATACGGCAGCCTGGTCTGGCTGCTGTTTGGAGTTTATGGGTTCTATATTGCCCTAACCGACGGCGTCTCCAAAGCCATGATTGGCTCCTTAATTCCAAAGGAAGAAGCGGGAACGGCCTATGGGGTATTAACTACCGTGACCAGCGTGTTTACCTTAGCGGCGTCAGTGATAGGCGGATTTCTGTGGTCGGCAGTTTCTCCGTCCGCGACTTTTATATTTGCCGTTGTTTGCGCAGTTCTTTCACTAATAGTATTTGCCAGTATTAAGACTAATAGCTTCATCAAAATTTCATCTTGAGGCTTTAACTTGAACCTATGAGAATTTTAATCGTCGAAGATCAGGAAAAGCTGGCAAAGAGCCTGAAAAAAGGTCTAGAGCAAAAAGGCTACGTGGCTGACTATCTTTTGGATGGGGAGTCTGCGCAGCGAAGAATTGAAATGAAAGCCGACGATTACGACGCCGTTATTCTTGATGTTATGTTGCCCAAAAGGAATGGCGTGGACGTATGTAAAAGCTGGCGCAGCCAAAATATCACCATTCCTGTCTTGATGCTAACCGCTAGGGATACAATGGCCGACAAAGTGACGGGGCTTGATTGCGGTGCTGATGATTACTTGGTAAAGCCTTTTGGCTACGAGGAACTTTTGGCCAGGCTCAGAGCTTTGTTGCGCCGGCCCAGGCAAGCCTTACAAACAGACTTAACTGTTGGGGATTTAAAATTAGACTCTGCAAAAAAGCAGATTACCTGTCATGGCAGGACACTTTCTTTAACCGCAAAAGAGTTTGTCCTGCTGCAATATTTTATGCGCAATCCTAATTTGGTTTTAAGCAAGGAACAAATCTTACAGCACGTTTGGAACTACGACTCCAGTGCTTTTTCCAACATCGTGGATGCCCATATCAAGAATTTACGCAAGAAATTAAACAAGGTTCAATATGACCACGTTCTCCAAACGGTTCGGGGCATGGGCTACAGCCTTAAGACTTAACCCTTTCCAGCAAGCCCGTATTAAGCTGACCGCATCTTACATTTTTATGTTGGCAGTGATCTTATGCGTGTTCAGTTTCAGCCTTTATTATTCACTGGCAAAAAATTTAAGGGAAGATTTTGAAAGTGAAACCGCAGTCCAGCAGGTTCGCCATGAACTGGTCGAGTCGGCCTTAGACCATATCCAAACAACCATAGTTTTTGTAGATATAGGGGTGTTGCTGCTGTTTAGCTCTTTGGCTTACGTTTTGGCGGGCAAAACATTAAAGCCTATTGAACTGGCTTTAGACGCCCAAAAGCAATTCAGCGCCGATGCTTCCCATGAGTTCCGGACCCCGCTGTCAATCATAAAAAACGAACTGGAAGTTGCGTTGCAAAGCGACCATATAGATGCCAAAGCCTTGATTCGAAGTAACCTCGAAGAGGTTAATCACATGTCCTCAATGGTTGACCAGCTTTTAAAATTATCCCGCAGCGAAAATCACAAAAACGGTTTTAAAATGGCTCCGGTCAAATTAACGGAAATTGTTAAGTCATCTGTTACCACAATGCAAAAACTTGCCCAAATTAAGGATATAAAGCTGAGCTTAGAGACAGTCGAACAGGGTGATATATCGGGCAGCTTTGGCGCGTTACAGGAAGTGGTATTAAATTTATTACAGAACGCCATTGATTACACGCCAGAGGGCGGCTCTGTTAAGGTAGCAGTAAAAGCCACCGGAAAATTCCAGGAGCTGACAATCCAGGATACCGGCATCGGCATCGAAGCCAAGGACCTCCCTCATATATTTGAACGTTTTTACAAAGCTGATAACGCAAGAAGTTTACGATCCAACAGTTCCGGCCTCGGTCTTTCCATTGTCTATGATATCGTTCAAAGACACGGAGCTAAAGTTTTTGTCAGCAGTACGCCGGACAAAGGTACTTTGGTAACGTTAATTTTCCCATTATTGTGATAGCTTGTGGATAAATTTTCAAATTCTTTACCTTAGGTTGCTTAAACAAGGAGTATTTCCTTTCGTCCGTTCACGGTTATTTCATTCCCGCTCGTTAAGCTATATTCAGGTATAGAAAATTAACTCAAGAAAGGAATTATTGATGGAAATAAACAAAAAATACGCCGCGCTGCTTTCTGTCGGCGCGTTGATCGGGACTGTTGGCGTAGTTGCCCTCCAGACTCACGCTCAACAAGCTGTCAGCCAGCCTGTTGTCCAAAAGCAGCCAGCTACCCAAACTGCGGCACCTAGCCCGACTGCCACCGTTGATAAGGTTACGCCCCAGGATACGGATAACATCCAAGACCCTGGCGGCGTGGAAAAGCCTGACGCTCCCGCTACTCAGGTCAAGGGAACGGAAACAGAAACCAATGACGGACAAGGTAGCGATAAGGATACATCTCCAGACAATGGCAGTAGTGATCAAGGAGAAACCAACGCCACTACTCCAGCAGCAACCAAATAATCATTAACTATCAAACACGCGCCACTCACCCCGGCGTGTGTTTGCTTTTGTGGTGACTCTTTGCAAGCAAAAATTCACGAAATTTTCATCTGGAAAAATTATCCTTAACTAATAGGATAACATATAATGTATAACTTTCGGCCACCTGAAATAAAAATAGAAACAACTAAGCGTTTCCCCTGGCTTTGGGTAATTTTCAAGTATCTAAAATATCCGGCTCTGGCTTTGGTTGCGCTGGTTGTTATAGGCGCGTTATTTGTTAAATTTGATACTTCAGCCGCAGCGGAAATGACTGACAAATACCTACGTCCGAGCTTTGGCGATAGCCGAATTATTTTTTTAGAAAAAATCTTCTTTAATTTATCCGATAAAGCGACTAAGGTTGTCTACGATTTTAAAAAACCTTTAGCCCCGCAGTTTTTAAGTTCAACCGCGGATACTAACATACCAACATCGCTTGACCTCAAACCAATCCCCCCAAATCCGGCCTTTACGCCATTACCCGAAGAAGGTGTATGGCATAATATCCCTCTAAATATATTTCCAAACAAGGAAGTGATAGCCTACTCTTTTGTCAGACCTGATTCAAGTAGGTCTTTTGCAATAGTCTCGGTCGTTAAGATCGACACCTCCGCGCTTACTTTAGGAAGCGTAGCTGGAATCTATGAGCCGGGTGGTAAGGTGGGAAAACACGGAACCGGCCAAGTACCAAAAAGTATTATACAAAGCGGCGGTCTTGTTGCTGCCTTTGACGGAGGCTTCCAGTATCGTGATGGGGCCTATGGAATGATTGTAGGCAAGACCACTTATTTGCCGTTAAAGAACGATTTAGGCACGGTTGTTGGCTATTCTGACGGGACGTTTAAAATATTTGATTACACCGGGCAGGATCTAGGCAGTAATACAACTTTCGTGCGCCAAAACGGGCCAATGCTCATTGAAAACGGCGACATAACTGTGACCAATGCCGACAGCCAAAAAGTTTGGGGCAGAGTTGTCGGCGGGACAGATACTTTTACCTGGCGTTCAGGAATTGGCATAACCCAGAAAGGCGAGTTAATTTTTGCAGCCGGAAATAATTTAAGCCCACAGACTTTAGCGCAGGCTTTAAGCGCAGCTGGCGCAGTCAACGCCATCCAGTTGGATATCAACCCTCATTGGGTACGCTTTAATATTTTTAACTCTACGGGTTCCGGCCAATATGATTCTGCTCCACTAAATAAAGACATGCAGGACGGGTCAAAGGAGTACTTGAACGGTTACCAAAAAGATTTTTTCTATGTCTACAAAAAATAAAATTCTTATTGGGTTAGGGGTTTGTCTAATTGCTTTAATGCTGGGCTCTATTTTCATTCAGCACAAACATCCACAACAAAAAAATATCGTTAAAGCCGAAGCGCTAAAACCAGTTCCAATACCAACCGCACTTGATCCTAACTTTTTAACTCAAGTCAACGAGTGCTTTATCCCGACCGCCGCTGTTTACGGCTATGATTTACGCATTACTTCCGGCTTTCGCAGTTTGGCAGAGCAAAATGCCATATATGATTCGGGACGAACAGTAAATGGCCATATTGTCACTTGGGCTGAGCCGGGTAAAAGCCTCCATAATTACGGCTTTGCCGTTGATGTCGTCGACCGATTGAGAGGATATAATATTGATTTTGATAAGCTGGCAAAGATCGGCATATATTGCGGGCTTGAACAGGTTGATCCCCCTCACTTCGAACACAGAGCCGGTCTGTCTACTGCTGACTTTGAAGCAGGCAAAAGACCTCCGCCTTTGACTTTACCCTGCACAGTAATGGACGAACGTTATAAGGCCAATCAGTCGCTGACACTTAAGGACTTACAGGCTTGCGGCGTGCCTAAGTTCTAATAGTTAAACAGAATCGCAACTCAGGGCAGAAAAGTGTTAGAATGAATATAATAGACACTTTATGAAGAAGCCTTTGTGCCCACTAACAATTATTTTTTTACTAGCTGCGGGATGCAGTTCCGCTGCAACGCAAACTTTTAACAACTCCGCTCCGGCTGCAAATAATACCAACACGGCATCAACCCTCACTGCCGCTAAAAGCTGCCCGCCAGGTTTTGTTAAAGTTCCGGGTAGCACTGTCTACCATACCCCAGATTTTTGCATCATGAAATACGAGGCCAAAGCCGCGCTAATTTCCAACCCTGCTGTCGGCCTAGAGCCCAAACTGGGCGATCCCTGCTCTGGGCAGAGCAACGGGCACGCGTACGGAACTTATAAAAACAACGGCGTGGGATGCGCTACGACTGCCAAGAATAACAAGCAGGTAGTTTCCACGGCTTCCGGCTTTCCTATTGCCTACATCCCTGAAACAGCCAACGGATCAGATAACGTCAAAAGTTATTGTCAGCAGATGGGCTGGCACTTAATCACTAATCCTGAATGGATGACTATCGCACGAAATGTTGAACAGGTGGCGGCAAACTGGTGTAATGCCGATGGCACTAGTTGCGGCGCTATGCCGGGAACGCTAGGTAAAATTTTGGCTAACGGGCACAACAATGCTCAACCGGCCGCCGCGCTCGTCGCGTCGGCTAATGACAGCCAAGCTTGCTTTGGCACGGCAACAGATGGTTCAAATACCTGCGACGGAACAAATTCTCAAAAACGGACATTAACCTTAAGTAATGGAGAGGTCTTGTGGGACTTTGCCGGCAATGTCTGGCAGTGGGTAGACGGTAGCGTACTTCGGAAGGATGAGCCCCAATCGAAAAGCAACGGCAAGCTTGATATTGGTTGGCTGTCCAGCGAGTTTGCACCCGGACCGGGGGCGCTTCTAAGCGTGATTACGGGTAACGGCCAGGGACCATCGTTAGGGTATGATTCATTCCGGCCGTCCAACCCGGCCTGGAATTCAAATAACGGTGTAGGCCGAATTTTTCATTACAGCAGCGCCAGTGAAACTAACACCACGGTTTACGGCTTTATCCGGGGAGGTCAATGGGACCATGGCGCCGTTGACGGAGCCTTTAGCATGCACCTAACGCCAGTCCCTGACAAAACCAATATTGACGATGTGGGTTTCCGGTGTGCGGCCCCGTTACAATAATCTCCCAGATAAATTTATAAATAATTAATGGCGGAAAGACCACCTTGGTAATTCCACCAAAAAGGATAAACTGTTAATGGATACAATTAATAGCGTGGCAGGAACCAGTGCTCCTTCCGTGGCCAAACAACTGTTTAATAAAGTGCCGGAAGTGACCATATATTTCTGGCTAATCAAAGTTTTATGTACTACCGTTGGCGAGACTTTTTCTGATTTTCTTGACGGCAAATTTAACTTGGGTACCGCCAACTTGGCGTACATCTTTGGCGGCTTGCTCCTGATCGTTTTGTTTTTTCAGTTTAAGAAAAAGAAGTATGTGCCAGGGATATATTGGCTGGCAGTTGTTTTGGTCAGCGTTGTAGGCACTTTGATAACAGACAACCTCACTGATAATTTGGGGATTTCGCTGGTTACGACTACGGTTGTCTTTAGCATAGTATTGGCCGCAGTGTTTGCCATTTGGTACTCGATGGAAAAAACCTTGTCCATTGAATCCATTAACACCTTCGGCAGGGAAGCCTTTTATTGGCTGGCTATTTTATTCACCTTTGCTCTTGGTACAGCCTCCGGTGACCTGATTGCCGAAAAGTTCGCTTTGGGCTATCTGATTTCCGCCGCCATTATTTTCGGCGCAATCCTTCTTATCTCCGCAGGGCATTTTTGGATGAAGATGAGCAAGGTGTTGGCATTCTGGCTGATTTATATCCTAACCAGACCCCTCGGAGCTTCTCTTGGCGATTTATTGTCGCAAGCTAAAACCGACGGCGGTTTGGGACTTGGGCCTACGATGACCAGCGCGATTTTTCTGCTAGCTATTTTAGCGCTCGTCACCTACCTGGCAATTACCAAAAAGGACGTCACGCCTCAAGAAAAAGTATTAGCGGAGCAAAATTAAATTAAGCCAATAATAACCTTAAATATATGAACAAATTACAACTTACAGAACAATTAGGAGCTAAACTTGGGATTGCTCACAGCGAGGCAGAGCGATTTTTAAATTCCTTAACGGGCATGATCTATGAAATACTTAGGGGCGGTGATAAGGTTAATATTTCCGGCTTCGGCCAATTCAGCGTTTCCCACCGCGCTCCCCGTATTGGTGTAAACCCGCGGAACCCCTCACAAAAAATTACTATTCCCGAACTGAATACTCCGAAGTTTAAGGCCGGGGAGGCATTTAAGGAAGCGATCAAATTGAGGCAATAACCCACTCCGGAACCAAATATTCCTTATGAAACTATGGATATGGATAGTTGTAACTTTATTATTCCAAGAACTTATTTCCACCAATGCTGTCTTATTGGAGGCTTTTCAGAAACATTATAATATTTGGATTATCCACGGAATATTCTTGGCCACCACCGCTATTGGGATTATTGTCGGCTACTGGCTGGGACAGTGGGTGCAGAAAACTTTCCATAACAACAAAGTAGTCTCCTATATTCAAAAATTGGCTAAAAGAACCGAGCGTTTTATGGGAAGAAATGGCACACGGCTTTCATTGGTTTTCTTGTCTATAATAGACTTTAATTTTATGGATTCGTTTTTGTCAGCGTGGCTGGATGTATCTTTCTGGGAAATTTTTATTTTCCTGTTTATTGGTAACTTGTTATGGTATGTTTCCCAGTGGATAATCATTCTGGGCGTTAACACTTACGTCCGCAATCCAATTCAGGCCTTGTATGTAATAATTGGCCTGTCTGTGGTTCTGACAATTATTTTTAAATTGATTAGCAATAAAGTCTTAAAAAGAAAAAAGTCGGATTAATGCGAAATATACTCTCAACTTATAAATCTTTCTTCACCAAACCGCGACGGCGCTCTCTCTATGTAGCCTTTTTCATTTTGGCTTTGAGCCTAATCTTCCAATACTACGCTGGCGCTTACTCAGCCCACGTAGCCACTCAGTATGTCGGCGATCTACTTCTTGACCACTTACCAATAGTCAACCTTAATCTTATTATCGTAGAGGGGGCGCTTTGGGCGATTTTATTTAGCGCAATTCTCATACTAGCCAAACCTAAGTATATAATTTTCACTTTAAAAGCTGTGGCGGTGTTCCTGGCGCTGCGGGCTATTTTTGTTGCAGTAACGCACTTGGGGATTTACCCAGGCCAGATAGTGCCGGGCCCCGGACCTTTTGATTCGCTGTATACGGCCTTGGGGCTGCAAACGGGTTATTTCTTTTCCGCCCATACGGGATTACCGCTGCTCATGGCCCTGATCTTTTGGGAAGAACGGCTGTGGCGTTTTATCTACCTTGCGGCATCGGCAATTTTTGCCATCTCAGTGCTACTGGCCCATGTGCACTATTCCATAGATGTTTTAGCAGCTCCTCTTATGACTTACAGTATTTTTAAGTTTGCTGAATATATGTTCCAGGAGGACTTCAATTTAACAAAGACAAAAATTTGAAAAAAGCGGTATATTTATTAATCCGCTAATTCGTATAAATTAAATATCTTTCTAGAAAGGAGCTTTGGTTTGAACGCCCTAATTATTTTTTCCGCCCAATATTTATATCTGCTCGTAATTGCTATAACGGCCGTTTGCTTTTTTATAATCCCCAAAGACCAAAAGAGAAACTTCGGACTTTTGCTGATTATCGCCCTGCCCTGTATCTATCTGATTTCAAAGGTGGCTGCAAATTTTTACTTTGATCCTCGGCCGTTTGTAGTCGGCCACTTTGCTCCTCTTATTCCACATGCTCCTGACAACGGTTTTCCATCTGACCACGTCCTGCTTACCAGCGCCATATCTTCCGTGGTTTTTGCATACAACAAAAAAGTAAGCGCTGTACTTTGGGCACTTACAATTATTGTGGGACTGGCCAGGATCCTTGTCGGCGTTCATCACCTTATTGATATTGCTGGAGCAATTACTATTTCTATCCTGGTAACTGCCGTTATAGACTACCTTCTAAAAAAGCAAAAAGTTTTCATTTACAGATACAAAACATTGACTGGGAGGATTATTCTATGAACAAACCCTTAATCACAAAAGTTCCGGAAATTACGGCTTACTTCTGGATCATCAAAGTCTTAACTACCGGCATGGGAGAAACCACCTCGGACTACCTGGTCCGCCAGATCAACCCAGTAATCGCCGTCGCTCTTGGTTTTATTGGCTTGGTCATTGCGCTTATGCTGCAATTTTCGGCTCGCCGGTATGTAACATGGATTTACTGGTTAGCAGTTATTATGGTTGCGGTTTTCGGCACCATGGCTGCTGATGTTTTGCATATTGTTTTAGGCATTCCATACCTTGTGTCTGCCATATTCTTTACCATTGTGCTGGTTATTATCTTCGCGGTCTGGTACAAAAGTGAAAATACTTTATCCATCCACAGCATTAACACCACTCGCCGTGAAGTATTTTACTGGGCCACGGTGCTGACTACATTTGCGCTGGGAACAGCAGTGGGCGATATGACCGCGACAACCATGCACCTGGGCTACTTCTCATCGGGCGTATTATTTTTATTCCTAATTGCAGTAGTCACCGCTGCTCACTATATTGCCAAAGCTATCTTAGGCGCCGAACATCGCCGCATGAGTTCAAATGCGGTTTTAGCCTTCTGGTTAGCCTATATCTTAACCCGGCCCTTAGGCGCTTCATTTGCGGATTGGATCGGCGTGCCGGCCAGCAGGAGCGGCCTTGGATGGGGCACTGGGCCAGTCAGCTTGGTCTTATTGGTTATTATAATTTGTTTCGTAGGCTATCTGACCGTCAGCCGTAAGGATGTTAAAAGCTAGTATGATATCTTATGCATTCCTGCACGCGTCAAACAGCGGCACTATATTATGAAAGTGCTGTGCTATTAGTCCATTAATAAAGCAGGGTATTGCATCATGTGCCGGAATAAAGGCCGCGGCTCCTATACCAGCTACCGCTACCACCAGAGTTAATACATTAGTGCGAATAAATTCCAAACTTGCCACGTCCGACGTCTGTTTTTGCTGAAATAAGTTATTTACCAGTGGCACCAAGTTCATAAAGAAAGCTCCCATTGGCAGGATTATTAAAATAAATGGAGCCAGTCCTAGGTGGCCGGCAAGAATATGCTGGCCGATAAAGTTATTAGCGGGGAAGTGAAATAAAGTTCCCAGCATAGCCGCCAAAACCAAAAGAGTGAAAGGCACCAGCATGGCAACTCCCCATAACGCCAATTTGAATTGCAAAGATGATTTTTCCATAAAATCTTTAATGTTAATTATGAGGACGCTGATAAAAAAGTCCGGCAGGACGCGGAGCCAGGTTTTTACCAGACCGTAATCTTTTATTAGCTCGTCAAATGTCTGCCGCATTTCCAGACCGTGCTGCTTCTGGAAATCCATAGGGTAGAAGTTTATCAGTAGGCTATAGATTTTTTGTGGAAGTTTTTCCATATAAAGTTTAGACCTTAATTGACGGCATCAACTCCAATTTCTTGGCCACCTTTATTGCAGACTGATAACGCTCCAATTCCCCGCCTATGGCCTTAGTACCCAGCTTCGTGATGCGGTAATATTTCCGGCGTTCTTCATCCTTGGCGTGGCCGTCAGCTTCTTCTACCAACTTATCTTTAAGCATTCGCTGGATGCTGCCGTATAGAGTGCCGGGACCCATCTTTATTTTGTTTTGGCTGTCTTCAACCACCTGCTTCATAATGCCGTAGCCGTGTAGGTCTTGGCGTGATAAAGCCAAAAGAATATAAAATACCGCTGGAGTTAAGTTTTCAGATTGGTCATTAATGTTGTTCATACATATAGTATATATCCGCTACGGATATATGTCAAGAGTTGGAGTTCGTGGTATTCTTACATTAAGATACTTAAAATTTATCTTACATGAATTCAATAATAAAAAAACCTAGTGCATGGATTCCTATAGCATTATCAGTTATTGTTATTGGCTTGTGGGTGTTTGCTTTTTCATTTGGTGCTACTCCTAGTCGGCAACCAGACGAGGGCACAGCGGCTCACCTCTTCCAAATTTGGTTAGTTTTAGAAGTGTTGCTGTTAGGCTTCTTTGCTGTTAAGTGGCTGCCCAAGATGCCAAAGCAAGCTGTTTGGGTTTTGGCCATACAAATTATCTTAGTGCTCGCGGGATGTTTCCCCGTTTACTACTTCAAGCTATAACTTGGTATTTGCAAAAATAATTATGAAGTTAGCCTTAATCATAATCGGATCAGCTTTGGCCAGCGTGGCAATTATCTCCTACCTACTGAATTTATTTGTCCGCAAAGCTTTAAAGAATGATAATGACCTTCTCGCCCGAACACTGGTCGGACTTTTAACTCTGCAATTCATCCTAGGAATGTTGGCTAATTTATTCGTCAAAATTCCCGATACCCAGGCTTATGACGTTTGGCACCACCTGGGGCCGATAGAATTCCACTCCATAAATGCGTTGGTGCTCGTTATCCTCTCGGTTATTTTTCTTGTCCGCGCCGTCAAAAATAGCAGCTCCGTAATTATTGCAACAATTTCTCTAATCAGTATACTAATAGCCACCTACAGCGGTATTGCCTTCGTTCTAACCGGGCAAGCTAACGCGTACTCATTTATTATGTCGATGGGCTTTATCGTAGCGTTCTTGCTTTATGCCCGGAAAGGATTTTCTAACTTTAAAGCTTCCTCAAAGTTAGTTTAAAATTAAACAACAACTTTATGATCAAAACTGAAATAAAAGATAATATTTTGCATCTTTATGTGGAAGGCGCTGACAAAATTTGGGCTTTTAAAAGCCAGCTTAGTATCCCGCTTAAGCACATCACCGGCATAAGACTAGACGAAGAGATTGTTAATAAATGGTGGCGCGGTTTAAAACTGCCCGGTGTTAACATTCCTTATGTTATTACGGCAGGCACTTTTTACCATGACGGCAAAAGGATATTTTGGGACATTCATCACCCAAAGCAGGCCATCATTCTTTCCCTGGCAGATGAAAAATATAGCGAGCTTGTTATTGAAGTGGAAAATCCTGAAATGTTTATGCAAGAAATTCAGCAAGCCATTAAATAGATTAAGCTTGAAATTAAGTTTTTATGATCCTAAAAAATAAAGCGCTAATAATCGTAATATCCTTAGCCCTTCTGCTAGTTGTCATTTTTGGCATTTACGAAATGTACGTAACAGACAAAGCCCATAAAACTTTTGAGAACTATTATGCTTTTAGGGGATGTACCCAGTTAATTAGCAGAACAGCGGATTCCGGATTATGCAAAACTGACTCCGGTCAAACCATTAAGATCGTCAAATTTAACAATCAGTGGTATCTCGACGGCGACCTGCCGATGTGCTGGAATAATATTTGCTTTTAATTTATGCCAAGTATTTACACGATAATTGCATACTGGTCATGGATTGCCATACTTTTAGTGTGGCTGCCCGGTTATTTTACAGGCAAACGCACGATTAGAAGACCAAACCCGATTCGCCGGGTCATAGCCTATGCTTTACTTATTGCCGGCTACATGTTTTTGTTTTCCCATTCAGGGTCTGGTTCTGCGGCGGAAGCATTCTTGGGCATTCCCAGTATTCAGATTACGCCGGACACGGCTATTTTTGGGATAATAGGACTCGCGATTGATTTAGTTGCGATTGCCTTCGCGATTTGGGCAAGGATTACTCTTGGCAGCAACTGGTCAAATGCTATAGCTTTAAAAGAAAATCATGAGTTGGTACAGAAAGGCCCTTACGGGATAGTGCACCACCCTATTTATACCGGCTTATTGTTTGCGGCGTTTGGTACGGCTATGACTATTGGCCGGCTGACGGATTATATTGGTATTATTTGTATCCTTGTCGCGGTTCTTATCCGCATCCACGACGAAGACGTTCTAATGGCCGAGCAGTTTCCGGAATCTCATTCGGCTTATCGGCAACAAACCAAGAAGCTGGTTCCGTTTATTTGGTAAAAATATAATACTCTATCGCGCACCTATGAACAAAGCAAAAAATGTAGATGAATACATTACTAGAACCCCAAAGGAAGGGCAAGGCAAGCTGAAACAGCTTCGTGCGCTTATCAAAAAGATTGCTCCGGATGCGGAAGAACGAATCAGTTACGGGATGCCATTCTACGATTACAAAGGGCGGCTGGTTTATTTTGCCGCCATGCGAGGGTATATTGGACTTTACATTCCTCCGCCCATAATTGCCGATCATGCTAAGGAATTAAAGATATACGTGACCACCAAGTCCGCAATACACTTACCTCCTACAAAACTTCCCTTCGCTCTTATCAAAAAGAAAAAGAAAAAGGGTCAGGAGCAATTATCCCGAAATGCGCAAATCAAAAAATACCCTTGCGGGTATTTTTTACATGCAACCGTTCTTAACGGCTAAATAGTGATTAGAAAAGCTTAAACATTACTGCTTAAACGTACAACACCTAATGTTCACGTCACAAATTGTTTCAAGAAGCGCTAATTTTCGAAAAAATTAACTTACTTTTTAATTTGTAGGTTTTTCTACTCTGTCGACCATAAATTTGACCGCCTCATTGGTATTTGTTGATTCGATAATAATATTTGGGTGTTTGGTTTGGAATACTCGATAAATTTCGTCTACAAAAGCTTGTCCGACCGTCGGTACCTTATCGTAGTCAAAAACAATATGTCTAAATTTTTCAAGACCAGTCAGCACTCTCCTAGCTTGAGATCTCGAAACATAAATCGTCCCCATGGTATAAAGTTTTACCTGGACTTTAGTCTTGTCAAAATTTGGTTCATTCGGATCGGATGAAAAAGCTTTAAAGGTATCGCTTAAATGTTTTGTAGTATCTAGCGATATTTTAAAGGTAACGCGGGTGCCCTTTTTCAGACGCGGCAGTTCTCCAACAAAAATATCGGGAATGAGGTTATCTATCCTAAGCCGAAACTCAAAGCTTTCCAAGCTAAAAACATCTGCGACCTTGGAAGTGAAAAAAATCCCTTCGCCTGAATGAGCCTGTGGCTCAGTGGTAGTTTTTCCTTTCAGTAAATCTTGGATAGCTTCCAGTTCCGATTTTAGTCCGCGTTTTCTCATGACATTTTTAAATACGCCTACACCAAAATCACTCACAACAAAGCAGAGGTTATTGTCTTCTTTTGCAACCTCAATTTCTATAAATTTTGACTTGGAATGTTCAATTGCATTATTTAGCATTTCAGAAAAAGCGTAATCAAAAATGCTGCGAATGCTTTCTTCAGCTTTAACGATGAACGGCAAGCGTCGGTTAATATCATTTAAAACCTCGTGTTCTTTTAAGGAGCTATTGCTGAGACGCAGTTTGATTTTATTGCCCAAGCTTTCCTGTGCCTCATCCTGTTTTCCTGGCAACACATAAAACGTGTTGGTGGTCTGACCTACCCTCACGATCTTTCCTTCTTGGGCTAGACTGTTCAGCACTCTGCTCACATACTGCCTGGAGTACTGATTCTTTAAGGCTGTTACGGTATCACTGGTTTTAAGCCGTTTTTTCTCCTCTATTAGCCTTAATATGGTCTTTTTTATATCCATATATCTTGTAAACTAGTTAAATATTCTTGTAAACTAATTGTAAACCATAATTTAAATCTTGTCAACCCGTTGTAAACTTGCGCTCAGACATCAAAAAAACCACCCGTGAGGGTGGTTTTTACATGCGATTTTAACCTTTAACGGCTAAATAGTGATTAGAAATAGTTAAGCATTACTGCCTAACAGCACAACACCGAATGTAATGCGTCAAAGTTGATTCAAGAACGCTAATTTTCGAAAAAATTAACGACGACCTATGGAATGTACACCAACAGTAACTTCGAAAAGTTACAGGATGTATATTTTATTCCTTAGAAAGGAGGTGTTACCGAGCCAACTTGACGCAATTTAACACTGTGTCAACAATAGGAATAATTTTTAATCTGCTACCTGTATTTTAACGCTGAACCAAACTTATGGCAAGGCCGCACCACGCTTGGCTTAGTGCCAGTAGTATGCTCTGGCTAATAAAACAAAAACAGCCCTGCAAGAGAGCTGTTTTTTGAAATTATTGTTGCACCCTCGTAAGGATGATTTTAACACACTATTGTGGCATACTTTCCAACTTCATAAACTCTTCAAAGGGAATATCCTTACCACCGACAGCAATAACAGCATCGGAAACAGTATTCATACCCGAGCCTCCTACCCACTCCTCGCCGACAATCTTGCCCATAACTTTTGCTTTTAATCTTTCAAAATCACCATCGCTTAACGGAGCCTCTTGGCTATTAGTTCGTGATCCATTATTAACTTTAAACTTTAGCACAACATTTATAGGTTGTTTTTGCTTTTCTGCGTCTTCCAAACTCAATACCTCGGCTTGATAATCAACAACTGCTTCCGGAGGAGTTTGTAAGGTACCCATTTCTTTAGACACCTTGTAAGCGGTTTTTTAGGTTAAGTTAATGATACTTGATTTCGCTGCCGGTCGGCAAATGCTGACGGCGGCATTTTTAATGATGTGTGGATTCTGTAGTGATTGTAGCTATGGATAAGGAGGTAGATTTCGGCGGTCAGTTCCCCTAAGGTCTTAAACCTCCCCGGATCACCTAAGTCAGTTTTAAACTTACCATAGAACGATTCCTGGTAGCCGTTTTCCCAAGGGCTGGATTTACGACTCATGGAAATTGTAATGCCGGCTTGTTCTGCAAGCCCGCAGTAAGTTTGAGACTTGTATTCCTGTCCTTGGTCGGAATGCAGGTATTTGGCGGCTGGGTGTTTTTCTAAAGCGTCAATTAAAGCCAGTAAAATTAACTGGCTGCTATGCGCGGTCCAGACTGACCAGCCGACAACCTCTCTGGTAAATAAATCTATTATCGTCGCCAGATAAACAAACCGGCCGTGGAATGGTATGTAGGTAAAGTCACTGACCCAGACAATGCCTTCATGTTCAGGGAACGGAATCAGCAATAACCAATTCTGGTAGGGTGCGACAATTTGTCCTAAATCCCGCTTCTTTGTTAGCTTTTTACCCCTCCTACGATAAGGCTTAATGCCAAACAGCTTCATGACGCGCCGGACTCTTTTTTTGTTTACTCCCAATACCGGAGCTAATCGTTTGTGGCCATAGCTTGGGTGGTCATGGAGGGTTTGTTCAATGCGGATTTTAAGAAGCCAGTCTTTTTGAGGAAGTGCCGGTTCGTAATACAGGCTGGCCCTACTGACTCCCAGACTTTTAGCCAATTCGGTCTTAGTCGGATTTTCAAGGTGCATAGACTCAGCCAGCTCCTTAACCAAGTTCCTTTTTTTCCGCCAATGACAGTTTGACTGTCAGTCGGCCGATAATCTCGTGCAGGGTTTGGTTCTCCCGCTTTAGTCGGGACAGTTCAATCACCGAGGGCGGCGCGGTAACTCCCTTGGCTATCCAGCCGTAGATAGTCTGGGTGGACAAGCCATGTTCCTCGGCGGCTTGGGTGACACTGACGCCTTCTTCCTTAATGCGTTTTAAAATTTGCTGTTTGACTTCCAGGCTGACTTTGTATTTGCCTTTGGGCATAGTTAGAAATTCCTTTCTAACCTAATTATACCTCAGACTAAGTGTCTTAAATTTGGGGTACCGGTCATAATTTGGTTTGATATTGTTTGTGAGTAGCGCGTTTCCATTCCATTTCTACTTGATATTTTCTGGATTGCAGAATATTTTGATGTTCGTCTTGAGTAAAATGCACCTGGCCATTTTTGTCTACGCCAAAATGCTCCAGATAAATATCGTAATCGGACAAATAAAAGTCTGGTTTATATTGTCTGTATTCGCTATTGGAAGTTTTGTACTTATACGGAGCTTCGTATTGGTAATTAACGCCGTTAACACATAAAAAGTTGGCAACCATTACTTCCTGCTGGCTTTTTACCAATTCTTTTTTTAAAGTAAGATTCTGCTTGGTTTTAACATATTTATAATAGTCATCCAGATTTTTAAAGCCGGGCTTTAAAATTACCGGCTTAAAATAATAAGCAAAGTATTCCACTGCCCGCTGTAGATAGCTAGGGTTTTTTAGTAGCAAGCTAAATTGTTCGTCAAGAAAATTTTGTCTGGCTGTACTGCTAGGAAAAGCCAGATCCGGCCTTTGGTCAAGAGCTTTGCCAATAACTGACAAGCCAAAGCTATGGAAAGTTTGGGCTTTAACGCTGTTTTCCCCGAATTTTTTACTTATCCTATCGGCCAATTCTTCTACGGCCCTGCCGGTAAAAGACAAAAGCAAAATATCTTCCGGTTTAATTTTTACCCGCTCCAAGATGTATGCTAATTTGCCCATTATGGTAGTTGTCTTGCCGGTGCCTGCGCCAGCTACTAATAATGTGTTGTCTTCGTCCGAAGCAATGGCCGTAACTTGGTCCTTGTTATTTTGGATTTGTTTCGCGCTTAGTATTTGCTTAATGGTAGACGATTCACGCTGAACAAAGTTTTCGTTAAATTTGTCAATAAACAGTTCCCTGCCTTTGTTATAAAAGTCCGCAAAGTCGGTAACCAGTTTTTTAAATTGATCCCGCGTTTTAACTTTATACAATAACGGACTGAACATTTCGGCCAGATATTGATATTTGGTTTTCCACAACCGATATTGTCGATTGCTAATATACCAATTTTGCCTGCTTAAGCCGTTAAATTCGCCCAAGGCGTTCTTAAACTCCGGCTCGTGCTTCTTTAAGGCTAATAACAAATTAAGCGAGCGCCTATTTTTTAGGAACTCGCTAAATTCATAGGCTCCAAATATTAAAATGGCAATTATTAATACGGAAAAAAATAACATAAATATTTACATTCTAAATCTTTTCAGTATGTTTGCATTTTGGATAGCTTGTACAACCATAAAATTCTCCAAACTTGCCGGAACGTATTTGCATTGGACTGCCGCAAGCAGAGCAAATTTTGTCAGTCGAGTTTTCCGAAACCGTACCATTTTTTAATTTATTCTTGCGTTTTAAATAGTCTAAAAAATCCGGTGCTAATTCGGCAATAATATAAAAAACAGCCAAAACAATTAGCCAAGGCCAAAAAGTTTTTAACACCGACCAAAATATATTACCAACAAAATCAGGTTGCATAAGTCACCTTAATTAATTGCTCGGCCAATTGTTCCTTTAGCCCGTCTTCTTCCACTTCCATTCTTATTTCGTCCTCTAAATCTTCAAGTGGCATAGGTTTTAACTACTTGATCTACCTTTTCCGGTTGTAATTATTTCCAAGGCTAAATAAGGCCCAAATGAAACCAACCAGGGTTAAGAAAACCGCGAGCCCTTTATGCCCGGTTTTAAAAAGAGCGTATATTAAGCAACAAAATGCTACAAAAAGTATGAAGTCTAACATTGGAGAATAATTACAATTTTAATGGCACAAAAGCCTTCTATTTGCCTCTGTTTTTTACTTCATAAATTTCCCAGGCATAATCAAATGGAAGAAGTGAGCATAAATAATTTCCGTCTTTGTCTTTGGGCGTATATTCATCAACAATATCCAAAATTGCGCTTTGCTCTTCTTCGGTAAGTTCTCGGCCAACTATTTCCTCCAACTCAAGAAATTGCTCGTCTATAATTCCAATATTCCCCTCTATCCTCTGGTCTTCGTCCGAAGCCTGCTTCTGCGCCACTTTGTGTTCTTCCATAACCACCCAAAATACATCCTCAAGACTCATTTTGGGAAGCATGGTATCACTCGCAAATTTTTGTGCTTTGTTCTTCATATTTTTTATAATTTTAATTTGGCAGTCTGCCTTCTTTTTCTCTTATAGGATAGGTTTCGGACTTTAAACAGCGGTTTATAATATTGTCCATATGCCAGTAAGTATTGCCGTTATAATCAAAGTAAACATTTTTTGTTGAGTAAAAATTTGCTTCGTAGCCGTAAGTATCTATATGGTTTGCTAAAGCTAAAAATAAGTTATTATCAACATTTTCCTGGACTATATACTCATGCGGCCAAGTCTTTGCGTAGTTCACCGCAAATATCCACTTGGAGTTTTCTATAAATTGTTTTACAGCGTCTGGAAATTGCTTCATCCAAATTTTTCTTTACTAATCAATTATTATGCTTGGCTTTCGTATGACTTATGGACGGCAGCAATCACCTCAGGCAATGATTCAGCTGCTATGGTAAAATCCCATCCGCCGCCTTTATCTATGGCCATTCCTTTGGGCAGCTGGCCGCCAATTGCCCAGGTCCAACCCCAAATTTCACGAGAACCTTCGCCGTACTGAACAAAAATTTTAGACCTGTTTTCACTCCGGCGCAATGATACGAACCCGTTTTTTAAAGTATACCGGTAGATATCATCGCCAAACCCGTTCACAGTGGTTAAAAATTTACCAAGTACGCTGCCTTTTTCTGGAGCATTGGTCGAGGCCAAAAAGTCTGACAACTTTTCTGCACGAACTTCGCTCGACCTATGTGAAACGCCAATATTCTTCTTAGTCTCAACTCCGAATAACTTTGGAATCATTATTTCATATTCGTTAAACTTGTAATAATCAAGTTGTATTGCGTATATGTCAAACTGGCTGTTTCGGTTGACATAGATAATTAAATCTTTTAACCTATCTTCCATTTCGTCCATTAATATTACAAATTTAAGATTACCCTCAAATAGATTGCGGCGCATTGCTTCTAAAAGCTCGTCTGTTTTTTCTTCATCAAGACTAAAAAATTCCGTAACCTTCTGTTTAAAACTCAAATTAAATTTTATCTCGACTTCCTCATCTAAAAGATGAATAAATTCGTTAAAATCACCTTGGTGTTTCCAAAGAGCCGCTCCATAATCAAGTGCTTGGGCAACTACCGTCCTTTTGTCCGGATTTTTAAATAGTTTGGTTTCCACAATATAAATATCTCCGTCCTTATCTATCGCCAAAGCATCGATCGACCCGGACTCTGTTGGAAACTCACGCGCAGCAACAAAGAGATGCTTGTCTTCTTCAATTTCATATACTGGAATTGACTCTGGATTTTGATGGATATAATTTTGAAGGTAATCTTCCTTTTCAAAATTAGATTTGTCTATTTTTTTGGCGTTCATACCGCCTTGGGAAACAATAATACTCATACATTATCTATTAATTGTGAATTTAATATTTACGCCAATGGCTATAGTTGATCCCGTCTTCTAAATCTTCATATTCAACGGACATAGGGTATTATTTTTCTACTGCTTGGGCTTTGGCCCTATATTGGCAAAATTCACATTCAAGATTGGATTCGGGCAAATCGGATAGGTTTAAGCAATCGTAAATATTAAAAATTGTTTGCTCTACCCAAGAGTCACTGCCGGTATAAGGGATTAGTTTGGCATCAAATTCCAGTACGCCGTTAAAACCTGCTCTGTCTTTCTTTCCATTCACGTAAAAAAAGTAGCCGGTATTGGAAACTTTTAGGCCATTTTGCCTTAACAACCACTGGTAGACTTCCATTTGCCTGCGGTAGGAGTTGTGCCATTTGGCGTCAGTTAGTTCTACTTCGCCCTCCTTGCTGGTGGCCTTGTAATCCACCACAATATATTCTCCCGCCGAATTTTTCCACAAATCATCTATGGCCCCATAAACTAGCATATTGATTTTTTTGTGGAGGCACTGCACGCCTGTAAAGTTATGCCGCCACTGGTCCAAAAGTTCATGAGCCACAGGAACAGCGTCCAGGCCGTAAGTTTCCATAAGCGGATGTTTGGTTCCGTTGGCGCGGTATACATCAAACTCTTTTTTTAGCAAAGCGTCCACAGCCACATTCAAAGTAAATGCTGGGCCAGATGGCCTGGAAATCCCCAACCGCCGGTCCATATAAAAACAGCGCGGACAATCCAAAAACATATCAATCTTTGATCGGCTCAATTTAAAAGGTTTATCAGACGCAGGGTTGTACAAATTGTTTATTCTAGGCATTTACTTTCCTTAAAATTTTCATAAATTTAACAATACTTAATGGGTTATATCCCCCACCGCTTATTCGGTTTTATTGGTATGGGAAAGCTCTTCAAACTTAGCAGCCATTGTAGGGTTGCCGCGCGTTAGTCTTTTGATTGTCAAATCTTCTGCTTTATCATTAGCGAGACGGAGATTATTTTCAGACGATAAGAGAGCCTCTTTGGTTTTCTGAAGATGGTCTATGGTTTTGTCAATTTCATCGATTGCTGTTTTAAAACGGTTAGAAGCAATCTGGTAATTTTTAGAAAAGCCCTCTTTAAATTTATTAATATTGTCCTCAAAGTTTGTGATGTCAACATTTTGGTTCCTCACCAAAGCAAGCTCGGCTTTGTATTTAAGTGAATTCATGGCCGAGTTGCGCAGCAGGGTTATCATTGGGATAAAAAATTGTGGGCGGACCACATACATTTTGGGATGTTTATGGGATACATCAACAATGCCGGTATTATATAGTTCATTTTCGGCTTCCAAAAGCGTAACAAGGACGGCGTATTCGCACTTCTTCTCTGTCCGATCTTTATCAAGCTCGCGTAAAAAATCTTCATTTTTGTGTTTTGTAGCGGTTTCGTCGCCTTCATTTTTCATCTCAAACATAATAGAAATGATTTCATTGCCGACCTCATCATTTTCGCGATAAATGTAATCACCCTTACTGCCGGATTTTGTATTGTTGTCTTTTTCGAAATACGCATTCTGAAAACCGGTCGCGCGAAGCTTGTTAAACTCGGTTTCGCAGTGCTGTTCAAGGGTTTCGCCAACCATCTTCGTTGAGAGTTTAAGCTTCATATCCTTACGGAAAGCAATTTCGTCGTCCTTCATCTTTATAATGTCGTCCTTGGTCCTGAGTTCGGCGGCAAGTTCGTCACGTTCTTTCGCAACTTTATTGACCGCTTCTGTGACTGCGAGTTTTTTCTCTATTTCTGCATTACTGTTTTTTGATTTTATTTCGGCTAATTCAGCTTCCTTCTTCGCAATGTCCTTTTGCAATGCATTTGTAATATTTGCCTCTGCAAGTTTAACAGCAGTTTCTTTATTTTTTTCCAACATTTCTATACGCTCATGCAGTTCTTTTTCAAACTCATGATTGCGGACTTGCTTCAAAATATCGGCAAATCCTGCTTCGTCGACTTTAAAAGCTTTTTTACAATGTGGACATATAATTTCATTCATATTTTTGAACATTAATTTTGCAACATCCTATATGCTCATTTTATTAAGTACGTGCTCAAACACGCGCTCTTGCACAAACTTTTTTAATTCCGGATTTTGGTCGAGTTTTTGGTACAGACTAAAATGATTATCCAATACTCCAACAAGCTCGTCCTGAAAGAGTTGGTCAAATTTTAACTTGGCTGCGTCTTTGCTGTTATTTTTTACGGAGCCTTTTAATACATGGTTATTTACCAAACGCGAACTTAAATCGTTTAAAATTACCCGGTCGCCGTCGTTAAAATTTGTTCCGTAGCGCTCATTAATTTCTTTAATGATTCTTGAAAGAGGGTCTATTGCCGCCTCGGCAATACGGCCTTCCCCTCCCCCGCCCATAGGATAAATAATTCCCTCTGTATTGTCTAATTGTATATTTACCTTGCCCTTGTTCTCAATCCTGTAAGTTTCCATATCTATTGCATCCAATACCTCCACCGGCAACGGATTTTCCCGCTTAGGCGATTTTTTGATTAAAAATTTTAAAAAGATGAACAGCTTTTCCAGTTGTGGATCTTTAAAAGTAATTATTTGGGAAATAAAGGCATACTTTTTTAAATATTCCGCAACCGTGGTTTTAAAGCTTTCCATTTCTTCTTCTGTCAGGTTCTCGTCATTTATCCTGGCTACCACATTGTCAATAATATGGTTAAGTTTATCCGGCGTTGCTCCACCCAAGTATTCTTCAGTAAACCCATTGATTTCAAAGTCGGTAAAAAATTTAAACCCACGCACTTCGCGTTCCAAATTGTGCAAAATGTTCGGGTCCGTCGCTTCAGACAGCACCGTGGTAGTGTAATACGGTTGGAAAGCTTCTTTAATGTCGTCCGTCTCATTTACGAAATCCAAAACAAAAGTTTCGTCTTTGCCGTACGTAGTTCTGTTTAAACGCGAAAGTGTTTGAACCGCTCTAACATCGCTGAGTTTTTTGTCCACATACATAACCGTTAGCATAGGCTGGTCAAAACCGGTTTGAAATTTTTCCGCCACAATCAAAAATTTATTTTCGTCCTTCTTAAATTCTTCAGCCGTTTGGCTTTCCGGGACTTTATTCATTTGACCTTCGGTATATTCCAGTTTTGTATCCACGTCTTTTACAGTGCCCGAAAAAGCCACCAAGGCTTTATGATTGTAGCCTTTTTCTTTAAGGTATTTATCAAAAGCAATTTTGTAACGAACCGCGTGCAAACGGGACTTTGTAACCACCATTGCTTTTGCGCGTCCCGCAATGAGTAATGCAATTTTTTCTTCAAAATGTTCCACCATAATAGCCGTTTTTTTATCAATGGCATGCTCATGGCGCTCTACATAGCCAATCATAAGCCTTTGGGCTTTTTTCTTATCAAATTCCGGGTCGTCTTCTATTTTTTTGAGTAAGCCAAAATAAGTTTCGTAAGTGGTGTAGTTTTTTAGCACATCCAAAATAAACTTTTCTTCTATGGCCTGCTTCATGGAATACAAAGAAAACGGAATAAATTTACCGGTAACCGCGTCCTTGTCTCCAAATAGTTCCAACGTCTTCTGCTTTGGCGTGGCGGTAAAAGCAAAAAATGAAAGGTTCGGGGAACTGACCTTTCTAGCCTTCATGCGCTCAATAATTTGGTCTTCAACTGTTTTAAAAACATGCTCTTCTTTTTCGGCTTGCTTTTCGGCTTCATCTAAAGTTAATACCTGACGTAAATCCGCCGCGGACTCCCCGGACTGTGAAGAATGCGCTTCGTCTATAATTACCGCAAATTTTTTTCCTTCAACTTTTTCTATTGTCTCTACAATAACCGGGAATTTCTGCAAAGTGCTTGTTAGTATTCTAACCCCGGTTTCCAAGCCCTCGCGCAGTTCGGCGGATGTTTCCACGTGCTTAACCAAACCTTTAACCTGGCTAAAATCTGTTACCGTATTAGAAAGTTGCCTGTCTAAAACCCGGCGGTCAGTTACTACAATAACGCCGTCAAATACATTTTTATTGGAATCGTCATGAAGTTCTGCAAGACGGTGCGCCACCCAGGCAATGGTATTGCTTTTGCCGGACCCGGCGCTATGTTGAATTAAATAATTTTTGCCGGTTCCATTTGCCTGCGCGTCTACAACAATTCTCTTTACGGTTTCTAATTGATGATACCGTGGAAAGATTAATTTTTCTTCCTTTTTCTTTTTGCCGTTCTTGTCTTCTTTTTCTTCCGTCACTTCCTGAATGAAATTGCCTATTAAATCAAACACACTGTCCTTGGAAAAAATATCTTCCCACAAATAATGCGTTTTGTATTTTCCTTCCGGCGCTTCCGGATTTTTAGATGAGTTTTTGTCGCCTTTATTAAATGGCAAGAAAACCGTGGAAAGACCCGAAAGCCGGGTGGTCATAAACGCCAAGTCTGTATCTACCGCAAAATGAGTAAAGCAGCGCTTAAAAGATAAAAGTTTTTCTTTATTGTCGCGGTCGGTTTTATATTGTGATATGGCGTTAATAACATTTTGCCCGGTAAACTGATTTTTAAGCTCTATTGTAAACACCGGTAAGCCATTTACAAAAATAACCATATCTATGGAATTTTCATTCTTGCCACTATATTTAACCTGCCTCATAACACTTAAAATATTCCCGGCATAATCGGCAACCGTCTCCGGGTTCCTGTCATTCTGCGGTTTAAAATAAGCAAGCTTAACCCGCACTCCCCTGTCTGTAATGCCCTCACGAAGCACGCTTAACAAACCACGCGAACTAATTTCTTCATCCACCCGAGCCAAAAACCTCTCCGCGACATCTTCCCCATACTGCTCAACCAGCTTCTCCCAAGCCTCATTTTGAGTCTCCAAAACAAACTCCAAAACCAGCTCTGCATCCATACAGAGCTCTTTATTAAAAGTTGAATTTAATCTAGATTTATACTTATGAAGCTTTATCAGCTCCTGCTCTATAAATTCCTCAAAACCCGATTCTTTAGTGTTAGATTTTGTCATAATCTTATAAAATACTTATAACGGTTACATAAGAAAGGCCTATATTTATTGCATTTTTTTGATAATTTTTCTAAAATTGGTTTAACTTGTTACATAAGATAGTTTAAAAATTGACAGGCGGGATACATTCGTTTACAATAGGTATATGCAGGTGCTTGATGGCCATTGAGCCATTAAGTATGCGGGCATACATTGAATGTATACCCCGCAGGCCTGCTTTATCTCCATTTTACTCTCCATTCGTTGAACCGGCTATTGCCCACGGCAAGCCGGATTTTTTGTACCTCCGTAGCTAATCGGCCTTTTATTTTATCGGAACCTTTATAAACCGAACTGCCAAGCAAAACATCAGCCATTTGAACTAATAATACGCCATGGCTGTCCACTTGCAAAACATCCCACAGCTGAGGAACAACTGCCGGAAGTGTAGAAATAGAATGGGTCGGTGCCTTTTTTGGCTGCCTTAAATAATCCGCGATTAAGGTTGTCTTTTCTTCAGCTTTTAAATTTTTTTGAAGCAGCATTTTAATATAACGCAAATAACATTCCCAGGATTCCAAATAGTCTTTCGGCGCCTGGAATTTAACGTCATTTAAGTCTACAAAAAAAGAACAAAATCTCCAATTGGGTTCGTTTAACAAAATTTTCAAACAATTTAAATAATAAGGCAGAGATTTTTGCGTAACGGAGGTAAATTTAAATTCAACCCTACTACTGTCTTTTTTTAGCGCGTTGCATAACCCTTCATACTCGCTATGAAGCGCGGTAATAAGTTTGTCCGGGAACGAATGGACAATCGCGCCCACCGCAAAATACCTTACAGCCCGATTCTGCACATTAAGCGTACCCGACTCATCCAAAAAACAAAAAGTTGGTTTAATCATTTATACTTTCACTTTCCCCGTAACCACATTGGAAATTAGGGAAGATTTAAATTTGTTTAATAATTCAATTGATTTTTCTGTTTTTTCTAAAATAGCATTAAATGTTGAAATTTTTTCATCTAAGAACTTAATAATTAAATTTTGTTCGTCTTTGCTTGGATAAATCATTTCCAACGAACTTAAGTCAAAAGGAGTGATTGCTGGGTAGCCAATGCCTTTTGAATTAAGAATGACTTGACTAATAAATCTATCGGACTGTAAGTAATAAAAAAGGTATTTTGGCAATAAGTTTTTACCAGGAGTTAATACGGCAAAACCAGTAGATGCAATAGTATTTGTATCGAGTTTATCAAAATAAGCAATGGCCTTTAAGTAAGTTCTAACTGTAGCGATTATTGAATCGCCAACACTCACAACTCTACGAGCCCTACTTGGTGCTTTTTCAAAAGTAATTTCATTTTCTATATTTGACGCCTCTTCTCCATCCACAGACCCAATGTCAAAATATTTAAAAGAGAAGTCGGGATCTGTGTTCTCTGAAAGAGATTTTTTATTCATTTGGGAGACTCTTTTTATTTTTTCAATATTCCATCCTTTCGGAATTTTGCCAATCCATTCGACATCGCTTTCAACATACTCAGCTTTTGGGTCAAGGCCTTTTGACACGGCATTATTAATAACAGCCGTGCGTTTTTCGCGCAGGAGTTCTATTAACTTTTGCTTTTTTTCAATAATTTGGTCAATGGTTGCAATTTTTTCGTCGAGATAATTTGCAATTTTTTCTTGCTCATTAATATTTGGGATTAATGTTGGCAAATATTTAAAATTGCTAAAATCTAGCGTTTGTCTAACCCCTCCACCCATCCCATAATAAACTTTCTGAATGTCGTAGGCGTGAAATAAATAGTAGGTGAATTTTGAGTTTAATTTTTCACTCAATTGCAACGCTAAATAAGCTGAAGTAATTATACCTGGCTCATCAAAGTTCATATAGCCGACTCTTAAACTTTTTTTGTCATTTTGTAAGTCAGTCAGACGAAATACAATATTCCCTTTATTTATAACTTGATAAGTATTGAATGATTCTGGTAGTAATCCCTCGTTTGAGTCGATATCTTTTTGAATTATTTTACCATAGCTTAATGATAAGAGATTATTACATTTTCCCTCAATATTATTTTGTTCATTTTCAAAAGCGACTGATCGCAAGGGTGTTACATCCCAATCTTTAGGAATTTTGCCAATCCACTCAACGCCCGAGTTTTTGTATTCGGGATATTTTTTATATTCTTTTTTTAGCTGTAATTTAGGCATATTTGTAAATATTGTGGAAAACGGTACGGGGTCAAGACATTTTGTGATTGAGCCTGTGGAAAAGTTTCCATTAAGGGATTAAAGAGGTTGTCCAGGATTAACATCGGAAAGCGGCAGATCTGGTCGGCATTGTATATGCCAAGAGAGTCAAGTTTTTCTTTAGGCGACATTCCGTTCATGCCAATACCGTCAGAGGCGCGACGGTTGTAGTAAAAATTCCAGTACTGTCCTTCTATCAGAAAATCGGAGTTACTGTTAATGTGTTCCCCCCTGGGGCAGTAAAATTCTTCGTCGTCGATCCTGTGCGTCCGTTCCACCAGGTTGTTCTTCCACTTTGCTCCGCCTGTCCACTCGGCCGCGGCTCCCAGCGGCTTTAACTGTTCGTTCCAATCCGCAAGCTTCCTCTCTGAAGCGGAAAAGAATTCCGCGCCGCCGTCCATTCGCGTGTTAATATTGTTTTGTATGTTATGGGCTCTCAGCCAGAGAATTACGGTTTGTAAAAACTTTAATCCATAAAAAGAACTTAAGGTATACGACCAGGCCAAGAATCTGGTTTTGGTCTTGGCGTCAACAATCGTCCATTGGTATTTGGGCAGAGCAAGCTTTTGGCTTTTAAACTTCTGATAAATTTCTTTCGGCAAAGCGTGTTGGTCTAAAATTTCCTTGGTATCGTACTGTAATTGCTCAAATGCCCCAATTTCCGCATAGTTGTACAAGGCCCTGCGTTCCCCGTTAACGGTCCTAATCTTTTTCCCTTTTAGCCCCAGTCTTTTGTAAACTCCCTTGATTTTGGAAAAAGTAAAGGCCTCCATGTCCAGCCCGGCTATTTTAAAATGCTTGTAGAGGCGTTTAAAGCCGTAGTTTAATTTCAAATGTTTCTCTGTGATGGTTTTTTCGGTATTTTCGTCAGCCGTCCGCTTGTTGGTCTTGGGCCTTCTGGACTCAAACTTTAAAAATTCAAACAGCTTTAAATCATCAGTTTTAATCTTTTCGTTGCAGGACAGCAGGCAAAGGACTTTAGAGTCAGACTGATTTTTACAAAGTTTAATAATTTCATTAACGGTATTTTTATGGCAGCCGATATCCCGGGCAATGTCTTTTTGGGGGATGTGGTCGGCAAAGTAATGGCGGGCGATTTTCAGCCGGGTGATGATCGGCCCTTCGGTTTTGCAATTGTCCTTGTAACTCATTACAATACTTTTACAGGTCATTGTCGTATTCTGTTTTAGTTATTACTCGTAACTAAATTATACGGCAATGGCTTGTTTAATTTTCAGCCGGAGCTGATCCGCCTGTGGCGGAAATGTGAAGGCCTTTATCGACTTTAAAGGTTTTAAGGTATTTGAGGTAATGACGCTGTCTTTTCCTTACTTTTCCCAAAAACCGCTTAAATTCTACCTTGGCGGCGATCACATTATGTATTGTATCCTCTATTAATATTGTGGAAAACAAGCTTGACAAACGTTCATATAATAGTTAAAATAGAAACGATCGAAAGATCACGAACTCTATAGCTTAAGGGCTCCGCAAGGAGTCCTTTTTGCATGGTTATGAACCAGCTGGTTTTGGACCATCCATTTCTCTGTTCCAACAAATAAAATTTTTAATTTTCTGAATATCGTAAATAAACAAGCCTTGTGAGGTTAGAGACGCTAATTCACTGGCCACTCTTCGAGGAGTGGAAAAAATAAAGACCTTTTTACCATTTTGGAGCAACTGCTCAATAGGCCCCGCAAAATCGCTGTCTCCGCTCCAAAGCACGAAACAATCCGCTTCCTTTTTCTCAAAAGCAAGCATCATGTCCCGGCCAATTTCTACATCAAAATTGCATTTGCGATCTTCAATAAAGTAAGTCCCGAGTTTGTTTAACTCTCCCAGTTGCGCGTTTAGGTACTCAACCACTTCAACCTTTAACCGCCTTAAAAGCGAAGGCCGAATAAAACTTTTAAGGATATCAGTAGATGACGGAGAAATACTGGAGACATCAATAGACTTTTGCATAATTTTTACAGGTTTTGTAATACAGCCAGGTCCAAAAGCCTTAGTAAGGTCCTTATTTTCGTGTTCAGACTCTTTATCGCCAATTAAAGTACCGTTATAAATCTTAATTTCCTTGACAGCGCCAAAGGAGTCAAAAAACTGTTTGACCCTAAAAGGCTCTACATGCCAACCCAACTTATCGGCCCACGGTCTAACATTGGCAAAATCGATATAAATTTTCGTAGAAACGCTTAAAAGCGTATCCATCTCGGAAATTCTTTCCGGGAACATTTGCGCAAGTAAGTCAATTTTTACCGTTTTGGCTTTAAACATAATAATGTGCTATTAGTAATGGCTGGCAATAATAACTTGGAATATGCTATGGTGTCCCTCCGGAGAATCCGGAACTTAAGCTGTAAATAACCATTTTCCTAGACGCCGCCATTCTTGAATACCTAAGGGGATGTGATTCCTTGTCGCCCTCCCCTTTTTTATTTATATTATAGCTGCTTTAATAAATCCAATAGCTCGTTTTCCACCTTTTCTATATCTGTCTCTATGGCTTCAAGACTCCTTGGGGCTTCGTATTTGTAGAAGTGGCGGGTAAAGGGAATTTCGTAGCCGACAATACCAACTTTGCCGTCTTTGTGGTCGACTATCGATGTGTTTATCCAGACATCAGGAACGTAAGGCTTAACCTCTTTTTCAAAATATTGTTTAATGTCCATTTCGTAAGGCACATTTTCATAGTCGCGCAGTTCGCTGTCGGGTTCTATATTACCGTCTTTGTCGGTGCATATAACAGCATTTTCATCACGCTCGCCCAGAGCATCTACAACAATTTTAATAATTGTAGCGCTTTTTTTAAGATGTTTAAAATACGTTTGTATTTTTTGGACAAACAATTCCCTACTGTTTATGGGAGCTTTAAAATCCTTGGCTAACTGGCCAAAAATAGTAATAACTTCCTCCATTTCTTTGGCTGGAAGTTTTTTAAAGGCGTTTTCGTGTGATATTTTGTCCAGGGAGTCTTTAGTAACTTCAAACTTAAGCTTTAGCGGCCGTTCAATAGTTATTTGTCTGTAAGCAAAATCCGTGGTTATAAAGATTTTAGAGAATTCACCCTCCTCGTACTTTTCGTATAGCTCAACAATTTTCTTTTTAGACTCCGCGTCTATTTCATGTCTCTTACTACCAAGACTTTTCCGAGTTTTTTTAAAAAACGTACGGCCGTCTATAAGTTGAACTTTGCCTTTTCTTTCCTTAGATTTTCTGTTGGTAACAAACCATAGGTAAGTGTTTATGCCTGTGTTATAAAAAAGTTGGTCCGGCAATGCTACAATGGCTTCCAATAAGTCTTTTTCCAGTATCCACCTGCGGATTTCGCTTTCGCCACTTCCGGCGTCTCCGGTAAACAGTGGAGAACCATTATGAACAATAGCTATGCGGGAGCCACCGTCTTTTTCCGGTTTCATTTTGGAAATAAGGTGCTGTAAAAACAAAAGCTGGCCATCGGAAATACGGGGCGTACCCGCGCCAAACCTGCCGGCGTAACCGCGGGCGGCTTCGCGTTCTACAGAGTCTTTGTCTTTTTTCCAGTCAACCCCATAGGGTGGATTGGAAAGCCCGTAGTCGAAAACCTCGCCAAAAAATTGGTCGTTGGCAAGCGTGCTCGCTTTGGAATGGTCTTTCTCTCCGCCGCGAATAAGGTCAGGGTCGTCACCCTTTATAAGCATGTCGGACTTAGCCATGGCGTAGGTAATGGAGTTTAACTCTTGACCGTAGAGAAAGATATCGGCCTCCTTGTTAATTTTAGTAAGAATGTAATCTTTAGACACACTTAACATTCCACCGGTGCCGCACGCAGGATCATATATTTTTTTAATAACATGGGGTTTTTGAAGATCCTTAATGTCCGGTGAAAAAAGCAATTCAGTCATAAGTTCTATTACATCGCGCGGGGTGTAGTGTTCTCCGGCAGTTTCATTGGACATTTCAGAAAATTTGCGGAGCAACTCTTCAAAAATATGCCCCATTTGGTAGTTGTCCACCTTGGAAGGATGAAAAGCAACGCCGTTTAATATTTGAATAATTTCGAATAATAAATTTCCGCCTTCTAATCTCTCTAGCTGTTTGTTAAAATCAAACTTTTCAAAAATATCCTGAATATTTTTGCTATAACCGTTTATATACTGCTTAAAGTTTTTTGCCAAATGTTTTGGTTCGCCAAGGATCGTTTTAAAATCATAATCGGAAATATTATAAAAAGCCGTGCCCGAAGTTTTTTTAAGAATTGGGTCCAGATCGTTTATTTTGCCTTTGTATTCGTTGTACTTTTCCAAAACTTTTGGTTTTGTATCCGCGAGAATAGAATCCAGGCGTTTTAAGACCACCAGCGGAAGTATTACGTCCTGGTATTCGTGCTGTTTCCAACCTCCGCGCAAGATATCGGCAATATTCGAGATCATTGATGTTTTTTGGCTAAAATTTTCCATATTTAGATTTTGTTATTTGGTAAAGAGGTCAATATATTTTGTTAAGTAGAATATCCTGTCTTTTTTAAAACCCGTTTTTTCGGAAAATAAACCAAGTCTTTCAAAATCAGTGGCAATAGCTGATGCAGTTGGGAATGTAACAGAAAGCATGGACTCAATATCTCTAATAGTTACCACAGGCTGGGAAAATAACAGCCTTAACAGCTCTTTGCCCAGTTTTTGGCGTTTAACGCCCATACCTGTTTCAATCGCGTTTTCGTATTTTTTGCGAAGATCAATAATTTTTTCCAAGGTTTCTCTTGAGCCTTTGGCGGTTTCCAAAACGCCCGTAAGAAAAAACCGTATCCATTGCTCTATGTCGTTGCTTTCACGAACGCGCGAAAGGCCATCGTAATATTGCGGACGATGTTTTTCAAAAAAATCAGATATATACAAAGTAGGCTTTTGTATAATACCTAGACTTACCAAATGCAGAGTAATTAATAGCCTGCCTACACGCCCATTGCCGTCTAAGAATGGGTGAATTGTTTCAAACTGGTAATGCGAAATTGCAATTTTAATTAAGTCCGGAATATCAATATTTTTGTTGTGCCAAAATTTTTCCAGGTCGCTAAGTAATTCTGCAAGTTCTTCGTGATGCGGCGGAATAAATACGGCATCCTTTAAAGTTGCGCCGCCCAGCCAATTTTGGCTTTTGCGTATTTCGCCCGGCATTTTGGAAAAACCCCGAACGCTTGAAAGCAAAACTTTGTGAGTATCTTTTACCAACCGCATTGAAAGAGGCAGCTTTTCCAATTCTTTGATGGAATAATTTATGGCTTTAACGTAATTTTGTACCTCTTCCCAGTCATCTCGTTTTTCGGGCTTAATTTCAAGCTGCGGCAATAGAGCTTCGTCTAATTTTGTGCGAGTTCCCTCTATTTTGCTGGAAACTGTAGCTTCTTTGGCAATGTGCATTTTTATAAAAAAGTCCACATCGGGGATAAGTTTGGAAAAAGCATTAAGTTCTCCAAGATAGCGCATGGCATCCGAAAGCAGCAGATTAATGCGTTTGTCTGCCCATTCAAAGTTAGTATTTACAACAGAAGGTTGGAAACTCTTATATCCAAGCTGTTGTTTGTATGTTCCTGCCTTATATTTATATGCCATAGGCCAAGTATAGCACGTAATATAGTCTTGTCAAATTAAATATTTAGGCTTTAACCTTTAATATAGTAATAATGAATTAAAACTCAATTTACAATTCCCCCCAAAGCTTACCATATCAAAAGCCCCGGCTTTTGTACGGGGCTTGAGAAATTGGCTTTCAAAGGAAAACGAGATTTGGGTTTACTCGCAAGCCGGGGGGAAGGTTACAGCTTTTATTTTTGATTCCTCAGGCAGCCTACCGCCTTTGAAATGGACTGGCGTCCAACCCGACGCCGCTTGTCCAATACACTCAGCAAGACAATTGCCTCTGCAGAAGTTTTGTCTCACTTTGTTGAATGTAGGGTGATTGCAGTTTATTTGCACCCGCTTTAAGAACAATACCTTTAATTAAGGTTCCGGGAACCGCCTTACTCCACCCTATTGTGTTTCGGGCATGCGTTACTTCTTGTTCTATGAGAAGTTGTTCCGCCATTTCCTATGAAAGCCGACACTAAATAAGACGTGTGCGGAAATTTTTTGTTACATTTTTCCTAAAGCTTCTTCGGTTTCAAACATTCCAATATAGGTGTGCTTTTGCGCTTCAAAAGCGGCAAAAAGTTCCGTTTCCGCCAGCGGCACTCCCCGCTACGCGACAAAAAGCTCGACAAAAAGGGGTCTGGAGCTATTATTTAAAATTCGATAGGAGAGTTTAAATCAGGTAGCGTCAAAGCGTCGGAACCCCGACGCAGGCTGGTCGGGGCTGGTTGAACTCCGACGTTCCAGATAAAGCCCTGGAAGTCGGAGCAGGCCGATGACCTACTCCTTACCATGGAGTTGCTCTACCAACCCCGACGCCCCTTTGGGGGTCGGGGCTCCGACCTTTGACGCCGCGAGGTTAAAGCTGGCAGCGTCAAAGCGTCGGAGCTGAGCAACCAATAAAAAAATTTTCCTGGAGCCGTTGATCGGAATTGAACCGATGACCTACTCCTTACCATGGAGTTGCTCTACCAGCTGAGCTACAACGGCACTAAGAAAATTTTTTTATTAACATCAGCCAATTAAATTTGAGGCTTGGCCCATGGCTTGGGCTTTTTGGGTTTGGCCGGCTTTTTGGTAGGCGGCGCTGGCCGCGGAGTAGTATTTGGCCGAGGGCTCGAGGGAGGCCGCTTTTTCAAAGTTTACGGCGGCTTCCTGGGCGTTCCCGTCCTGTTCCAGGCACAGGCCTAGGTTATAATAGCGGTTTGGCTGGGTGGAATCAAGTGCCAGGGAAGCCTTGTAACTTTCGGCCGCTTTATGGAAATTTTTAAGCTGATAGTGGCAAAAGGCCAGCCGCGCGTGGTAATCGGGATTGGCCGGGCGGTGGTTGGTTAAATAAATATAGACATCGGAAGCGTCGCTAAAATTTTCCCGGGAAATATAAAATTTTCCCAAAGCGTCGTAATGGTCAAAGTTAGCCGGCTGAAGTTTGATGTTATTGAGGTAGTATTGTTCATTGCGAACCTCGCTGGTCGTAAGCGGTTTTGGCGGAGCCGGTTTGGCCGCGCCGGTAAATTTATCGCCAAAGATTTTTTTCATCTGATAGCCGGTAACGGAATGCGGCCTGAGGTCTTTGGCTTCGAGCACAAAATTCCACAGTTTCTTTAGCCACAGCCGGAGTGTGCTGCGGATTTTGGAAAGTTCGATAACCGGCAGGCCTTTGGCCGCCAATTTTTGGCCGGATGACGCTTCCGCGCTGCCGCTTTGGCCCGCGGCGGCTTCGGGTAGTCTGCGGATAATAATCAACAGCATCCCTAACACCGCCAGAATGAAAATTATATTGGGAATAATTTGGTAAGACAAGGAAGTAGAATTGACAAAATTTAAAAAATTGACATAATTGACAAAAATATCCGTAAAAATTATTTGACTAATTATGCATCGATTTAATTATACCACGTTGATAATAAATATCAGCTATGTGGATTTTAATTACCGGATTTAGTCAACTAATTTTGTCAATCTTTTAAATTTTGTTCAATTTTGTCAATACCCTTAGTTTCCCAATACGAATCGCGAGAATCTTTTAACTACTACGTTCTCCCCCATTTTCGCCACGGCGTGGCTAATGAGTTCCTGCACTTTAACATCGGGATTTTTGACAAAAGGCTGATAAAGCAGGCAGGTTTCCTCGTAATATTTGGCCAGCTTGCCTTCCAGAATTTTATTTACTATGTCTTCCGGCTTGCCCTTTCCGCCGGAGGCGGATCCGCCTTTGGCGGAAACCTGTTCCTTGTAAATTTCCTTTTCTTTTTCCACAACTTCGGCGGGAATTTGGTCGGGGCTGACGTACAGCGGGTTTGCTCCGGCAATATGCAGGGCCAATTCCTTAGCCAGGGTTTTAAAGTCCTGCGTGCGGGCCACAAAATCGGTTTCGCAGTTTATTTCGACCAAAACCCCCACGCGGCCGCCCGGATGAATATAAGCTTCCACAATGCCTTCGTTGGCCACGCGGTCGGCTTTTTTACCGGCCTTGAGCGCGCCTTTTTTGCGCAAAATTTCCACGGCTTTGTCCTTGTTGTTGCCGGACTCATTAAGCGCGTTTTTAATTTCCAGCATACCGGCTCCGGTTAATTCCCGGAGTTCTTTTAAGAGATCGTGTGTCATAAATATTTTACTGTAGTTTACGAAGTACGAAGTTTTACGAACTTACGAAGTTTTAGTGCACAAACTTTCGTAAGTTCGTACCCGTTCGTACTTCGTAAAATCTCGTAATATCGTTTAATTATTTGGTTTCAATGACTTTCTCGGCCACTTTGTCTACGGCCTTTATTGTCGGCACCGTTTGCCGGCCTTCAATAACGGCCCCGGAAATGACCGAACACATAAGTTCAATAACTTTGGTGGCGTCGTCGTTGCTGGGAATAACGTAATCTATGCCGGCGGGGCTGCAATTGGTGTCCACCAAGCCGATAATTTTGACTTTGCTTTTCTGGCTTTCCTTAACGGCAATGTCGTCGTGCTTGACGTCTGTAATAAACACGGCGTCGGGCAGCTTTTTAAGGTTTTGAATGCCTTCAAAAAGTTTTTTCAGCTTTTCGATTTCGCGCTCAACCATTAAACGTTCCTTTTTGGTGTAGCGGCTTTCCAGTTCCCCGGACGCTTTCATGCTTTCCAGTTTTTCCATTTTGCGGATGGTCCGCTGAATGGTCTTAAAGTTGGTAAAGGTGCCGCCGAGCCAGCGGACGTTTACATAGGGCATGGAGCAGGCCACGGCGGCCTGTTTAAGGATTTCCTTGCTTTGGCGCTTGGTGCCCACGAATAAAATCGTACCGCCCTTGCCGGCGAGTTCCTTGGCGAATTTAGCCGCTTCCATTAAGCCCTTTTTAGTCTGCTCCAAATCCAAAATATGGATGTCGTTGCGCGACGTAAAAATATAGGGCTTCATTTTGGGGTTCCACCGCGAGGTGGTATGCCCAAAATGCGCGCCGCTTTTGAGCAACTCCAATAAACTGACGTCTCTCATGATCTTAACCTTTCTCCCGGTACCAGTCGTCGCAATAAGTTGCGGCTCCGGTACGGGACATGCTTCTACCCCGCGGGATTCTGATATTAAGCCCTCAGGCTTATCAGAACAGGAAGAATTTCCCCGCGCCCGAAAATGGCGCAGAGTATGCGGGATATGCTTGATTAGTTTATAACCCGCTAATTATAGCAGGACTTGACGAAATTGGCAAGAGAAGGTACAATGAATTGACATAATTTAAATAATTGACAAAATTGACAAAAATATCGTGCAGCAAATTTTGCTCATTTATGTCAATTTTACTTAATTTTTCTCAATAAATTATTATGAAACCCAACATTCACCCCCAATTTTACACCAGCGCCGTTGTGACCTGTGCTTGCGGCAATAGTTTTACAACCGGATCTACGGTTGAAAAACTGCATACCGAAGTTTGCAGCCAATGCCACCCGTTTTATACCGGCAAGCAAAAACTGCTCGACACCATGGGCCGCGTAGACAAGTTCAAGCGCAGCATTACCGCCGCAACCAGCATCAAAGCAACCATCAAACCCAAAAAAGAACGCAAAGCCAGAGCCAAGAAGTAACAATAACCATAACAATAACCATAACCGCTCCAGTTGGCGCGGTTTTGTGTTAGAATATTGTTAGTGAAAAGAGATATGAGAATAGCGAATAGGATAATACCTTAGCAGTGTGTCATTCCGGGCAGTAGCAGCCGAGTCGAGGAATCCCTTAAATTAATTAACTATCGAATGTTAAGGGATCCCTCCACTCCCTCAGATGCATTCGGTCGGTCGGGATGACACGAGGAATTATATGGAAGTTGGATTTAAAAAGATTTTGGACGAGTACGACTCTATTACCACCGAAATGTCTTCCGGCGGGTCTTTTGACATGCAGAAGCTGGGCAAAAGGCAGGCTGAGCTGGCGCCTATTGTCGGGAGAATTAGCGAACTGGAAAAATTGGAGAAAGAGCTGGCCGAGAACCAAAAGCTATTAAGTGACAGTGATCCGGAAATAAAATCTATGGCCCTGGATGAGGGGCGGCGTTTGGAGTCGCGAGTCCTTGATTTGAAATCCGAGGTTGAAGAAGCCCTTTTGCCTAAAGACGCTAACGATAATAAAAATGTCATTGTGGAAATCCGCGCCGGGGCCGGCGGGGACGAAGCGACATTATTTGTTGCTGAGATGTTTAGGGCTTACGGAAAATTTGCCGAAGAGCTGGGGTTTACGCCGCACATCGTGTCGTCTTCCAAGTCAGACGCCGGCGGGTTTAAGGAGGTTATCTTTGAAATCCATGGCAGAGTCTCGGCGCAAAAGCACCCTTATCAGATGTTTAAATATGAATCCGGTGTTCACCGGGTGCAAAGAGTTCCGGAAACGGAAAAAAGCGGACGCGTGCATACCTCCACAGTCACGGTGGCGGTTTTGCCGATTTTAGAAGAGAAAGATTATGCCATTGCCGATAAAGATTTAAAAATAGAAGCGACAACTTCGTCCGGACACGGCGGACAGTCGGTAAACACTACATATAGCGCCGTAAGGATCCTTCATATCCCTACCGGTATTACGGCCCAGTGCCAGGACGAGCGCAGTTTTATGCAAAACAAGGAAAAAGCCCTGGAAGTCATCCGCGCTCGCGTGGCTCAGCATTACGAAGACATCGAGAACAAAAAAGTTCGTGATCTGACAAAATCACAAATCGGTACCGGCGACCGTTCCGAAAAAATCCGCACCTATAATTTCCCCCAGGACCGCGTAACCGACCATCGGATTAACCAAAACTTCAACCAGATAAACCTTATAATGGAAGGCAAACTCTCCCAAATTTCTGAAGCTTTGCAAAAGGCAGACTTGGAAATGAAGAAGGAAGCATTAAAGAAATAATTAGGTTTACGAAGTACGAAGTTTTACGAACTTACGAAGTTCGTAAGTTCGTATTTGTTCGTACTTCGTAAAATATATGCGCATAAACGAAGCGCTAAAAAAGTATCATAAAATCGAAATAGAACTCCTGCTGGCGCATGTGTTAAGAAAGCCTAGGGAGTTCGTTTTTATGAATGCGGGGGTTAGCTTGCCAGCTATTCAGCTAATCAGGCTATCAGCCTTGGCAAGGCGCAGGCAAAAGGGCGAGCCGCTGGCTTATATTTTGGGTTATAAGGATTTTTACGGAATGCGGTTTAAGGTCAATCGCTACGTGCTAATCCCCCGCCCGGAGACGGAAATAATTGTGGACCGGGTTATAAATGTAGTGCAGGCCCGTGGCCTGCCCTCCAGTAATAAAAAGCAGGGCAAGGCCCTGCACTACAAGCCCCCGGTGAGAATTCTCGACATCGGCACCGGCAGTGGCTGCATAGCTGTTTCGCTGGCGAAACAATTTCAAATTTCAAATATCAAATTTCAAATTACAGCGTCCGATAATTCACAAGACGCACTTAACGTGGCCAAACAAAACGCTAGAATACTTTTGGGCAAAAAGTCCAATAGTATAAACTATGCTACTTTTTCCAAAATTAAATTTGTACAAAGCGATTTGCTAACGAATATTCAAAATCGCTTTGATATAATCGTGGCCAATCTCCCCTACGGCTGGAACGAGTGGAAGAATAATACTTCAGCCGACAGCGCCGGCTTGAAATTTGAGCCAAGCCAGGCTTTGTATACAGCCGATCATGGTCTCTATCAGATAAAACGATTATTAATGCAAATCTCTGCTAGGCAAATCAAACCCAAGCTGGTTTATTTGGAATTTGACCCGCGCCAAAAAAAGGAATTATCATTTGCAATAAAAAAAATCCTGCCTTCCGCAGAACTTAATTTTTTCAAAGATTATGCCGGCCTGTGGCGCTACGCGGAAATTAAATTCGCATCGTAAAAATGGATTTTGGTAGACAAAACGTGCGGCCGCACGTTTTGTCTACCAAAATTATCGGGGACGCGTTAGTTTTGCTGGGGTGGTGGTGGAAGATTCTGTCCTGTGAAGAAGAACATCTTCAAATCTCCGCAAAGTCTCGGCTCCATGCACGCGGACGCGCGGGATGCGCATCAAATCGTCCAGGTTTACAATATCCCCTTCGTGAACCGTTATGCCCATAACGTATCCGGCCTTTTTGGCTTCGACAATGTAAGTTGGGGTGTAATGCCCGTACGGGTATATTAATATGTTTGTCGTTATGTCCAAGCGGTTTTTAATGTCGGCCATGGATCCGCTAAGTTCCCCATAAATATATCCGGCTGTATATTTTGGGTTAGAACCGTCAAAATGTGTTTGGGTGTGGGAAACAACTTCTTCGCCATTCATATAAGCTGCTGCGATGTCGCCCCACGGAGCATAAAAATTAAGTCCGGCCGAGGTGCCGGGTTTTTTGGTAATAATGCCGAAGCTGCCGCTGAAACCGTACTTTTTTAAAATCGGTACCGCGTTTTGGAATACGTCTTCGTAACCGTCGTCAAAAGTAAACACAACCGGTTTTTTGGGCAATACAAATTTGCCCAAACTGGCCAGGTAGATATCGTTCAAACTGACGCTTTGGTACCCGTTTTCCTTTAGCCATTTGGCCTGCGCCTCAAACGAGACTGAGCGTACGGTTAAATCGGCCTGAATTTTGTCCGCGCCCGCAGGCAGGCTACCTACGTGGTGATACATTAATATTGGCAGAGCTATCGCGCGGCCTTTTTGCACGGCTTCGGGCGGTACGGCCAAAGGTTGGAAGTCCCCGGATTTGCTGATGTTTACGGCATCCAGGGAATTTGCTTTCGCCGCGGCCGGTTTTTTGGAGTAATAAAAATACGCGGCGCCGAAAATCGATGCCACAGCCAGTAACATAGCAATGCCTAAAAAATAAATTTTATTTCCGCGGCTCATATACGCTCAAGTATAACAACAATTATTGAAAACAAAATCCCGATCCGTCGCGGACCGGGATTTTAAAGTTAAAAAGTCTTAAATTACTTTTTGTCTTCCCCGGATTTAGCCGGTTTGTCTTCTTTGGCGGCTTTGTCCCCGGAGGCGGCCGGCGTGGCGGCATCGGGTTTAATTTCCGCGGCACCTTCAACTTTGCTGACATCTTCCACAACCGGCGCAGCCAATTCGGCTTCAACGTCCCGCGGCGGCTGGACTTTAATCACCATTTCGTCGGCGGGCGTTAAAATCTTAACTTTGGCCGGTACCTTCAAATCCTTAACGTGCAAGTTGTCCTGCAAAGTTTTTAAACCTTCCAGCGCGACAACTATATTGTGAGGCAAGTCGGACGGCAGACATTCCACTTCAACTTCGTTCAAAATTTTAACCAAAACTCCGCCCAAAGTTTTGACGGCCGGCGCTTCGCCCGTAAACTCCAGGGCAACCATGGCTTTTAGTTTTTGCGTCAGGCTGATTTCGTAAAAATCCACATGCGTCGGGACGCTGCTCAAATAGTGGATCTGCACGTCGTGAATCAGAACCGGATGGGTTTTCCCGTCTTCCGTAAGCAGTTCTACGATTGTGCTCTCACCGGCTTTTTTTAAAATTTTGTCAAATTCCCTGGCGTCCAAGGTCAGGTTTTGGTTGGGTACTTTATTGCCGTAAAGTACGGCCGGCAGTTTTCCGGCCCGGCGCAGTTTTTCCGGAATTGATTTTTTTAAATCTCTGGCCGTTGACTTGATTTGGAGCTTGTCCATTGCTTTCCTTGTATGATTTTGCCCATCCCCTTCGGCTACGCTCAGGGTACTCACAAAATCTTAATGTTTGATGATTATAACAAAAAGCCCGGATTATGTCCAGGCATGTTGGTGTATCAGTTGGTGTATCAGTTCACAATCTTGAGCAGAACAAACCCGGAGGCCGGAAATACTGGCGATTTTATGCAGCGAGGATTGGAAGGCGTTGTGATATCCGCCGAAGGCGGATGAACGAGGAGCCCCGCAGCAAATAAAATCGGCAGGATTTTCGGCCTCACTCAGGCTTGTGAACTGTTATATGTTGGTAAGGTATCCTGTTGGTAAAGTATCAGTTCACAATCTCGAACAGGATTTCCGGCCTTACTCAGGCTCGCGAACCGTTGCTAATGAAAATATAATGAACGGTAAAGGCTACTTTGTCGCGCCTTTTGTAAATCCGCTTATAAAATCTCCCTTAAAACTCCGAATAGCCTGGTGGATGCCTAAAACTTCGTTGGCTTTTATGGGGCCAAGTTTGTTGAATTTTGAGCTATCCTGCGCGGTTAAGTCCGTGACCATGCCGACAGAAAATACTTCGGGCCCGCGGATTTCGACATTGAACATCACGGAACTTTTGCACTTTTGGCAATCGGAATGTATGAGAATTCTGGCTTCATTAAACACCGTATCCTGTTCGCTTTCTAAAACTTTAGTTTTTTCCAGGTTATATTTGTGGCTGCATATCGGACAGCGCAACAAAAAGCCCAGCCATTCCATAATCTTTTTTAAATCATAATTTTTGCCGTCTCCGCCCGGTGTGTTGTTTTTCATAGGTAGTAATCGCGAAAATACGAATATTTTATAATATACGAAACCGTTCACTGTCAGCTGTCTTTTCCATTAAAGATAAGCTGACAACTAACGGTTTTGTATATTAATTTAGATTTGTATATTTGCGACTACTATTATGGTAGCATAATTTTCTAGAACCGCAAAGCTTTTGACTGCAAGCTGACATTCTGCGCCACGCCGAGGCATAATAAACTGATAACCAGGGAGCTTCCCCCGGCGCTGACAAAGGGCAAAGGAATGCCCGTTACCGGCAATAAGCCGATATTCATGCCGACGTTAATTAAAACATGGAAAAAAAAGAAAAACATGACGCCGGCGGCAATATACATGCCCAAATCGTCCTTGGCGTTTTTTAAAATTTTCATGAGCCGGTAAAGTAAAAAGAAATACAACCCCAGAAGTGTGAACAATCCCGCGAAGCCGATTTCTTCGCCGGCCGCGGAAAAAATAAAATCCGTCTGGCGTTCCGGCAGGAATTTTTGCTGGCTTTGTATGCCTTTGCCCAGTCCCCGCCCGAATAGCTCGCCCCCGCCCACCGCAATAGAAGCCTGGCGGACGTTATATCCCCGGCCTTTGGGGTCGAGCGAAGGATTCAGGAAAATCATAATCCGGTCTTTTTGGAACGGCTTTAAGTAAAATTTCCAGGCGCCGCCGCAAATTATGGCTAACGCCAGGAATAAAATCGCCAGATATTTTTTCTTTATCCGGCTAAGAAAGATTATCCCCACCCACAAACTCAAAATGACCAGTGCGGACCCGAGATCAGGCTCGACGGCCACCAACACGGCCGGGATAACAGCGTAAAAAAATGACCACAAAAATGTCCCGAAAGAATTAATTTCGCCGCGTTTTAAATAAAGCAGGCGCGCCAGACCCAATATAACCGCCAGCTTAGCCAGTTCGGCCGGCTGGAAACCTAAAAAAGCGATGTTCAGCCAGCGCTTGCCGCCTTTTACCAGTGTCCCGAACACCAAAAGGTAAACGAGAACGCCGACGCAAAAAACATAAATTATCCGGTTGAGTTTGGCCAGGCGGTGAAAATCAAAAAAACTTAAAAACAAAAAACCGACCAGGCCCACCCCCAAAAAAGCCATCTGGCGGTAAAAAAGGATTTTACTGTCCGAGGGCAGGGCGGTCGCGTAGAGGATGGCGGCTCCGGCCAGTATTAGCAGGAGCATGGCCAAAAGCAGCGGGATGTCAAGATATTTAAAGCGGTTGAAAAAATTGGTCATTAATCGTTATCTTTAACCCCCAATCGTTAAAGGTTAAATCCGCTTTTGACGGAAACGATTAAGGGAGTTACTGTCCGGTTTTGGGGCGGCTGAGATCGGCCGCGGATGACGAACCGATTGCCGGAGCCGAAAGGTTAGTCGGATCCAGAACGTCGGTGTCCGCCGTAACTTCCACTCGCGAAAGGTTGGGCACGGTCGCGTTGGGCCACAGTTGTTTATAGGCCCGCCGTTCAAACGGGGCGACAGTGGATTCGACGCGAAGGCTGGAGCCGATTATTTGGCCGCTCGAATTGTATAAAATAAAAGTCAGCCTGACCTTGTTTAAAGTATAAGGGCTGTTGTTGAGAAAATCCCCCTGGACAACGAATGCCGGCGGCGATTGCTGGTTGAAGTGTGAAGGCAACGAGGGTTCCAAATCCACCGCGGGGATTTGCAGGCGTTTTTGCCAGGGCAGATTCGGGGGCAGCGTGAGCCGCGCGGAACTGATTTGTTCATTGCTGGAAAAAGTCGGTATTGTCAAATATTTGGTCTGGTTGGGCAGTAAAAAAAAGGTGCCGGGGTAGCTGTAAACCTGCTGTCCGGCGGCGTTAAAAAAATCCAGGGTATAAGCAATATTGTCCAGCGACAAATCCAAATTGGGATTGGCGATTTTGACTACTGCCGAGAACTGTCCGGCTCCGAGCGTGTCTATGCTTGCCGGAGATATAGTTATGTTCTGCGGGGTTAAAAAACTCTGTTTGGCCGCGACCGCGCCCTGTTCGTATCTGGCAAGCCAGATTTTATAAGACGATGATTTGGCAATAAAGTAACCGGGAATGTACGTTAATATAATTAGCGCGCCTATCCAAATAAATATAGGCGGTATTCCCGAGACGATTTTTTGCGTATCGAGTTCGGCCTCCTGTATGCCAATCTCGACTTTGTCGGTAAATAGACTCATTTTGGTTGTTGTTTTGTTATAGGTTTATTATAGCAAAGATATTGGATTTTTGGTATATTTAGAGTAATCGCTAATATACGAATCATTTATAATATACGAAGCGGTCCACTGTAAGCCGCCTGTTCTACGAAGTAATGCCTACAACTGACGGCTTCGTATATTAATTTTGATTCGTATATTCGCGATTACTATCGTGATTGCAAAAAACTATGAGTTTTACCCATCTTCACTGTCATTCTCATTATTCGCTTTTGGACGGCTTGTCAAAAATTGAGCCGCTGGTTTTGCGCGCCAAGGAACTGGGAATGGCCAGTCTGGCTTTAACCGACCACGGGGTTATGTACGGAGCGGTGGAATTTTATAATGAGTGCAAAGGCGCGGGGATAAAACCGATTATCGGCATGGAAGCTTACATTGCCCCGCGCACCATGGCCGATAAAGAAGGCAAGATTGACGCCGACTACCATCATCTTATTTTATTGGCGCAAAATCAGGCCGGTTACCATAATTTAATGAAGCTTTCGACCCAGTCGCATCTTGAGGGTTTTTATTATAAGCCCAGGATAGATTTGGCTTTGCTAAAACAATATGGCGAAGGCCTGGTGTGCCTGTCCGGCTGCCAGCGCGGCGAAATCGCGCGCGCTCTTATGAACCGCGAGAGCGGTGAGGCGCAAAAAGTTTTGGATAAATATTTGGATATATTCGGGCCGGAAAGGCTGTTTATAGAAATCCAGCGTAACGCCAAAACCGAAGCCGCGCGCGAGGAAATGCTTAACGGCAAACTCATCGCGCTGGCTAATGCCAATAATTTGAGCGTGGTCGCCACTGCCGATTGCCATTATATTTATCCTGAAGATGCCGAAGCCCAGGATGTTATGGTTTGCATCGGCACGGGCCGCACGGTTAACGATACCGACCGCTTAGATATGCGCGAATATGATTTGTCGCTTAAGTCGCCCGAAAAAATGCGGGAACTGTTTGCCGATGTTCCCGAAGCAGTGGCCAACACGCAAAAAGTCGCCGATTTGTGCGAGCTCGAGATTGAGCTTGACCAGCGCTATTTTCCCAACGTGGAAATCCCGGACGGCAAAACCGCGGAGCAGTACGTAAAAGAAATTACCAATGAAAAAGCGTTGATTTTGTACGGAAAAGATGGTGCGTTGCCCCAGCAGGTTAAAGAGCGCATAGATTATGAGATGGAAATAATCTGCAAAAAAAACTTCGTCACTTATTTTCTAATGGTGGCCGATGTGGTGGAGGGCGCCCACAAAATCGGGGCTATTACGAATACCAGGGGCTCGGCGGCCGGCAGCATAGTGGGCAGGATTTTGGGCATTACCAATATTGATCCGCTATTTTACGAACTTCCCTTTGAGCGGTTTTTGACTATGCACCGGCCGACACCGCCCGATATAGATTTGGACATTGCCGATAACCGCCGCGACGAGGTAGTCGCGTATATTACGCAGAAGTACGGCCGGGATAAAGTCGCGCAAATTATTACCTTTGGAACCATGATGGCGCGGGCCGCCGTGCGCGATGTCGGCCGGGCTTTGGGCGTAACTTATTCCAAATGCGACCAGATTGCCAAAATGATTCCCCTCGGCAAGCAGGGTTTCCACATGACTCTGGATAAGGCGCTGGAAATGAGCCCGGAACTTAAGGAAATTTACGCGCGCGACCCCGAAACCAGGCGCATACTGGATATTGCCAAAAAAATGGAAGGCTGCGCCCGCCACGCTTCGGTACACGCGGCCGGTATTGTCATTACCCCGACCGAGCTGACTGATTATACTCCCCTGCAAAAAGAGCCGGACGGCGAAAAAATTATTACCCAGTACGATATGTATTCGCTCGACGTTAACACCAGCGGTCCAAAAGCCGTCGGCGTGGTGAAACTGGACTTATTGGGCATACGCAACCTGTCGATTTTGGAAACAGCGGTTACTCTGGCCCAAAACCGGCATAATATTTCCATTGACATCTATAATTTGCCGAGCCAGGATGCCAAAACTTTCAAACTGTTGTCCGACGGTTTAACTTTCGGTGTGTTCCAGCTTGGCTCTTCGGGCATGACTAGGAATTTGCGCGAACTGCGGCCGACCAATATTTTTGATATTTCGGCGATGGTCGCTTTATACCGGCCGGGCCCGATGAGTATTATTCCGGACTATGTGGCCAGGAAAAACGGCCGGGCCAAAATTGAATATTTCGACCCAAGGATGAAAAGTTATTTGGAAAAATCTTTGGGGCTTTTGGTGTACCAGGAAGATGTACTGCTGACGGCCATCCATATTGCCGGTTATAGCTGGGAGGAAGCGGACAAACTTCGAAAAGCCATGGGGAAAAAAATACCGGCCGAAATGGCCAAACAAAAATTTAAGTTTACCGAAGGCTGCGTTAAAAACGGCATGCCCCGCGTCAGGGCCGAGGAACTGTTCGGCTTAATCGAGCCGTTTGCCGCTTACGGTTTCGGCAAAGCCCACGCGGCATCGTATGCCATGGTTTCCTACCAGACCGCCTACATGAAGGCGAATTTTCCGGTGGAATTTATGGCCGCGCTTATGACCGCGGAATCCGGGGACGAAGACAAAATATATGAGGCCGTGGAAGAATGCGGACATATGGGGATTACGGTTTTGCCGCCGGACGTCAACGAGTCGCTTGGCGATTTTACCGTCGTGGACGACAAAACTATCCGGTTCGGTTTGAACGCGATTAAAAATTTGGGAAGCGATGTGATTGAGAAGGTTATACAGATTAGGGTTGAAGGTACAGGGTTCAGGGAAGATAATCCGGAAAATCACCCCTCACCCCTCACCCCTCACCCCTTTTCATCCCTTGAAGATTTTTTGATAAAATCACATACCAAGAATTTAAACAAAAAATCCTGGGAGGCTTTGGCCAAAGCCGGGGCGCTGGATTCTTTTGGCGAGCGCGGCCAGTTGCTGGCCAATACTGAAGACGTTCTTGATTTTGTGCGCCAGCATTTTAAGGACGAAAACAGCGGGCAGAATTCCCTATTCGGAAAAAGTCTTCAAAGGGGACGCTTGAAATTACGCGCGGCCGCCCCTGCTACCAAAGAGGAAATGCTGGTTTGGGAAAAAGAACATTTGGGGATGTATGTGTCCGCGCACCCGCTGGACGTTTACCGCAAGGTTCTTTCTACCTTAAGGTCGGTTAAGAGCCTGTCATTAAACGAATTGGGGGCCAATGTGGTCATGGGTGGAATAATCTCGCGCCTAAAAAAAACCCTCACACGGAAAAACGATCCGATGGCCTTTTTTACCCTGGAAGACACAACCGGCAGTTTGGAAGTCCTTGTGTTTCCAAAGGTTATGGAAAAAGTCGTTCCCCTATTGGCCGACGACCGGATTGTCCAGGTAACGGGCCGGCTGTCCGATAAAGATGAAGAGCTGAAACTAATTGCCGAAGACATTAAAGACTTACCCAACGACGAAGTCTACGGCATGGCGCTGTCGGAGATGGAAAAAAATAAGAGCGTTGTCTTGCATATGGAGCGTTTGGCCGGCATGGAAATATTAAACATCATCAAAGAAATTTTGCAAAAACACCCGGGCAATGTCCAAGTCTATTTGTCCGTCGGCACCGGCCAATCTTCCAAAAAAATAAAAACCCAGTCGCTCGTCGCGATGAGTAATAAATTAATGGCGGAATTGAGGACGGTGCCGGAGATTGATATGGTAGACGTGGACTGACCGCGGATACGCGGATGTTGGCATCAATAACGCAATGTGATAAATTTAACGCCGAGAGAAGTGTTGGGCTTCGTCTCGGCGTTTGGATACCGGGTCAGGCGGTTACCTCCAGCGACGCTTGTGGGCGTCGGCATGGGTGACTAAATAAATCAGCCCCACGATACGTGGGAAGAGAATGCCAATTACTGTCAGCCACGCTTTTGCCGGCGTGTTGTGAAACTCGACTTTTATATCCCGATCCGGGATATTTTGGAGATATGCGATTAGCAATCGCACGCTTTTTCCTCCTGCGGCGGTTTTGCCGAGCGTTTGCCCGGCACGTGAAATAAATACACGTAGACCAGTAGAGCGAGGTCTGCCACCAGGCAGATTGAGCCGGGCAAGATATAGCCCATCGCCCATAACACCCCGCAGGACACAGCCAAAACGGTTACTATCAACATAATCAAAATCTATTCCAATTAAGTGGTTTTTGCAAGCTGTCGGAATGTTTGTTTGGAAATCCTCTAAAATTATTGCCATAAATGCTTGTGGACAACGCTGTGTGGACAACGCTGTTGCGCCCTTTCCCAGAATTTGATATATTGTATGCAGTTCTTCAAACAGCGATCCGGCTACCAACCGGGGAGTTTGAGACAAATTGCAATAAATCTGTTATGTTCTAGAGCCATAACGGATGAAAAGTCTTTTGATATCAAAATCAAAAGAATTCTGGGACGGAAACGTTCTGCGTAGCAGGGCCCCAGGTTTGAGTTATCAAGTAAATGATATCTCAACCTTGGGGCTTTTACGTTTTATTTACAGAGACCGCGGATACGCGGATCGGCCCGTATTGAAGGACGAAATCAATAAATGGCGCTTCCGTGTGTCATCCCGACCGAGGTTCGTCAATGGAATTTAATGGACGGACGGAGCGGAGGGATCCCTTATCCTTCTAAATTATGCAAGACAGCCAGTATTTTGTATACATAATGTCCAGCGTCAGCGGAACCTTTTATATAGGAGTAACCAATGATTTATATAAAAGAGTTTACCAACATAAAAGTAATATAATCGAAGGTTTTACGAAAAAGTACGAATGCCATAAACTGATATATTTTGAAGAGACTTCCGATATAGAGAGCGCAATTTTAAGAGAAAAGCAGTTAAAAAATTGGAATCGCAAGAAAAAAGAATTTTTAATCGCGACAAAGAACGCAATCTGGAAAGATTTAAGTTTAGATTGGAAATAAATTATTAGTGTGTCATCCCGAGCGAGTGCAGCCGAGTCGAGGGATCCCTCCGCTCGTCGGCTGCACTCCGCGGTCGGGATGACACATAATGGAGATACGGGTATGGATATAAATCAGCAATTACAAAACAAACGCCATTCGCTAGCGCACCTTTTGGCCGCGGCGGTAATTAAGTTGTATCCCGGGACTAAAAGAACCATCGGACCCGCGATTGATAACGGATTTTATTATGATTTTGAGTTTAAGGAGCCGATAACCGAAAAGGATTTGCCGAAAATCGAGAAAGAAATGAAAAAGCTCCAGAAAACCTGGTCGGCTTTCGAGCGCCGGGAAATAACGGCGGACGAGGCGCGCGATATTTTTAAAGACAACCCTTATAAGTTGGAACTCATCGACGAATTTTCCAAAGAAGGCCAGACTTTGACCATGTATAAGTCCAGCCAGTACTTTGAAGATTTATGCCGGGGCGGCCATGCCGAGGATATGTCTAAAATAGACCCCGAGTCTTTTAAGCTGTCCAAAGTTGCCGGGGCTTACTGGCGCGGTGACGAAAAAAATAAAATGCTGACCAGAATTTACGGTCTGGCCTTTGAAACTAAAGAGGATCTGGATAAATATTTAAACATGCTGGACGAAGCGGAAAAAAGGGATCATAAAAAATTAGGCCCCGCCTTGGATTTATTTGTGTTTTCAGATTTGGTCGGCGCCGGCTTGCCGCTGTGGACGCCCAAAGGAACGCTGGTGCGCAATTTGCTGGATGATTATGTATGGAGCCTGCGCAAAAGTATTGGTTATGAAAAAGTGGAAATTCCCCATATTACCAAAAAGGAATTGTACGAAAAAAGCGGCCATTGGGATAAATTTAAGAACGAGCTGTTCAGGATTACCACGCGCGAAGGCCATGAATTCGCCATGAAGCCGATGAATTGCCCCCACCACACGCAGATTTATGCAAGAAAACTATTTAGTTATCGCGAGCTTCCCCAAAAATATTCCAACACGACAACATGCTATCGCGACGAGCAGACCGGCGAACTTTCCGGCCTTTCCCGTGTGCGGGCCTTTGCCCAGGATGATGCCCATGAATTTTGCCGCTTTGGCCAGGTAAAGCAAGACTTGGGCGATATTTGGGATAAAGTGGTTGAACCATTTTACGGCTCGTTCGGCTTTAAATTAAAATTGCGTTTATCGTTGCACGACCCGGCCCAGCCGGAAAAATATTTGGGCGGCCAGGAGCGCTGGCAACAGGCCGAAAGCATACTTCGGGAGTTGGCAAAAGAAAGACATGTAGAGTTTGTTGAAGCTCCCGGGGAAGCGGCTTTTTACGGGCCAAAGCTGGATTTTATGGCCATGGATTCATTAGGCCGGGAGTGGCAAGTGGCAACTATCCAGCTCGATATGAATATGCCGGAACGTTTTGATTTATATTGTATTGACGAACAGGGCCAGCATGAGCGAATTGTCATGCTGCATGCGGCTATTATGGGCTCAATTGAAAGATTCTTGTCTATATTAATTGAACACACAGCGGGCACTTTCCCGCTTTGGCTGTCCCCTGTCCAGGTGGCGGTATTGCCGATTGGCGATAAGCAGATTGAGTATGCTAGAGATACAATTAACAATTTACGATTAACAATTAACACGTTAAGGATTGAATTGGACGACCGGGCGGAATCCATAGGCAAAAAAATCCGCGAAGCCACTTTGCAAAAAATTCCTTACCAGTTAATAATCGGCGAAAAGGAAACCGAAGCCGGCAAAGTCGCTGTCCGCTTGCGCGACGGCACCAATTTGGGTCAAATTACCGTAAAGGAGCTGGCCGATAAAATAGAGTCGGAAATTGCAAATAAATTATAAATTTTATGGATGCCGCGAAAATTAATAAAACCATAAATAAACTGGCCGATATCTTGGACGCGGAAGCCGATGCTATTGAGCGGGAGCTTTTATCGGAAACTCTTAAAGTGCCCGAAAAAAAGCGGCCATGAAGCAATTGCGCGAAAATGGACCACAGGAGCCAGATCCTGAGCGGCCAAACCGTTTTCAAGAACCGGAGCAAATTAAACCGGCCGCCGCCGAATCAAAGCCGGCGTCTTTGGAATTTTTAGACACTGGTTCTGAGAAGCTTGCGGCAATTTACGACAGGGCGAAGGATTTATTGGGCAAGGTTAATTCCGCTCCGATCACGCCGGAACGGAAAACGGAATTAAAAAGCAAAGTCGGCGGTTATATTTTTCGCGCCGCAAAACTAATGCGCGTCGCGGCAATGATTATGTGCCTGGGCGCTATGCATGAGCTGGGAGAGCGGGAAATTAACAACATCGATATGGAAACCGACCATGTCCTTAAAGTTTTTTCGGGGATGGAAGGGCTGACCAACGAGGATAAAGAAATCGTTTTAAGAAACGCGCTGCGCGGACAATTGGCATCGGCCATAAGCTTTTATGATGAATATGGCCCGAGTGCAAAGGATCCGGAAATCCATAAAGTTTTTGTCGAAGCCGAATCGAAAGATAAGGAGAGCTTAACAAACATTAACGAGATGGATATTCAAAAAATATTTGGTTTGCTGGCGCGCGAAACGACTAGCCCGGAAAAAGTTCCGGTAGATGAAACTTTGGCCGAATTTAAGGCCGGGCGAATAAATTACGATGAAGAATTGGAACGAATATTCGAAACCAGAGTGGGGAAACTGGAAACCGACAAATCAAGCAAGCCCGCCAAGTATTATTCGGCCCTCAAGGAATTATTGAATGAATGTGGCCGCCCGAAACTCAGATTTAGGTTAAAAGAAAATAATTACCAGCCAAATCCCGGAGAAGACGAGCGGAGTTTTTTCAAACAAAATCAATTTACGGCTTTTCTTGATATACCGGTTGACAATTATTCATCCGGTGCTCTTGTGGCGGAATTGGCTCACGCTAAGCAGTGGGATGCTTTTCCGGACACCTCCGACCGGCAATTTGCGCGTGATGCTGCGTCGGTTTCGCGCATGAGTAAGGCTAGCGGGCAGAGTTATCGGAAAACTTACGACAAAACTATGTACAATAGCCAGGGCAGCGTTGAATATCAGGCCCATAAATTAATTGAGCCGGAGTTAAAAAAACGCCTAAAAAATTTACAAGCGGGCACAGCCAAGCCGCCGGTTGAAATTCAAAATGCCGACTTGTTATTTCGACAGCGTTTGGATGAAATGGAAAATAAATTGTTTCGTCAGATTGTTGAAAATTCACAAGACTACACAAATAAGTTTAAATATGCGACCAGTGATTTGGAAAAACGGCAATTGGAGCGTTCGCATAAATCAAAAAGTGCAGCAATCGAGGTGGAATACGAAAAAAACAGGAAAAATTTTCAGGAACAATTTTGGCGTGATTACAAGATGAAAAAATAAAGCGCCGTGGAGCGCTTTATTAAGTTAATATCCTTGCCCCATTTTTAGTTATGGCAACCGTGTGCTCAAAGTGGGCGGAAAGTCCGCCGTCGCGGGTGGAGATGGTCCAGCCGTCGTTTTCCATAACGATAAAATATTCGTGTTCGCAGAGCATGGGCTCTATGGCAATAACCAACCCTTCGGCCAGCTTCATTCCCTGGCCTTTTTTGCCGTAGTTAGGCACGGCCGGGTCTTCGTGGACTTCGTAGCCGACACCGTGGCCGACCAAATCACGCACTACGGAAAAGCCGGCGTTTTCGGCGATTTTTTGGGTGGCATAGGCAATATCGCCGATGGTGTTGCCAGGGCGCGCCTCGGCAATGGCCGCGTTTAGGGATTTTTTAGTCGCGTCGACGAGTTTTTGGGCTTTGGCTGAAATTTTTCCCACCGGTACGGTTATGGCGGTGTCGGTATATAAGCCTTTATATTCCATGCCAATATCGAGGCCGACAATATCGCCTTCCTTTAAAACCGCCTGCCGGGAAGGGATGCCGTGGACAATTACCGAGTTAATGGACGTGCAAAGACCAGCCGGAAAGGGGTTGCTTTTGTCGCCGTAGTTTTTAAAGCTCGGCCGGCCGCCGGCATTTTTAATTTCTTTTTCCGCGAACTGATTCAGGTCCCAGGTGGAGATTCCTGGTCTGACCATGCCGGCCGCCGCATAAAGAACGTCACGCAAAAGCCGCCCGCCTTCGGCGATAATCTCAATTTCTTCGGCAGTTTTAATTAGCCCGCGTTTCATAGGTATTGAGTTTGGCAATTAATCTAGTTCGCGCCTGCGGTATGGTGCCCAGAGTTGATATATTTATAAAAGGGTAAAGTTTTTGAAAATAAGCCACAACATCCGTAATATTTTTTTTGTAATATGCGATCCGATTTTTTAAAGCCTTGTCGTTGTCGTCGGGCCGTTTGGAAAATTTGCCGCGAAAGTAAGTTTTGCGGGCGGTCATGCGGCTAATAGTTTCAGCAAGAGGAATAGACAAGTATATAAAAAGCACCTCCTGGCGTTTTTCCTGTTTGAGCCATTTGGCGACCAATTTGGCTTCGCCCAGCATTTTTGGAGTTCCGTTGAACAAAATTCCCGTAGTCCTTTTGGTGGAGTGAATTTTGTCGTGAAGCAAATTCCGGACAAGTCCGGTCGGAGTGAGCTTGCCGCTGTCCAGGGTTTTGTCGAGACGGTATTTTTTTCGGAGTTTCGGGTTGTGTTCAAGCGATCTTAATTCCCGGCCCATATCTAAATCGTAAAGCTTAAACTTTTTCGCTAAAAAAGCGCCATGCGTGGCCTTGCCCGCGGCAGGATCTCCAAGAAGAATAATATTTAGCGGTTGGTTATTTTTCATCTTCACGCTTCATTTTTTGCTTAGCTTCCAGTTCATTCGCAAACTTTTCTAAGGCTATTACCGCTGCCTGGTCAAAAGTGATGCCTTCTTTTGCGAGTAATCCGCCCAATCTTCTAAACAACGTTCTATCTAACTCTATGCGAAGGTCGGTCTTTTGAATTCTTCCGATTTGTTCTGGCCCTAAGCCGGTGTCAAATTTTGACATATTTTTAGGCTAAAGCGATAAGGCTTTATTAATTATATTATTTACTTCTTCAACAGTTGGCTGCCCGTCAATTTCAAAAAACATCGAGTGTCGTCTCAAATAATCCAAAACCGGCAAGGTATCATTTTCGTACTGCTGAAGACGGAACTCAATTTTTTCCCTCGTGTCGTCGGCTCGCTTTTCGATTTCCGCGCGCTTTAACAATCGAGCTACCGATTCTTCCTTGGGCAAATTAACAAACAGCGTTACAAAATTTTTCCGTCCCTGTCCTTGTAGAAATTCCATTAAATGTTCGGCCTGGGGCACCCGCCTGGGAATGCCGTCAAAAATTACACCTTGGTCCGGGGCAATCTCGCCAAGCCGGCTGTCTACGACTTCGTAAAGCTGTTCGTCGGTCAGCAGGATGCCGGAGTCAATCAGCTTTTTTACTTTTTGGCCTAATTCCGAAGGGCTGGCCGCGACTTGCCGAAGCAGGCCGCCCATTTCCCAATAAAAAAAATTCAGGCGTTTGGCCAAAATCTTTGCTTGCGTCCCTTTGCCGCTGCCTTGCGGTCCGATAAAAAATATTGTATTAAGTTTCATACCTGCTGCTATTTTAGCGGATTTTTGAAATTTTATCAAGTTATGTTATAATAATCGCAAACAAGACGATTAGAAACAAAATGGATCACAGTTTATTTTATCAGCTGACTTTTGTCCTGCTTGTGGCCGGACTTATCGCGCTTTTAGTCAGCCTGCTCAAGCAACCTTCGGTTATCGCGTTTATATTAACCGGCGTGCTGGTGGGCTCTTTGGGCTATTCCCAAATACACCAGGTGTCCATTTTTTCCGATCTTGGCGAAATTGGCATCACCCTGCTTTTATTTATGGTCGGTTTGGAATTGGATATGCGCCGTTTGCGGGAGCTGGGTAAAGTGGTTATTTATACCACTCTGGGGCACGCGGTTTTAGCTTCGGTCTTGGCATTTTTTTTGGCGCGTGTTCTGGGTTTTAACGCGGTAGCTTCGGTTTACACCGCGATTGCCCTGACTTTTTCTTCGACGATAATTGTTGTTAAAATTTTGGGTGAAAAAGGGCAGCTGCAAAGTTTGGCCGCAAGAGTAGCCATCGGCTGCAGCATAGTTGAAGATTTTATGGCCCTGGTGATTTTATTGTTTGTCGGCGGTTCTTCGACTGGAAATTTTTTACCGCAATCCCTTCCGGGATGGCAAATCGGAATTATCACACTGGTCCGGGCGCTTATTTTTCTTTTGATCCTGGCTTTTGTCAGCAAAAAAATTCTTCCCTGGCTGTTAAAGTACTTGGGGCGCAGCGACGAATTGCTTTTGTCATTTTCTCTGGCCTGGGCTTTGGGATTGGCCGCCTTTGCTTCGCTTCCGTGGGTTGGTTTTAGTTTTGCCATTGGCGGATTTTTGGCGGGTTTGGCCCTGGCCAACTCCGAAGTTCACTGGGAAATTGCCGCGCGCGTCAAATCTATACGCGATTTTTTTATTATTATATTTTTTATTGTTTTTGGATCCCAACTGGCTTTGGGCAACATTGGCCGGCAGCTGCCGACGGTTATCGTGTTATCGTTATTTATGATTGTGATTAATCCCCTCATAATTTTGCTGTTGCTCGGCCGGCAGGGATATAAGCCCAAAACTTCTTTTTTGGTTGGCGTCACCACCATCCCGATGTCGGAATTCAGTTTTATTCTGGTCGCTTTGGGAAACCGGGCAGGCCAACTCGACGGCGCGGCGGCCGGTGTATTGACGATTGTCGGGATAGTTAGCATTGGTCTTTCATCTTACGCAATTGCCGGCGGCGACCGGCTTTATATTTGGTTAAAGCCGGTGCTGCGAATATTTGACCGGCACTTGCCCGATGTGGAAAAGACCAGCGACGAAGTTGTGTTAAAAAATCATATTGTCCTTGTGGGCGCTCACCGCATGGGACAGCACATTATCCGAAGCCTGGAAAAATTGGACCAACCTTTGGTTTTGGTAGATATAAACCCTGAAATAGTGAGCCGGTATTTAACCGAGGGTTTTAACGCGGTTTGCGGCGATATTACCGAGAGCTATATACAGGACCAGGTTAATTTGCAGGGAGCGCGGGTAGTTATTTCCACGGTGCCGAACCTGGAGGAAAATTTGGCGCTGCTTGAAGCGATTAAGCGCAAGAGCGGTAAAACCAAGCCCAAGCTGATTTTTTCGGCGCAAAATGAAACCGAAGCCAAAAAACTTTATGACCAGGAAATTGATTACGCCCTGTCGCCGCACTTTATTGGCGGCCAGCACCTGGCCAAAATCTTGGAAGGCAACCATAACTTCACCGGCTTGAAGCAACTTCGCAAGGAACATTTAAAAATTATCAATACTTAGCCTTTGATGCCCTAGAGCACGCCTGCCAATCGGACCGATTTTCTCGGCCGAGAAAATCGGTCCGATACCAATTTTATGGGCGTGCCAAGAAAAAATCTGCTGACCGCATTAATTTTGCAATTGTTCGACCCCGACACTCCCCTTCTTCCCGTGGAGTCGACTTACGATTTTATAAAAAGGAAGAGGGATTGCCGCCGGCCGCAATATCGCGATTGTTTGAAAGGCTTGCGCCGACGCGGGGTAATTGAGATTGTCAAAAAACGCCAGCGGGAATTCGCAAAACTTACCAAGAAAGGTTCGCTAAAAATTTTGTTGGAAAAAGCGGAAATTAAAACGGTTCAACCTTGGGACGGCAAATGGAGATTGGCAATATTCGATATTCCGGAAAGATTTAACAACTCCCGCGACAATTTTCGCCATCTTTTGAAGCAGAACGGTTTTGTGAAATTGCAAGCCAGCGTATTTATCAGTCCATACCCAATTTCACGAGCAGCGCTAACATACCTAAAGGAAGTTGGCCTTGATCATTTTGTACGAATCTTAAAAATTGAGGAGTTGGATAATGATTCCGCATTAAAAAAGAAATTTGGACTTAAATAGCTTTTTACCATCGGACTCTTTTTCTCGGCCGAGAAAAAGAGTCCGATATGTTTTTTAATGATTATGGAAGATAACGAGGCTGGTTATCGGTTCGGAAATTAATGCTTCCAAGCTAGCTGTTCGCAAAAAAGGTTTTGGGGCGTTAGACAAATTACATTCATTTTAAAATTTTATGGTACAATAACTTTATGCTCAAACTTTATAATACGCTTTCAAAAAAGCTCGAAGTAATCGAGAAAAAGAACCATATAAACCTCTATACTTGCGGGCCGACGGTTTATAATTACGCGCATATCGGGAATTTGCGCAGTTATATTATGGCGGATTTGCTTTACCGCGCTTTAAAATACGAGGGTTATAAGCCGCGATGGGTCATGAACATTACCGACATAGACGATAAAACCATCAAAGGCGCAATTGCCAAATTCGGTTCCGCGGCCACCGTGGAAAATTTACGAGAATTTACCAAATTTTATCTGGATGAGTTTTTGAAGGATTTGGGCGAGGTCAATGTTTCCAAGGACGAAATTACTTTTATCCGCGTGACCGATGTTATGGCGCAAATCCAGCAATTTATTATGGATTTAATAGACAAGGGGTACGCTTATAAAGCCGACGATGGCAGCACTTATTTTTCCATTGAAAAATACCAAAAAGATTTTGGCGATTACGGCGTTTTGGTCGGTGAAAAATTTATTGAGGGCAAAAAAGTCGGCGCCCGCGTGGCCGTAGATGAATACGAGAAAGAAAATTTGTCCGATTTCGCTTTATGGAAATCTCATTCTTTAAATGACGCGAATATTTTTTGGGACCACCCGGTTTTGGGCAAGGGGCGTCCCGGCTGGCACATTGAATGTTCTGTTATCAACAAAATCGGTTTTAAAGGCGAACCCACCGACATCCACACCGGCGGAGTCGATTTAATATTCCCTCATCACACAAACGAAATTGCACAGTCGCAGGCGCTTATCGGCAAAGGCAATTTTGTCCATCACTGGTTCCATTCCGAGCATTTATTGGTCGATGGTAAAAAAATGGCCAAAAGCGCGGGGAATTTTTTTGTCTTAAAAGATTTAAAACATCCATTTGCCGCGTGGTCTTTAAGATACGCGTTTTTGCAAAGCCATTATCGCAGCCAGCAAAATTTTACCAAAGATTCGCTAGATGCTTCGGGAAACAGAATTGCCGGGTTGATAAATTATATGAAAGAACCTCATAATAGCGAGTTTGTCGCGGATACAAAAAGTTTGGACGAGGATTTAAACGTCCCCAAGGCGATATCCGGAAGCAACGAGGCGTTTGTTTTTTCGGAACTGCTGGGCGCCAAACTTCCCGACTTGGAAGAAATTCCGGAAGAAATAGACCGGCTAATTAAGTTGAGGCTGGCGGCTCGCAATGAAAAGGATTTTAAGAAATCGGATGAATTAAGAAAACAAATTGAGGCGCTTGGGTATGAATTGATGGACACGCCTGACGGGCAAAAGGTCAGGAAAAAGATGTAAATTGGCTATACACCTATATTCCCCATCATATGCACAAAATAGGCCAAAAAGGCCTATTTTTGCTCTTGGAAGCCTTTAAGAAAAGGGCTATAATGGGATGACTGGCATTGATGACTAATTCTGGATCCGGGAAATTTTTTGCGGTTTAAGATGTGCGTCAACGCAAAAAATTCCGGTTCAACACCGCGAATTTATGGACCAAACATCAGCAATTCAACGCATTCCTCCGCAGAGCCTGGAAGCCGAAATGTCGGTTTTGGGGTGTTTAATGCTGGACAAGGACGCGTTTATAAAAATCGGCGACGTCGTGACGGCTGAGGATTTTTACGATCCGCGCCACACCATGATATTTGAAGCCGCACTGGCGCTTTACGGCAGTAATGTGTCCATCGACATTTTAACCATGACCAACTGGCTCCAGGAACACCAGCAGCTGGAAAAAGTGGGAGGAGCAAGTTATTTAACCGAACTCGTGGCCAACGTACCATCCGCGGCGCACATCAGCCATTATGCTTTCATTGTGCGCAAAAAAGGCACGCTTCGGAAACTTATCCGAGCCTCCGGCGAAATCAACAATTTGGCTTTTGGCGAGTCCGGCGAGATTGAGGATATTTTAGACGAAGCCGAACAAAAATTATTCCAAATTTCCCAAAAGCACCTCAAACAAAATTTTATTTCCATCAGCAACATTTTGCACGCCACGTTTGAGCGTATTGACGAGCTTCACCGCGAAAAAGGCAAGTTACGAGGTCTGCCGACCGGTTATGTGGATTTGGACAGCCTGCTCGGCGGTTTGCAAAAGTCCGATTTGGTAATTTTGGCCGCGCGCCCCAGTATGGGTAAAACGTCCCTAGCTTTGGATATTATGCGGCATGTGGCCGTGGATTTAAAACAACCCGTGGGAATTTTTTCTTTGGAAATGAGCAAGGATCAGTTGGTAGACCGTTTACTGTCGTCGCAAAGTGACGTGAACCTTTGGAAAATTCGCACCGGTCATTTGAACGACGAGGATTTTGAAAAAATCGGCCAGGCCATGGGCGAGCTGTCCGAGTCCCCCATCTTTATAGACGACGCGGCCGGCAGCAATATTATGGAAATCCGCACCAAAGCCCGCCGGTTGCAATCGGAACACGGCGTGGGTTTAATAGTAGTTGACTATTTACAGCTTATGGAAGGACGTAACCAGGAAAATCGCGTGCAGGAAGTTTCGGAAATTTCCAGAGCCTTAAAATTGTTGGCTCGCGAGTTAAACGTTCCCGTACTCGCGCTGTCGCAATTGTCGCGCGGCGTGGAAAATCGGCCGGACAAAGTGCCCCAGCTGGCTGACTTGCGCGAATCCGGATCCATTGAACAGGACGCGGATGTGGTCATGTTTATTTATCGTGAAGAAATGTATAAAGGGAAAGACTCCAAACGGCCGCACATTGCCGAAATCCACATCAAAAAGCATCGCAACGGCCCGACCGGTGAAATAGACTTGTTCTTTGACGCGGATAAAACTTCGTTTAAAAATCTTGACCGTTCTTTTGATGTTAGCCCGCAAACCGTAATGCAAAGCATGGCCGTTGGCGCGGGAGAGGAAGAGCCGGTTTAATTGGCTAAAAATGACCAAATTACCAACCAGTTTACAGAAATTAATCAATGAGCTTGGCAAACTGCCCGGCATTGGGCCAAAGACCGCCCAACGGCTGGCTTTTTATTTGTTCAGACAGGATAAAATTGATTTGGACAACCTGGCTCAGACCGTTGCAAAAGTTAAAGACGGTATTGTGTTTTGTTCGGTTTGCCATAACATGGGGGAGTTTGACCCTTGCGCCACCTGCAAAGATGATCGGCGCGACCATTCCCTGGTTTGCGTGGTCGAAGAACCGCTGGACGCGCAGGCTATAGACAAGTCCGGGCAATTTAACGGAGTTTTCCATGTGCTGGGCGGGGTCCTTAACCCATTGGAAGGTATTGGCCCGGAAAATTTGGAAGTACAATCATTGCTTGATAGAATTGCCAGCGTAGGGACGGGTCTAGACCTGTCTCTACCGGAAAACGGCCAACGCGTGAAAGAAGTTATTATTGCGACCAATCCGTCTTTGGAAGGAGAAACTACGGCTATGCATTTGTCAAAAGTCATCAGAAGCGCCAATTCAACCATCAAAATTACCCGCATAGCCCGCGGCCTCCCCATGGGCGGCGATTTAGAATACGCCGACGACATAACCCTAATGAGGGCCATGGAAGGAAGAAGGGACTATTAAATTTAAAACCACCCTCGCGGGTGGTTTTTACGTTCAGCGGTAATATCAGCGTACTTATCAGCGTCAGTTCAGCGTCCTAGGCTTTGATTATTTCAACTTCCGTGTATGCCTGGCGGTGGCCGATTTTCCGGCGGTATTTGCTTTTGGGGCGGTACTTAAGGACGTGAACTTTGGCTCCCCTGCCTTGCTTTAGGACTTTGCCGGTTACGGCGGCTCCGGAAATATAAGGTTTGCCCACGGTTCCGTCCTGGAACAAGACTTTATCAAAAGTTACGGTTTTGCCAGCTTCGGTAACCAGGGTTTCAACCTGGATTTTGTCGCCGTTTTTAACCAAATATTGTTTTCCGCCGGATTCGATGATTGATAACATGGTCGTATGTTGTAAGTTGGTAAGTTATAAGTTACTGATAAAGTCTATCAAACTTTGGGTTTTTCGTCAACGCCCTGATTTGCGGCAAAATCAAAGAGATCCGGCACGTGCGGGTGCTGTTTTTTGTATAGAATTACCGTGGTTAAAGCGATTATGACCATAAGCGCGAATAAAATTACCAGTGCGATGAGCTTGCCGTAGCTTTGCAGGAATATGGCCACGCCGCCAAAAATGGCGGAGATGGCGTACAGAGCCAAAACGGCCTGGCGCTGGCTTAGCCCTATATCAAGCAGCCGAAAATGCAAATGATGACGATCGCCTTTGAACGGGCTGCGGTTATATATAACTCGCCGTAAAATTGCCCAGGCCACATCTAAAATCGGGATACCCATTACCAGGAGCGCCGTAGCTATTTTGGCGCCCAAAATTATAGATAGAACTCCCAACATAAAGCCGATAAGCGTACTGCCGCCTTCCCCGAGGAATATTGAAGCCGGGTTAAAATTGTAAATTAAAAAACCCAAAAGCGCGCCGGCAAAAATAATCGCAATACTGGCCGTTATTGGCTGATTGACTTTCGGAGTCAGCGATAGGGCGAACATGGTTAAAGAACCGATAAGACCGACGCCGCCGCAAAGTCCGTCCAGGCCATCCAAAAGTTTAGTTGTAAAAATCATGCCCATCATCCATAGCCAGACGAGAATGGCAGGCAGTGAATAGTGAATAATGAATAGTGAAAAGGAGTAGCCGATAAAGATTGGTGATCCGAACGGGTTGCTAATTTGAGTAATGCCGACGCCGATTCCCGACCAAACAATAATTAGCGAAGCCAGCGCCGGAAACAGCCATAAAATTTTTGGCGGTAAATTAAATTTGTCATCAGCCGCGCCGCCCATAATTAAAACAAGGCCGCCCAAAATAATACCCCAAAAAAATCGCATTGGTACAATATTAAAGTCCGGATGGCCGAAGTTAAAATATAGCGCGAAGGATATCAGCAGGCTTAAGTAGACGGAAATTCCTCCCAAAAGAGGAGTCGGATACAAATGGAGTTTGCGGGTTTGGTCCGGTAAATCCAAAATACGAAACTTAAAAGCGAGCCGTTTTATGGCGGGTGTAACCAACGCGGAGAGAATTAGCGCGATGGTAAAAAAAATAACAAAATTGAGCATAAAGTTAAATTTCTCCCCCGGTTTTTGCCGACTTTTTGTTTTGCCAAAAATATAATGACAGCCATAATAAAGCCGCGGCCATTGATAGCTTCCAACCATAACCGTAGCCAAAGTCTTTCGGGTGGTAGCGGATAGATAAACCGTTTTGTCCGGCCGCGGGAACCTCAACGGCTCTCAATCCCATGGCATTTTGCATGGGTATGACGGCAGTTCCCCATTCCTCGGACCAGCCGGGGTAATAATTGTCCGTGGTAACTAAATAGCTGCCCATTGGGGCGTTATAAACTATATTTTCACTGCCGTCCTCTAATATGGTAAACCCAACCGCCGGCGTAATCAAATTCAGATTTTTTCCCTGTTGGATGTCCGCCAGTTTATTATCCAAGTCCGCTAAACTTCCCGCTTGTATTGTAAAAGCCCTAGGCAAAGGATTGTTGAGTTTTAAAACCGAATAATTGTTATCCTTAAAGGCCAGGCTGACATCGGTAGGATGGGCTTTTAAAAAGTCCAGACCTTGCGCGGCCGGATACAACAGATATCCGGCGCTCAAAAAACGCAATGCGTTTAAATTCGGGTCGCTGAATGTGTATTCCGGAGAGTAATTGTAATTACCAATCGCCGATTTAAGCTTTTTGTTACTGGTCAAATAAATCGTGTCGTGGTCATTGAGCTCGTCAATGTGATACCATGTGCCGATGTTGGGCAACAAATTATCCCCATAGGTAAATACGCGGTAAAAGTTTTGGGAATATTGATTTTGTAAGTATGTTAATGCCGGCTGTTGCGGGTAAAAATTTTGCGGCCGCGCGGTTTTCATAAAAATCATGCCGTGAATGGCGGTTTCCAGACAAACCAGGGTAAACAGTAAAATTATGGCCGATTTGTTTGACAGTCGTTTTAAAATCAGGTACGCGATTATCAGGTTCGCAAAAAATGCGGCAATCAGCGCGTCCTGCCACAAACTGACTGTATGCCAGTCCAGATTGTGGGCAAACTGCCAACCATGAGTGGCAAGACGATTGGCTAATATCAGCATGATGGAAAACGCGAGAAATCCGCCAAACGACCAATTTAATCGTTTTCGACTGACTTTTTCATTCAAAATATTTTCCAAACCAAACGACGCAAACACGGAAGCGAAAAATGCCCACAAATAGAGCAGGCGGTTATTGTAGTTTAAATTGAATCCGGGAAGCTTATTTATGAGCGAGTAAATAACCGGGGCATGGTATACCAATGCCAGGCTAAGCAACGCGGCCGCTATAAAAAACCAAATTTGTTTTTTCATTGTCCGCCCAAACGCGCAAAGCCCCAAAAGCAATCCGGTAATTCCGATATAACCCAAAGCCAGTTCGCCATAGTTTGGCACCAAAAGATAGCTAAAGTTTTTTACACCGGTATTTCCGTAAAAATCCGGAATTAAATTGGCCAAAAACATCAGCGGCTGGAGATAAAAAGGGTTTTCCGCGAACCCGGCCCGGTAATTCAAATTGGCGCTCAGTTTTAAATATTCCAAAAACGGCAATACGGCAACCAGGGAAATGGCAAAGCCGAGAAAATATATCGCGGATAATAAGATTACCCGCACTGTCCCCTGCTTTAAACTAAAACCGGAGCTAAAGGCTTTGAAAATAGTGTATCCGTAAATCGCGCAAAAAATATAAAAGAACGTTTGCGGGTGTCCGGCAAACAAGCCGAGGGCCGTAACCGGAGCCAGCCATAGCGCGTACTTTAAGTCAGCGCTGTTAAAGTATTTTTCAATGAGATAAAAGGACAGCGGCAATATCAAAATTACCGAAGTTAGCGGCCACAAAAACCAGATGGCGTTGCTGTTGCAAAAGGCGAATAAAATAGCCCCGAGCAGGCTGGAAGAATGCCTGAGTTTGAGTTCCCGTAAATAAAGATAGGTAAACATACCCATTAGGAATAATTTCACAAACGCGTAAGCGCCGAGTGCGAATCGGATATTGAAAAAATAAAACAGCCAGGTCAGCGGAAAAAATACCGCGGACTGCATGTTGGCCATAAGAGGCAAGCCGTTGCCCGAAAAAACGTTCCAAAACGGAAAATGCCCGGACCGGATTATTTCGCGGGACAAATTCCACCAAGGCAGCATTTGCGTGGTAATATCCAAATAAGGAGCCACAAAATGCGCGGTGTCCACCGGCGCTAAAAATCTGCCCTGGAAAAACGACGGCGAAATAAAAATCAAAACCAGAAAAGCCAGAACTGCGGCCGCCGCGGCGGTCGGATGTCGAGAAATTTTTAAGAAAATTTTATCCAACATGGATTATTACTATTTAATGTCGCGCATCTCCCGCATGCTACGCCCGGTGTTTTCGCCTTTTCGGGCTTTGGGAGTAACCCAGAATTCAAGATACTGGCCGAACATAAGGCGGGTTTGGGCTTCCACCGCGGGAAGGCTGCCAAAAATTACCGAAACTATCGGGACAAATACCCATTGTAAATACATCATAATGCTCCGCCAGACGCTGTATTTTTTCGGCCGGGGCGGCAGCAAAACCAGGTTAACATAAACGCTGAAAATCAAAAAAATCAGCGCCGTATTTAAAAGGATAACGGTTATTTTTGGCAAGTTATATCCGACCACGCTCTGGTTGAACGCGTCCCCGCCCAAATACAAGGGAAGACGGCCCAAAATGACAATTAAAATGCTGGCCGTGGCCCAATTAAAATTTCCTTCCACATATTGGTACAGCTTGTAAATTTTATCCCATAACGGGGCGCCGCTTTTTAGCAATTTGGGGATTAATTGGGGGTAGTATTCCACATTGTAAGCCCAGCGGCGTTTTTGCTTATATTGGTTGACCATGGTCTGCCAGGTGCTGTCGGCCAGGCATGTGTCCAGGGAAATTGGAATAAATAGCGGGGATACGCGGTAGTCGCCGTTATAACGCAGGTAGCATTGCCAAAAAATATAACCGTCTTCATTTACAATATCTTTTTTCCATAATCCGACCTCAAGAAGGGCTTTTAAAGTCATGGTATGCGACGAAAATGTGCGCAAACGATCCGGGCGGCTGCTTTCGGTAAATTGCCAAAAAGAATTGGAGACCGAAACTACGCGGATGATGGCGGGGCTGTCCCAAATATTGTTATTATATACCGCGACCGGCTGGTAGCTTTGCCGGTAAGGTTTTTCCGCCAGAAGAAATTCATACATGACCCGCGAGAAGTATTCCGGATGGACAATGGTGTCAGAATCAAAATTCGAAACCAAAACCTGGGGAACCGAAATATTCAGTTTTTCCAGTTCGGGAAGGATTTGGTTAATGGCATAACTCGCGTTGGCGCTTTTCCCTTTTATTTCACCCGGCAAACCATCCGGATGGCAAGTAACGAAAAACCGGAAGAAGCGCGGTCCATATTTTTCCTTTAGTCGGCCTTCCGCCTGCCGTGACGCCTCGCCCGCGCGCTGTTCCCCGGCTAAAACCAGAAGCATTTTTTCTTTCGGATAGTCGCTATCGGACAAAGCTTGAAAAGTCGAATCCAAAACCTCAAAACTTTCGTCGCTAAATGGGATGAGTATTAAATGATAGTATGGCGAGTTGTCCAGCGTGAGACGGCCGCCGAGAATTTTCGCGTTGACGGCCTTTATTTCGGCCTTAAAAAAGTGCCGGGAGGTGAGCGTATTGGCCGCGGCTTTTTTATCGGACAAAAATTTCTCAAATGCGGGCAGGTCTTTAAGCCTCTCCACATAATCGCCCCAGTTAATGGTTACGCAAAATCGGAATTTTTTGTAGGCGGCTATCAGGTGGCTTGCCGTATTAACGGCTTTCATGACCCAGTATAAATCAAAGCAAATAATAAACAGAGCGGCCCAGACCGGGCGGTAATAAGACAACCAAATACTACCAAAAAAAACTACCCAGAACTGCAGTCCCGGTAGAATTTCCCAAAATCGTTCCTGTTTTGTTCGTTTCCTGTACATAAATGGCAGAAGTAATCGCGAATATACAAATTTATTATTAATATACGAAGCGGTACACTGTAAGTTAATTTTTCTATTTTGATCGGCAGACAACTCTTGGTTTCGTATATTAATTTAAGATTCGTATATTCGCGATTACTAGTTGACCCTGGTTAAAAACAGTACCGCGGAAAGTAAAATAAACTCCACAAAAAAACTTACCAGCGCGCTTAACGCGGCCAAAAAATCCTGCCTATTCTTAATTGCTCGAAAAAGAGTGAAATTAACAATTAAGATTGCCATTCCAATAGCCGGAATAAAGTAGAGGTTCCGACCCGGCCCATACCATAAAACCCCGACTAATACGTTATAATGAAGCGCAAGAGGGCTTTGACCGGGTTTGATTTTGAAATAAAGGAACAAAAATGTTATAATGTTAAGCGTTAAGGATAACGCCCAAAGAAACCAAACATTTCTGAAATAGTTTTTTATAATCGAAATAAAATCCATAAATATAATAGCGGAAAATCGCTTGATTAAGCGAAACTGGTTTAAATTATACCATATTTTCCATTTTGGCGCTATTAAAATTCCATAATTATAAATCATGAGTCTAAAACAAAAACTATTTTTACTGGTCATTATATTACTGGCGATTTTTTTTCGCTTCGCGCAAATAAAATCCATGCCGGGCGGCTTATTTCCCGACGAAGCCGCCAACGGCCTGGATATAAATTTAATGCAGTCCGGTCATCTCCAGCCTTTTTATGAAAGAGGTAACGGTAGAGAAGCCCTGTTTTTCTATATGGAATGGGCCAGCACCGCTATTTTCGGCAAAGGCCAATGGCAAATGCACGTTACTTCGGCTTTAATCGGGGTATTGTCGGTACTTATGGTTTATCTGGTTTCTTACCGTCTTTTTTTATTGGACGCGGGACCGCCCAGCACCGATTACTTGGATGATGAATACCGGCGGAAAAAAAGCCGGGCTGTTAACGTAGCGCTTTTGGCTTCATTTTTGATGGCGGTTTCAACTTGGCATGTCGTTTTATCCAGAACGGCGCTTCGGGCAAATTTAACGCCGTTATTAGGCGCGCTTACTTTGTATTTTTTGCTGAGAGTTTACCAGGCGGCGAGCCAAAAGTCTAAAATTTGGTTCGGGTTACTTACCGGACTCGCCTTCGCGCTGGGTTTTTACACATATATCGCGTTCCGGATAATGGCGCCGATTTTGTTTATGATTATTGTCTGGCCCATGCTGGCCGCGATTATGCGGCGGGAATTTTGGAAAACAATTAATGTTTACAAAAAGGCATTTATCGGATTTTTTGCGGCTTTTCTGCTGTCGGTCTCCTGGATAGCCGTATATTTTTACCATAATTTTGACTTTTTTATCGGTCGCAGCGGACAGGTCAGCATTTTTAATCAAAGCCTTTACACGGTTAACGGCCTTCAGCTCGTCAACAAGCCACCATTGCTTGTCGTGTTAAGTGTTTTTTGGGAAGTTACGAAGACAGCCGTAATGGGTTTTTTTACCCATGGTGATTTAAATTGGCGGCAAAATATATCGGGTTTTCCCCTTCTGTCACCCTTAATTAGTCCGTTTTTTGGCGTAGGACTTGCCGTAATTTGCGTATTAGGTGTGTGGTATTTTTTTGCGCCGAATAAGCGAGCTTCTTATTGGAAATATTTCTTGCTCACCGGCTGGTTTTGGGGCATGATGCTTCCCGAACTGGCCACGGCTGAAGGTATTCCCCACGGTCTGCGATCCGCCGGCGCAATCGCTCCCGTGTTCATAATCGCGGCCTGGGGACTATTCGAATTCGCGGGGTTGGTTTATAAGCTTCACAAGAGGCTATGGCAGCGGTCGCTTTGGCGGGCGGGCGATCCCGCATGGATTAAAGACGCGGCGCTGACTCCTCCGGGAATGAGAATCGTAAACTTGTCTTTAAAAATTTTAGTCGTTTGTTTTTCTTTGGCGCTCATTTTGCAGACTTATTTTTTGTATTTTGTTTACGCGGCCAACAGCCCGGAATATTTTTATTCGTTTCGGGCCGACCTGACCCCAGTGAGCCAATATCTGGTAGATCACTGCGATCAATCCCTCGTTGCCGGCGACGGTTCGACTAAAGACCGGACGTTTTTAATTATTGATACATATTCCGAACAGACAACCGAATACTTAACTTCCGATCCCAAAGGCAATTTTGGCCAGCCCTGCAATGTCCCTTATAAAATTGTCGATCCGGCACACGCCTGGGAATTGCCGCCGCTTGAATCCGGACAGCAGGTGGTGTTTACCCAAAGCACGATTTACGATACATTTAAATTTAAACAACATCATCCCGAAGCGCATTTGTATATTGAAGTTCGTAATCAGTTTAACCAGGCGGTTATGGCCGTCTACAGGAGCGAATAATGAATATACTAAAAAAATATTGGCCGATTATTGTAATAACTTTAATCGGCTTGGGCTTCCGACTCAGTCACAATATCGGTATTTCCATTTGGCACGACGAGGCGTTTTCCGCGCTGATGATCCGTTACGGCTGGGGGGAAATGTTCCAAAGGCTGGCTATGGACGTTCATCCCCCGATGTATTATATCGCGTTGCGAATTTGGCATTACGCCTTTGGTGACGGTATGTGGTCGCTTCGCGGTTTTTCGGTATTATTTGGAACTCTTACGATTCCGGCTGTATATTTATTTGTCAAAGAGTCCTTTAAAAACGGGAAAATGGCACTATGGGCCGCCGGTTTAGCCGCAATTAACCCTTTCGGGCTGCAATTTTCCACGGAAGCCAGAATGTATACTTTTGGCGCGTTTTTTGCCCTTATGGCATCTTACTTTCTGGTTAAAGCTCTGCGGGAGCAAAAGAAAGTTTTTGATGACGATCAATTAAATATGCCGAACTTGCCCCAGGATATCAGGCTGAAAAAAGAGTTGGTCTGGAATTATTTGGGATTTGTGGTTTGCTCGACCATTATTGTGTTAACGCACTATTATTTGTTGTTTACAGCTGCGGCAATCATGCTGTACGGTCTGATTTACTGCGTGCGATATTATCGGAAAAATTACCGGCAATACCTGTGGCTTATTGCTTCTAGTCTTTTGGTTGTCGTCGGTTTTTTGCCCTGGCTCAGGCAGTTTTTGGGCCAGCTGCGTTCCGTGGGCGGCAGTTATTGGATCCCCGACATGACATGGTGGAGCATTCCTTCAACCCTGTGGACAATTCTGCTTGGGTTTGCAAACGATACCACAAAATCATCAACACAACTTTGGCTTGTAATTTTAACCCTGTTCAGCGGGTATTTTTTCTGGCGTTTTGTCAAAAAAACCGATCAATTTGAAAAGTGGCTGGTTATTCTGGCGGTTGTTATGCCTTTTGTCGGTTCCGTCCTATTTTATTTAAAAAGTATTTCCTGCGGCCATACCGGAGTTAATGGTTCGCTCGTTTGCCATGGGCGTTCACTTTACCAGGATCGTTACTTTTTGTTTGCCGCCGTTTTTTACACAATCGCGTTCTCGGCCTTTTTGTCCGAATTAAAAAACCGAGTCTGGGCCCGGGTTTTACTGGCCGGTTACATTCTGCTTAATCTGGTAGCCATAAAAAATTATTGGGCGGAGTTAAATTTGTCCGCAAAACCGGGCATGAACGGCGCGGCGCGGTATTTGGGGACCAATGTTGAACCCGGTCAGCGTGTATTTTTGGGAACCAGCTTTGAATTTTTTAATTACAAATATTATGAGCAGACTTACTACCATGTCCCAACTCCCCCGCTTCTCTACACCGGCGGCCGCGCCGATGTCAGCAAAATGTCTTCGGTTGAGGGGTCGGCTCTTTTAAGTAACTCCGATTTGGCTCCCAGTTACGCCCAATATGCCCATTCCGGCGATACTGAATGGGTCGTTTGGACTTATGCATTTGGCGGCAACCCGCCCGATGTCCCGGGAACGTGGAATAAAATTTCCGAAAAAACTTTTGACGATGTCCGCCCCTATTTGGGCACCACTATATATGTGGATGAGTACAAAGTTAATTAGAATATAAAACTGATTTCATACACGAAATTGGTTAATTAAAAACAAACAAAAAAGCCTGTATTAACAGGCTCATTTGTATTGTAGCACCAACCAATTTAGTTACCAGTCTCATAAAAATATCCTTCCGCAAGGAGGGATTTTTTATATTCAAGGCGGGACGGGTAGTCATGCCAAGGCCGGCGTCTCGGCGTTGGCATTTAATAGAATTTATCCTATTACCGTGCCTTGAAAAGAATCACCGTTTAATATATTTTGCAGATTTTTTAAGTTTTTTCCATTGGCGATAATCACTTTAAGCTTTAAACTCTGGGCCAGTTTGGCGGCCGTTGGATCAAACGGCAAGTTTTTGCCCGGATCCCATTTATTGCCGACAATTTTTCGGAAATCAGTCCAGTTGATTGCCTCTATCTTTTTCGCGTCTTTAAATTTGCGAGGGTCTTTGGTATAGGCATAATCCTGATCGAATAAATTTATAATGTAACCCGCGCTATAAGTTTTTGCCAGACGCACGGCGTCATCGTCTGTACTCCTGCCCGGGATCCATCCGCCTCCGACCAACACCGGGCGGATAACCGGCAGCTTTTTATTCGGGTCCACGACAATTTCTATATGGGCCAGTTTCCCAAAAATTAGTTTGATGAATTCAGCGTTCAGTCTGGTAGCTGCTATCCCCATCCAGTCAAGCTGATTGGAGCTGATATTAGAATCCAGTTTTTTTAAAGCGCCCAAATATTCCCTGGCCGGCCGGCCTCCGCCAGTAATTATTATAAATCGGTGCCCCTTTTTTATTTGGGACATCACCATTTTTCGAAAATCTTTTAGGAAATTGGTATCAATCGACCCCGGGTTAATTATTGACCCGCCTAATGAAATTACAAATGTTTTGCGCATGGTCGTTAGCTCTATAATAATCCGCATCCGCGGATTATTATAACGGATGTTTAATTATTACTGTTAGGGGTTGATGTAGTTGAGTTATTCGGCACCGGAATAGAATTTACACAAGGCGCGGATTTACTGCATGTATAAGCCCTGTCTTTAAAACGCATGTCAACGTAGTAGAGATTCTTTAAGTCGCCCGGGGACATTTGCGACAACAGCAGGTTCAGGCGATTAATCATTTCGTCCGAATCAAAATCCAGATTGAATTTTACCAGATAACCCGCCTTTAAGTAAACGTCTATATCCCCGCTTTCCAAATTCGGGAGTTCGTAATAGTCGATTGGGCTTTTGGCTATCCCGGGAAGTTTTTGCTGAAGACTGCCAAGAAACTGGCTTTCATCCGCGGTAAATAATTTTTGGCCCACGGGAATATAAGGATTATTATCCAATTTAATTATTGCGAGATTTGAAGGCAAAGTCCCGGAGGCGTTAAGTTCTGCTTCTCCGGTAACCAGGCCGTCGGTGGACAGGGTAAAATTGCTAGAGCTGGCGGTTATTAGAAGGTACTCGTCGGTTCGCGGCGTAAAACTTACGAGTAAAGTGTCGGGTAATTTTTTGGTAATTTTATCGACTGAAAGTATCTGCTGGTCCTGAGCTAATAAATAATTTTGCAATCCGATTTTTGACATAAGCAGTAAATTTTTTTGCGGCCAGGGAGTTTTTTTGTCCAGGTATAGGTTTGTCAGAGTCTCAGCGCGTCCCCCGTCGGCCCCGGAAATCCGAACATTTTTTATAAAGAAAAGATTCGGAATAAATACTAAATAAATTAGAAAAATCAGAACCGCGCCGGTAATTATCCGGCTTATCCAGGAGCCCAAGCCGATTTTAGCCAAAAAAACACCCCCGGCGGTCGGCGGTTTTGCTTTGGCCGGTCTTTTGTATCCCCGGGCGCGCTTCAGCTGGCTGCGGAACCGGGGGTTTTGCCAGCGGATTTTAGAGTCGGTTTTGTTCTTTGTTTGTCCGAACATAAAAATTTGAAATTACAAATTTCAAATGCATGTCAAATATTGGAATATTGGCATTTGAAATTGTTCGAAATTTGTAATTTGAATTTGATATTATGGTTTGGGCTTTATGACGTCTATTCCTACAAAAGGCCGCAAGACCTCCGGCACTATTACGCTTCCGTCTTTTTGCTGGTAATTTTCCAGTATGGCAATTAAAATCCTCGGACTGGCAATGACCGTGTTATTTAGCGTGTAAACGTATTTGGTTTTTCCATCCGCCGTTTTATATTTTAAGTTCAAGCGGCGCGCTTGCCAGTCGGTAAGGTTAGAGTCCGAATGGGTTTCGCCAAATTCATTTTTGGAGGGCATCCAGGTTTCAACGTCGTACATTTTATATTTGCCCGCTCCCATATCTCCTGTGCATATATTAAGCACGCGATACGGTAGTTTTAAGTCCTGCAGCACACCTTCCGCGATTTCCCGCATGCCTTCCAGCCACTTATCGCTTTCCACAATGTCGGCCTTGCACAGTACAACCTGCTCGACTTTCATAAATTCATGCACTCGATAAACTCCTTTGGCATCTTTGCCATAACTGCCAATTTCACTGCGGTAACAGGAAGACACGCCGCACATTTTTACCGGCAAGTCTTTTTCGGTTAAAGTCTTGTCGGCATAATAAGCAAGCAATGCGGGCTCGGATGTACCGGCTAAAAACGTTTCCTGCCTGTTGGCTTCTGGATCCACAAAATTCCCGGCAGGAGTCGGCACCGCAATATGCCTTGATTCTTCCACCTGGTAAATTTCTTCCCGGCCGCTCGGGAAATGGCCGCTGCCAAACAATGCCTCTTCCCGCACCAAAGCGGGAGGAACCATTAAAGTAAACCCCTGGCTCTGCATTTTTTTTAAGCAATACCAGATTAGGCCGTATTGTATTAATACCGCCTCGTTTTTTAAATAGTAACCCCGAAAACCGGATGTCTTTACCCCGGCCTCGGTGTCTATTAGGTCTAATTTTTTTCCAAGGCTAATGTGGTCCTGGGGAGTAAAATCGAATTTTGTCGGCACATCCTTGACTTTATTGGCCTCTTTAGTTGGGTCAACCAAACCCATTTGCGCGTTCCAGTAGCGCCAGGGAACATTTGCCGAAGAGTCCGGACCAATGGGAGTTTCGGGGCTTGGAATGTTTGGGACTAAAGCCATCAGCCTTTCAAAAGTCTCCACAAAAGAACCAAGTTCGGATTTAAGCGCGTCGCTTTTCTCGCTGACTTCTTTCATTTCCAACAATTTAGCCTTTTTTTCCGCGTCCTGGAGTTTTGGAATTTCTTTGGAGGCCTGGTTTTTGACGGCCTGCAAACTTTCCAGCTGGGTCAATAAATCACGTCTTTTAGCGTCGGCATCCAAGAGCATATCCAAGTTTAAATCGATTCGTTTGTCGGCGATGGCTTTTTTTACTTTGTCCGCGTTATCGCGGATGAATTTTATGTCGAGCATGGGGTTAGTATTTAGTAGTTAGAATATAGCATTTAGGTCAGGGCCATTTGGGACATTTCGTAGACTTTGGGAAGTGTGTCCAGGGATTTAATTTCTTCAATAGCAAAAAATTTGATGTCGCCGGTATTATGTTCGGGTTTTGGCGTAGGAATGCCACTGATAATTTTACATTCGTAAGAGATAATCAAAATTTGCTGCTTGCTTCCGTCGAAAAATTCCCAAATGTTACTGATAATCTTCGGCAATAATCGGACAACTTTAACTTCTATCCCCGCTTCCTCCATGGCTTCCCGAATTACCGCCTGCTCCGGCTTTTCACCGAATTCTATCCCCCCGCCAACAAATTCCCACTTGCCATGAGTATGCGCGGACTCCGGTTCGTAGCGTTTGGCTAACAAAATTTCTTGTTTGTCGTTGGTAACTATTGCGACCGCAATGGTATGTTGCTCTGGCTCCATAATTCCTAATTCCTAATTCCTAATTCAGTTTTCTTGTTTTCGTTTTTCATCGGCGGGAAAATTACGGTTTCGCGGATGGAACGGTCAGAAAGTATAGCAAAGAGTCTTTCCGAGACTCCGAAGCCGGCGGCCGGCGGCATGCCGTATTCCATGGCTTCCACATAGTCCTCGTCGAGCATTTGGGCTTCATCGTCTCCTGCCGTTCGCAGTTTCATCTGATCTTCAAAACGGGCGCGCTGGTCGAGCGGGTCGTTTAACTCACCAAAACCTTTGCCCAGCTCCGTGCCATAGGCCAAAATTTGCATTCTTTGGACTAATTTGGGGTTGTTCGGGTCGCGTTTGGCTAACGGTTCAAGCTCAACCGGCTGGTCCACCAAAAAGACCGGTTTGTTTGTTGGAATATGTTCGCGTACTTTTTTAAAAATTAAATCTATTAACCGGCCGCGGCCGGAAAAGTCTTCATACTTAATATGATTTTTGTCGCAATATTCCTTTAGCTGATTGTCCGTAGCTACCATTAAGTCGATATTTGTATGTTTTTTGAAAATTTCGACGTAGCTAACTTTTTCCCAGTCGCCGCTCCAATCGACTTTTTGGCCTCGCGAGCTGATTTCCAGAGTGCCAAAAGTTTCCCTGATGACAAATTGGTACATCTTCTGGCAAAATATCATCAGTTTTTCAAAATCGCCATACGCCCAATAAAATTCCAGTTGGGTATAATCCTGCAAATGTTCGGTATCTATGCCCTCATTGCGAAAAATACGGCCGATTTCAAAAACTTTTTCATACCCGGCCACCAACATTTTTTTTAGCGGCAGTTCGAGGCTTATGCGCAAATAAAAATCGCGATCAAGGGCGTTATGATGCGTAATAAAAGGCTTGGCTTCGGCACCGCCGACTGTGGCTTCCAAAACAGGCATCTCTACTTCCAAAAAACTTTTTTCCAAAAGATAACGGCGGAAGGAATTCCAAAATGTCGCCTTTTTAATGAACAGCTCCTTTGATTCTGGATTTGTTAAGATATCAAGATATCTTTTGCGCAGACGGATCTCTTCGTCCTGAATGCCGAAATGTTCGGAAGGCAAAGGCCTGAGGCTTTTGGCTAACAACCGGAAACTCGCGGCCTGTAAAGTTTTTTCGCCTGTTTTGGTTTTAAAAAGTTTTCCGGTAGCTTCCACAAAGTCTCCGCTGTCAAAATTGGCCAAAAAAAACTTAAACTGCTCTTGTCCGACTTCGTCCGCTTTCAATAACATCTGAACTTTGGCCGTGCCATCGTCAATATGCGCGAATATAATCTTCCCCATATCACGAAAGCTTCTAATCCTGCCGGCCAAGGAAATGCTTTTATCGGCTAGGCTGTCAAAATCATCAAGAGCTTCTTTGTTCGTGTTGGTTCTGCTGCTGGTGGTCGGATACGGATCAACCCCGGACTGCCTGATATTGTCCAGTTTTTGTTTACGGTTTTTGATTATGTCTTCTAAACGATCAGCCATAGAAAAGATACAAATATAAGGAAAATACTGATGATACCGGCAATACTAACCCAAATTATAACAAAATTGCCCGCTTTTGACAAAAACACGGGTATACGTAGTGTATATCCGTGTTAATCTGTAATTTTTCGGGTCAATCTGTTACTCTATTGAGACTATCTCGTAATCCATTTCTCCGGCCGGGGTGGAGACTTTAAATTTATCTCCCGCTTTGTGGCCAAGCAAAGCCTTGCCTACGGTTGATTCGTTGGAAATTTTACCTTCCTTGGGATTGGCTTCATTGGAGCCGACAATGGTGTATTTTCGGTCCTGGCTGTTGGCTTTTATAGCTACCGTGGAGCCGATGGTTACCGTGTTATGGTGTCCGCCGTTGGTGGAAATGATTTCGGCGTTTTTGACAATATCTTCAATTTCCATAACGCGGCCTTCAATAAAGCTTTGTTCTTCGCGGGCCTGTGCGTAGTCGGCGTTTTCCGACAAATCACCGTGGCTGGCCGCTTCGCGGATCCGCTCAATGACGTCGGGACGCTTCTTGGTAATAAGTTCCTTGAGTTCTTCGTTAAGCTTGGTCAATCCTTCTTGGGTGAGGAGATATTTTTTGGACATTTATTATTGGAATACGTAGCGTGCCGATTTATCGGCGATCACGTCCGCCCATAAATGGGCACGCTACACATTGATTATTTTATAAATAGGCTGCGTATATGATACTTGAAATCTATTTTTGTGTCAATTAAATATCCAGATTCTTAACCGTTTTGGCGTGAGTGGTTATAAACCTCTTTCGCGGCGCGACTTCGTCCCCCATTAAAACTTCAAAAATTTCGGAAACTTTTTCCGCGTCGTTTATATTCACCTGGAGCATTACGCGCCGCACCGGGTCCATAGTGGTCTCCCAGAGCTGGCCGGGATTCATTTCTCCAAGACCTTTGTAGCGTTGGATGGTGTATTTGACGCCGTCAATGGCGCCGGCGGTGGTTTCTTCCACGGTAGACAACTCTTCGGGCTCTTCCGGTTCGCCCGCTTCCTTTTTTTTGTCCTTCCGGGCTTTGGCACTGGCTTTTGATTCCGCCACCAATTTTTTTAACACCTTATCGCGTTCGTCATCGGAAAAAGCATACTCGGCATTTTTACCGACCTTAACCTGGAACAGCGGCGGCTGGGCAATATACAAATGACCGCCTTTTATGATATCGGGAAAATAGCGGTAAAACAAAGTCATAAGCAACGTGCGGATATGCGCGCCGTCCACGTCGGCATCGGTCATAATTATGACGCGATGGTAGCGAAGTTTGGAAACGTCATATAATTCACCAATTCCGGTGCCAAAAGCAATTACCAGATTTTTTATTTCCTGGTTGCCGAGCATCTTGTCCAAACGGGCGCGTTCAACATTTAAAATTTTTCCGCGCAAAGGCAAAATTGCCTGGAATCGACGGTCGCGTCCCTGCTTGGCGGACCCGCCGGCGGAGTCTCCCTCAACAATGTATAGCTCGCATTTAGCCGGATCGCTTTCGGAGCAATCCGCCAGCTTGCCGGGCAACGCCAGTCCTTCGAGTACGCCTTTACGAATAACGCTGTCGCGAGCCGCCCGCGCGGCCAGCCGTGCCTTGGCCGCTAATATGACCTTCTCGATGACTTTTCCCGCTTCTTGCGGATGTTCTTCAAGATAAATTTCCAGAGCTTCATTAACGACCGCTTCCACCGCGGTGCGGACCTCGGGGTTGCCGAGTTTAGCTTTGGTCTGGCCTTCAAATTGCGGGTTGGGAAGTTTTACCGAAATTATCGCGGCCAAACCCTCGCGCATGTCCTCGCCGGTAAGTTTCTCGCTTTCTTTGACATATCCGTTTTTGGTGGCGTAATTGTTGATGGTACGGGTTAGCGCGGTTCGAAAACCCGTCACGTGCATGCCGCCTTCCGGGTTGTATTCGTTGTTGGCGTAGGCCAAAATCCGTTCGTCAAAATCGTCGGTATATTGGATGGCTATTTCCACCAGCACGTCTTCGACCGACTTATTAATATATATTGGCGCGTTTTTAACTTTTTTGTTGCGGTTGAGCTGTTTAATGTAGCTTAAAATTCCGCCTTCAAAATAATATTGGTAGGTTAGGCCGACTCTTTCGTCCGTAATAATAAAATGCAAACCTTTGGTCAGATAGGCCTGGCTTCGCAAATGCTGCAACACCGTTTTGAATTTAAACTCCACGGTTTCAAAAATCGTGGCGTCCGGGTAGAACGTTGTCATAGTGCCGGTTTGCTCCGGGTCGCTCTTATCCACTTTTCCGACAGGCTTGACCATGCCTTGAGGTTTGCCGATTTTGTATTTTTGTTCGTAAATTTTTCCGTCGCGCTTTACCTGAACCGTCATATTGGTGGATAAAGCGTTAGTCACGGCCGCGCCCACGCCGTGCAGACCGCCGGAAACTTTATAACCGCTGGCATCACCGCCGAATTTTCCCCCGGCGTGTAAAACGGTCATCACTGTTTCCAGAGCGGATTTTTTGGTAGTTTTGTGGATGTCTACCGGAATGCCGCGGCCGTTGTCCGCCACAGTAACTCCACCATCTTTTTGAATTAACACGCCAATTTTGGTGGCGTGTCCGGCCATGGCCTCGTCAACAGAGTTGTCGACAATTTCCCAAATTAAGTGGTGCAGCCCGGTTTCGCTGGTCGAACCAATATACATGCCGGGACGTTTTCGAACCGGTTCGAGTCCCTCAAGCACAGTAATATTTTCGGCTGTATACCCGCCGCTCGGTTTTTTTACTTTATCCGTTTTAGCCATTCTGTTAGCTCTTAGTATTAAAATACTTTTTTATAAAATCGATCAGATTTAATCTGGCAACTTCCCCGGGTATATTACGCATTTCAGGGTAATGATTTATTCCGCCAAATTGGTATTCACTCGCTGTTTTCTCGGATGTATTTCCTCGTAAAGCAACGACCAAATCAACTGCGGTAATTTGATTTTCCTTCAGTACTGTTTCTATTGCAAATTTGATTTTCTTGGCATACATCTCCGCTCTCGCACGAGCTTATTGTCGCTCGGTAACTCCCATCTCGCCTTTTTTATTATATTGTGCCCCCTCACTCAATAATTCGCCCGACATAATATCTTGGCTCCTTCTTAACTCTGGCGGGATATCTGAATTTTTATAAGCCATAGTTATTTACCTTTCAAAAAGCAGGGACTTTTAAATCTCTGCTTTTTGCTAATTTGTGTCAACTTAGGTGCAAAGCAATCTTCATTTCCGACATATCTGTTTCCAATTTTTCTACCCGTTGTTGCAAGTCGATCCTGCCGTTGAGTTTCCTAAACTGTACTTCCATTGGTATCGCTACAGTTTTGGAAATAATGCGAGCCAAAGCATCTGTTTGTTCTTCCGCAAACTGTTTAAGTTCTTTGGTTTGGTTTTGTAAATCAAACTTTGTAACAAAATCTTTTAAGTCATTTTTTGTGGCAAAGTTTTTTAAATCGACTTTCGTTGCGACATTCGCCAGCCTTTTGTCTAAAACCTGCTCTAAATCCTTTTTTGTCAGTTCCATATGGTTTGTTTTAATAATATTACCAGCCGGCAATCAAACGGTGCCTCAAGGACCTTTACAGCCAAAAGATGATTTTGGGGGTTAGTTTCTAAGTAAAATGTTCGATTACTAGCTACCTAAATATTAACACATTTGGCATAATAATACCAGTAACATAAAAAAAATACCCCTTTTAATTAAGAGGGGTATTGGCAAATAAAGTTATCAACAATTTTTAAATTTTGTCATTCCGGCCAAGCAGAATTTAAGCAGTATTTTTCGAGTCGAGAAATCAATTAAATTTTGTGATTTTCTTCGTTAAGGGATCGCTCCATGCGGCCCGATACTGATGTTCTAATGGCGGGTCTTGGTCGGGATGACACCTTTTTGCTACAAGTAGTCTTAAAAATAAACTATCGTAATTGAGCGTCGTATTGAACTTTGGTCTGCTCATAGAGTTTATTTTGCAGCGGTTCCACTTCTTCGGTTTTCAGTGTTCTTTCGGGACTGCGATAAACCACCCGATAAGTGTAACTGACTTTGCCCGGGCCGAATTTTTTTTCATTTTCAAATTTGTCCAGGAGTTCCACCTGCTCCACGAGATCTCCGCCGATATCGCGGATTAAATCAAAATAGTTGTTTGGTATAAAGGAGTTGTTGACGATAAAAGAAATGTCCCTGGTTATGGGAGGAAATTTGCTGACTTCAACGAACTTTTGTCCCAAATGAAGCTGCTTTTTAACGCGATCATCATCACTCCATAACAGCCTTATGTCCGGAAGATCCATACTCAGGATAGCGAGACGCTCCAAACCAAAGCCAAAAGCCCAGCCGGTCCATTTTGAACTGTCTATGCCGAATTTTTCCAAAACACTGCCCTTAACCACTCCGCAACCGTTGCCTTCCACCCATTTGCCGTACATTTCAATTTCCATTTCCAGACTGGGGTCGGTATAGGGAAAGGTGTCAGGGTTGAAGCGGTAATTTACTTCCGGTCCGAAGACCGCCTTGGCAATATCGGATAATACTTTTCTCAAATCGGCTTCGCCAATAACCTGCTTTTCTTTTGGCGCCAAGTACCAGCCGTCAATTTGATGGAAAACATTCATATGGCGCCGGTCGATTTCATCTTTCCGGTATACTTTGCCAAAACTAAAACCACCCACCGGTTCGCATTCGGCCATGCGTTTTTTTACCGATTCATCGAGCATGTGATAATACCACATGACTGTCGTATGCGTGCGGAGTATATTTTTATCGTCGACGTAGTAAGTGTCCGATTTGCTGCGCGCCGGGTGGTTTTGGGGAAAATCAAACAGGTCAAAGCTTATGCCAGCCGGAACGATTTCGGGAGTCTGGATAATGTCAAAGTTTTTAAAATCGGGAATGGCGAGAATATCGCGGACCATTTCGTTAATCGGGCTACCGGGCGATCTGGCCAAATCCGGCATGGCCAAATAGCGTCTAATGCGCGCCGCTTCGGCATCGGTCCTTTTTTCCAACTCTTTTTTTAGACGGGTTTCTTCCTCGGTCGAAATAACAATATTTTGCATATAAAAAAGATATTAACGGATATTCGTTGATATTGAGATATTAATTATCCGCTAATATCTATAAATATCCATTAATATCAACTAATATCTACCTATTGTACCATCCCGGAATTAAATTGGCTACCCGGGGTAATATCACTTTTGAGTATCATAATCCCCTGACCCGGCTCGTTTGCCAGGCCCAGTTCAAAGGCCGCGCAAATCATGCCCTGGCTTTCCACGCCGCGGATTTTGGCTTTGCCAAGGACAAAAGGCTCATGCGTCTCGGAGTGAATATTTTGGGCAATGCTTGCGCCGGGCAAAGCCAGGGCGACCATGGCGCCGGCCTCAAAATTGTTCGCGCCGCAAACAACCGGTTCGAGCATATTTCCGCCAACATCAAGCTTAACAATCCTTAACCGATCGGCATTGGGGTGCTTTTGAACTTCGACAACCTTCGCGGCAATAATACCAGGGAATCCGCGGAGATTACTTGCTTCGTTCGGATGAAAAACCGGCGCAACGTTTGACGTTGGCGCCCTGCGGCCGAAAATTTTTGTCAAAAAGTCGAAATTTATTTTCATAATTTTAATCAAAAAGCGTCCGCGTCGTTCCGCGTTGGTTTCCGCGATTATCCGCGGGGTTAATAATTTTGGCAGCTATCCTGGTCGCAAACGTAACCGGTTGTGCCCGCCGGGGGGTCATCAAGAACGGTTTTGAGGGTAAAAGAACTAAAATTACCGGAAACCTGGTAAGTGTAATCCATTCCCGTCTTCGGGTCCGTGGGGATTTGGTTTAAATATTTGGGAACTATTGCCGTCTTAAATTTATCGACCGTTGGGAATACGTAAGTCTGGCTGCCCGCGATATTGTCGTTGGAATAAAGAAGTAGCGATGTGCGCAGGCTTTGCAAATCCGTTTCCCTTTGGCTGTCGTAAATGTCGGCCTGCTCTGTATTCACATCTTTTTGCGCCGCTGCCGCGTTTTTAGTTATTAACTGGCTCTGGGTTTCGCTGTAGAATGAAAGATTAAAATCAGTCGAAGTGCCGTTCTGCGTGGCCATATAACTATAGACAAACGGCGGTTTATTAATCGGGTCAATGGGATCGGTGGCGATTTTCATATACGGTTTAATGTCCGCCACCATTGAGGTAAAATTATTGTCCTGGGGATAGAGCTTATTGTCTCCGAAATATTTTACCAGGGCAATTTCAATATTCCTGATGGTGTTGGTTCGTTGGGCGTCGCGCCCCTGTTTTGCCGCCGCGGATTCATCAATGCCGGAAACTATAGTTGAGCTGGCCGTAGTTGGCGTAGTCGAAGCGGAAGGCGTTTGGTCGCCTATTGCCTGCTGGGTAAAACCGTAAAGTGTGTTTAAAATATTACCTAATGTGGTTATAGTCGGCTGGTGTAAACCGAATGTCTGCATTTTTTTGCCGATATCGGCAATTTGGGCCGACGTTAATTTGGTGTTGGTGGTTATATTAAATCCGCCCTTAAAAAAATCGGCGTCGTTGAATTTGGCGATTTTTCCCGTGTGGGCGTTTAGCGGATCCGTACCAAACACGTGAACTTCGTCCCCATCCGAAAGTCCGTCCTGGTCGGAATCGGGATTGTTGGGGTCGGTATGCAAATTATATTCTTCCAAATTAGTAAGGCCGTCATGGTCGGCATCCGCGTCATCTCCGCATTGCGTTTTATCCGTACAGCCCGGAAAATAGCGATCGCGCCAGCTTTGGGGCGTGGTAAAATCAGGCGCTCCCGTAGGCGGAGTCGTACCCGATTTCACCACGGGTTTTTTTGTAGTGTTTGAACCGACAGTAGCGGCCGCGGGGTCTTGGAACGAACTTTGTCCCAGTTTATTGGCCACTACGTAAACAATCGAACCGCCAATTAAAACAATTATGGCCAATATTATATAGAGCTTATACTTCCCAAGCTTTTTAAGCCGACTTTCCGCGGGCTGAGTTTTTGTGCCGTCCGGTTCCGGCTTAGTTTCTTCGATTTTAATTTGAGCCTGGACCAATTCCCCCGCCGCTTTTGGCATTACATTAAAAAATAGCCTGTCATCGGCCGGAGAATTTTGCGCCGAACCGGCCGGCTTTTGTTCCTCGCCGCCAAGATTGGAAATTTTTTGTTTCTCCATTTCTATATTTTTAAGTTTAGAAAAACTTCGATAATAACAAACAATAAAATTAACGTCGCCTCGACCCACCAGAACAGGAGCCGGTCTGCCAGCAGCAAAAATGAAATTGATACCAGCAGCGATGCCAGGAAACCCTGCCTAAACGAACTGCCCAAATTTTTTACATAATGCCCCGGCGCGAGCCATTGCCTAATGCTTAATCCGGCTAATGTGAATATTCCGAGGAAAAACAGAAACAGGCTGACGTAAAAGAAGCCGAAAGTAATCCATGAGGCCTGAGTCGGATCGGTAAAATTAATAATCGCGGCCAATGAAAATAGCGCCAAAAATGTGCTGAATCCGATAATCGATAGTTGTTGTTTTGGTCCGGTAGACATAAATATTATATCATAAAAAAGGTCCGCTGTCTTATGGCAAATTTATAAATTCACAGCGGTGTTCCCGTACCTTTTCGTGCTCTTCCTTAAATAGGTCAAATTTAACGGTATTGGTCACCCGGTCAATTATCGCCAGAAGCCTGCTTTTTAATTCGCCGATTTGCTCTTTGTTCGCGGATTGTTCCGGCAAGAATTTTCCAGCCTGCAGGTACCAATAGCAAAGTTTGCCGACTTTTTCACCAAGAAATTCTTCGGCCGCCCACTGGTAAATATGAAGCTGATCCAAATCATTCTTTTCATTTTTAGACGGGATTTTCTCGCTGGTTTTATAATCGATAATCTCCAAGCCCGCGTCCGTTATGTCCGCCCGGTCGATTTTTCCGGTAAATTTATAATCGCCGAGCGGAAGGTAAAAAGATTTTTCAAGAAACTTGGGATTACAAGGGTGAATTTTGGTGTAATCGTAAAAATCCCTAATCAGCCGGAGCCCCCGTTTTTTGTAATCTTCTTTTTGCTTTTTATCGGCATACCATTCGTCTATCCAGTTTTGCTCGTAAAGGTCTTCCAGAAATTTTAACCCGCCAAGTTCCGGTACGGACGAAGTTTTGGCAAACAAATCCTGTTGAGCCTGATTTTTTCTGGCTTGGTAGTCTTTTAAATATAACTCAAAAACTTTGTGTATGGTCTGTCCAAAACTAAAATAGGGGCTGCCCGGCGAAGGAAGCTTTAAATAGTATTGGTATTTGTATTGCAGCGGACAAGTCTCAAATGTTTTTAAGGCGGAAAAAGAAAAGGTTTTCGGCAGGTTTTGATACACAACATCTTTTTTAGAACTATTGCTAAAAAAGACTTTCCCGGTCGCCTGGCTGGCTACCGGCCCTGGTACCAATTTGGTTTCCTGCAAAAAGACCGACGGCTTTTTGGTTTTGGCCCCGCCGTAATCCTTGGCCCAGGAAATGTAGAGATGGCTTTTGGCCCGGGTTAAAGCCACATAAAACAGGCGCCTCTCCTCCTGCAAGTGAAAATCTCCCTCGGGCAATATGTCTTTTATTAATGCGGTCGGGATAGCAATTTGTTCGCCTCGGGCGCGAGTCGGGAAACGTTGGTCAACCATATTCGGAATAAAAACATATTCAAATTCCAGACCCTTGGCGGAGTGCACCGTTAAAAGTTTGAGGCTTTCGGGTCCAAGATTTGGATCAAATTTAATTTGTCCTTCGTCACCGGCTTCGGTTTCCAAATTAAGCAAAAACAAAAAGTTGTGCAGGGATTTATCCGAGTTTTCGGCCACAAATACCTCCATTTTCTTATAGAACTGCTCCAGTAATTCTCGATTTTCCGCATTTTCAAGAGTGTCGGAATCTAAAGTCGACTCCAATTTTAAATCGCGGATGATTTCCACAAAGGCTTCGTTGGCGGATTTTTCCAAAGCTAATTTGGCGTGGCGGTCGAGCAGTAAGGCAATATTAGCGATGGTTTTTTGGCTGGCCTGGCCGATGGTAGACAATGCCGGCGCTCCCAGCAGCATCTCGTAAAGAGAAAGAGTTTTTTTAACCGAATTAGCCATTAAAGACGCCAAATCCTGGGGAGGAATGGAAAATTGCTTAAAACTCAGCACGCGATAAAGCGCCAGGGAATCGTGAAAATTATCCAGGGTCGACATGTAAGCAATTAAATCCGCGATGAAAGGTTTTTTATAAAGGCCGGTGTTGGCTACAAAGGTATGGGGGATGCCGTGCTGCGATAAAATTGGCAAAAGTTCCTGCGCGGCCGAGTTACTCCGGAGCAAAATCGCGAAATCATTCCAGGTACTTTTGGGGTATTTATTTTTAAGTTCGTTGATTCTTTTGGCAACGAAGCTAAGCTCTTCGCTTAAATCTTTGCCCTCTAAAACTTCAATCGTACATTTAACCGCGCTCTGACTTTTCAGTTTTTTGTTGATTTTTAATTTTTCTTCCAGACGATCGGGGTTGTTGGCCTGGATAAAATTGTATGCCAAATCCAAAATTTCCTGTCCGCTGCGGTAATTTTCCACCAGGGTAATTTGTTTTAATTCCGGAAAATCTCCCTGGAATTGTAATATATTGCTGACGCTCGCGCCTCGAAATTTGTAAATCGATTGGTCGTCGTCCCCGACCACCGCTAAATTTCGGGTTTTGCCGGCGAGAATTTTTATAAGCTCGTACTGGGCATAGTTGGTATCCTGAAATTCGTCCACCAAAACGTATTTGAACTTATTTTGATAGAGCTGTAATATTTTAGGACGCTTGTTAAATAATTGATACGCGCTATTAATCAAGTCTCCAAAATCCAAATAGTTGTTGTCCAGCAACAATTTTTGATAGACATGAAAAGCATTGGCAATTTCCTCAATGCGCGAAATTTCAACCTCGTCTGCTTCAGGATCCTCAGTTAATGAAGCACCCTTGGTTGTTTTTGACTTAGCCCTTAACCCTGCCCCCTTAGCCCTATTAGGCAAATCGGTTCTCAGCCTTAACTCCTCGGCATAAGCCAAATAATCCCGGGGCGTAATTAATTCGTCCTTGCAGCGGGAAAAATGTTTTACGAGAGAACTGATAAACTTATTCGGATTTCCCAGAGGCCGGTAGTAATCAAGCTTGAATTTATCCAGATTATTATGGACTAAAATCCAGGCGCCGGTTTCGTTTAGCAGTTTAAAATCCGCCGGCAGTCCGACGTCCAGCCCATGCTGTTGCAAAATCCGCTGACAAAAACTGTGGAAAGTGGAAATCCACATGTCGTGGTAGCCCAAAGGCAAAAGCAAATCCAACCTGTCCTGCATTTCCCCCGCGGCTTTGTCGGTAAAAGTTAGAGCCAGAATTTCATCAGGTTTTGCCAAATTTTGTTCTATCAAATAGGCAATCCTTCTGGTTATTACGGTTGTCTTGCCGGTACCGGCCCCGGCCACAATTAAAAGCGGTCCGGCTCCATGCGTGACCGCCGCGATTTGTTCCTTATTTAAATTTTCGAGTAATTTACTCGGTTCCATGCTTTATGTTTTATGTTTGGTGATGTAACCCGTCCACTGTTTCCATAAGTCCATACCCTCATCTTTGTATTCCGCCCAAAATTGCGAAGGGTTGACTATTTTAACCTCCTGATATTTTTCAAGCGAAAGCAAATCATTGTCCGAAGTTATCAGGTAATCCGCTCCCGCCTCAATGGCGCTTTCGAGTATTTTATTGTCTTCCGGGTCGGACACCACGCGGACTTGACGGCGATTAACCACCCAATTTACCACGGTATAAAAATTGTCCAGTTGGTTTTTGTATTCGTCATTGTTGATCAACCGGCCGCTTATTAATTTATTTTCCTGAAGTGTCTGCCGGTTGGCAAAAGCCGCAATCTCCCCGGCGATTACGGCGTCAATAATCTTTTTTTCAAAAGAGTATTCATCTCTAAATCCGTTAATTAAAACGTTGGTATCAAGTACAATTTTCATTAAAATAAATTAACCGGCCTTAACCATATTTAAATTGTTGCTCTTCATAAAAACAGTAAATAAGACTTTAGCCCGGAATTTTTAACCCGAACTTTTCCGGCCTTGCGCAAAGTATTTATCAAGACCCGTAATTCGGAAAATTCCAATGACCTTGAAGTTTTAATTTCAGATATCGGAACCATACCCGGGTTGTTCATTTTCATAAAGGAAAATTCTTCCAAAATTTCCGGTGAAAGTCCGCCTGACTCAATCGCAACGCCTTTTGGTTTTACCGGCTCAGACTCTGTGGATTCGCTGGCAATATTATCCGCCAATTTTCTAAAATTAACCTGATCGGGATCGTCCCTGTGATATTCGGAGAGCTTGCTTTTTTTATATATTTCTTCCATAAATTTTGATTGGATTATTTTCTGCCGGTTTTAATAGGCATTAAAAATTTACGGGGGTTTTCATCTAAATCGATGAAATAATCGGTCAGCAGTTTAATTTTTCCGCTGCATGATTTTCCAAAGGCCAGAGTTTCGGTAAACTGGCCGGACATTTGCAGATATTCCAACAGCGGGGCGTAATCGCCGTCGCCGCTGGCCAACACGACAACGTCCAGCTTATTCATCAGCTTAACAATGTCCATGGCAATACCCACGTCCCAATCCCCTTTTTGATGCCCGCCGGCAAAGGTTTGTAATTCTTTAATTTTCACCTCGAACCCCGCTTTTTCCAGAGCCTCAAAAAAAGTATGCTCTTCGGGCATGTCGGCTTTAACCACGTAGGCAATGGCGCGAATAAGCTTTCTCCCGGCCACGGCCGCTTCCAAAACCTCGTTAAATTTTACTCTCGCGTTATACATATTGCGCGCGGAATAGTACAAATTTTGTATATCCACGAACACGCCAACTCTTTGATCCGGATTTCTTATTGACATAAGTTTGTCTTTCGTTTAAGTTTGCTATTCCAATAATTTTTGCTGCTCGATGGCTTTGGCGTCATCAAGTTTTAACGAGGAAGCGTTTGTTATGCTTGTTTTAAGTTTGGCGAAATCGTTAGTTACGGTGCCCATGGTATTGCCCGCATTCTTGATATGATTGCCTAAGACATCCAGGTTGCGGCCGAATTTGTCGGACTCTTGCTTAATGCCGGCAATCATCGCCAAAATTTGCTGGGCGGCTTCATTAACTTTTTGGCCACGAAGCGAAAGTAAAATTATTTGTAGATGATGATACAAAGTGTTCGGGCTGACAAAATATACCTTTTTTTCGCGGCCGTAGCCTAAGGTAGCGGTATCATCCAGCACTTCGCTGAACACCCCTTCGCTCGGAATATACATGAGCGCGAAATCAAAGGTATTTTCCTGGGGCAAAATATATTTTTTGTGAATTTCGTCGGTGCGCTTTTTAACGTCCTTTAAAAAAGTTTTCTTTAAAGCCTCCTTGGCTTCGTCGGTCGTGGCTTCCTTATATAAGCGGAAGTTTTCCATACTGAATTTGCTGTCGATTGGCAGAATTTTATCGCCAACAAAAATTATGGCGTCCACGACTTCTCCATTTTTAAATTTGTACTGGATTTGGTAACCGCTCTTAGGCAACGCTTGTGACAACATGTTTTCCAGCATTTCTTCACCAAAGTTCCCCCGTAATTTGGGCGATGCCAAAGTCTCGGTTAGGCGACGAATATCCGGCCCGACTTGTGAGATGCCGCCCAACTCTTTAGTTAAAGCCGCAATGACACGCCCGGCATTATCCAGGCGTTCATTAATGGCCTTATTTGTTTCGTCAATGGATTTTTGCATGCCGACTCTTGTCTGGTCAGTGCCCTGCTTAATCTCCTTCATCCATTCCATCATTACTTTCATGCCCTGGTCATCGGCCGGTTTTTGAGCCTGTTTTTTTAAATCGAGAATAAAATAAAGGATTACTCCGATACTAACTAACAAAAGCCCAAAAATCGGGTACAAAAGTTCAGTATTCATGTAATTATTTTACCATAATAACAGTTAATCGCAAAACTTATAAAAATTTAACTGGTGGCATGTGCATAACTTAATTTACAATAAGGACTGCACTTATTATACTTATTTTATAAAAGAGAGCCCAGAGCTAAATTAAATATTTTCGGCAGATTATTGAAGAAAATGAAAATATTGAGGCCAAAAAACCAAAAAGGATTTACTTTAATTGAATTATTAGTTGTGATTGCAATTATCGGACTTTTAGCGTCCGTAGTTTTAGTTGCGTTAAACGGAGCAAGAGCCAAATCCAGGGATGCCAAGCGAATTGCGGATATAAGGCAGATGGCTTCGGCTATGGAGCTGTTCTATAACGATAATAACTCTTATCCGAGCTACACTAATTATTTGGTGCCAAACTACATTGGTGTTTGGCCAACTGCACCAACGCCTATTGACCCGCCTTGTACGACCGGGGTTAACAGTAACAACAGTTATACTTTATATCCCGGCTATAATGGAGGCGGTACGCCCTCTTCTTCAACCTACGCGATAGTTTTCTGTGTAGGCAACATAACAGGGCAATACAAAGCGGGCCAGCACACGTTAACTCAGGGCGGAATTCAGTAATCCTTAATAAAAACAGTATTTAACTAACCCTGCAAATAGCGGGGTTTTTAGTTGCATAATTTATCAGTTTAATCTATAATAACCAAGTTATCGCGGGATAGAGCAATTGGCAGCTCGCAAGGCTCATAACCTTGAGGTTCCCGGTTCGAGTCCGGGTCCCGCAACCAAGCTAATTTTTGATTCATTTGATGGAAAATTAACTTGGTTTAAAACCTAAAATCCTAAAATCGTGACAGATTTTAAAGCTTTCTGTCGAAAGTTTTTTTATTTAAGATACCGCAGGTTTTTGTTGCCGGGGTAGCTCAGTTAGTTAGAGCGTGGGACTCATAAGCCCAAGGTCAGAGGTGCAATTCCTCTCCTCGGCACCACTCGACTCGCTTTGGCTTGCGCCAATACTCGCTCGTGGTTTCGGCTATTGGGAAGCCTCAACCACCAATTTAATTCGAAGCGACCCGAGTGGTGTCATCTTATACCACTAAATATTAAAAATATGGGACCGTAGCTCAATTGGTTAGAGCACTCGCCTGTCACGCGAGAGGTTACGGGTTCGAGCCCCGCCGGTCCCGCCACACTTCCATGTTCGAACTTGCAAAATTCCAAAGGAATTTGATAATTTTGTTCAAATTTATTGAGAATTTGCAATTCGAAGACGGAAGCTTGACAAAAGTCATGCGTCTGATAGTATATAAGTACAAACGCCCCACCCAGCCGCAAGGTCCGGTGGGGTTTTGTGTTATAATTAAGCCATGAGGACAATACTTTACATCGACGGCAGGAACACGCTCGGTAAAATGGCCGCTATTTTTGCATCTGTAGGCAAACCCGTTCCCGCTTGGCATACTTACAACTTTAAAGGTTTATTGGCCAAGGTTTTGGAAGGAATTACCATTGACGAAATGGTATTTTATTTTGCCAAAATTAAAGAACATCCCGACACAAAAGAAAAGTCACAAGCCTTAATCCAAGCTCGGCGTTTACTAAAAACCGCATTGGAAAAACAAGGCTTCAAAGTTATTCTGGCTGGCGTTGTCCGTGGCAACATTACGAAGGATGCCAGAGGCAAGGAAATTTTAGTCTTTAAGGAAAAAGGTGTGGACGTAAGTATTGCCGTGGATATGGTAGTCGCTGCCTGCGACGGCAATGTTAAAACCGCAGTCCTTGTCAGTTCCGATTCCGACTTACAGCCAGCCATTCGGGAAATAACGAAACGAAACGTGGAAAGCATTTACCTCGGCTTTGAGCTACAGCCAAACAAAGGTTTAACCGCAACCACGAGGCGAACAATTTTAATTCGTAATTCCGAAGTTTTGGCTTATGTTGAGCCGAGGCTGCTTTAACAAAATGAAAACTATAGCAATTGTCGGAGAATTTACAGAGGATTCAAAATCACAAGTGTTTTTGAATCAGGCACTAAGCGATATTAAAAAAAGATACGGCTATGATTTTGGTTTTGAATGGGTTAATACAGCAAAGGTTGAAGCGAAAAAAGAAAATTTGTTAAAAAATTATTCGGGGATATGGAGTGCACCTGGCGGTAAATTTAATAGTTTAGAGGGTGCTTTGCTGGCTATTAGATATGCAAGGGAAAACAACATTCCCCATTTAGGGACCTGCGGCGGTTTCCAGCTTACGATTTTAGAATTTGCCCGAAATGTTTTGGGTATTAAGGATGCTCAACACGAAGAATATGACCCAAACGCTTCAACCTTATTTATTACAAAACTGGCTTGCTCATTGGCTGGCCAACGGCTAAAAATTACGGTCAAAAAAGATACCAGAGCCTTTGCTAGCTACAATAAAACCGAGGTTGAGGAAGATTATTATTGTAGCTTTGGGATTAACCCAGCCTTTAGAGAGCAACTAAATCGTCCCGACTTAATAATTTCTGGCGTGGATACAGACAACGAAATTCGCATTTTTGAGTTGCCAAAGCACAAATTTTTTATGGCAACTTTATTCGTCCCGCAAGCTAATTCTACTTTTGACCAGCCGCATCCGATTGTTTTGGAGTTTGTAAAAACCTGTTGCAAAATACCGTGATTTGAAATTTTATCACACTTTAAGTAATTCCTGCCTTAGCGAAGGACGATTTTTGTATTTTTCGGAAAATTCTAAAACGAGCTCATCAACTTTTTCCGGGTTTCCCAGTTTTTTCATTTCACGCAAAACCCGGCAGACTTCCTGATAGGTGGCCCGCCCGCTTGGATAGCCTAAAGTTTTCCGTATTTCTTTCTCATACATTCCATACAAATCGCCCGGAAACCTTGATACCAAATGTTTGTGATATGCCTGAAGCGTTTGTAGTGAAGGATATCGCTTAATGGATGAAAGTAATTCTTCCCATAGCTCCTCGCGAATATAAAATTCGTGCATGTCAACGCGGTTCGAATCTTTTTTTAATGCCGCAACAAGCTTATGTCTTTCTTCGGGCCATTCATCTGTTGAGAAGCTCTTTTTAAAATCATTAAAATATTCCCATTTCCCCGACTCCATAAACAACGTCCTGCTCATTGCCCTAATGGTATTAGCATCTTTCTCTATTCTCGCTATTTTATACAGCCATTCCTGCCAGTCAATCACCAAACCTAAGCGCTCCTTATCTTGTTTAATACCTTGTTCCGCTAAAATTTTAACCTGTTGGTAGTCTTTTTTAACAAACGCCTTTTCAAGCAGTTTTGTCCGGATATTTGGATAAGTCGCGTATTGTTCCATGAATTCTTGCACTTCTTTCGACCCATCCTGTTTTTCCATAATTTGCAGCTTTATCTCCAAAGCCTTTTCTGCATCCCAGCTGTCAATATATTTTTGGCCGGTTTCTTGTTTTTTGGATATGGATTCGAGCACTTTAAATAATTGTTCCCGACTGGGCTTGTCAGCAACTATATCCGCGGCAATGTCAAGCAAATTCCATTTCCAGTGCCAGCCTTTATGTCTCTTGTCTTGCGCTTCGTCCAACAAATAATCAAATAATTGCAGGCGTTGATTAATATCGGTCAGTTTTGTCTCGCAAATATGTAATTGCTCAATTGCAGTTTCAATGCCGCCGCTAATATCGCCATTAGAATCATCGGCGCCGTTAATAGCGTCTACCAACTCTTCTGTGATAACTTCGTAAATGGGGATTGCTTCCGCTACTTTGTTTTTTTCCACCATTTGATTCGCTTTCACAATTAAGTCATCTACCCCTCGCATGGCTTTTCCCGATCCCCAATAGTCAATAAACTCGTGCCTGTCCATACCTGCGTGTAAAGATTCCTTGACAATCTGCCGGTAGGCGGAACGACTTTCGGGAGATTCCGGCGAAACCGTCCGGGCCATTAATTCTGCCCGCATTTGTCGGTCACCTAATGCTTGCTCACGAATAAAATCGATCAGTTCGTTTACCGACATGTTACGTAATGCCTGTTCAACTTTTTCCGCTACGGTTGGTTTCCTTTTCGCTTTGCCTTTATTAGACTTTAATTTACCGGCTGGCAATCCGGATTTCGTCAAAGCATACAAAACAGCAACCACATGCTTGCATACCGGCCCTAAATCGTACGGACAAGTACAGAAATAATTTTTAAGGTTGTCTTTACCACTCTGGATACTCACTTCGTAAACCTCATTTCCTTCCACCAAAGCATTCCATTTACCTTCCTCAATTTCCTCCAAATCCCGTACTAAACCATCGCGCCAATATTCCTTGCCGCGTTTTACTACTACCCCATCAATTTCTTGTTCAAAATTTCTTAAATTTATAGCCATAATATGATATTCCTGCTTTAGCTGCCTTTATAATACCATTTGACGAGATTCCTTTAAAGCCTCTTTCGGCACCTCAAACCACTCCGGGTTTTCTTTGTAAATTATCCTCAATTTCTGTATATAGCCATCAATAGCCCAATACCAGCGGGGCTTTCGTGGTTCGAACTTCCGGAGGTCTCCACCGCCACACTTCGCTAAAGCTTCGTGTGGCTTTCAGCCACTCACTTGCAAGGTTTAGCGAAGTGTGTCACCCATAGCTTAAGCGACGGGTGACAGTAATGAGTTTAGTATGTACTATGTTTATCTGCTAAAACTATCCAGCGGTAAAATCTACACCGGCTCATCGCCCGATTTAAAACGCAGAATCCCTGAGCACGAGAAAGGTAAATGTGAGGCCACAAAAAACTTCCGGCCGTTAAAATTATCTTGGTACTGCGCTTTTGAAACCAGGCTTCTAGCCAGACAGTTTGAAAACTATCTGAAAACCGGTTCAGGGCAAGCATTTAGAAATAAACATTTTGCTTAAAACACCAATATATATTTGGTGGTTTTTTCTTACACAAAGGGTAGTGCAAAACCAGAAATGATAAAAATTTCGGCCTTTTACCCATTTTAGCCTTGACTTTTCCGGAGTTTTTGTAAATTTCAAGCCTTGCCAGCGGTGGGCCTCGTTTTTATGGGCGATAAATATGTACAAGGTTTTTAAATAACAAAACCACCCTTAAATTTTGGGGGTGGTTTTGTCTATTCCGATTGCTCGGAAAAGCAAAGACTAGCGGCGCTTCTTTTTGGAAGCAACCTTTTTCTTCTTTGCAACTTTCTTTTTCTTAGCCATTGGGCTAGTCTCCCTGGAAGTCGGACTGATTTTGGTCCGGTCTTCCTTAATTTTCTACCCTGGTATCTTGAAACTTTATGTTTCAAGTGGAGTAGTACTTAATTACTTCATCTCTGATCTTGACGCTGATGTCTTGAATAAAATTTTGCGGAACCACAACGCGTCCGGCTTTCGTTCGTATTTCGTTTTAATTTCTGAAGAATATTTTACAAGACAAATTTATTGTATAACTTTTATTTGTTAGTGTCAAGTATTTTTTACACTTAACAATAAATTTTTAAAAAGTTTTTTCGCCGCCGCCGTCTTAATTTTATTTATTTCGGTCTGCATGCGCGTCGCGGTAATTTTATTGAGTTCGTTTGCGCAGCTTTGGATAACTTTGTAATCGGATGAATCAATTTTAAAACCTAAGATCGCGGAAAATCTAAGCGCCCGAATTATGCGCAACGGGTCCTCCAATATCCTATTTAATGGTTTGCCAATAAATTTTATGCGGCGATTTTTTAAATCATTTAAACCCCGGTGATAATCTAAAATTTTTCCGCTTTTTGGGTTTAAATATAAGGCATTTATGGTAAAATCCCGTCTTTGACTGTCTATTTTGGGTGTCCCGACATAGATCACTTTGGGATAGCGGCCGCGACCCGGGACGTCGCGGCGTAAAGTCGCTATCTCAACTGTAAGTTGGTCTTTGCTTGCAACAACAACCCCAAACTTTTGAAAGGCATCATTATACAAAATACCGGACCTGGCCAAAATATTTTTGACCTGATCCGGCGTGGAAATGCTGGCTATGTCTATGTCGGTTACCGTTTTTCCCAAAAGCAAATCCCGCACCATGCCACCGACATAAAAAGTTTGCGAAAAGTTTTCCACAAGCAAATTGAAAACTTTATCACCAAATTTTTCCAGTTCTGTACTCGGCTTGTAGTTTAGTTTCATTTGTTATTAATGTCTTTTCTGCGAGTGCTTGCGCGCGACTCTTATTCGGCTTTGATTTTTATTTAAAATCGAAGCGATGACCGTGTACTCTTCCGCCGACATTTTCTTTTTGGCCATTTCATTTTTCGCCCGCTCCACGGCTTCCTCTGCTTTCTTAATATCTATATCGTAATGATGTTCCGCGGCGTCGGCCAAAGCTATAACTTCGCTGTTTTTGCGCACCTCTATAAAACCACCCGAAACATGGATAAAATCTTCTTTTCCCTGTCTCTTGGCAATCAATTCACCCGGAACCAGTGTTGCTACAAGCGGAATATGCCCGGGCAAAACAGTAATCTGTCCCATTTCCGTTGGGCAAGACAAACTGTCCAGTTCTTCGTTAAGAACCGTGCGTTCGGGGGTGACGAGCTGGAAGTGCAATTTTTGCATATGGCTTTCTACTAAATACTAAAAGATACTAAAGATACGAAATACTAAACTTGAGATACTATGTTGACTATTCGTTTACATACCACCCCTGTCTTGGTAAAGTTAGCCAGTATGCCAAGTTTGACATGCTCCAATTTGATATAATCACTGAGCTGTTTAATATTTTTTATTCCGAAATTTTCGTGTTTCTTGATCTCCAAGATAATTTTGGCTTCGCCAATTTTGATTAGAAAATCCGCATAATAAATTCCGATAAACTTTCCCTCGTAATATAGCTTGATTGGATGTTGCTCAACAAAATCAATCCCAGCAAGTTTTAGAGCAATTGCAACAGCTTTTTGGTAATGTTTTTCCAATAACTCGCCGCCCAGGTCTTTAAAGACCTTTATCAGAATTCCTACGATTTTATAATATTCATCTTTATAAACCAGGTCTTCCCTTAACATTTTCGTCTATTATTTTTATTTTCGCAAATATCTGTACTATCTAAGTTTAGTATTTAGTATATTTAGTATTCTTTCGTATTTAGTAGAGAGGATCATTTAACCTGTTCAATTCCGCCCTTCATGTAAAAGGCCTGCTCGGGCTTGTCATCGTGCTTGCCTTCCAGGATTTCCTTAAACCCTTTTACGGTGTCCGTGAGTTTAACAAACTGTCCGGGGGTGCCTGTAAAAACTTCTGCCACGGCAAAGGGCTGGGACAAAAAGCGCTGAATTTTGCGCGCGCGGGTGACAATAACTTTGTCTTCGTCCGGCAATTCTTCCATACCCAAAATGGCGATAATGTCCTGCAAATCTTTGTAGCGCTGCAATGTTTTTTGTACCCCACGGGCCACGTTATAGTGTTCTTCCCCGACAATTAACGGATCGAGTATAGTCGAAGTTGAATCCAATGGATCCACGGCCGGATAAATACCAAGTTCGGTAAGCGCGCGGCTTAGGGTAACGGTGGAATCCAAGTGGGCAAAAGTCGTAGCCGGTGCCGGGTCGGTTAAGTCGTCAGCCGGCACGTAAACGGCTTGCACGGAGGTAATTGAGCCCGCTTTGGTGGAGGTGATGCGTTCCTGCAATTCACCCATTTCTGTTGCCAGCGTTGGCTGGTAACCCACGGCGGATGGAATGCGTCCTAAAAGAGCGGAGACTTCGCTACCGGCCTGGGTAAAGCGGAAAATGTTATCTATAAACATCAGCACGTCCTGATGTTCTTCGTCGCGGAAATATTCGGCCATGCTAAGACCGGATAGCGCGACGCGGGCGCGGGCTCCCGGCGGTTCGTTCATTTGCCCGAACACCATAGCCAGTTTTTCCAAAACTTTGGCGTCTTTCATTTCATGGTAAAGGTCGTTTCCTTCGCGGGTTCTTTCGCCGACTCCGGCGAAAACGGACACGCCGCCGTGAGCTTTGGCGATGTTGTTAATCAATTCCTGGATAATAACCGTTTTGCCGACTCCGGCGCCACCGAATAATCCAACTTTGCCGCCTTTTAAAATCGGACAGATTAAATCGATAACTTTAATTCCGGTTTCCAGAATTTCCGTTTTGGTATTTTGGTCGGTGAATTTGGGGGCCGGACGGTGAATTGGGTACTTTTTCTCGCTTTTTGGCGTCTCCTGGCCGTCTACAGCCTGTCCCAGCACGTTAAAAATGCGCCCCAGCGTGTTTTTACCCACAGGCACGCTTATTGCAGCGCCGGTGTCGTAAACTTCCGCTCCGCGCTTGAGTCCGTCGGTGCTGGACATGGCCACAGTGCGCACAATATTTCCCGGCAGCTGCTGCTGGACTTCCAAAACCAGCCTGTTAGTTTCCTTTTCAACCAAACGATGACTGGTGTCGCCAACCGGCGCAATAACAACTTCCAGCGCGTTATAAATTCCCGGCAATTTGTCCGCAAAATGCACATCCACTACCGGCCCGATAACTTGTGATATTGTTCCTTTGTTCATATTCATAATTTATTAATAGATATTATTGCTCCTTATTTTTTTTCTGAGACCGGCCGTACTTATCCGGATTTTCGTGGAATTCCTTAACCAATTCGTCAACTTTCTTGCCGACATCCGTGCCTAATATTTCAGCGGTGTAACGTTTGACATCATCAATGTCCTCAGCGATGTGGACAATATAATTATGTGGCACCTTTTGCAGTCTTGGGTCAAGATTTCTCTCGGGCAATCTGTTTGCAAGAAAACCCATTAACGACGCTTGGTACTCTTCTTCCGGGGTAAAATCCGGTAAATAATCCAAAAATTCCGACATAATAATATGTTATTCTAATGCTATTTTTCCTGCCGTTATTTCGGCTAATTCAGTAGTAATCTTATTTTGCCTTAACTTGTTGTAAGTCAGCGTTAAGTCGCTTATTAAATCCCCTGCCGCTTCGGTGGCGTTTTTCATCATGACCATGCGGGCGGATTGTTCGGAAGCTTCGGATTCCAGAATTGTTTGGTATATTTGCGATTCTATTATGCGCGGCAACAAGCTTTTCATAACCTCTTCGGCCGTAGGTTCAAACAAATATTCGGATTTTTCTTTTTCTTCTTCGGTTTTCGCGTCCACCGCGTGCTCCACCTGCTTTTCAAACGGCAGAAGCTGTTTTACCGTGGGCTTTTGCGCCAGGGTGGAAACAAAATGGTTATAGTAAATAAAAACTTTTTCGTATTTCCCGGAGTTATATAAATCGGCAATAAATTCCGCAATCGGGGCAATATCGGTCGTGGTTATTACCCGGTCAAACTTTTCAAAATCCGCCACAACTTCTTTATGGGTTTTAACCATCACATCGCGCCCCTTGCGCCCGTAAGTAATAAAGTCCGTATCTAAACCTCTTTGAGCGGTGCTTTGCAGAACCATGTTCAATAAATTAGTGTTGAGGCTTCCGACCATGCCGCGGTTAGACGACAAGACCAATACGGCTACTTTTTTCGCATCGGGATAAGTTTTAAGCAAATCGGCCATAACCTGTTCCGTGGAAGACAAGTTTAAAATTAATTCCCAAGCCAAAGTGGAATACGTGCGGCTCTTTAAAGTCGCGTCCTGGCTCTTGCGCATCTTAGCCGCGCTCACCATTTGCATAGCCCGCGTCACCTTGCGAGTGCCGCCGATGCTTTTTATTCGAGTTTTTAATTCCTTAATTCCGGGCATATTTGTAGAAGCGAATTTGACGCGAAATTACACGCGACTTTGACGCAAACTTATTTATTCCTTGCTAAATCGTAAATTCTTCTTCTTATTTCCAATTTTTCGGGGTCAAAGTTTATAAGAAAGCCTAACTTGTAACTTGTGGCTTTAAAATAGTACCAAAATTGTTTCTCATCTGCCTTAGTTATAAATGGTTTGTTTTTTACTTCAACTAGTATTGCCTCATTCCCCACTTTATCCGGGACGTACGTACCAACCTTAGCGCCTTCAAAATAAATATCTATTCTTTTTTGGGACTCTACCTGTAAGCCTTGTTTTTCTAATGCGATTGTAAGAGCTTTGTCTACCACCGATTCTTTAAAGGCACCGCCAAACTGTTTATATACTTCACGACATGCGGCAACAATTTTGTAGCTTTCGTCAGGGTATAATAGATCCTTGTTGCGAATTTCTGGCCGGTTATCCATATTTTCGCTTCGCGTTAATTTCGCTTAGCAGATTTCGCGACAAATTCGCTTCTATTTAATCGTCTGCACAAAGTTTTCAATCGCGGTTTTCAATTTCGCTTCGGTCGATTCTGATAACTCTTTAGTAGTCGCGATTTCCGACAACACATCTTTCGCGTTCGTTGCCATATACTGGTGGAACTTTGTTTCGGTCTCGGCCATTTTATCCACGGGAATTTGATTGAAATAACCGTTGTTGACCGCGTACAAAATAGTCACTTGTTTTTCCAAAGAGAAAGGACGGTACTGTCCCTGTTTTAAAACTTCGGTCATTCTGCGTCCGAGGTCCAGCGTGCGCTGGGTTTCGGCGTCTAAGTCGGAACCGAATTGAGCAAAAGCTTCCAGTTCGCGGAATTGGGCTAATTGCAGTTTTAATTTTCCGGCCACTTTTTTCATGGCTTTGGTTTGCGCGGATGATCCCACACGGGACACGGAAATTCCAACGTTTAATGCCGGGCGGATGCCTTTATAGAATAAATCGGTTTCCAAATAGATTTGTCCGTCGGTAATGGAAATAACGTTGGTTGGAATGTAAGCGGAAATATCGCCGGCCTGGGTTTCGATAATCGGCAAAGCCGTTAAAGAGCCGCCGCCAAAGTCAGGATTTAGTTTGGCCGCGCGTTCAAGCAATCGGGAATGCAGGTAGAACACATCCCCGGGATAGGCTTCGCGGCCCGGCGGGCGGCGGAGTAAAAGTGAAATTTCGCGATACGCAACAGCCTGCTTGGACAAATCGTCGTAAATAATAAGCGCGTCTTTGCCCTTGTCCATAAAGTATTCACCCATGGCGCAGCCCGCGTAAGGTGCAATATATGACATAGCGGCTGGCTCGCTGGCTCCGGCAGAAACCACTATTGTATAATCCATGGCGCCATTTTCTTCCAGTATTGCCACAGTCTTGGCAACCTTGCTTTCTTTTTGGCCAATGGCCACGTAAATGCAAGTCATGTTCTGGCCTTTTTGGTTGATGATGGTGTCTATGGCAACGGCAGTTTTACCGGTTTGCCTGTCTCCGATAATCAATTCGCGCTGGCCGCGGCCAATCGGAATTAAGGCATCAATAGCTTTAACTCCGGTTTGCACCGGCTGTCTTACGCCAAGACGCGTAATAACTCCGGGAGCGATTTTTTCTACCGGATACGAAATGTCGGACTTAATCGGGCCTTTGCCGTCAATTGGCAATCCAAGGGCGTTTACCGTTCTTCCTATTACTGCTTCTCCTACCGGCACAGACAAAATTTTACCGGTTAAGCGGACAGTGTCGCCAACATTAATATGCGTATAATCGCCCAAAATAACCGATCCGATAACTGATTCTTCCAAGTTTAGCGCCACGCCCATAACGCCATTGCCGAAATCAAGCATTTCCATGCTGGCACACTCTTTTAACCCGCTCACCCGCGCCACGCCATCCCCCACTTCCAAAACAGTACCGACTTTCTCAATTTTAACATCGGTCTGGAAAGCTGCGATTTTACTTTTTAACTGTTCAACAATGTTTTGGGCCATAATTATTCCTTAATGTGTCATTCCGAGGAGTGCAGCCGACGAGGAATCCCTTAAGTCCGATTATTATCAGAGTTAAGGGATCCCTCCGCTCCCTCGGATGTCGTGCCTGAGGCAGATCCGCCTCCGGCGGACACTCGGTCAGTCGGGATGACACACTTTTTTAACTTTTTAAACTATTATTTAAATTATTTAATTGCGTTTTTACGCTCGCGTCAATCAATGTATCGTCTACCCTCACCACTACTCCGCCGATTAAAGATTCATCAACCTTCGTTTTCACTTGTAGAGGGCGGATACTATCCGCCCCTACACCCGCACTTACAATTCGATTCAATTCATGTACTATATTACTATTTATTTCCGCTTCCCGGGCTACTGTGACTTCCGCTTCTTTAATGCCTTGGGCTTCCATTTTAATTTTCCGGAATTCCAAATCTATTTCCTCGTATTTCCCCAAATCCCCGTTCTGCGCCAGAATTTTAACAAAATTATCCAAGACTTTGTCGTGGTCGTTGGGGGCTGTTTCCGATACAGCGTAGAACAGGGCAGCTGCGTATTGATGTGGGGTTATTTTCATATAGTTTACGAAGTACGAAGATTTACGAACGTACGAATCAAATGAACAAACTCTTCGTAAGTTCGTACTTGTTCGTACTTCGTAAACTCAGCTATTTGATATTTGAAAGTGATTCTTTAATTAGTTCTTGGTCGCTGTTCTTATCCAGCTTTTGCCGCAAAATCTTTTCCGTGGCGCTGGTAATTAAATTAGCCAGTTCGCCTTTGGCTTCACTTATCGAGCGGTTCTTTTCGGATTCTATTTGGGATTTGGCCTGGTCAATTAATTTTTGCTGGTCTAGCTTAGTCTGGTCCAAAATGGCCTGTTTGGCTTTGCCGGCTTCGGTTTGGGCGGAAGTGACAATGGCGGAAGCTTCCTGCCTGGCCTTGGTCATTTCGTTTTTTTGCCAGGTTTCAAATTCACGCTTTTCTTTTTCTATACGGTCGGCATCCATGAGCGATTTTTCTATCCGTTCCGTCCTGGCCTGCAGTGCTTTGGTAACATTCGGCAATATCCACTTCCAAAAAATCAAAAGTAAAATCGCGAAGTTAATCAACTGGGCGATAAAAAACTTAACATTCAGCCCCAAAGAAGCAATACCTCCGGAACTGGCAGTTGCGGCTTCCTGGGCGTGAGCGATGGGAATTAATAAATCGAGTAAAATCATATTCGTATTTTGGTTTGCGTTATTCGGTGGCGCGGCGCGTTGCGTTAAGCGGCTGGCGTTACGCGGAGCGCCGCATAACGTTAAACATATTCCGCCACGCGCCTCGCCACCGACAAACGAATCACGTAATAATAATTTAAGTTGTAAATCCCGATGACCGTACAAAGACTGTCATCGGTTCTAAAACCTACAAAGTAAATGTAACAACTAACGCGTAAATCGCGATAGCTTCGGCAAAAGCCATGCCGAGCAGTAATGGCACGAACAATTTGTCCGCGCTTTCCGGGTTTCTGCCAATGCTTTCCATAGCCTTGCTCGCGGTTTTGCCAATAGCCCAGGCCGGCAACATACCGCCAATGGCAATGGTTCCCGCTTTGGCCAAAACTGTCATAGTTTGGGCATCCATACTTACTTCCTTTCTTTCACACTCGGTCGATCTTTTTAAATTTGTTATTTAACGTCGCCTAGTATGAAAATTAATTGACATAAATGACAAAATTTAAATAATTGACATGATTAGCCGCTGAATATTTTTGTCAATTTTGTTCAATTTTGTCATTCTTGTCAATTCCTATATTGCTTCCACCTCGCTAACCTCTATCTTTTCATGCCCTTCTTCGGCGTGGCCGTGAATTTCCGATGTGGCGATGCTCAAATAGACCAAAGTCAACATGGCAAATACCGTGGCCTGGACAATTCCCACTATTAATTCTAAAAGCATGAAAGGCAGAGGGATTAAAAAGGCACCATAGCCGGATATTAGCGAAGCCAGAACCGTAAGCAATACTTCGCCGGCAAAAATATTTCCGAATAACCGCAAAGACAGCGAAACCATTTTGGCAATTTCCGAAAAAACTTCTATTAAACCGACAAAAAATTCAATAAAGGCCACCAGCATTTTAACCGGGTTTAAGCTTTTGGCCGCGGTGTACAGATCGCCGAGTTTAATAAACTTATTGGCGTATTTAAAAAAGCCAATGGCGGCAATTCCCAATATGTGGCTGGCAATAACGGCAAACACAGCCATGGCCAGAGTCATGTTTAAATCCGTATTGGCAGGACGCAGCAGGGGCAAAAATTCGCCGGCTCGGTTAATGCCAATGCTTCCGGTCCCCGGAAGCAATCCAATCCAGTTGGAAAACAAAATAAAAAAGAACATCCCGCCCACCAGCGGTAAAAATTTCATGGTCTTTTTGCGGTCTTTGGTAACACTGTCAATATAGCCCAGCACAAATTCCAGGATGGATTCAAAAAAATTGACTAAGCCCTTTGGAGCGCCGAATGCGTAATATTTCTTTGCGCTTCGGTTTAAAAAGAACGCGAATACGGCGAAGGCCAAAACACCCAGCGTCGAATTGACGTATGAGTTGGTTATTGGAAATGAGCCGATGTGAAATAAGGATTCGGCGGCTAGCGGGGGTAAAGAGAGCATAATTTAATTGAACAAAATTGACAAAAATTATCTGTTTATTTCTTATCCATTACGTCTTTAATGGCTTTTATTTTTTTAAATATTAGAAACCAACTGAGGGCAAGGGCTGTAAAAAGACCGATGATGACAAAAAGTTTAGAATGATGAGTCCGCGCGTCCAGCCATTTGCCGGCAAAAATAAAAGCGAGCAAGGGAACTGCCAGATAAGCCGCAAAATCTATGCCAATTTCCATTAATTGCGGCCACATTGCTGCTTTTCGGGCTTTTGTCTCTTGTTGGCTGTCTTTTTCCTGATTTTCCATTTGAACGCGATTAGATTAACAAAAAAAGGCTGATTTGGCAAGGGTGCCGTTTTTTAGGGGGGTTGACAATTACCTACCAATTGGTTTTTGGACCAAATTTTGGCGCTTTCGGTAACTGCGTCGGTTTAAAGAAAGCCTTAAACAAATAGTGTCTATTTTCTTTGTGTATCCTAGCCAACAAAATATCGGCATTTAACGGGCCAAGAAAACATCTCGGATTATCGGTCAGCTTTAGAAATTCTTCAAGAGTCTTATAAATAACTTCTATGCGTTCGCCGCTATCTAATTTTTGTGCCGACACCCGTTGGCAGCCTTCAGCTATATAATAGTAAACTTTATGGACAATTTTGCCGCTGGGTTGGTAAATTTTCCACAATACCAGCTGCCGCGGTTTTAGACCTGTTTCTTCAAGCAACTCACGCAATGCGGCGTGTCTGGGCGATTCTCCTACAATGTCCATCCGGCCGCTTGGCAAATCATAAAACCATCCGGTAGACGGCTGCTGCTGTTTGACGATCGCGATTTTATCGCCGACCGTCGGGATAATAACCACGCTATTTTTTCTAACCAACCTTTCAAAAGTCGCAACGGAACCGTCAAACATTTTTTGCGGCCATTGATAAACATCAAAAATAATTCCTTTAAAAACTTTTTTTGCTTTTTTTGGAATTGCCATATATTACTGGAGCCGGCTGTCGGACTTGAACCGACCACCTGCGGTTTACGATACCGCTGCTCTACCAGATGAGCTAAGCCGGCTTAATTGTTTAGGTTATGGTTGTTGATTATAGAATGTAGTAGGGAAAATAGTTGTTGGGCTTAGGGTCTTTAGCGCTAATGGCCTACTTTCCATAACTTATAACTATTGCCTTGTTAGGTTTCATAACTTACAACTATTTCCTCGAAATAGAGCTTCTTCCCAAACAGTCTCTTCGCCACGGCATTAAAATTTTTGTTATATGACGTGATCAAAAATTCTCTTTTTCCGCGACGCGACAGTTTTGTCCGAATTTCCGGATGACGACTTAAGTAATCCTTAAGCTTGTCGGGGATAAAATTCGTTTGTGACACAACACGCACGTTATTGCCCGCGAGCTTTTTTATTTCCGAACTCAGCAGCGGATAATGGGTACACCCTAAAATAAGCGCTTCAATATTTTTACTTAAAAGCGGCTTCAGGTATGATTTTAAGCTGTTTTCGGCTTTTTGTAAAGAATTTTGCTCAATTAAGGTCACTAACTTTGGCGCCGCCACCTCAAAAATTTTGGCCCGCGGATCAATTTTCACTAGTTCTTTTTTGTAAATATGGGAATCTACAGTCGCCTCGGTGGCCAAAACCCCAATAACCTCACTGGAGTGTTTTTTGTCCGCTTGTTCCAAAGTCGGAATTACCACCCCCAGTACTCTCCTGTCCGGATAATATTTCGGCAAAAATTCGCGTTGAATTCTCCTTAACGCCAAAGCCGAGGCGGTATTGCAGGCCAAAACAACCAGCCGGCAATCCTGTTTGAATAAATACTCCACGGCCTTGCGGGTAAAATTGTAAACCTCTTTTTTTGGCCGATTCCCATACGGCAAATTTTTTGTATCGCCAAGGTAAACAAAATCGTACTGTGGCATTAACTTAAAAATAGCCCTGGCGATTACCAAACCGCCGAGACCGGAATCGAATATGCCGATTTTTCCATTGCCATCCGAAGGCTTAATCATACATGCAATTATAACTAAATTTTAAATAAACTTAAAGGCGGCCTTAGTGTATAAAGGCCGCCTAAATTATAAAACAGTACAATCGTTTACTGGATACCCGTTTGAGTTAAAGTATGGGCGCCCGCGTTATAACCCCCGGTATCCTGACCCAGACAAAAAGTAACCTGGTAATCGCCCGGCTTTAAAAGTTTATAATCGTACGCGTTATTTTGTTCCGAACATGCGCCGGCCGCGGGCTCGGGAGCTATCGGAACCACTCCGATGTACTTTGGCGCCAAAGCCTGCAGATTCGAAGGATAGCTGTTGGCGTCGTTAAAATAAAGTTCAAGCGCGGAAGACATCTGCCTAATATCCGCCAGGCGTTTCGCATCGCCGGATTTTGTTTGCGCGTCCATTAACTGCCGAATCACATCAAAAGCTCCGGCTGGCGCGGTTAGCGTCTGAGTTTTCCCGTAATCGGTGTACGTTACATCGGCGGTAATAGTCGCCCCAAAATTTAACTTATTTACATAATCAACAGCCTGTTGCTCTATTTGGGCGCTCTGGTCGGACTGCACGGCGGCCCGGGAACAATTTACGGGATTTGAAGACGGGCATGCGATATTATCTTTTATCCCGGAAGGACTGAGCTCGCCAATGCCGGCCACATACCCTCCGCTGTTTGACCCCAGACAAAAAGTCATTTGATACGAACTGTAAACCGTTTTCCCGTTCACTACGGCCTTTGTTCCTTCGGGGGTGTACCAATAGGTATTGTAGTAATCGGCGCAGGTTCCTTCGGAAGCGGGGGCGGTCGGCAAAAGTCCAATATAATTTGGCGTCAAATCCAGGGGTTTTCCGCCCTGGCCGTCGGGGTAGCCGTTATGGTCGTTACGATATAACTCTAACGCCGCGGCCATCTGCCTGATATCGGAAATTCGTTTGGTGTCACCCGCCGAAGCCAGACTCACAGAACCCGCGTTTGAAACAATTGAGGTTAGGGAAGGGGCGCTTGTTACCAAATGGACCTGGTATAACTTGGCGTCAAACAGTCCGACCCATGTTTCCAAATCTTTAACCTGAATTTTATCAATCAATTGTCCGGCCAGTGTATTTATATAAGCTGAATCCTGCGCGGAAAGCGGCGATCCGCTATCTTGGAGCGTTTTGGAAAGCAACTGGGTATATTGGCTAACCAAACCTTTTAAGGCGGATGCATCCACGGAATTTTGGAAATGCAGGGTAATCACCCCGTTTATCTTTTGCTGCCCCAGGTATTTGTCTTCTTTAATTATTGTCGCGTTCTCCCAAATCTTTTGGATCTGGTTTTTAAAATCGGGGCTGGCCAAGGCCTGATATATTTTTGCCGTCTGTTCCGATTGTCCGGCTTGGTTTTGCGCTTCGTTCAAGTCGATTTTAAGCCAGTCTATTTTCTGTCCATTATTTAAGGAGCTGCTAACCATATCCAAAAACGGATTACTGCCTACGTTTAAATATAAAACCTTATTCAGCAAAATATATTGCAACCCGGTGGAAAAGTTGGTATTGCCGCTGCCGAATGTATATTGGATTTTTGATTCCGAACTGGGATTTGAATTATCCGTCGCGTCCACATAGCTTGTACCCGCAAATGCCAGGTTTATATTTGATAAATTAAGCCCAAGCAGGCTTGGCGACGCCGTAGTAGCGGACGATTGTTGTCCCGGATCATTATATGTAAAACTAAACTGGGTGTTGTATACGGGATTTTTTGCCGCCAGAGTGAATTTCGTCCAAACTTTTGCCGGATTGGCGAATACCAGGGAATAATAACCGTACGCCGCCGCCGCCAAAGCCACAATAATGACCACAGGAAGCCAAAAAATCGGCCTGGATAAAATATTTTTTCTTCCGCCGCCTCCGGAAAGTTGAGGCTCAGTTTCCGGCGCATTTTGCCGGATTACATTTGCGTATACGGAAGCAGTGTTTAAAAATTTCTCCGGCGTATTTTGGGCAGCCAGAACTTCCGGCTGCGCTTGCGGTTCTACGGGTTGCAAAACAGAAGCGCTGTCCTGGACTTTAGATTCCGGCATCCGCACCGCGCCGGATTGCTCCATAATTGCCTTGGCGTGGACAAAATTTTGCTCAACGTCGCCGGCCTGCCACCCCGCGTTTAACAAATTCTGTTTAATTTCCATTTCGGCCAAGCCGTGCTTTTGCGCCAATATAATATAATTAACGATTTCCTGTTCGATCATATATTTATAAAATTAATAACTTTTAAATTTAATTCCTGGCCGGCCAACCAAGGTTGGAAGTCCGCGCCTTTAATAAAAATAGCCCTTAAATGTAAAAGATTACCGCTCTTCCCCTCTAATTTTACAATTTGCAACCCATACCGGCTGGGTATTATTTTAACCTGGCCAACCCCCAAAGCATCAACCGGTTCGCGAAGCTCCGGCAATAGCCGTTCGATATCTACAAATCCGAGATCGCCCGAGAGGTCCGCGCTTGACCCGTCCTGGCTGAAATTTTTTGCCAGCGCCTGCATATCCTGTCCGTTTTGGATTTGCGCAATTAAATTATTTGCCTGCGAATAGGCCTGTGAATTTAAGCCGGTCTGTCCGTAAAACCAGGTTTGCAATTTGGCCAATATTACTCCGGACTTCAATTCTTCATCAATAAAACTTTGCCGGCTAATTCCATACGAGGCGAGAACGTCGTCAAAATTTGCCTGGCCGCCATAATTTTCCTGGGCGGCATAGCCGCTGTACGCGCTTTCAAGTTCGCCAGTCTCCGCGCCAAGTCCCCTGCTTTTGGCAATTTGGGAAATTTTTGTTTCGGCAATTATCCGCGAGTAAATGGCTGCCGGTTCGACAGTCGCGCCCGGCAGTTTTTCGGCTAATCGCTCCCGCCATAATAAACCGCCCGCGAATACCGGACGGTTATTAATCATGGCTACCGGTAAAGGCAACCTGGCAAAAAAACTTTGTTTTACCGGCGTGAAGTCTCCGCTATAAAGCCAAACCAAGCAAACCGCGGCCGCGGCCGCCCCTAAAACCACCAGCAGGCTGACGGCGAAAGGAAGATGCTTTAATATTTTTTTTGTATTGGTTCTCAATTTAGTCCGCAAAAAAATAACTCCACCAGCTGCGAAAATCCGATTGCGCGGGCGCGCTTTGCCCGGCTGCGGGGCTGCCACCGGGATCCCCGCTAAACCCGTAAACGACTTCGCCCTGTTTTTTGTAATTTAACTGCTGGCGCGCCACCTGTTCCCGAAAATCAGAAGTGTTAATTTTTCCGAGAAGGTCGCTGAGCTGGGAATTTTGTTTATCCAACGCCGCGGCCTGTTGAGACAATTCATCGACTTGCTTTTTTATAGCGGCCTGATTTTGATACTGGCGGTATTTTAAATCCGCCAATACGCACAAAAGCAGGGCTAAAAATATTAAACTTGCCCGCGCTGTTAAAGTTTTTTTTGTAAACATAAAATTGGCGTCTATCGGCGCTCGAGCCTGACCGCATCCAGGGCGTGGGCGTGCCAAAGCGCGTCTTTAATTTTTGCCGGATTACCGACATTTTTCAGGGACAGCGGTTCTAAAAGGCCGGGCACCTGAACTTGAACCGTGCCAAATTTAAACACGGTCTGCCAAAAACCGTTCGAGGAAAACCCGACGTTCAAAATTTTTCCCAATGGAGTTTCCAAAACTTTTTTGCTGAACAATCCGAAATAATTTATGCAAACCAGGCGCCTGTCCGTCAATAAATAAATATTTAACAGCCAAATAATATAGTTATACGCCGCGTAAAAAAATACGGCTCCGGTCCATAATAATAAAAAGCGGACATAGTCCGCGGCTAAGCCGCTCGTCAGCAAAAAATACCATGGAAAATATATTAAAACAAAGACAACCAGCACAGGCTTGAACAATACCGCTTCGCTCTGGCGGTAAATTTGCCTAACCTGTTCCCCTTCATGTAAATCTAATTTAAGCATCAAAAAATTTATTTTTGCGGTTTAATAGCCCGCTTGCTAGCGTCCGGTAGATAACAGTGAGCCGCCAAACAGCGCCAGCACCATACTTAATACCACGACCACCATAACGACCGCCATTATTTTATTTAAAAGTTTTCGATTTCTGACCATATAAAATCATTAGACATAAGCAAAGACTTTATCGCTGGCCTTTGCCGGTAAAACCATCCTTATGGCGACTAGATCTCCCTTATACGCTACCTGGACGTCGCTGCCGGAAACCTGTAAGGCCAGCACTTCCTGGGTAAAATTATCGTCTCCGCCTTTTATGTGAATTTTCTCGCCAATACTGACTTCTTCAATCAGGGTTATATATGCGAGTCCGTTTGTATCGTTGTACTGGGCAATTGTGCCGATTAGCTCTTCCTGTGGCATAAATATCACCCCCTTCCTTATACTATTATAGCGCATTTTAAAAAATATCAAAGCGGTGTAAAGACAAACCTATCTATTTGTCCGGTTAGCTGTTAGACTTAAACCCTGGCACTATATCCGCAGTTTCGGCCAGCCGACCATTAATCCTGCATAATTTCTGATATAAATCTGCAGAAAAGGAAATTAACATGTCTGATGAGACTACCACCCCGGCAACTCCGGCAACACCTCCGGCACCGGTTACCCCGCCTGCCGTTCCGGCAACTCCCCCGGCAACCCCGGCCGCGATGTAAAGAAAAAACCTCTCCCGAGATTCGGGAGAGGTTTTTTAGAAAACTTTACGCTTTCTGGACGTTGACCGCGTTCTTGCCTTTGGGGGAGTCTTCCACATCAAAGGTAACCGCGTCGCCTTCGTTAAGTTCATCGAACGTAACGCCGACCAAGGACTTGCTGTGGAAAAAAATGTCTTTTTCCTCGCCCTGGACGGTAATAAAGCCAAAACCTTTATCGGTTTTCTTCTTAATTACACCATTCATGGTAATTGTTGTTTAGATTATTAAAACGCAATTTAAATATGTTATTGAAATTCGACTACTTTTCTAGCATAAGTATTTGCTTATATGACTATAGCACAGTTGGGGATAAATAGCAATAAATGCTTAAATGTCCATATTTCAATGGGAAAGTCATTATTTTTGTTCTTTTGACCATTCATTAAATTTTTCTATTAATTCGTGGGAGTAATAAAGTCTCGGTTTATTAAGTTGATAACCGGTAGCCCCAACGGCACCGGCCCTAAACTCTTTCACCGGTAATAATTTCTTAAATATAGGGAAAAGCCGCGTTTTTTTCGGGTTTCCCTGTACGATATGAGATTCCGGCATCCAAGAACTGGGAGGCTCGGCAAAACACCTGGTTAATGCGTCCTTCAGGGCGTCCGTTAAAAACGGTTCATTATCAGCATATTTAACGGCACCAAGGTCGAAAAGATTATTAGATAAAATAAAATCCAAGTAAGTTTTCCATTTTGAATACGGCAAACTACTTTGCTTGACCAGGTCGGAAATAGCAATCCTGCCTTCCTTTTTTAATTCTTCCGCCGTGGGCTTTGGAGCAGTTTCCAAATCCCCGCTGTTACTTAATTGTTCTTCATTTGCTCCGGGGTAATAATCCATCGGCATTTATTTATTCTCCATATGTTATTGAATAGTGGCAATGAAATTATCCATAAGCAAATTACATTGCTTTGCCATTAGCTCCTCATAAGCTTTGGATTGCTGCTTAAGCTGCTCATCGTCTAATTGATAATCTTTGTAGATCCATTCCCTGTCTTCCAGAATAAGTTTTTCCACCATTTGCGGCGTAAATTCCATATGAAATTGGACGCCATAACTTTTGTGGCACTTAAAGGCCTGATTTTTGCAATCATCGGAGGACGCGAGTAATATGCCCCGTTCCGGCAGGTCAAATGTGTCCCCGTGCCATTGCAAAACTTTAATCGCCGGTTGGAAATTTTTAAACAGCGGGTCTTCGGTACCGAAGTCAGTAAGCCGGATATCGTAATAGCCTATTTCTTTAACCGGCCTACCATTTTTTTCGTTCGGATAAACTTTGGCTCCTAAAGCATTGGCCAATAGCTGCGCGCCAAGGCAAAATCCCAAAATATGCTTGTCTTTATCCAGAGCATCCTTAATAAAAGCAAGTTCATCGTTTTTAGACGGGAATTCTTCATAAACCGCCATCGGGCCGCCCAAAATAATTACCGCATCAAAATCCCCGGCTTTAGGCCGTCGGTAAGGTTTCCACATTCCCACTATAGTCAGTCCAACACCCCTTTGCTCAGCCCAGGCGGAAATCAGTCCGGGATGCTCATGGGGCACGTGCTGTAAAACTAAGAATTTCATAATGTATGCTATATAAAGTATAGCAAAACATTAAAATTTAGCCTAACAAAAATTGGGCGGCGCGGGTTGAATAACCGGCGCCGCCAAGAAGCAATACCAACTAAAGAAAAATCACGAAGTAGCGCAAAGCTCCGGACACTCGCCGGGGAAAACATCATTGACACGAAGCGATTTGCCTACCGCCTTCGCAGCAATCCACTTTTCGCGACAAGCGTCACAGAGTTCGCAATGCAGGTCAATGCCGGTGTTCAGCAAAAGACCTGTCCGCTTTGCAATTATAGCCAGTTCTACCAAACTGGAGCCTTGGATGTCGAGATGTATTGCATTCGTCTCAAATGTACCATGAGGCATTCCTCACCTCCTATCGATCCACTCTGGCGACTAACCGGTCGTCATCGTACGGCCAAATGCAGTAGCCAATGGCCGTCAGTTTGAGCGGATTAAACCTGATCATAAAATGAGCCCCGGCGAACTCAAAAATATCATCGCAGAACCTGCAATGATAATAAACCCTGACAGGGTTTATGGCCGGGCTGAACATGCCGCTTATGATAATGGCAAATTGTGTCGGCAGACTCGTAACGTTGCCGCGCCATCTGCCATTAATCGTAAACCTGTTGGGCGAACCGTCCAAGCGACGAATGGCCAGGCTGGTGTTCCCCACTTCCCCGGCAGTCAGAAACGGAGGCTCCGGGATAAAAACCGAACTAACAATCGGGTTTAGCAAAGGAACCTTCGCAGCCGCAGCCGTGGGAATCCTCATGATTTCTCCTTTCAATATCCCCCTCTCGTATTATCAAGCAACAAAAAAGACCCGCGAACGCGAGTCTTAAAGGCTTCTGACGGAAATTATACATCAAAAATGATTAAGGTGGCAATTGACCTAATGACAATTTAATGACAATTTAACGCCGTATTTGTTTTGGCTAAACTTCTTCCATAAATTTCCTCGTGTTTTTGCGAATTTCCGACGCAGTATTTACTTGGAGTCGCTTTAACGAATTGTCGTCAATGGTAATTGACGGTTCAACAGGCAAATCAACCGGAATAATTGTCTTGACGTCGATAGTTCTTAAATTGTTTTTGGTAATATTTTTTAGTTTCTGAAAATTCTGAACCATAACCAATCCGACTCCTCTTATGTCCGCATGCCAACTATCTTCCAGCTTTTTTACCGACCCCGCCGGAGCTTCGCCTGTTGTGGCTTCTTTTAGAGCATTTTTTTTCGTTTTAAAGTCAGTTTCAATTTTGTCGCAATCACTTTTCCAACGTTCAACAATTTCTTGTCTTCTAGCAAAAAACTCGCTCATAATTTGTTCCCGCATTCTCGATTTTTCAGCTCCCGATTCATTCATAAAATTATTAGAGGATAATAAATTTAATACTACATATTCCCAATTGCGAAATATTCCTTCCCAAAAAATGCCAATAGCAATTCCTCACGTTGCGCATTGGTTTCAAGGGCTTTAATTGCCAAAGGCTGAGGTCTTAATATTCCCTCATTTTTCGCAAAAAGAGCTAGAGTGCCAGGCAATCCATGCTCTACCATTTCAGCCGCCTTTGCCAATTCGGGCGGCACATCAAGGTCGGTTATTTTTTTAACCATGTAACTTTCGCTGTTTATTGTAACCAAGTCCAAATTTTTTGGATCCCTGCCCGACGGAACCGCCTCGGCGCAGGACAAATCAAATTTTTCCAGGGTATCTTCAAAAGCCAATTTGCAAAACTCATACCCCAATAGCTCTTCATCCGGATTGCCCACATCACGGAGTTGCTGCAATAGAGCCTTAGCCTTGGATTCTCTTTTAGTTGATTGCCAAATTCCGGGCTCGGCGGCATACTCCTCAAAAAACAGCCGCGCCGCCGAAGCAAACGAAGGCTTGGCATTTTCTTTAATCTCGTTGTGCATATTCTGTTCTTCTGGCCCAAAAAATTTAAATCCCATATATTTACAAATTATCTATTTTATTTAAAAACTCGTTCTTTGAAATACCTAGAACTCTTAAGTTATTTAGAATAATAAAAACCGGCAGAGCCCTTTTTTGTGGAACGACGAGAGGTCTTAATATGCCGGTTTTCTGATAAATTTTGTGGTCTCCCTTTTGTCTAATGAATATGCAGCCACAATTCAATAGAAATTTTTCAAATAACTTGCTGCTTATTTGATCAATCCTGCTCATACGCTCATAGGAAATTTGATTTTAAATGCTTGTTTTAAAACTTGCGGTGCATGCCAATTTCGGGTTCCGGTTTTAACCCAGCCCAGGTCCGTTAAAACCTCGTTTAAAGTTCCCATCCGTTCAAGCTCCTCAAAAAAGATCTGCACCGCTTCGGCAAACATTCGTTTGGCTTGAGCTCGGGTTTTGCCGCTTGTTGACAAGTCTAAAACCGGGGTATAGGCAACATATTCCTTCCCCTGTTTAAATATTTGCACTAGCAGATGCGCTTGTAATTCCATATGGCCATATTATAGCACATTTTATCGATCAAAAAAATGACATTTATCAATCGACCAAACTTAAAAGGACCGACAAATATCTCGCCGGTCCTTATTTTTTTCCAAACTAATTTATTTTTTTAATACAGCGAGAAATGCCTCCTGCGGGATGTCGACTTTGCCGATTTTTTTCATTCTTTTCTTTCCACGTTTTTGTTTGTTGAGGAGTTTCATTTTGCGGGTGACGTCGCCGCCATATAAGTAGCCGGTGACATCTTTGCGCAGTGCGGAGATGGATTCGCGGGCGATAATTTTGCCGCCAATGGCGGCTTGGATGGCAACTTCGAATTGGTGTTTGGGAATAAGCTGTTTGAGTTTTTCGACTAAGGATTTTCCGTCCGCGGCGGCCGTACTGCGGTGCATTATTGCCGATAGTGCCACAACCGGCTCGCCGGCTACTAAAATATCCACTTTCACCAAGTCCCCTATCCGTTCTTCTATAAGATCGTAATTTAAAGAAGCGTAGCCGCTGGAGACGGATTTTAATTTGTCGTAATAATCGGAAATAATATTGGCCAGGGGCATTTCAAAAGACATTTCCACGCGGTCTTTGCCCAAGTATTTTATGTCCTTTGATATTGCTCGGCGCTGGGTGGAAATTTCCATTATCGGCCCTATAAAGTTTTGCGGCACTAAAATATTTACCGACATCCAGGGTTCGTAAATGTCCTTGATGATGGAAGGATCGGGAAACTCCGCCGGATTGTGAATATAAACGTCTTTGCCGTTGGTTGTTACCACATGATATGCCACGCTCGGCGCGGTTAAAATCAGGTCAAGATTATATTCCCTGGTCAGCCGTTCCTGCACTATATCCATATGCAAAAGACCGAGGAAGCCGGTGCGAAAACCAAAACCGATGGACGGGATATTGATTGGCTCAAACTCCAGCGCGGCGTCGGAAAGTTTTAGTTTATCCATAGCGTCACGCAGTATGGGGTAATCGTCCCCGCTTACAGGAAAGATGGTGGCGTAGACCATGGGTTTGACATGTTTGTAGCCCGGCAGCTGTTCAACATCTGTTTTACGGTCAAATAACGTAATTGTGTCGCCAACACGGGCTTTACTAACGTCGCGCAGGCCGGTCACAATGTAGCCGACCTCGCCGGTTTTTATGCCATCGGATTTTTCCATTTTCGGATGGAAATAGCCGACTTCCAAACTTTCAAACTGCGTTTGGCTGCCAATGGCAAAAATTTTCTCGCGGTTTTTAAGCGAGCCTTCAAAACATCGTACGTAAACTATTACGCCGCGATGAATATCATAAAGCGAGTCAAAAATTAAGCCGCGAAAAGGTTTTTGCTCATCGCCTTTTGGCGGCGGGACTTTTTCTATAACTCGCTTGATAATGTCTTCCACCCCTTCGCCGGTTTTGCCGGAAGCGTATAAAATATCTTCTTCCGTAAAGCCAAATGCCGTTTTTAATTCTTCGGCGGTTTTTTCCCGGTCGGAATTCGGCAAATCAATTTTATTGACTACCGGAATTAAAACCAAGTTATGCTCCAGTGCCAAATGAACATTAGCGAGCGTTTGCGCTTCAATTCCCTGCGTGCTATCGACAACTAAAATAGCGCCTTCGCAGCAAGCCAAGGATCTCGAGACCTCATAACTAAAGTCAACATGCCCGGGGGTGTCAATTAGATTGAGGGTGTAGGGTGTAGGCCTAAGGGCTAAGTCTTTTGCGCTTTGACTTTCCCCTACCCCCATAGCCCTTAGCCCTTCATACGTGTAGCTCATTCGCACCGGCTGGAGCTTAATGGTTATTCCCCGCTCCCGCTCCAAATCCATTTGATCAAGCAGTTGGTCTTTCATATTCCTCTGCTCGACTGTGTGGGTAATTTCCAAAAGCCGGTCGGCCAGGGTGGACTTGCCATGGTCAATGTGGGCGATTATGCAAAAATTGCGTATTTGGTTCTGAGACATAGATAATATGATACCAATACTGAGAAATACGAATGACACTAATCATGCAAATTATTAAACACTTAAATCAGTTTTATCAGCATCATGAGTATTAATCCGTGTATCAGTATCTTGTTATTCTAAAAGATTTTACCCAAAATAGCCAGAAGCTGCTTAGCCTGGTTTAACTTGAGATAATTAGCCAGCGTTACAAAGGTTATGGCCGAAATTAAAACCGCAATCCCGGATTTCACCAAAGTGTCCACAAAGCCGACGGGCGACCCGACAATATTTATCAAATAAATCATAACCCAGCCAATTACGGCCATGCCCGCGCTGGCCAGCAAAATTTTCAGCATAGAACTGGCCACTAGCGAGTCAGTCGGCCCAAAGGGAACCTGGCCCTTTGACAAATGCAGTCGCAAAAAAATAGCCATTAATACCGAATCATAAACGCAAATAAAAGCGAAGGCTGTCGCAATACCGGGCAAGCCATAATGCCGCCCCAAAAAATAGGTTAAACCGGCGTTCAAAATTATTGAACTTACGTTTACGGCGACCGGAATAATCGTATTGTGCATGGCGTAAAAACTACGTGAGAACAATGGCGATAAGCTTTGGCCGAATAAGCCAACCGTCATTATGCCGAAAGTCAGGGCAAGCGAGACAATATCGGCATCCGTAAATTTACCGTGTCCGTAAATAATCTGGACCAAATACCAGCGAAACATAATCATTAAAATTGCCACCGGCACTATAAAGAACATAACCTGAATAATGTTGTCGGACAGAGTCTGCAAAAATGCTTTTTGGTCTCCTTTGGCGAAATATTCCGAAAGGAGAGGAAATGAAGCCTGCGAAACCGACAGCGCGAATACCCCCAAAGGCACGGTCTGCAAATTATTTGCAGCGTTAAAAATGGTTACCGAACCGGCTGCCAAAATCGAGCCGACCGTAGTGCCAATAATCAGGCTGACCTGGGATATATCCAGCCCGATAACCCGGGGCAAAAATAATTTGGCTATCTTTCGGACGCTGGCATCACGCCAATCCAAAACACCTTGCCAGCGAAAGCCATAACGCAAAACCTCGGGAATTTGCACGGACATATGTAAAAACGCTCCGACAATAACACCAATTCCAAGACCAGTTAGGCCAAAGCGAGGATACAGAAAAAACAGGCCGGCAATAATTCCGAGGTTGTACAAAATAGGCGCCAAACTCAACATCAGAAATTTTTTATAGGAGCTGAGGATGCTGGTAAAAACGCTGGACGCCGTAAAAATTAATGGCGACAATAAAAACAGCCTGGTTAATTGGATCGTCCGGATTAATTTTTCACCGCTAAACCCCGGCACCAACAACTTTGTCAGAGGAGCGGAAAAAATTAACAAAATCACGCAAACCAGGCCCATGCCCAAAAGCGCGGCATTTAATATTGAATTGGCAACGCGGTAAGCCTTATCCTTATCTGTTATAAGCCACTCGGTGAATACCGGAATAAACGCGACAGACAACGTCCCTAAAACAAGCAGCTGAAATATAAAATCCGGGATGCGAAAAGCGGAAAAATATATATCGGTCGTGTCTCCCACTCCTATTCGGCTTAAAATTAACGGGTCTCGAAACAGCGCCACGAGTTTGGAAAGCAGAGTAAAGACACCAATAATAAAAGCGGCCTTGCCGACCGTAAATTCATTTTCCAAATTTTTAATTTTATTCAGCATTCATGTTTGCCGCAATCACACTTAATATCCATCAATATCTTTCAATATCATTTTTCCAGCACCATCCCCATCAAATAATCTTTATCGATAATTATATCAGAAGTCTGCGCCGCCGTCGCCTGTTTTGACGGCTTAAAGTTTTGCCATAAAACTTTCCTTCCGGCGTAATTAACAGACCACGTCAAGTTGTTATTTACCGCGCCCATTTGCTTTTGCACCATTAGGCTAAAATGGTCAAGGTTGTTTAGCTTAAACGGCAACTTGTAAACAAGAGTAGTGGTTGTACTTTCGCCGGGATCTATGGTAATCCAATTACCGAAGAATGTTTTTCCGGATTCCAGGCCTATGGTTGTGCCGGTAAGGTTTTCCGTCACGGAATTTTTGACAATATTGTTCACGTCCGAATCGATTTGATATTCCAATTTATCCGAATATTGTAAATCCCGCTTTTCAAAGCCCGTGCTGGATATTAAGGTGCTTCCCGCCGGCACATAAACCCGCAGATAGCTGACGTTGCTGTTATCGGGGTTATTTGGATTATGATTCGTCCTCGTTATTTTTAATTGATCAGTTACCGTCCCATCGACGCCAATATTAGATGTCAATTCGGCGTCTTCGCTAACCGCGAGGCTGGTTTTAGTCGCTCCCAAATTACTGTCCAGCAGCATAAGATAATCACTATCCGTATCCCAAAGGTTTCCGCCCCAATTAAACGTTTGGATTTGCTTTTCCAGTCCGGGGTCTGAGGAGTAGACCGCTATTTGTTTGGAGGCGAGGTTTTGCTGCAAAGCCGCAAGATAGGCCAGCAGGGAATTTTTATCCGCCGAACTGATTTTTTGCAAAAGCACGGGAACGAAATCGGCCAGCATTTGCTTGGGAGAATTGGTCGGCATATTGTCGGAAATTGTTGTTATGGCTTGGGTCTGCTCCACAAAATTATCGGCTGTTAAAGTAACGCCGTACTTTGGCATTTGCACCGGACCCGAAATTTTCAGCCAGTCAACAATCAAGTCCGGCGTCATGGCCACAATAATGTCGGGATTTTGTCCGCCTTCTTTTTGGTAAAACTCGCTGATTTTGCGGGCGGACGCGGGGAAGTCGGCAAACCAGTTACTGTCCCGCAGGTACCAGCGATCGGTAACCGCGGCAATCGGCAATGGGGGCTGGATGATATCTTTAAGCTGTCCGTCCAAATCGTATATACTGCTCACGTTCATCTGCTGAATTTGGCCGTCCTGAGTTTGCAGGCTGCCAAAAGTACCCATAAATCCCCCCGTAGGGCGCAATTCATTGTTATTTTCAAATAATATTAATATGTTTTTTTGTCCGCTGATTATATTTCTTGCGAGGGAAAACACCCGCGCGGCGCCGTTTAAAGTTAATTTAAAAACTTGGAGGTTTTGTTGTACCGCTATAAAACTCTTTTGATACTGCTGTGGCACGGAAGCCGGGTCTACGTTGGCAATTAATCCCGCGGCCTTGTTAAGGTTAGATTGCGCCCGGCTAAACGCCGTTTCCAGTTCCGTCAATATTGCGCCGTTTTGCTGGTTTTGGCTGACCATACCCGCGGCGGATATGTGAAGCTGTCCGGCGGCTTCCTGAAAATCAACCATATCCTGCGCGGCCCGCGCCACTAATTCGGCCGATTGCAATAACGCCGTGGCATCCCGGCCCTGCGGCAGTACTTTAACGACCTGGCCAAGGAGAATATTTTGTCCCGAAAGGTCCGACCGGCTCTGGCTGAAAAATTTAATTGCCAGCGACAATTTATCCTGTGCCGAAGCCAAATTGCGGTTCTGAATATCGGCCACGGCCTGCTCCAGGTACCGGCCGCCGGATTGCGCGGAACTCATAACCTGATCCTTTGCTTCCAGCGCCGATTCCATATATTTGAATATGCCGATAATTGCCCAACCGGCCAGCGCTACGGCTAAAAATACTCCCAGACTTTGGGCAAAATGTTTGGTGGACAAATTCTTTAATCGCCGGGGCAATGTTTTGGCCGTTTTTATAAAATCGCCGCGCGCCGCGGAAAAAATTTTCAACAGCGATTTAACAAGGCCATCACCAACAAGGTAAAAGAATGCCGCCACAGCCTTGACCGCCACAACCAAGGAATAGCCGACACGATAAAAAAAATTAAACAGCAAGCCAACCAGCTTACCAAATAAAACCACCGCCGGATTCGAGCTTTTTGAACCTAAAGCCAAAAACCTGCGCGAGTCGGTATATAATTTAAATTTTTTTGCTTTTGCCATTTTAAAAAAGTTCGGGATTGCTCGACATAACCAAGGTCTAATTAGACGTGTGGCGGGAAATATTGAGCAAAATTCCTATGGCGGACAGGTTGGCTATCATAGCCGTGGCGCCATAACTAAAAAAAGGCAGTGGAATGCCCGTTAATGGCAATAGGTTGACTATGGCTCCTAAATTGATTAGGGCTTGAAGGGTAATCCAGGCAGTTATGCCGAAAGCTGTTAATTTTCCAAAAATATCCGGCGCTCGCTTGGCTATTCTAAACCCGCGTAATGCCAATAAAACAAAGAGAGCCAGAGCGGCCAAAATTCTAAAAAAACCGAGTTCCTCAGCCATGACGGCAAAAATAGAATCATTCATGACTTCCGGGAGGTAGTTGTGCTTTTGCCGCGACATCCCGTAACCGTAACCGAACAATCCGCCGGAGCCAATTGCCAGCAGCGCCTGGTTTATTTGATAGCTAATGCCCTTGGGATCCACAGTCGGATCTAAAAATGTGGTCAGACGGCGGGCACGGTAAGGCGCGACTTTGACGAGCGCGTAAAGGGTCAGCAGCGCGCAAAGCGCGCTATAAAAGAAGTATTTAAAACTCAATCCCGAAGCGAACAACATAAAAAAGGCCACAGCCAGCAAAACCAGCATGGTGCCGACGTCTGGCTGCAAAAAAATCAACAGCGCGAATAAACCGATAATAATAAACGAAGGAAGCAATCCGTAATAAAAATCGTTAAGCGAAGCCCTTTTTTTGTCTATCCAGGAAGCCAGGTACAGGATTACAACCATTTTTGCCAGTTCCGCGGGTTGGAATAGTATCGGTCCCAGCCTGAGCCAGCGCGACGCACCGCCGGCGGAAAATCCGAAATGCGGTACTTTAACCAATGCCAGAAGCAATAAAGCCAGTCCGATTAACACGGGAAGGTTTTTTTGCCAGAAATGATAATCTATGCGGGAACATATATACAATCCTACCAAGCCGATACACGCCCCGTAAAGCAGCTGGTGCAGTGCGTAATAATAAGTGTTGCCGAAGTTTTGGAAAGACTGGACTGTTGACGCGGAATACAAAACAATCAGTCCATAGGCCAAAAGCAGCAGGACAATAGTCAGCAGGGTGTAATCGAGATTTCGATTTAAGCCTTTTTTTGCCAAAGCAGTGGAAATTTCAAATTAAAAATATCAAATTCCAAATCAAACCCAAAGTTTAAATGTCAAAAGAAAAATGATTTGAAATTTAAAATTTGGCATTTGTAATTATTCAAAGGTACCCACAAAATGTTTAAACTGTTCTCCTCTGTCCTTATAATTTTTGAACATTCCGAAACTGGCACAGGCCGGACTGAGCAAAACCACGTCGCCTTTTGCAGCTATGGATGAAATCTGCTGAAAAATTTCCCGCATATTTTTTGCCCCCTCCAGCAACGTCGGTGGTTCCATCTTAAACGTAGATTTAATCCGGCTGGATTCCGGGCCAATTAGAATTATTGTCTTGATATTTTTTTTATCGCTTAAAACTTTTCCCAGCTCCTTAAAGTCGCTGTTTTTGGATGAGCCGCCCAAGATTAAAATTTCCGGCTCGTCAAAAGAATTAATCGCGGCAATCGCTGTTTCCGGCGTAGTGGAAAACGAATCGTTATAAAATTTGATTCCCTTCTTTTCCGCGACAAATTCCAGGCGGTGTTCCAAGCCGTTAAATCGATTAGCTGCTTTGTCTATTATACCAATGTCGCAACCGGCAACACTGGCGGCTAAAGCTGCGGCGCAAATATTTTGTTGATTGTGGATCCCCCTGAGCTGCCAGCCTGTTATTTTACCCCACGATCCATCAATATAGTTTTTCAGGTAAATAACCCCGTTGTCTGGGTAGCAGTCTGCTTGTTTATTTGCGCTGAAATAAAATTTTTGACCTCTGCCTAGTTTCCCAATTTTAACTGAATTTTGAAAATCAAGGTTTGTTATTGCAAAATCATCTTCGGTCTGGAATCTGGTGATCGCCGATTTTGCTTGAACGTATTCATTTGCATCGGTGTGATAATCCAGATGTTCACTGGTAATCATCAGTACCACCCCGATATGCGGGCTCCGATCTAAATCCTGAAGCTGGAAACTTGATAATTCATACACGACCCAGTCATTATTATTAAGCGCCTCCAGAATATCCAGAGGCTGAACTTTGCCTATATTGCCGGTTAAGTAACAATTCTGACCCCCCAATTTTAACATCTCATTTATTAGCGCAGAGGTCGTACCTTTGCCCTTGGTTCCGGTTACGCCGATAATTTTTGCCGGACAATGGCCAAAAAACCATTTGGTTTGGCTTGTCATAATTAAGCGGCGGCCAATGGCCGCGGCTACTTCGGGATTCGACAATCTTATTCCCGGGCTCCGAAACGCCACATCGAAACCCGCAAGTTCCTTAAACGAGTCCGGACCAAAAATAAAATTTAAGCCAAGATTTTTAATTTCCCGCTGCTCATTGGCCGGCCATTCGTCCCAGGGTTTTTGGTCAAATAACACCGGCTTTATGCCGTGTTTGAGCAAATAATTGACCACAGCCTTCCCTTCCCGGCCAAAACCCAAAACCGCCACAAGTTTTTCTTTCAAATCTTGCAATTCCATGGCCTAATTATATCAGATAAACATCCGAAACAAAAAACAGCCGAATTTGGGCTGTTTTTATTAGCGATGTAGAGCGAGTCCGGCCATTTATGGCCGAGCGAGCCGAGGAGCTAATACAAGTTCAATACCGCGCGGCTCGCCGCGCAATTGAAGCGATGTCTTTGAAGTAATACCCCGCTGCTTGCGGCGGGGAACCTTTATTTTATTAACTCTTTCGCAAAGTATAGCCCGGCAATTGGCCGGTAATTTTGCCTTCGGCGACCGCGGGCTTGCCGTTTACAAAAACATAGTCTACACCCTGGCTCAACAGGAAAGGATTTTGGTAAGTCGCCTGGTCTTTTATCTTATTTTTATCAAAAATTACCAAATCCGCAAAATTTCCAATTTTTAACTCTCCCCGTTTCTTTAGTCCCAACTTTTTGGCCGGTCCGGAAGTTAATTTTTGAACCGCCGCCTCAATGGTCAAAACACCTTTATCCACGGATTCCCTTAAAAATTTGGGAGCAGTGCCAAAACAGCGCGGATGAACCAGCCGCCCCGAAGTTGATTTTTCCGCAAAACCGGCGCCATCGGTACCAATAAAAGACAACGGGTGGACAAGCAATTGAGAGACCTGTTGTTCATCCAGATTTTTTTCAAAAACCAAAACTTCGCTGCCACCGTTTTGGATTAAATCCAAAACCGCCTGCTCGCTCGAAACTTCCAGATTTTTGGCAATTTGCCCGATGGTCTTACCGGTAAAATTTAATTTATTGGCCGTAGAGGCGACCATCACCTGAGGAAATTTGACGTTGATATTATTTAAGTGCATTAATATCTTATTTTTCTGGACCGGATCGGCAAAATGCCTTAGCATAATCTCCCGACCGCCTTCCATGGCCCATTTGGGCAGGTAAGAATAAAGCGCCTGCCAAATGGTTTCGTAAGGATAAACGTCAAAATTTACATTAACACCCTGATGATAAGCGGTATCCAGCAGGCCGGTAACTTCCGGAAATTTATGCCAGTTGATTTCGTTGCGGATTTTTAAGTGGGAAATTTTTAAATTAACTTCGGTATTTTTGGCAATGTCCAGAGCCTCGTCCAGAGCTTCCACAATCTCCGAACCCTCACTTCTTAAATGTACGGAAAATAATCCGTTGTATTTTTTAATAATTTTTGCCAGTTCAAACAATTCCAATTCCGAAATTATAATTTCATGCGCGTAGGACAGGCCGTTACTCAGGCCGAATGCTCCCGCCTCCAGGCTTTCACGCAACGCGTTCTGCAGCGCGGCGGTTTCAGGTTTGTCCAAACTCCGGATTTGATCCGCGACAATGGCGCGCCTTAATGTGGAATAGCCCACCAGCGTCGCGACGTTACAAGCCAGACGATGCCTCGATAATTCTTCGATGTATTCCGAAAATGACGTCCAGTTAATATTGGTGGCTTCTAAGTTGTGCCACTTTTGCATAGACTTTAAAGCTTCGTTGCTGAGCAACGGAGCCAGGCTGGCCCCACAATTACCAAGCAAAATTGTGGTGTACCCCTGCGTGATTAAACTGTCCAGTGACGGGTTGTCAAAAATTTGCCAGTAGCTATCGCTGTGATTCTGCAAATCCACAAATCCCGGCGCCAGAATTTTACCGGAGGCGTCTATAACGGTTTGCGCGTGCGTATCAATTTTTTTGTCAATATTGACAATCTCGTCCCCCTGCACGGCCATATCCAAAATCTCCCCGGGCTTTCCCGTGCCGTCAATTACCGTCGCGTTTTTTATTATTAAGTTATACATTTTATTTTCATTATTTTAAAAGTGGATTCATTTTTTAACCCAAAAAATAAACTATCACTCCGACAATACTCATAACCCCTGCTATAATAAGGAGGCGCATGGTGACTTGGGCTTCGGGCCAGCCGAGGGCTTCAAAATGGTGGTGAATGGGGGCGGACTTGAACAATTTTTTCTTGAAAAACTTTTTCCAGAAAATCTGCAGTAAAAAAGAAACCGCTTCGGCTACGAAAACAAATCCAACCAGCAGCAGCAAAAACGGAGAATTGGCCAGGAAGGCAACTATAGCCAGAAGCACTCCGAGGCCCATGGAACCGGTGTCTCCCATTATGAAGCTGGCCGGATAAACATTAAACCATAAGAAAGAAAGTAAAGCTCCGCAAATAACCCCAATGAACCCCGCCAGATCATAATTACCCTGTAAAAATGCGATTAACCCAAAGGCTAAAAACGAAGTCATGAGACTGCCGCCGGCTAATCCGTCAAGTCCGTCGGTTTCATTTACGGAGAAGCTGGTGGATATTACCACCAAAATGAAAAATGGAATAAACCACCATCCCATATGCCAGCTGCCGTAAAAGGGCACGTGCACCGCGCGAAACCCAAGCTTAAAATAAAACCACCACGCACCGATTGCGGCTACGGCCGCGTACAGGAAAAATTTGAACCTAAAGCGCATGCCCCGGCCTTTATGTCCGCGCTGTCTGACATCCAGCCAATCATCCACCAAACCCACTAGCGAGGCTCCCAACAAAGCGCCAAACGGCAAAAGGGTTTCGCGGCGGGAATAAAAATCAAAATGCCTAAAAAAGGAAACATGCAGAACTCGATCCAGTAGCCAAAAACTAACAAACAGGATAAGCAATGTTCCCCAAATCAGAATACCTCCCATGGTGGGAACTCCCGCTTTGTGCTTGTGAAGTTCCGAAAAAAGCGGCGTTGACCCGTCATTTCTAATTTGTTTGCCGAGCTTGTTTTTGTACAAAAACCGGATAAAAAGCGGCGTTACCGCAATAGCAAACATAAAACCCAGGGAGGTCAGCGTAAAAATTTTCGTTAGGGCAGAGGTAGGCATTACTTTGGTATTTTACCATAAATTCGGGAAAACGCCAAAGCCGGGTCAAGTAACTGTTCACAAGCCTGAGTGAGGCCGAAAATCCTGCCGATTTTCTTGGCGGCGGGGCTCCTCGTTCATCCGCCTTTGGCGGATATCACAACGCCTCCCAATCCTCGCTGCATAAAATCGCCAGTATTTCCGGCCTCCAGGTTTGTTCTGCTCAAGATTGTGAACTGTTACCGGGTCAAAAGTTAAAGTTAAATATGGTGGCGCGGAGTATTAAGCGCTTTTGATTCCATAACCTTTCATCCAAAAACCATACTACTTTCTATAACCAACAACTACCGACTTACGACTTTCTCCAACTGATCCTTCAAATCCAGTGTATCCCCTTCGCGATTTTTGCTGTCCAACACCAATATTGCCACGCGGTGCCCGTTCTCCAGAACTTCAGTCGCCATAGCGCCATGGGCTTCGTTGGTATATCCCGTTTTTATGGCATTAATATTTGGATGGGTTTGAAGAAGCTTGTTTGTGGCCGTTGCGGTATAAATATTCCCTTCGCCGGATGTAAACTGGAAGCCGTTTCTCCGACCCAGGCTCGTAAAGGCGGAAAGTTTTTGGGTAGCGGCAATCAGCAATTTTAAATCATCGGCGGTCGAATAGTTATTTACGCTGTCAAAACCCATTGGATTGCTGAATTTGGTATTATTCATTCCAAAGTTTAGAGCTTGCCGATTCATCAAGTCGATAAAATTTTCCCCAGTGGTTCTGGACACGTATCCCGCCAAGGCTTTGGCCGCGTCGTTACAGGATCCGATAAGCATAGCGTCAAAAACATCCGCTGTTTTTACGGTATCGCCGGCTTTTAGTCCCAGGTCGGGAGATACGTTTAGAGTATCATTTTGACCGACGATAAAAGACTGATTCAAACCGGTTGTTTGGTAAGTAACAAACGCGGTCATGAGTTTGGTCAGGCTGGCAATTTGCAGGCGTTGGCCGGTATTTTTGCCAAAAAGCGTGGTTCCCGTATCTAAATCAAAAACCACAAAACTCTTCGCTTTTACGGCCGAGGGATCCGGAGCGGAAAAGAGTTCCAATTCCGAAGTTTTTGATGGAATTTCTCCGCGCAACGATGTTGTCGCCCCTAAGACTTCCGGAATGGCGGGTTGAATATCAGCGGTGGTAATGTTTGGGCTCGAAAAAAAGAGAAACGTTCCCATTTGCAGGGCAATTACAAAAACCAAAGCAATAAGCCAGTAGGGCGCGATTTTTAACAGTTTTACTTTAATCATTTATTTTTTGTTTCGCGCGAATATTCATATACGTTTATTATATAGTTAATCGCGGTGTTGACAAAGCATGTGCTTGTGGATAAAATGAATAGGCTAATAATTAATAACTAATAATATTTAATCAATAACAGCGTAAGCTGTTATAAATTATTGCTTATCAATTAAAAACTCAAAAACATATGTCCGAAACCGTTTTAAATGAACAAAATTTCGAGCAGGAAGTACTAAAGTCGGAAATGCCGGTAATGGTCGATTTTTGGGCGGTGTGGTGCGGCCCGTGCAAAGTTTTAAGCCCCATAGTCGAAGAATTGGCCAAGGATTACGCGGGCAAGCTTAAGGTTGGCAAAGTCAACGTGGATGAAAATAACGCTTTAGCCATGAAGTACGGCGTAATGAGCATACCAACCCTGAAATTTTTTAAAGGCGGTAAAGTTATAGGAGAAATGATAGGCGCCGCGCCGAAAACGGCTGTGGAAAGTGAATTGAAAAAATATCTGTAAGCTACACAAAAAAGCGCCTCGCGGCATTAACCGCGAGGCGCTTTTATATTGCCAGCAGCGTATCATGTTGATTCGCTTTTTTAGTAGACGTTCATAATCGGCCAGAAAAGACTCCAATTAAGGAGCCTTTTCCGGGTTTTAACGAATGGGAACAGAAAGACCATGCTGAACGCTGGATGCTGTTTCCGGCTAACATTGGCCCCAAACTTTCCATAGATGAAGTTGAAGTCACAAACTGCGAGCTCTATACTGTTTTAACAAACAAAGCCGCTCACGGTAAAAAAGGCGCCCTGGTAGGTATGTGTGAAGGTACCAAAGCCTCTGAAATAGCCCCAATTTTAAGCCAAATACCATTAGAAAAGAGGGCGGCAGTAAAAGAAATTACTCTGGACAAGTCCGAATCCATGGAGGCTATTGTTAAAAGAACTTTTCCTAACGCCGTAATTGTGACCGACAGATTCCATGTGCAGCAGTTAATCAGTGAAGCCCTGCGGGAAGTCAGAATTGCTTTTAGGTGGGAGGCCATTAAAGAAGAAAACAAAAAGATTAGGCGGGCCAGGGATGAAGGTAAAAGTTACAGGCCATATATTTTTAGCAACGGAGACACTAAAAAACAGCTCCTAGCCAGAAGCCGTTATCTGCTGTTTAAAACTCAAAGCAACTGGGGTAAGCAGCAAAAAGAAAGGGGTGAAATATTATTTGCGGAATTTCCTAAAATCAAAGAGGCTTACAATTTGTCCATGATGTTTAGAACCTGCTATGAGAACAGCCAAAACATTACCGAAGCAAAAGAAGAATTAACACAGTGGTATGAGAAAGTTAAGGAAAAAGATTTTGACTCATTTATTACCGCCACCGAATCCATTCGTTGGCGTGAGACGACTATCCTGAATTATTTTATTGACCGAAGCACCAATGCTTCAGCAGAGTCGTTTAACGCTAAACTTAAAGATTTTCGTTCCATTGTTAGAGGCGTTCGGGACAGGGCTTTCCATCTATTCCGCGTAGCGAAGTTGTATGCCTAATCTCACCCATTATTCTGTATGACCCGTTAATTGTTGTTTGTTTCAAGCAAACATAATGAAACCTTATATAAATATTATATCATAAAAGCTTCCGAATCCGTGAATTATCTGGTACAAAAACCGGAATTCTCAAATTAGGAGCTTCTAAATTATAACTGGTGGCTGTCGCCGGGTTTTAGGATAGTGCGTTCGGGCTGGGCAGTTTGGGGCGTAAAAACATGCGGTTGTGAAGCTGTTGGCGCTTGTGGCCGCGGCTGAGTTGCCGGTTCCGATGATTCCCGGGGCGCCAGGAGCTGTCCTATTGTGGCTTTGGTTTTTTCCTGAAATTGGCGCTTCTTTTGGTCGTGAATTTCCGCAACCTGGTTCCAAATCGGGTTTTCTTTTTTTTGCGGCGGTTTTGTCCGGTTAAAATTCTGTTGATGCTGTCTGGCAGGCGGCTGGCTGTTTTGGCGTTGGTGATGGTGTTGGTCGGGCCTGGGCTGTGAATGCCGTTGACTTTGATTTCTGTCACCATTAAACTGGCGGCTTTCTTCCCGGGGTCTGGGTCTTTGCTCCACCATTGTCGGCATCGCCTTAGGTGGCGCGACAGTAACTTCGGTCTTGAGCGTTTCGTCACCGATTTTTAACGTTTCCTCAACGTCTTGGCCGCTTACGGCTACTTCGGCTCTAATTAATTTTGGCTGCTCAGCCAAAGCTGTTGCCACCCCGTCATCGGATTCCTTGCCAATGACTATGGCCGCGTCCTGGTGGTATTCCGCGCCCATCCAGCGGGAAATTTTTTCTTCCACTTCGGCGACCGCGTTGCTGTAGCGCTCCCGGGAAACACGGATAACTTTTTCCCCGTTGCCGGTAACGGTTTCGGGATTTGGCGACAAGGTTGTCGCGGAAAACGGATCCGAGGCCACTCCATTAATCATGAGCTTTAATACAATGTGATATTTTGGCAAATTTACAATATCCACTTCATTAAAGACGGGCTCAAATTCTTTAACCAAAAATTCGGCGTCTTCGGCTCCCACGCGGAATACCGCCAGCGTGCCGACGTTGCCGAAAATTGCGTCGCGGACTTTGGTATTTCGTTCCTGAACTAATTGGCCAATGTACTGGTGGCCAACAATCAAATTGAGCCGGTATTTACGGGCTTCGCTCAAGATGGTCGCGAAACTGTCCGTGGCAAAATTCTGGAACTCGTCGACGTATAAATAAAAATCTTTACGCTCACTTTCCACGACGTCGGTGCGCGACATGGCCGCCAACTGCAACTTGGTCACAATCATAGCGCCGAGCAAGGCGCTGTTGTCCTCACCCACTTTTCCTTTGGACAAATCCATAATCAAAATTTTGCGCTGGTCCATTATCTCCCTCATGTCCACGGTGGACTTGGGTTGGCCGACAATATTTCGGATTATTCCGGACGACAAAAACTGCCCGACTTTATTTTGGATGGGCGCGATGGCTTCCGTCCGGTACTTTTCGTTATAGTTCGCGAATTCGTCGACCCAAAAAGCGCGAACCATCGGATCTTTAATATTGTCGACAATTTTCTTGCGGTATTTTTTGTCCACATACATGCGAGTAATCCCGAGCAGCGTATTACCCGGACTGTCGAGCAGGGCCAAAATGGTATTGTTCAATATGTATTCCATTCTGGCCGACCAGAGATTCGCCCAAATTTTGGTAAACACGCCCATCAGGCCGGAGGCTACCAGATGCTTATATTTAATGTCAACCGATTCAAGAATATTAAAAGCCACCGGATGATCCAAATCAGCCGGGTTAAAATACACCACGTCGTTAACCCGGCTGGCGGGAATGGAGTTTAAAATGCGCTGGATGGAGTCGCCATGCGGATCCAAAAACGCCACGCCATTGCCGTTGCGGATATCCTGAATAACCATATTTTCCATAACCGTGGTTTTGCCCATGCCGGTTTTCCCGATTAAATACATATGCCGGCGGCGGTCGTCGGTTTTAATGCCAAACGGCAGCTCCTTGCCGCGGAAATTGGTTTTGGCGAACACGGTGATTTTATCGTTATTGTCCATTGTTGGTTTCGGGGTAATTATTTATTACACAGATCACTGATTTCGCGCAGATACACCGATTATTTATCAATTATTATAAATTTTCTAAGAAGTTATAGTAATACAGAGAGCCAATCCGTGTATATGTGCGTATCTGTGATCTGTGTAATACATTTAAACATCAGCAAACGGCAAATCGGCCGGCGGACGGGATTTTTTGCTTTCCACGGCCTGAACATTGGCCGGTACCTGGGTAGTTTCATTGGTAATCGGAAAGTGATACAAGCTGGCAATTTCTTCCGTACTGAGCAAAAACTTTTTTGAACCTATGTATACGCTGCGCGCCTTGTATCCCTTCAAAAATAAATGTTTCCTTCTTTTGGTTTCCCACTCCAAATAAGGCCGCTCAAGCCCTTCGGAAAACAACGCGTCAACTTTTGTCCAGGTTCCCCGGTCGGTTTTTAAAGTATTCTGTATACCGGCTCCGCCTCCGGGGCTAAAATGACGCAAGGCCCCGACAATTTCAAACCGGCGAATTTTGTCGTACAATTCCTTTGGCGCGATGTATAATATCCGCAGTTTCGACTGGTAGTTGGCTTTGTTCAATTTTTCTTCAATCAAAGTGACCCGTTTTTTTTCACCTTCGGACATATTCAGCCAATTGTTCCTGGGCTTATTTTCGGGTTCGGCGTGATGGTGGTGTCCGAACAACGTTTCGCTGTAGCTGAATTTCGCGAACCATTCAAACGGAGCCAGTAAAAAACCCATAAAACTGGCCTTGTGGGGCACTTCCTCGCCGGTCAGCTCCTTAATTTTGGTTTTGGCTTTACCCGACCACTCGTCGTTTTGGATTGGCTGAATCAGCAGCTGCATAGCCATAAACTCGTGGGGCAAAATTCGTTCCATGGCTTCAATCAACCCCTTAAGCGGGTCAATCACTTTTTCTTCAGCCGAAGGGTGCTCGAAATCTTTGTAGGTTTTAATCGGTATAACATCGCTTTCGGCCAGGCGCCATTCCGTGCCAAAAAACTCGTACTTGTTGTCAATGGCGTAAACATTTTGGGTAAAATTAGCCATATAGTCGGCCACTTCACGGATTTCCGAATTTGGATACTGGCCGTAAAACGCCGACTCCACCAAATGTTGGTAGCGTTTCGGGCACCTGATTATAAATGAGACCTTCCCCCCGAAGCTGACTATTTCCAATGAATACCAGAGCTGGAATTGGCCCTGCATATAAACCTCGTCCCAGGTCAGGCTGCGGTGCAACGCGTGCATTTGGGAAAAAATATTCTCAACCGCCAGGGTACTGACCATATTTTCCTTAGGCGGACGGATTTCCAAAAAAACCCATTCGGTATTGGCGACAAAATGCCCCTGAATTTCCTCCAAATACTCGTGCCAAAGCATAAACAGCAAAGCCAGCACAAATAAAATCCAGCCGCCTTTGGCGACAAAAAGAAAAGAATAATAAAACATTTGGCCGAAATTCGGCAGGAGGGAATTTAAAACTTCCATTTTTTATTTCACTAGTATTCGCGAATATACGAATCTTAATTAATATACGAAACCGATAGTTGTCGGCATGGCATTATTGAAAAGATAAATTACAGTGGACAGCTTCGTATATTACCTTCGATTCGCATATTCGCGACTGCTCCAATATTATATTCGCGAATATACGAATCTTAATTAATATACGAAATCGATAGTTGCCGGCATGGCGTTATAGAAAAGATAACTTACAGTGGACAGCTTCGTATATTACCTTCTATTCGCATATTCGCGATTACTATTATACTAAGGCGTAAGAATTTTTTCCAAGTTTTTTAAACAGTTTTTTATTCGATAAGCCGACCAGTATGGTATTCTTTTTGACCATGCGGCGTTTTAAAACTTCTTCAATAATTTTATCCTTGGATATTGGCTGTGCCGATTGTTTTAAAATTTCGACTATGACATCGGAAACCACACCGGGTTTGTATCCCCATTCCGAAAGGGCGTAAATTCCCCGACCAATTAAAATAAACCGGTTGTCTTTTATCAATTCATTATGGACCGTTTCCTTATATGCCTGGCGACCGTCAAATTTAGCCTTATTAATCATTTCGGTAATCGCGGAATAATGTTCCGGCTGTTTGTGGTGCTTCATGACCAAATAGGCTTTATCGCCGACATCTTTTGGCTTAACTTCTTTCCACAGGCTAAGCCCCCAATGCCCGAAAACGTTTTTTTCGATTTCCACCGTGAGCTCAAGATAATTTAAAATTATTTTGTCCGTCAACTGCTCCCTGTATTGCGCGTAAAACTGTGTTTCCTTGAAATGCGCCAAAAATTCATCAGCCGGAACGGGTCCGGTCTGTTTGGAAATAATATCTTTGCTTTCCCTAACAAAATCGTTTAACAGATTCTGGCTAAACAGTACCGTCACCCAGCTTTTTTTATAATTATCATGGATAAAATGATCAAGTTCCTCAATTAAGTGGAGAATAAAAACCAGGGCATTCTTTTCTTTCTGATCCTGGATGTTTAAATGTAAAAGTAAATTTTCTTCCGCGATAATGCGCCCATGCTCGGCGATTATGCCAAGCAAAAAATCCTTATTCTCAATAAAGTCACGCTTTTGCAAACTGGCTTTCCTTAAGCTTCTAAGAAGGTCTTTTTCTATTTGCCTGACGCGCTCCCGGGTCAAATTTTGTTCCTGCCCTATGGCCGCCAGAGTTTTAGCCTCGGCGCCTTCCAGCCCGTAACGATCAATCAGAATTTTTTTATCCCGCTCTTTTAAGTCAGACAAAATAGCCTTCACGGTTTCCGCGGGTCGAAACTGGATAAAAGATTCGTTCTGCTTGGTTTGTATAATTGTATCTAAAATTCCCATAAATGAAGATTTTTTCTAGTATAGCATAAACTCAATTTAAAGTCAAATATCATATAACAAAAAAACCTCCCTTATTTAAGGAAGATTTATTTATATGGGGCAAAACATTAGATATTTTATATTTGTTTGGTTTTCCATCGCTGCCACAATACCAACACGGGGCTCGCGATAAAAATTGAGGAATAGGTACCGACAATGATTCCCAAAAACAACGCCAGGACAAAATAACGTATAGTTTCTCCGCCAAATAACAGAAGAGACAGCAGTACAAATAACACGGTCAAGCTGGTGTTTAAAGACCGGACAATGGTCTGACTAATGCTGTGATTTACCACAAAGTCAATACTCTGGCCCGGAAACAGGCGGAGGTTTTCCCTAATCCGGTCAAACACAACAATTGTATCGTGAACCGAAAAACCCAAAACCGTCAGCATGGCCGTAACGAACAAACTGTCGATTTCCACGCCGTAAAAATGGCCGAGCAGCGAAAACACACCAAGTACAAACAGCAAATCGTGGAATAAAGCGATAACCGCTGCGCCGCCGAAGCGCCAGGAGGTTACCGGCTTGGCCACTTTTCTAAATGCGTAGCCGATATAAAGGATAATTCCCAAAGAGACAAACAACAGCTGCAAAAACGCGTCCTGGCTCAACTGCCGGCCAATAATCGGGCCTATTGTGTCGTAATGGGTTTCCGTAAAGTTTCCCGCTTCCTGTTTAATGGCCGCCAAAATTTTGGCATGCTGGTCGGTAGTCAGATTTTCAGTTTCAATAATCAGGCTGTTATTTTGGGCAGTCTGGATGGTAAAATTTCCCAGATCCTGTTTGGCGACCGCGTCTTTAACCTTATTCTGGTCCGGAGGCAAATTAAACTGCAGCTCAATTTGAGTGCCGCCTTTAAAATCAATCCCCAGCTTTAAGTGGTATATGGACAGCGACAAAATTCCGAATGCCAAAATAACGCCGGAAACGACAAACCAGAATTTATAATATTTTAGGACGTTGAACATTTTTTTGTAGAGTACCTAGTAGTTAGCATTCAGGGCAGTCCCTATATGCTATATACTTTATGCTAAATGCTAATTATGATCTTCATTCTTCGCTTTGCTTACCCCGAACAACCACGGATGCATCATTATACTGTTGCCGACAAAAGTTTTCAGGAATGTCCGGGTAACGGTAATGGCGGTAAACATCGAAATTAAAATTCCCACGCCGAGAGTAACCGCAAATCCCTGAATGCTCGGGGTGCCGAAAAAGTACAGGATAGCGGTGGTTATCAAACTGGATACGTTGGAGTCGCGGATGCTGAGCCACGCTCTGGCAAAACCATCGTCCACGGCTTTGTGAACTTCCTTGCCGGCGCGAATTTCTTCCTTTGTGCGTTCAAAAATCAGGATATTGGCATCCACGGCCATGCCTACCGACAAAATAAAACCCGCTATGCCAGCCAAAGTCAGCGTTACCGGCGATAAGCCGTTGGCAAATATCAAAACAATATAACTAAGCAAAGCCAAAATTCCAAACCAGGAATTTACCGTCAGACCCAAAAAGAAAAAGAATCCGACCAAGACGACGGCAGTAAATGAAATTCCTATTTTAAAAATCGCGAAGGAGACAATGGCGTAAACCAATAAAGCCAGCGTTGCAAGAACTCCCGGAAAGCGATAGTAAATAATCATAAACAACGCCACCATAATCAGGCCGATGATCCCCGCTTCCACCGATTTCTGCACGGAGTCCTTGCCTAAGGTCGCGCCGACGGTTTCCTGGGAAATTAATTTTATCGGTACGGGCAGAGCCCCGCTGTTCAACCGGGTCGCCAAATCCTTGGCCTGCTGTATGGTAAAATTTCCGGTAATAACCGCCGTCCCGTCGGTAATGGCATTTTGCACGGTTGGGGCGCTCAATAATTGGCCGTCCAAAAAAATAGCTATCGGTTTGCCGACGTTCGCGGAAGTGATTTCACTAAACAATTTGGCGCCATCGCTGTTAAATTTAAGGTTCACCACTACCTGGTTCGACAAACTGGCGCCCTGCTGCAGATCCACCGAAGCCTTGGTAAGTTGCTTGCCCGACAACCCCGTGGACACCCATTGGTCATTGGGATTAACTTCCAATGTTCCGCTGGCGTTAACCTGGGCGTTTTGAGGGTTGGGGTTTTGGATCTTAAATTCCAAGTATGGTGTCTGGCCAATCTGGTTTATGGCGTCATTGATATCCTTAATGCCCGGAAGTTCGATGGTAATTTGGTTGTTGCCGCTGACCTGTACGACAGGCTCGGATACGCCAAAGCTGTTGACGCGGCGTTCAATGGTGTCGCGAACCGCGCTCAAAGCATCGGCCTGATCAGCCTGGGAAATTCCGGAAAAATCCGCCTGATAAACCAGGCGGCTGCCGCCCTGCAAATCCAAACCCAAATGTACCGTAAAGCTCTTGCTGTACGGGATTTTCAGCTTATTTAAGCTAATCCGGCTGCCTTCGGGCAAAATAATCCAAAGCGCGGCGGCGGCAATCAGCAATATGGCGATTAATGAGGAAAAAAGTTTGAGTTTCGGGTGCATTTTCTGAATTTTTAAGTCGATAACGGTACTTGGGATATTATAGCAAACAATAAGATTTTGGCAATACCGACAAGGGGTAATTCCAAAGTTCAATAATATAAGCGAAATTCAGAGCCCTAACCCAATATACGCGACCACGGTTCTTGTAACAACCGGCTTGTCCCGCCGAAAGGAAAAATATTTATCTTTTTGGCAATAGGTGCATTCTCCGAAATTTTCGATATTTTCCGGTTTCAGTCCCAGCGCCAAAAGCTGGCTGCGGATAATTTTTGACAAATCGATAAAACTTTTATGTCCGCGCTTTAATATGGCCTCGGGGTAGTCGGAAAATTTTTCCAAAAGATCGGATTGAACTTCAAAATGACAGCTTTGAATTCCCGGCCCTATTCCAACCAACAAATCGGACTGATTTGCCGTTATGCGGGAAGCGACCTTGGCGGGCAATTTTTTCTCAATACCGCGCCAGCCGCAATGCGCCAGGCCGACCGTCGCTGTCTTGGGATCAAAAAAATAAACCGGGAAGCAATCGGCCACCGATACGGTTAAAACAACATTTCGTAATTTGGATATTAAACCGTCGGCCGAAATTATGACACCCTCTGTGCGGTCAGCGCCGTAATTAAAAACCCGGCTTGAGTGGGTCTGGAGAGGCGTTACAAGAAGCCCAATTGGAATTCCGCGTTTTATAAAAAAACGACGCCTGTTTGCCGAGACTTTCGGGCTTCCGGCGGATAATTTCATGGATCCGTCCCGTTTTTCGGAAATGCCATACTTTAAGCCTCGGTATTTTTTAAACAGATTAAATCGCAAAGGAATTACTGAATTATAACTTTCGTACCTACATCGGTCCACTTGTAAAGCGGTTCCATATTCGCGTAAGCGACATTAATACAGCCATGGCTCATGGGATGGCCGAAGTTGTGGTGCCAGTAAGCGCCGTGAATGTAAAGGTTGCCCACTTTTTGCAGCTTAAACATCATGTTCCATTTGGTATTGGGGTAATTATAGTTGGAGCCTTTATAGTCAACTACCGGAATTTTTTTTAAGACAGAATAATTGCCCGGCGGGGTCGGCAGACCGGGGACCCCTGAGGAAATTAAAAATTGGCCAATCTTGTAAGGACCGAAAAAATATGCCAGGGTTTGGGTCTTTAAATCTACGTCTATGCTCTTTTCCAGTTTGTCATCGCCGTTCTTGTTGGGATCAAAACCATGTTGAACTTCGTGGCCGTCGCTATAGCCGTCGCCGTCACTGTCCGGATTATGGGGGTCGGTATGATAAATATTTATTTCATCATAATCGCTCAAGCCGTCATTGTCGCTATCAATATTTTTTAATTGCGCGTCAGTATATGGCACCGCTGAGCCGACCGGATTGGGTGTTGCTATGAAAGACGCCAAGCTCTGCGCCGCGCAAACCTTGGCGGCAAACGACAAAACCAGGAAGGCAATTGTCAGACGTGTTTTTATTTTCATTCCGGTTTGGCAGGCGCGTTTAACAGCCAAAACGCAATTTTTCCGCCGTCGCGACTTAACCAGGCCGCGTTGGAATTAATTTTTTCCAAAACCTGGGCCACGGAACGCTCCGCGCCGGGAGCTTTATGCTTTTTAAAAAACTCCGATACCTCGGACGCTCGCTGGGGCTTAGTAAAACCGGCGGCCATTTTTACGAAGCGGTTTAAAATGTGCCCGGATGGCGGATAGCGCCTGACCAAAATATCCCAGTGGCGCTTGGTAAAATCCCAGGCGATTTTTTGTCCTTTGGGGTTAGCCCAGACGGCGGCAAAAATTGCGGCTGTGTCCTGAATTCGGACTTTATTCGACATGGCAAATTCCAAAGTCTTGCTTAAAAGCCTTTCATCGCCAAACTGGCCCAATGCGCGGCCAAGGCGATTCTTTTCTTCGCTGAGGGCCTCTTTTTGGTATCTGGAGACAAATCGCCGATGGTCAGTAGCCGAACCCGCCGCCGCCCGCGCGTGATAAGCCGCCGCCCGGATATCGGCAGGTAAATTTACCCCTGATTTATACATTTTCACGCCATAATCAATAGTGGGCTGGTGATTGTACCCGATGAGCTGGTTTAAAACCAAACTGCGGAGCAAGCCACGCGTGTGACTTTCACCCGATGCCGCCTTCCAGCCGAGTTTTGCGCCAATGCCGGTGAATACATCCCTGGAAAATTTTTCAAATTGCGGATAACAGTTTTCGCTGTAAAGTAAATTCTTTAGGTCCGCCATGGCGGAAGACAATTCGACCCAAACCGTGTAATCGGTTTCGTTTTTGTAATTGCCGATAAATTCCAGAGCCGTTACGGAAGAAATGTTCCCCGCTTCGGAGAGAGCCGACAAATCTCGCATTATGCCAAGCCGGTCAATTGGCGGCAACGATTTATGCCTCACCGGTTGGGCCAGGCGCATTAGCAGTTCCGGATGATACTGCGTGCGAAAAAACCCGGTTTCTCCAAAATTAATTTTTAGCCGGTCCGTCGGCAGAATATTAAATGCTTTATGTCGGGTCGAAAGCAAATACTGGTTAATTTTGTCGCCACCCACAGATTTAGCACTAACCGGGATTTGCCACAATGTTTTGTCGGCACTTTTGGACAGCGGACTTGAGAAAAATCTCGCCTGGGATATATTGATGGTTAAAGATTTTTGCGACGTTTTTGCCAGAGCAAGTTTTAATAATGGATACCCGCCTTTGCCGGTCCAATTTTCCATAATTTTTCTGACCGGTTTTTTAGAAACTTTTTCAAACGCCTGCCACAAATCGGTTGTGGATGCGTTTTGATAGGCGTGTTTTTTTAAATAGTATCTTAATCCGTCGCGAAAATTTTTCTCGCCTAAATAGCCCGCGAGCATCCGAATCACGCTTGATCCTTTACTGTAACTGATTTCGTCAAAAATTTCACCGATTTCGTCGGGATGACCCACCTCAACTTCTATAGGATGAGTATTTTTTAAGCCGTCGAGTTCCATGGCCGGATTTAAATCGTTATAGGCAAATTGCGTCCACATGTCCCATTTTGGGAATAAATGATCGGTCGCTAAATATTCTATATAAGATGCGAAGCCCTCGTTAAGCCACAAATGCGTCCACCATTCCATAGTCACCAGATTGCCAAACCATTGATGAGCGAGCTCGTGGGCAATAACTAAAGCGACCCATTGTTTGTTGGCCGCGGATGAGTGCTCGGGATCAACCAACAAAGCCGATTCGCGATAGGTGACCGCGCCCCAATTTTCCATCGCGCCATGGGAAAAATCGGGAATGGCAATTAAATCCAGAACGGGCAGCGGATATGGTATATCAAAATATTGGTTATAAAATTCCAGGCAACGAATGGCGGTGTCCAGGGCGAATTTGGCTTGGTGCTTTTTGCCGGGCGTGACAAAAACGCGGACCAAAACGCCATCTTTAGTTTTGCGTTCGATAAATTCAAAGTCACCGACAATAAACGCCAATAAATAAGTAGACATTCTTGGCGTCGGGGCAAATTTTACGGTCTTATATCCGCTTTCGTGCTCAAGAATTTCGCTTTCGATTGTGTTCGAAATTGCGGTCAGATTGCTCGGAACCATTAGCGTAACGTCAAAAATTGCCTTATGTGCCGGCTCATCAAAGCACGGGAACGCCATTCGCGCATCAGTTGCTTCAAACTGCGTCGTAGCCATGTGCTTTTGCTTTCCCTGATGCGTGTAGCTGCTGCGGTAAAACCCGCGCATTTTTTCATTGAGCACGCCCTTAAATTTCAAGTTTAACACTCCCCTGCCTCTGGGTAATGTTTTACCGAAGCTAAAAGTCACGGTCTCGTTTTTTACATCGTAACTAATACTTTCACTCTTAATTTCAACTTTCTGATTCCCTATTCCAAAATGCGCGCTATATACGTCCAGTTCCTTGGCATGGATTGTAATTTCCGATACGGGCTTTCCCAGGGTTAAAGAAATTGTCTCTTCACCATCAAAAGCGAACGTTTTTAAATCCGGCTTAATAAAAAGTTCGTACCTCTCGGGCTTAATTTGCTTAGACAACCTGACATTTTTCATAATTAAAATCCTTAAAATTTAAAAGTCCCGTCATTGCTAAAATTCGCGGCCGTGAATTTAAGCAATATTTGCCAGAAGATATTTTTTCAATTTGTTCATGGCTCCGCATCGTGGGCTGTATTCAAATTTACCTTGCTCCTTTAATTCGGAAAGGGTTTTACCGGTTTTATCGGGCCGGAAGATGCGGTCGTAGCCAAATCCGTAAGTCCCTTTTGGTTTTACTATTTTCCCTTTAATCCGAGAAGAAAAAAAGTGGATCTTATTTTTATTTTCGGCATAACCGATAACAGAATGCATTTCCGCCCGGTCGCTGGACAGCCGTTTTATAAAATCATGCGTGCCTTTCGCGCCCATGACCTCCCAAAACGAACGGGCGTATGTTCCGGGGAGTTTATTTTTTAACCCTTCAAAATAAACGCAGGTGTCCTCAATAAAAAAATCTCCGGTTTGATGCCCGAGCGCATGCGCCAATTTATGGGCAATAACCTTCTTATGGTCGAGGGTCTGAATTTCGTCTACATCAATATCCAGTTGACTGACAGGTATGGGAGCCAGCATCAAAACCGCCTCGCCAAATTTACCCTTGTTTCCCGTAATAAATTTTAGCATGATAATTATTTAATCGGAAACATTAATACCTGACTGTAAAAAAATATATAGCCTTTATTTGCCGTGACAATCAAGAAACTTTTTTCCGCTGCGGCAAAGGCATTTGGGGTTATTGTTGAAAAAATTCTGCGGCGCGCGAAGCAAGGGCTCAAGTAAAGAATTTAAATTAAACCAGTCGATTTTTTTGCATTTTTTGGGTCCCATGATTTTTGGCGACCCTTCAAAACTGTTAACAAGAAAGTCGAGGTTGACGTAATGACTAAAACGGTCGTTTGGCACGCTAATATTGTTATTTATCGCCCAAAGTTCGGCATCATGAACCTCAAGATCGGTTTCTTCCCTCGTCTCCCTTTTTACACAATCAAGGAATTGTTCGTCAAACGCCAAGTGCCCGCCGGGAGGCGCCCAGGTGTCCCCGCTGTCAGGACGGTGTTCCAGCAACATCAATACCTGGTTATGACCGTTTAAAATATAAACTCCAACACCAACTTTTGGACGAGATTTTTCAGCCATAAACTTGCCAAATTATTAAAAAACATTGATGCCAGACAGCAGTAAGGCATTTGCTATTTTTGGCCGGTATTGTTTATTTGCTTAAGAATCGTTGCAACTTCATCGGCGATAAATTTTCTGATATTCCTTGACACGCGGTGTTTGGCGATAAATCCGGCGACAGTTAAAATCGCCACCACGGCGAGGCTGGCGAACAAATTGGCCCAAAATGCGTCCCAAAAATTTTGGCTCATGGTTACTTTAAATTATTATTCGGGTTTTGGCGCGAATTCTTCGGCAGCTTTGGGCGTTTGTTTTGTTTCTTTAAACTTGTCTATGGCCGCGTTAATGCTTTTGCCGAATTCCTTAATTTTTTCTTCATCCGAAGTTAAAAATTTGGCAATTTTTTCCGCGTCCGCGCCGAGCGCCAGAGCCACCGCCAATACCGTCATGGAATTTGAAAAAGTCTGGTTTTCCAGTTGTTGCTGATGCATGGCAAGCTCATACATGAATTTTTCGGTTTTCGTCGGCTCTTTTTTGATGTAATCTTTTGACATAATTTATTTCCTTTCTTTAAAGTTGATAAAATATTTATCTAAGCCTTGGGCTTTCAGTTTATCTTTCAATGACTTCACTTTATCCGCCAAGCTCGGTTCCGGCGTAATCAGACCGTTGGTAAACATAAATTGGATATCCCCTTTTTTAGTGAATGCGGCTTTGAGGCCATAATGACCTTCGCGAACCAGAGGAATTTCGGTACCAATCTGGCTTTTGGCAGACTCGAACAGGTCCGCGGCATCCGATACCAGCGTAAAGCCTACGGCTTCGTCCTCAAGCACACCAGAAACCCTCTCCAGCAATTGTCGTCCCTCGCCATATTTCACTTCGAGTTCGGCAATCCCAGTCAGCGGATTTTCTCCACCATTTTTTAAGGCCATGGTAAGTACGTTAAAGATTTTTTCCGTGACATTTCTTAAACTTCTTGCCGGATCCGCAGGGGCAGGGGTCGTTGCGGCCAACTCCCTCGTATTTTGGATCTTTAGATGGCAGGCCGGGGGTCTGCGCTACGCCATTATCGGAGAGGTTTGTTACCAGATTTCCCGACAATCCCTGGGTCTGCTGCTGCGGCCGGATGTTGACGGAAATGTGGAAAATACTGCTGACAATTTGGCGGTTAATTTCCTTAATCAGCTGCTGGAACATTTGATGACCCTCCCGTTTATATTCAACTAATGGGTCGCGCTGGCCATAGCCGCGCAAGCGTACGGAATCGCGCAAATGGTCCATAGTGTCCAAATGGTCCATCCATAAGTTATCCAAGGCTTGTAAAGCAACAAAACGCTGGGCGCCTTCAAAAACTTCCTGACCCAGTTCCTTTTCTTTCTGCTCCCACATATCGGCGGCGACTTTATAAAACGCGTCGGCCACGGCAAATTCCTGGTCAGCCGCGTTTTCAAACTCCGCTTTGGCTTTTTTTTGCAAATCCGGCGTGACCGGAATAATGGCATTGGCCGCTTTAAATAAATTATCCCAGTCGCGACTGGTACTGCCGTTCTCGTCGACAATGTTCAGGTGAAACTCGGCAAGCTCTAAAAACTCTTCTTTGACCATGGCAAGGATTTCCTGCTTCAAATCAAATATCTTATTTCCTTCCTCGTCTGGCAGGCCGGGGGACTGCGCTACATCGGCATCACTTTTCTTTTCTTCGGCTTTAAATTTGTCCATGCCCAAATACATCCGGCGCTTTTTGTAAATATGGTTGCGCTGGTGGTTTAGAACGTCGTCAAATTCCAATACGTGTTTTCTGGTGTCAAAATTCAATCCTTCTATTTTCTTTTGGGCCGATTCAATGGATCGGGAAACCATTTTTGCCTCAATCGGCTGGTCATCCGGCAGACCCAAAGTATTCATTAGCGATTTCATCCGCTCGCCGCCGAACAGGCGCATAAGGTCGTCTTCCATGGAAACAAAAAACTGCGAAGAACCCGGGTCGCCCTGGCGCCCGGCACGGCCTCTTAATTGGTTGTCTATGCGCCGACTTTCATGCCGCTCAGTGCCCAAAATATGCAAGCCTCCGGCATCCGTAACGGCTTTGGCTTCTGCCGGGTCAATCGGATTTCCGCCCAACAAGATGTCCACCCCGCGCCCGGCAATGTTAGTGGCCAGGGTAATTTGCCCCAATCGCCCGGCCTGGGACACGATATGCGCCTCACGCTCGTGGTTTTTGGCGTTGAGCAGTTCAAACTGTAATCCTTCTTTTTTTAAAACCTCAGCAAGCATTTCGTTTTTGGCAATGCTCACGGTACCAATTAAAATCGGCTGTCCCTTTTTGTGCCGCTCTTTGACCTCTTTGGCAATAGCATCGAATTTGGCCGTTTCCGTTTTATAAATTACATCGGGGCGGTCTTCTCGGACCATCTCCTTGTTGGTCGGAATCTGTTCAACGGTTAGCTGGTAGATTTTAAAGAATTCCTCTTCTTCGGTTTTCGCGGTACCGGTCATACCGGACAAAAATTTATATAAGCGGAACAAATTTTGGAAAGTGATGGTGGCCAGAGTTTTACTTTCTTGCTGGATTTTTACGCCTTCTTTTGCTTCTATGGCCTGGTGCAAGCCTTCGCTATAACGCCGGCCAAACATCAGCCGGCCGGTAAACTCATCAACAATTATAATTTCCCCGTCCCTAACCACATAATCGCGGTCTTTTTTAAATAACCCGCGCGCCCGTACGGCTTGCTCAATGTGATGAATTGTCGTAACGCCCTTGCTGGTGTCGTAAATGTTTGGAACTTTTAAAATGCCTTCCACTTTGGTAATGCCTTCGTCGGTTAAATTGGCGGCCTTGTGTTTTTCATCGACTATATAATCTTTTTCTTCTTCCAAAATGTCGACCATGCGCGCGAAATCGTAATATTTGCTGGTCGGTTCGCTGTCCGGCATGCTTATGATGAGCGGAGTGCGCGCTTCATCGATTAATATGGAGTCGACCTCGTCAACAATGGCAAAAAAGAGTTCACGCTGGACTAGCTGGTTAATGTTCTGGACCATATTGTCCCGCAAATAGTCGAACCCATACTCATTATTCGTACCATAAGTGATGTCGGCGGCATAAGCCTCGCGGCGGGAAATGGGCCTCATATGCTTTACGTCCATAATCAATCCCTGGGTTTCGCCTTCGAGCTTGTCGATTTCTTCCTGTTCCGGCTTATAATCGGGATCGTATAAAAACGATGCCTCGTGCTGAATGGAGGCTACTGTTAAACCCAAGTAGCGATAAATCGGCCCCATTAAACTGGCCTGCCACCGGGCCAAATAATCGTTCACGGTTACGAGATGGGCGCCTTTGCCGGCCAAAGCGTAAAGCACCAGCGGCAAAGTCGCGGTTAAAGTTTTTCCTTCGCCGGTTTTCATTTCCGCAATTTTATTGTTGGCCAAAGCCGCGCCGCCGACCACCTGAACGTCGTAATGGAATTGGCCGATGGTGCGCTTGGCCGCTTCGCGGGTTAAGGCAAATACCCTCGGGAGGATGTCATCAAGCTCGTCCTTAATATCCTTTTTGTCCTCAACCTTTAAAATTTCCTGTTTAAATTTTTCTATTTCTGCTTTAATTTGTTCCTGGGAAAGGCCAGCCACTTCATCCTTAATCGCGTTAACGGCTTCCAGTTCCGACATATACGTGCTCAAAGCGCTACTTTGCCCGCCGAATAGTTTGGTTATAAAAGACATTTTTAGATAGTGATTAGTGCTTAGTGGATAGTGAATAGTTTTATAAATCCATAATATTATAACAGAGATAGGCGAAATAAAAAAGGGGTTTACCGGCCTAAAAGCAGGCGGGGTATATTGACAATCTAGCCGTCAATAATCACCCCGCCGTCATAGACCACCACGGATTTCAGTCCTTTTTTCCCGCTTCTTGCTTTCGGAGTTCAATCTGGGTAAGATCCGATTTGACAATCGGAATCGAATCGCAGCCATCACAACGAAAGAAATATCCGCCGGGCAGTTCCCGCATCTCTTTTCCGCAAACGCGATGGATAACCTTCATTTACCTCTCCTTTAAACTCGGCAAACTCGCGAACATAAAAAATCCGGCCGTTGAGGCCGGAAATATGAGGTCGAATGTGAGGTTACATTATTTTCTCATCTGTGAATTCAACCCAAAATTTCCAAGCTCAACGCCCGGCGTAAAATAAAAATAAAAATTTTGGGTGAATTTATGCATTTAGTTTAGTTTAACAAATATTATAAAATTGTCAAATAAAGTCAAATTTTAATTTAAAGGAGGTGGTATTTTATTCCACCTCCCCCGTGACGCGCCGGTCGAAGCTGAAAGAACGTGCCGGTTTAAAATACCGGGCGCAATCATTAAACGGCACGCATACAATTCGGTTCCGCAGGATGAGCCGCCCTAAGCAAGCAAACTCTACGGTAACCGAGCTACGATTGACGATCAACAACTTCAACGGGGTCCCCGCCGGGACTCCAAGGAAACGTTTATTTAGCCGGTAGACACGGCCTTTTTTTATCTCGAGGATTTGCATCAAAAGGATTCTCCTTCAGATCCGACAAGCGAAAAGTGCCGACCGATAGTTTCCGGGCGAAACTCATGAATCTGTCGAGTGCTATTCGACGAAATTCTAATGTAAGACATCAGGAGTTCTACCCAAACAACCGAACCCTCCAGCTTGACATTAGTCACTTTAACAAGGGAACCTCTCTGTAAAGGAATGCCCGCAATGGGACTTTCCAGTTTTAAGGTCAAGCCAATTAATGCCTGTGCGTTTTCATCGTTAATCTTTAACATGAACCCTCCGGTTCGTTGCGGCAAGGAGCACACCTTGAAATTTCCGCGTTTTTAATTTGTGCTGATTGTCATTAGTAGACAAAACGTGCGGCCGCGCGTTTTGTCTACTAAGTGTTATCAAAACAAATTCTCCGCAAATAAAGGTTCCCCGCCGCAAGCAGCGGGGTATTACTGCAAAGACATCGCTACAATTGCGCGGCGAGCCGCGCGGTATTGAACCTGTATTAGCTCCTCGGCTCGCTCGGCCATAAATGGCCGGACTCGCTCTACGTCGCT
>JARLHZ010000026.1 GCA_031291995.1 Candidatus Doudnabacteria bacterium
AGGTTCCCCGCCGCAAGCAGCGGGGTATTACTGCAAAGACATCGCTACAATTGCGCGGCGAGCCGCGCGGTATTGAACCTGTATTAGCTCCTCGGCTCGCTCGGCCATAAATGGCCGGACTCGCTCTACGTCGCTAATAAAAAAGCACCTCCGGGCAAAGCCTTGGGGTGCAAGCGTGTGCACTTACAAAGAGGCTCTGCCTAAGGGGCGGACCGCCAATTCGATTTAAAGCTGTGAGTAATTTTATTCATCTTGCATGTATAATAAGGCATGCGGGTTGGCTTGTCAAGATATGTACTAGTACGCTAAAACATATACGCGGATAATTATCCACAGGGCGGTTGACTATTTCCCCTGGCGTGGTATCCTAGAAGTATGAAATTCACGCATAAATACGGCAAGGAATTGGAGAAAATCCTGCAAAAAGCCGCCAAAAACCCGCGTCTTTTGCATGAATTTCTGCAGGATTTGCTGTCCCCTCCCGAATACGAAGACTTGGCTATTAGATGGCAAATCGTCCGTCAACTTCACAAAAACGTTCCGCAAAGAAAAATTGCCAAAAATCTTCGGGTAAGCGTTGCTACCGTTTCGCGCGGCTCGCGCGAACTGCTAAACAAAAAAGGCGGCTTCACGAAAATGATCGGCAAAAAAATTACTAAAGATATTTGTTGATATTAAATACACAAAATCGCCGGAACTACCGGCGATTTTTTATTGATATTTGGATGTTACCACGTTGCATTAAACAATATCTTAATATCCATCAATATCCATCAATATCAATCAATATCAATCAATATCCTTAAGCAACTTTTTTCCGCCTTCTCCTCATGCTAACAGCCTTATCTTTTTCACGGCTAACCTGTTCCTTTATTTTGGGGATAACTAAATCTAAGGCCGCGTAAATATCCATACCGCGAGCGTCCGCGAAATGCCCGTGAGGCTGGATGTCTATTTCCGCTCGAAACGGCGCCTGCCCCGTGCGTTTTTTATCGACTTCAATTTCCACCCGAATTTTATCTTCGGGCCGGAAAAACTTTTCCAAAGTCCCGATTTTATCTTCTATATAGCTTTTAATCGCCGGGGTTAGCGTGGTATTTGTGGCTTTTATGTTTATATTCATTAGACGCAGATATTCTCGCGGATCTGCTACGCGGATTTAAACGCAGATCTTACCGTTTAATTATACCATACCGGATAAGCAATGAGTTAAAATCCGATTAATTCCGGTTCAAATTTTAATTCTACGCCCGTTTTTTCCCGAACCGATTGCCGAACTTTTTCGGCTAGATCCAAAACATCTTTGGCGGTGGCCTTGCCGTCGGCATTTATAATTACCAACGGTTGGTTTTTATTTATTGCCGCTCCCCCGCTTTGAAGATTTTTAAGCCCGCAAATTTCAATTAAAAACGCGGCCGGGATTTTTATTTGCCCGTTATCGGAAAACTTTTTCTTCCCCAATTCATCGGACGAAAACTGCCCGAATTCCACGGTAATTTTTGTCTGTAAATCCAGATACTCGTCGGCCGTTAGCACCGGGTTTTTAAAAAATGACCCGGCATTGCCTTTTATTGCCTCGGTAGGAAACGGAAATTTCTTATTACGAATTTCAATGACTGCTTGCCGAACGTCAGCAAGAGAGGGGTTTTTACCGCCAAACCGGGTTTTTAAATCCCGGTATTCCAGATTGGCATGGCTATTCTTTGCAAGATTAAATGTAATGTCAAAAATAATATACTTCCCTTTTTCGGAAGAATTGAAAATGCTTTTCCGGTAGCCAAATCCGCAGGAGTCTGACGACAAACTCAAAATTTGATGCGTGTCTTTATTAAAAACGGTAACAGCTTCCAAAACATTTCCTGCTTCCTGGCCGTAAGCGCCCACGTTCTGCACGGCAATGGCGCCTGTCGAACCGGGGATGTGGGATAAATTCTCTATGCCCCACCAGTTATTGGTCACGGCAAATTTTACAACTTCATCCCACACTTCTCCCGATGCCACCTTCAGCAAAACATTATCATCACTTTCCGATAATACTTCAATCCCTTTATTCACTACCCTAATGACCAACCCGTCAAACCCTTCGTCGCTCACCAAAATGTTACTTCCCCCGCCCAACACAAAAGTTTTTAAATGTTTCTCACGGGCGAACTCAAAAGCCTGCAAAGCGTCAAACTGATCCTTAACTACGCAAAAAAACCTCGCCGGCCCGCCGATTTTAAATGTGGTGTATGAGGCTAATATTATGTCCTGATCGATTTTCATTTACAAATTTCTATCAATGATAAATTTTTTCGCCGCCTTCCTTCCCAATCGTACATTTTTACTCATCAATTTCGGGTTGATGTTTAACCACCCGCCCGGTAAAATTAGATCTGGCTGAATGACAGTATAATTTTTGTCGCGTTCAATCGTGTTTAGCGAAGCATTGCCAAATCGCGCGGTCTTTGCCACCATGGCTTTTAATTTGGGCTGTGTAAGTAAAATAAGCGAAGCGGCTTGCCAGGCCCATTCTTTTAATCGGAATCCTCTGGGGTATGTTAACAGTACAGTTTTGTTTTTAATCTTTTTTAAACCGGGATAGCCAATGGGCGGCTGCGCGGTAAACCCCCCGTCGTAAAAAATCTTACCGTTCAGGGACATTGGTTCACTGAGAAAGGGGGCGCTGCAGCAAGCCAATAAAACATCGATTGGATTTTTAACCTTTGTCAGATTTACATAGTTGGTCCTGTTTGAACCCGGTTTGGTTAAACTTACAATTAACTGCGACTTGGATTTGCTTAATTTTAATAAATTTAAAGGTTCAATTTCCGTGATGATTCTTTTTAAATAACTGAGGTCATAATAAGGGTGAAAATTCTTCCAGGAAATAAAACCCTTGGTTAAATGCTTTTCCCAAATTCTCAACCCTTCCTCCAACTGTCCGGAAATAAAGTAAGCCGCGCAAAAGGCCCCGGCGGAAGTCCCCACATGGAGCCCCCAAGTCTCGGCTTTAATTCCCCTGTCTTGAAACTCCGCCAGGATGCCCGCCATGTAAGATCCCTGCATTCCACCGCCATCATATATTATAGATGATTTCATTTTGATTCAAATAATTCTATCCCGCCTTTCTTTCCGAAAAGTATTCTAACCTTTTTACCCATTTGCCACGCAGAATGTTTAAGCTTTTGCGGATCATTTTCGAAACGGCTTAACAGCCAGCTTTTATTTGGAATAATATTTAAGAACCGAGAATTTCTTAACCCTTTAAAATTCTTCCTTAAATAATCATACTGGGAGAATTGGTTGTAAATCACGATTATGTCGGTCGCATCCGTATCCGCCACTTGCTTTAAATGCTTCAGCATTTGGCCGTTAAACCAGATTGGGTCTTCATATTGACCACGTCCCAGCTTAATCTGCCCTGGTGCTAAAAACGGCACGGAGGCGGCCGCCCGGACCAGGTCATAAAATTTGGACTTGCCAAATTTATGAATTTCAATATATTCCACCTGCCCCTTCTTGATGTTCGCAAGGCGGACGTAAAGTTTAGTCCGTTGTTTTAACAGGTTTTTTACATTAATCGGTTTCTTGTTCTTTAAAATATCGACCAGTTTTTCAATGTCGATAACTTTCCAAACACGTTCCGGTTTAAAAAAGTCCCCGTGGCATAAATCTTCATAATAAACACTGGTATTTTTATAGCCGTCGCCGGATAAAAAACTGCAGGCGTTATGGAAACCGGAAGAAATCGTGTAAATGGAATCAAAGGAATTTTGGTAACCCATTTCAACCAAAGCAAGCATGGCGCCCGCGCTGCAAACCCCGGTCATAAATCCGCCAAAGTTCACCAAAACTATGTTTCTTCCGTCCGGAACCGGGACTTTTTTATTTTTTCTGGCAATTAGATATTTTACTACGGGGTGCATTTACAAAATCTCCTTTAATTCGTAAGCCAAACGGTTAAAACTTCCCACGGCCATCACGATAACTACATCGCCGGGTTTAGCTTCTGCTTTGATTATGCCCATGGCTTGATGCTTGTTGTGAATCAGACGCGTGGTTTTTGAAGGCAGGCCGCGGGCCTGCACTACAGCCTTTACAACTTCTTCCGACGTAATACTGGGGTTTTTTGCGTTTTCGCGGGCCGGGTAAATATTAGAAATTAAAACTTCATCGGCCGCGCCAAAACTTTTTGCCAAATCATTGATGGTGGCCTTGGTACGGCTAAAGGTATGGGGTTCAAACACGGCCCACAGGCGGCCGCCATCCTCAATCTTTAATCCTTGATCCTTGACGGGAAAAAATTTCGCGCGGGCGGCTTCCAGAGTTTCGCGCACCGCGGTAGCGTGGTGGGCGTAATCGTCGACTATTGTAATTCCATTCTTACTGCCGACAATCTCAAAACGCCTTTTAACTCCCTGATAGCTCAACAAGTCCAAAACCAAATTCTCGCGCGAAAAGCCAAGCACTCTTAAAGTTGCGATGGCGGCCAGGGCGTTATAAACGTTAATTTTACCCGGCAATTGGATTTGATAGTCCTCGGTCTGCCCCAACAGTTGGACAATTTGGTCTTTAGAAAATTTGTTGGTTACGTGGATTTTGGTATAATCGCCATATTCAATTTCCACTGCCTGAAAATCCGCTTCGTTATCTATGCCAAAACTTACGCTGGTAACGTTCGACTCATGCACCAGCCTGGTCAGGCTGGCATTATCGGCATTATAAACAATCAGCCCGTCCGCCGGCATTTTTTCAATCAGCAAACCGAACTCCTTTTCCAATTCTTCCAAACTGGCAAACTGGTCGGGGTGGTCGTATTCCAAATTTGTCAGCACCAAAATATCTGGATGATAATACTGGAATTTCGGTGTCGGGTCATCAAACTGCTCGCGGTATTCATCTCCTTCCAGAACGAAATAGTGCCCATCCCCTTTATAAAAATTACTGTGATAATTCTGCAAAACCCCGCCGGCCATAAAGGAGCTGTTGTCCAGCCCTTTTACCAAATGCCCCAGCAGACCGGTTGTCGTGGTCTTGCCGTGCGTGCCGGCCACCACCACGCGCAAATTGTCTTTGCCGAATTCATAGAGCAACTCAGCCAGCCCGGCCCGGGGTAAATCCTTTTTAATAATTTCTCCCACTTCGGGATTTGACTCGCTCTCTCCGGCGGAAAGAACGTACAAATCGGCTTGAGCATCTGCTATGTGTTTGGCTTCATAACCGGCAAAATAGTTTATTTGATGTTCATCAAGCACGTCCTTGGCCGGCGAATAAACCGCCGAACTGTCACTGCCCAAAACTTCATAGCCCAAAACCGCGGCAATATTCGCGGCCGCGGACATGGCGATGCCGCCTATACCCACAAAATATATTTTAGCGTTGTCTTTGGATAAAATTTGGTCTAGATCCATATATTGGTTATGGTTATATGTTATAAAAGCCAGCTTGGATAAAAGTCTTAAGTTTTTAGTCTACTTACTACCAATTCCTTACTACCGACCGGATTCCACAACTAATAACCCCTTACTTATTACTTGTTGTCTTTCGGCTAGCCAGTTCCTTAATTTTTGGCGCGTACTCCCGGGCGTATTTCTTTCCCAATTCGTATAATTCCAACCGCTTAACCTCAATATTCTTTAACCGATAATTTAATATGTCAGGAGTAATAACCAAATCCGCGGCTTCCGTCCTCTCTTTTTTTCCGGCGCGCAGTGCCAAATCCATACTGCGGCCCAAAACCGAAAGCATCGGCGGATGCTGGTCAAAGTCAAAATCCTTTTCTTCGTCGTCAAGCCCGTCCAGCGCGTCCCAGGCGCGTTCCAAATATTCTATCAATAAAGCTTTTTTAAAAAAATTATATGTCCTCTTTAATACTAATTGTCCGGTAGAAAACAGGTGCTTGGTGCCGCGCATATTGACCGCCACAACCACATCCATACCCGCCTGCCTGACAACGTCCACCGGAATAAAGTTCAAGAGGCCGCCGTCAACCAGTGTCCTGTCGCCCCACTTAACAGCCTCAAAAAAGAACGGCAGTGTACAGGATATCCGTGCGGCACGGGATATATCGCCCATAGACAGGACGACTTGCTCACCTGTCTCGATATCGGATGCCACAAACCCTAAATTAGGCCTGACATCCTCAAATCGCTTACCGTCGGTAATTTCTTTCCTTCCGAACTCTTCCATTTGATCCAGGGAATACAGCCCTCCCTTTCCTTTTGGCAGCATTTCCATTACGGTCTTTTTATCGAGGGAAAAAACAAATTTCTTCAGATTTTCCATAGTACCGCAGGCCATCGCTGCCGCGACAATACTGGCGCCGCTCATGGCCGCTATGTAATCAATTTTCACGCCTTGGGCAGCCAGTTCTTCCAAAAAGCCAATATAAAAAACCATGCGGCTGCCGCTGCCGCTTAATGCCAAACCGATTTTGGGATAATTGTTTTCGGACATTATGAAATTTCGGCGAGTTTAGTAATAATTTCGGCGATTTTTCTCCCGGATTCTTTGGGCATTATCTCCCCTATGTTGCGTTTCAGCTCCGATTGAAACTCCGGTTCAAACAGCAGTTTTCGGATAAGCCTGACAAAATTTTCAGGTGCAATACGCCTTTGTTCTAGCACTATAGCAGCCTTACGATAAGCCAAATACCAGGCATTCTGCTCCTGCGGACTGTCTGGCAATGGAATTATTATGCTGAATTTTTTTAAATTTGACAACTCCGTTATAGTTGACAGCCCCCCTCGGGCCAGGACAATATCGGCAGCGGCGTATGCCTCGGCCATGTGGTCAATAAATTCAAACGAACGATAGTTGTCGCCGTCAGGCTGGCTCTTTTGCTTGCCCGAACCTGTGGAATGAATAACCTGTACTACTTTCGTTAATTCGGGTCGGATTGTTTGAATTAACGCATTAATAAATTCCGATCCAGTACCGCCGCCCAATACTAAAAGTGTGGGAAAATCTTCGGACAGGCCAAAAAACTTCAGGGCTCCCTCCCTCGAGCTTTGCCGGTAGCTTTCCCGAAACGGGTTGCCGGTCAGCACAATTTTATCCTGTCTCGTTTTACGATAAAACAGCCCAATATTGCTGGAAAAACTTTTGAGCGATGATCCAAATGTTACCGTTATCCTGCTGGCGGCCAATTCACAAATTTTATTCGCCATATTCGGCACAATATCCTGCTGGTGCAATACTACGGGAATTTTTTTTAATTTAGCGGCCCAAACTACCGGCACTTGCACAAAGCTGCCCGTACCGAAAACGCAGTCGGCGCGGAACCGCGATAATATTTTTAAAGCGGCAAAAAAACCCGCCATAACCGCGACTGGCGCGGCAATATTGCGCCAGGAAAAATAGCGCCGCCACTTTCCCGCCGGAATAGCCACAAACCGAAACCCTTCCTTTTCCGCCATCTGCCGTTCCGGTCCGGTTTTAGTCCCCACAACCAAAAACTCCGCCCTTGGATGGGTTTGCTTAATATGTTCCGCAACCGATAGCAAGGGCGACAACGGTCCGCCGCTGCCGCCGCCGACAAGTAGTATTCTCATAGAGTCAAATTAACAATTTAACAAGCAAACATCGCGAGTGTGGAAAAATTGTTTACTTGTTTACTTGTTTACTTGTTAAGACATTCCCATACACTTCCAGCGTCTTCTGTGCCGTAATTTTCCAATCAAACAACAACGACCGCTGGAAACTTTTTCCCTGCAGTTGCTGGTAAAATTGACTGTCCCTGACCAGCAGGTTCATTTTTTCGGCAATGTCTTCGGGGTCAAGCGGGTTAAAATAAATTGCCGCGTTGTCGTAAATTTCGTTAAATACCTGCGTATTGGAAACTAACAATGGCAGGCCAAAAGCCAACGCCTCCACGCCCGGCAACCCGAAACCTTCGTGCAGTGACGCGGACACAAACGAATACGCGCCCTTATACAAAGCTTCAAGCTCGCCATCATCCACCCTCCCGGTAAATACCAAATGTTCCGGATGTTTTATGTCCAACGCGCTGTGTTTTATTTCGGGGTAATGGGGGTCAGACTTGCCAACAATTACCAGATCCATCTTGACATGGTATTTTTGCAAGAATTTATCAAAAGCGCGGGTCAGGTTCACCACATTTTTTTTCCGTTCTAAAACCCCGACAAATAAAAAATACGGTTTGTCAAGCAAATAACGGCGTTTGACATCTACAGCCCTATTCTCCGGCACTTCGGTCTTTAGCGATGAACCTTCGTAAATTACCGAAATTTTCTCCGCGGGAACCTGCAAATAAGAGACGATGTCCGATTTGGAAGTTTCCGAAACTGTCAAAATCGCCCGAGAATTTCGCGCCGCTAAACTTATGACTTTTTTATAAGCTAAAAAGTGCAAAAAATGGCTTCTCTTGTGCCCGCTTATTTTATGGTGGACCATGTCATGGATTGTTACCACAAACGGTTTCTTGTACTGGACAGGAAAATTGAAATTAGGAAAATGCATCAAATCAAGCGGGAATTTATTCAGCAAGCGGTTAAACCCGAACTGTTCCCCAAGCGAATAATGCCTGATGTTGCAGGAAATGAGCCGAACGCGATTATCGGCCCTGTCCGCTAACAGCCCCCGTTCTTTATCGTTCAAAAAAATAAAATATTGATTTTGTTTGTCAATCGCCAACAAATTCGTAACCAATTCCAAAACATACCTTCCAATACCGCCGTGGCCGGTTCCCAACATTCTCGCGTCAATGCCAATGTTCATATATATATTGACAAGGTTGACATAATTGATCAAAAATTGACAAAATTGCCAACCCTAAATCATGATCAATCTATTAAATAATTTAAATCGTGTTCAATCCTTCCAGGGTTTTTTCCGCCGTAATGCGCCAGTTGTATTGCTTGGCTTTTTCCAAACCTTTTTCGATAAATCGGCGGCGCAAATTTTCATCGGTTAAAAGCTGCCATATTCCCTGCCTGATATCATCGACGTTATAAGGATTGACCAATAAAGCCGCGTCCCCCACAACTTCGGGCAAAGAAGTTACCTGGCTGACAATCGCCGGCACGCCCAGGGACATTGCTTCCAGCGGCTGAAATCCGAAACCCTCATAAAAACTGGGGTAGACCAACAAGCGCGCCAGCTTAATAATGCCGGGTTTGTCGGTTTCGTTAACGTACCCGATATACCTTATTTTAGCAGATTTTTTGCTATTTTTGATTTCTTTAAATATCCGTTTATGTTTCCAGCCGCGACGCCCGACTATCACTAAGTCAGCGCGGCTATCCAATGAGCCGTAGGCCTTAAGCAGGCCGGATAAATTTTTTCTCGGTTCAATGGTGTTTAAGAAAAGAATATAGTCACCCGGTAATCCGTATATATTCCGGATTCTCCTGAGCTGAGAATTGCCAAGGTCTTGATGGAAAATATTATGATCCACGCCGGGGTAAACAATTTTTATTTTACCCTCATTTATGTTAAAAATGCGGATAATATCACGTTTGGTATATTCGGATACGGCAAAAATTATATCAGCTCTATCAAAAGCACGTTTGTAATTTAAAAATTTGTGCCAGACCCGCCTTTTTAAATCATAAAATTCCGGTGTGATTACCGGCGACAAATCGTGCACGGTTATGGCCAACTTGGTATGGGGTAATATGGAAAATTGATTAAGATTCGGCAAAAACAATAAATCTAACTCACCCGCCAACTTTTCCATTTTAACCAAATTAGTCAGCAAGAGAGCGTTTAAAATTTTATTCGGGATTCTCGTTTTTATAATTTGTGAATTTACAAAATTAAATTCTCCGGGAGTTTGCTGTCCCCAGGCGTTATAAAACAAGGAATAGGTATTTTTGTTGTCGAGTGGGAGCAGATGCTCCAACAGATTAACAATGTAGTTTTCCACCCCGGAAATACTGCCGCTCGATAAGCTTCTCAGGTCGATCGCGATTTTCATACCGATAAATAGGGTTTAATACAATTTAAAATTGCCGATTTAAATTTTTCCTTGGTAAATTTCTCCGCTTGTGCCCGTAAATCGCCGGCGGCGTATTTTTGAACATTCCATGATAAAATCCGGCGCTTTATTGTTTCTTTATCGTAATCGTCAAAAAATTCTCCAGTCCGCCCGGGAATAATTGTCTCCAGCGCTCCGCCGCGGCCGTAGGCCATCGAGGCAGTGCCGCAAGCCGCGGCTTCCAAAGGCATGAGGCCGAAATCTTCAAGCTGCGGGTAAATATAACCCAAGGCTGAGCTGTACTCCGCGCGCAACTGATCATCTGTTACCTGACCGAGGAACCTGACGTTGGGCTTCGCGATGGATTTTAAATAACCTTCCTGCCGACCCGTGCCAACAACATGCAGTGGCAAGCCAAGCTCATTAAAAATTTCAACGATGAGGCTATTCTTTTTGTGGGCTTGTAAACGCCCCGCAATTAAAAAATAATCGTTTTTTTCTTCCATCGAATGCCAGAAAACCGTATCCACAAACGGATAAATTATTTCGCTGTCACAGCCATAATATTTATTTATACGTTCCTGTACTTCCCGAGAGTTGGCAATAAACTTTGTGACCCGCCGGGCGCCCCGGTAGTCCCATTTTCTCATTTTGCCCAAAACCGCCCTGACCAAAGGCCTCAGCGGCAGTGGCACTTCCTGATTAATGTATTCCGGTTCGCCCCACAAGAATCTGGTCGGGGTATGGCAGTAATTTATATGAATGCAGTTTTTCGGGACTCGGATATTTTTTGCCCACCCGGAGCTGGACGAAATTACCAAATCAAATCCGGAAAAGTCAAGATTATCGACGCCCCAGGGGATTAGCGGAAATAGATACTGCAATTTACCCATACCCAAATACAAAGTTTGCAGGGCCGATGTTCTTATATCCCAATCTTTGTATTTTAATCTGTATTTGGGGTCAAAAACCAAAGTAAACACCGGGGCATCGGGAAAAATCTCATGCAGGGCTTCAACCACCCTTTCCGCGCCCCCCAGTTGCGTAAATGAATCGTGTGCTAATGCGATCTTCATTGCTTTACGAAGTACGAAGTTTTTACGAACTTACGAACTATGGTACAAACTTCTCGTAAGTTCGTATCTGTTCGTTCTTCGTAAAGTTAATAATTGTCTTTGGTCTTGGATCCAAAAAACAGCAGCCAGAAACTCTTGGCCAGCGTTTTCACGTCCAGCCATAACGACCAGTTCTCTATATATAAAATATTGAGGCGAATTTCCTCTTCAAACGGGAGATCCGGCCAGGAGGCCTGGGCATTTTGGGACAGGCCAAAAATTCCAGGCTTGATGCTGAACATCCGGGCGTAACGGCTTTTATATTTTTGGACCTCATCCAAAACGTGAGCCCGCGGCCCTACCATGCTCATATCCCCTTTTAAAACATTCCAAAACTGCGGGATTTCATCGAGCTTGCTGCGGCGCAGAAATTTACCGAATTTGGTAACCCGCGGATCGTCCTTAACTTTTAAAAACGGCCCCTGCTCGCCGCCGCGGTTATTTTTTTTCCAAAGCTCTCGTCGGATCTGTTCCGCGCGCGACCCTCCATAGCCTTCGCCGACGGATAAATGGCTGTACATCGTGCGGAATTTATAGAACCAAAAGTCGCCGTACCGGCCGCCGCGTTTGGCGGAATAAATTGCCTTACCTGGGGAATCGAGCTGTATGACAATATAGATTAACAAAAAAAGCGGCGATGTGATTACCAGACAAAAACCGGCGGCAACTACGTCCAAAATCCGCTTGACGACTTTTCCCCAGCCATCGAGAGGCGTATTTTTCAAACTTATAACCGGTACGCCATTAAGGCTTTCGGTTTCGATGATGTTCCTCTGAACCTCAAATAAATTAGGCACGAAGCTGAACTTTATGCCCCGATTTCTCGCGAATTGCACCAGTTGTAAATTTACATCATCGCTCAGGCCGGAATTAGCCTGCAAAATCTCATCAACCCGCCCGGACTCACAAAGCACGGCCAAACGCTCAAGCGCCATTTCGTTAAAATTTAATTCCGCGGTTACTTCATAACCGTGCCGTCGATTTTTAAAAACCTGTTCAATAACTTCAAGGTTTACGGGGCCGCCGTCAATTATAACCAGTTTATGCAGGCCGATATTTTTCTCAAATAAAAACAACTGGACCAACTTTAAAATTAAGCGGCCGGCCATGACCAAAATTATGCCCAAAGCCCAGGTGGCCAAAATTATAAAGCGGGACGGAAATATGCTCTGGTTAAAAAAGAACAACAGCATCACGACCAACAATCCCAAGGAAATTCCGACGGCGACCCTGCCCAGTTCCTGGTGCAATCGGCGCGTCCCCCTTAAATTATATAGACCCATGGCAGCGAACGTCAGCAGCAGCAAAAAAATAATTTTATAGACCAATGACAAAAACTCGCCAAAATCCAACCGAAAGGCTATCGGTCCCACCACGTGGGTAAAATCCCCGCGCAAATAAAAAGAAACCACACCGGCGAGTAGCAACATCAGGGCATCTACCGGTATGGAAATAACATTAAAAATAAGCTCAGTTTTTTTCATAATATCCGTGCTTTGACCTCTTCCATTATAGCAAAATCCGCCTATAAATCCAATTAAAAACGAACTTCGAACTTTGGGCAAAAGCGAATAAAACGCCCCGCTTACAGGCGGAGCGTTTTATTGAATAAACCGTCTTCGGCAATTGTAATATTTTTTGTATAAATTACAGTGCGGGAAAGTTTATCCGTGACTTTTAGCAGGTAGTTTCCGGGCGGGGCTTTTAAGAAAAACCTGCCATCCGGAGCGCTTTTGGCTTTGGCTAACGTTATGCCCGGAATTTTTTCCGGGCTGAGTTCCAAAAGCAGATTGCCGACATCGCGGAATCCGCTTTTTACCTGCCCCCACAGCCGCGGATCCGGCAATAAAATTTTCGCGGCAATAATTGCGGCGTATAAAATCGCCAGGGCCAGATTAAGCCAGGTGTGATTTTGTGTCAGGGCAATCAGGGTATAAAGCGCTCCACTCCAAAAAATAAAACCAAAAACCAGCTTTAGTGCCATTTCCAGCCTTGGCATAAATTTAACGATTCGTAACTTATCCTGTTGGTTCCAGTCAAAAGCCATTGGATCCATGGGGATATTCGGAGTTAACACGGCAGTCTCGCGTTTAATGACAATTTCTTCCCCGTGATAAAGATTTTCGTATATCAAATCGGTCTGACCGGTAATATTTTGCGACGGGAACCTATAATTTGTTTTTTTGGCGCTTATCAAAAATTTTCCGACACGATCAAGAAATCCAAACTGACCGTTTATGTCACTTATGGATTGTTCGATGACTTTTTTTGTATTAACTTCAACCAATTCAACGATTACAGGGTCAAGAGGCTGTTTGGAGTTGCTGTCGTAAACAGTACCCCAACGACGGCGTTTTTTACGCAAACCCAGAACCGCCAGCAGACCGTACCAAAACCTCAGCCAACCGTAGGTAATGTCGGCGGTAGATACCGCGTTCCACAGCAGTCCCTGATTAATTAAAATTGATTCGGCTCCCAGCGCGGTAAAGCCACCTGCCAAAGCAATCGAGAATGAACCGGCTCCGTTTGGAAGTTTGGCAATAGCGGCGCGAACCACATTCAACGCCGCGGTAAAAATGACCGCCCCGTCAACCGCGGGTGATAAGCCCGAAAATAAACCATTTGGCAAAACATTTGCCGGACTCCCCGGCACTATGCTGCCCCCACCCCCGGAACCTGATCCCCCATTTTGTCCTCCGGCGCCCGATTGAGAATTGTTTGCGGAGGAATTTTTTGTCCCGGTTACCGGACTGGGTGTCGATTGGTTATTATCGCCGGGCTCACTTGGTGGAACAGCCAGGGTTAGCGAACTGGAACCCGCGCTTTCCGACGGAGAGGGCGGCGCAACCACGGATCCTCCCCCGCCGCCGCCCGCACTCGGGCTGGAGCTCGGTGTCGGTGTCGGTAAAGTTCCCAAAGTTGTCGTGGAAACGGAAATGGTCGTGGTGTTATTTCCCAAAGCATCGGTAACGGTGGCGTAAAAAGAATACAAGGTACCCGGCGCCAATGCCGAAAAAATTGAAGACGTGGAATCGGTGGCCGATGATGAGTTACTCAAGGTTGAGTTGGTAAAAATATACGGCGCGGCGGCCAACCCCGAACCGGGATCACTGGATCCGCTAATGTTAACCGTAACGCCAGAATCCGTTACAGACGTAATTGTTAATGTTCCCGGAACGGGAGGCGATGAGTCTATTTTAAATGCCATACCACCCGAGTTGGCAACCGTATAGCCGGATTGGACACTATGGGCATCGATAGCTAGAACCCGCCAGTAATATCCGCTATCCGAATCGGAGAGGCTTTGTCCCGCGCTGCCGATATTGTATGCTCCTCCTCCGGCCGGCTGGCCGACAGTAAAACTGGCAGCGCCCTGAGCCTGTAACGCGGAAGAATAATCCACCACCAAACCGGAAAAAGACGAACTCGTGGAAATTTGAAAATCGTAAGAAACCGTATCTATAGCGTCAGGGTCGGACAGGGCGAATGTCAACGTTGGTTTGGTTGAGGAGCTGTAACTGCCGCCGGTAAATCCGGCAGGGCCGAGAGAACTCGGGTTATCCGGTGGATTGTCCGGCAAAAGGGATACGGATGGCAGGGTTGAGTAAGCGTCAAGCAGCGTGCCGTCGCTGTGCACCATACGGAAAAAGTACGTGTTGTTGACTGCCGCGTTAGTGGGAATAATGGAAAAATCCCATTCCCCATTCTGCCCCACGGAAACCTGATTGGGATTCATGGCCGTCGGGTTGTTTTGCTCATAAGTTTCCTGGACGTTGGAAGTGGACAGTAACAGCGAAGACACAGTTGTCCCGCTGGCTATGCCGGGGTTGCTGTAAAAATTCCAGGAAGCCGGGGTGGTTATAACCGCCATCGCCTCCTCGGATGCGTAAGTATTAAAGTTTCCGGACTCTGTTTTATATTCTGCCAAGACCCAGTCGGCTGAACGGGCAACATTTGAAAAGCGGACCTCCTGAAGCGATCCAATCCAGTCTGTTGTACCATTAGGGACATCTCCAAATCGGGCATCCTGCAAAGTGGTCGCCGCAGTGTGGATACTAGTCGCCCCAGCTTTTCCGTCTACGTAAGTATGCCAGGCGCCGCCGCTGTTGACCCATTCCACTAAATGCCATTTATTGTCGTTGATGGCGAATCCACTATCATAATCGCTGCCGTTCCACCCCGGCCACATATGACCGCCGTTTTCAGTAATGCCACGGCTATCATTGGAAGGAGCGTGCGTGCCATAAGCTATAAAAGTCGGGTAAGAACTATTAGAAGAAGATTTAATCCAAACGGACATTGAGCCGTCGGAGTTGCTCGTGGGGAATCCGGAATCAGACGCTGTAAACAGCTGCCCGGAGGCAAATGTTACGGCCGGTCCAAATTCACCTTGAACCGAATAAGTCGGGCTTCCTGTTACCGCGGCTGTCCGCTGGTTGTAAGTGGAGTCTAAAACAGAACCGCTGCCTTCATCCATATGCCAAACACCCTGGAAGTTTCCGTCCCAAACCCCGGTAGTCGTGGCTGCGCTGTTTGCCGCCGGGTCATCGTAATACATATAAATAGAATCAGAAGTGGAAGATGCATGTAACACCGGGACTTTGACCCAGATCGTCGAAGTGGCGGTATTATCCCATTTTTCTATTTCGTAAGGGAGAACGGTGGAATTATCAGCCGATAAAAACCGAATGTCGGCGCCGGCGGATTTAGTTTTGGAATAATCAATGTTCCCGAAGCTGACGGCGTTTAAAGATACCAATACAGGGAAATTGGTAAGATCGGAAGTAGATGAAGCATTATTAAATGTAATCTTTCTTCTGTATGCCCAGTCCGTATTCCACCAACCTCCGCCCCGGCCACCGACATCAATCCAATTGGCATTAGTAGATGTTGAAACCTGGAGCTTAAACACGCCGACGCCGGCCGGCAAAAAATCCGTGGACGCGCCAACATTCATAACCAGGCGGATTGGCGTTGACGTGGTGTAAATGGAGGCCGGCGCGTTTTGGCTGGCTATGGCTATTGCCGGCTGCAGCTGGCCGTTATTTTGGTAAACCCTGAAATCCTGCTGCGTTAAAATAGCGGGCGCATCAGTAAGAAAGGCCACGTCATTGCCATACACTGTCCCGCCCAGGGTTGTGGCGTAGGCAGCAGTGTGGTAATTAGTGTCGTGAGTCAGGCCGGTCATGGGCCTTGCCGTAAAAGCTCCTGTGGTGCCGGTTGTTCCCAAATCAAAAGTTGATATTGAGGTAGCCAGAGTGGGATTTGAAGTTTGGGCGATAACATTCCCGTAATGCAATACCGGATAAAATGCTATAGAAGTTATTGTTCCGTGACCGGTGACGCTGGTGTCGGCAATGCTGGTGGGATCCTGTGTGGTCACGGTCGGCTGGTCGACCGGTACGAGCGTGCCGGTACCCCCAACTTCGGCGTTTGCTTGCAAACCGCCCAATACGGAACGTACTACCGCGTTATCCAAGTTTGAGGTCAAACTTACCGCAATTCGCCCGCCGCCGCCTCCTCCACCCGTAATATTACAGCATCCGGATGTATAGCTATTGCCGCCGATTGCCGAAAGACTGCCCGTGCCGGATAAATCATTGGTGGTTAAGTAAATACTGCCGCCGCTGGCGCCTCCCGGAGGTTGGCCGTCGTTTCCCACCGGCGCCAATCCATTGGCGGAAATTGTACCGTTAATTGTAGTATTGCCTGTTACGGTAAATTCTACCACGCCTCCTCCGGCCGCTCCATCGTTTAAGGCGCCGCTGGTGCTGCCACTGCCAAGATCAGTTGGCGCTGTTGATGAACCATATATGGATCCGATTGTTGTGGTGGAATGGCCGGTAGAAGCGCCGCCCAAACCGCCGTAAGAAGCCCCTGCTCCGCTGCCGTTTGCGCCAACACCGGGTCCGTTGTTCATGCCATAACCGCGCCCGTCCACGTTGACACTACCACCGGAATTAATGGTAAGATTTCCGTTTACCGCGTAGTTAATTTTATAGAGCGAAGACGCCGGCGTGCTTGTGGTAGCCAAAGAATTAAATGCGTGAGTTAGAATGCCGCTTATAGTGACATTGTTATATGTACGCGAAGCTCCCGGATCCTGCATAACCAATTTTAAATTGGCCGGGATTGTTAAATCCTGGTTTTGATCCAACAGAGGCATAGTACCGCCGCTGTCGCCAATAATTCCCGCGCCGGGTAAATTAAGCAAGGTATAATTCAAGCGAGTACCGGCTTTGGCATTATAGTAGCCATTGTTGGAAAGCGTCAGAATTGTTGTGGTAGCGGATGAGGCGCTAAGAAAAATCGCGCCGGAATTTTGCAGGGTAATATTGTCAAAAGTATACGCCCCGATGGGAGTTAGGGGAAATTTTGTTTCATCGGAACCGCCGATGTTATTATCATCGATAATTAAATCGCCGAAAGATTGGCCCGGATTTTTTTTGAACACGGTTCCCGGGGTGCCATAATAGGCAGGTCCGCCATAGCTGTTTGTGCCGCCGGCCGCAGAATAAGAAACGGTGGAATTGTCTGTTGTGTAATATACGGCAATTCTTCCGCCCCCGCCCCCGCCGCCAATGCCGTTGCCGGATAAAGAATTTCCACCTATGGCACTTAGGCTGCTGGTGCCGCTTAACGTGTTTGTGGTTAAGTAAATACTACCGCCACTGCCCCCGCCGTCGCTACCGCTTAGCTGAGTGCCGTTGGCGGAGATATTTCCGTTTATTGTTGTCGTGCCACTAGCGGCAATTTCCACGGCGCCGCCACCAACTCCGCCCGAGCTGTTGCCCGTGCCGCCGCCGCTTCCTATATCCGTGGGTACGGTTAAAGACCCGTAAGCCGTACCGGCAGCCGCTCCTGTCGAGCCGTTGGCGCCAAGGCCGCCGTAAGAAGCTCCCCCCGCGCCGTTGCCGGCCGTACCTTTTCCGGGTCCCTGGTTGCCGTTAAACCCTTTACCATCAACATTAATCGTGCCGCCTGAATCGACGATTAAATTTCCCACGACCCAATTAATTTTATACAAACTTACGGTGCCAGTGGTCGCGTTAATATTACCGGTGTGGGTTAAAGTCCCGTCAATTGTAACATTGTTGTATGACTGTACCGCGCCGCCAGGGATATTTTCAATAAGCATAGAGCCAGAGGGAACGGTCAAATCCTGATTTTGCGCCAAAACGGCAAAATTGCCGCCGCTGTCGGTTAGCGCAGCTCCGGACCAAGACAGCGAACCATACGCCAGGGTCGTTGAAGCGCGCGCGTCGTACAAAGCGTGATTGTTTATGATAAGTGCCGTGGTAGTTGCGGAGGTCGCGGTCAGGTAAACATTGGCCATGTTAGTAATAGTGAGAGAATCCAAATTAAAACTCCCCAGAGATGTTTGCCCATAACCGCTGGCCATTGTGCCACCTTCGTTGTTGTTATTAATCAGCAAATCGCCGCCTGTTTCCGCCGCGGATTTTTTATAAATTGTGCCGGCGCCGCCCGTGTAAGGAGCGCCGGATGATGTGCTAATTCCGCCCGCGGCGGTATAAGTAATGGATGAGCTGTCAATGGTATAATAAACGGCAATGCGTCCTCCACCGCCTCCTCCGCCAACCCCATTACCGGCGTATGAATTACCACCCACGGAGCTGATACTCCCAGTTCCAATGAGAGTATTGGCGGTTATATAAACACTGCCCCCGCTGCCGCCGCCGCTTGCGCCGTCGGGGCCTGCGCCATTGGCCGAAACGCTTCCGTTTATGGTGACAGATCCACTCACGGATAATTGTATACTGCCGCCGCCCGGGGTGCCTGATCCATAAGAGAGTCCGCCCCCGCTGCCTAAATCTGTTGGTGTGGTTAAAGATCCGTATGTCGCGGCAGATCCCGCGCCCGCCCGGCCGAGGCCGCCCATCCCTCCATAAGCGCCGCCTCCGCCGCCGTTGCCTCCGTCGTTAACACCGGCCCCTGGCCCTTGGTTGCTGCCAAAACCTTTGCCATCGGCATTAATTGCGCCGGTAATGTTCGCATTACCGCCAACCTGCATATTTATTTTTCCCCCGACGGAAGCCGTTCCCGCGGTGTGGGTAATTTTGGCGGTACCGTATACGGTTAAATCCCCGGTGGTGACAAGAGGAGAAACCAGGTCGACGGCATTGTAATTAAAATTTAAAACCGAGGCCGTGCCGCCGCCGCTGATTCCTAAAGTCAGGGAATTCACCGTGGTTCCGCCATTAATATTAACCGTAGTCGCGGTGTTAATAACGACATCGTCAGTAGCGGTAGGTTTGGCGCCGGTACTCCAGTTGGCGTTAGTTTCCCAGTTGCCGTCGCCTCCGCCGCCGGTCCAGACGTTCGCGCCGTTGTAAGCATCCTGCGTCGCGCCGCCAAAATTGAAAATCATATGGTGGTGGCCGGTTTTCAAATCCAAAAATTTTATTTCTCCCATGCCGTCCGGACAAGACCAGTTCGCGGAAAAAACCGCACCGCCGGTTCCGACAGAAGAAGCTGCGGGACTGCCGTCACAGGTCAGGCTGGCAAACTTCATATCCGTCTGGGTATCCAAATCCGCGGGCGTAACGTTGAGGTCCGCCGCCCCGATGGTAGTAAAATCAATCGTCCAATACCCTCCGGCCACCGGGAAAGATGATACGTTTAACACGCTAATGTCAACGCTGGGATCAATAATCACCGGGTACTGCGCGGCCTTAAGCCACTTGGCATCCGGGGTCAGCGTTAAGGCGCTGCGCTTTAAATTAAAAATTAACCCGTTGCTGGTGCGACCGTTCGCGTCCGTCATGACCGGAGCGGTTAGCGCGAACAGCCGGAACAATGGATTACCCTTTTGTCCTTTTTTATAAAATTGGATGGCGTTTGGCGCCGTCTGAATTACATCGTACGATTGGCTATCCACCAAATATTTAAAACTCCTGGGATGGTTTAAATCTTTTAAAATAATATTTTCCTTTAGCCCGCTGTCCCTGAGTTGATACTGCAGATCCGTCGAACTAAAAGCGTCGGGATAAGTAATTTCATTACCGGACAATATTGGAACCGATTGGCTGTTAACGTTTCTTATCACCATGCCGAAGGGGTCTTGTCCCTTGCGTCCTATGGTGATTGGATTCGATAAATTATCCGGCAAATTCAAGTCCAAAAGCTTATTTTGTAAATCCAAATGTGAAAACGTACTGGTGGCGTTTTTAAGGGACCAGTCGGGGGCGTCCATTTGATCGCTGCTGAATTTGACATATTGCCCGGAAACGGCCAAAGAATTAAGAAACACAGCGGGTTTGTTTGTGTACGGCGCTCCAAAATATACAAATTTTATTACTAATTTGCCAACGTCCCTTACCGAATTATCCGGAAGTAGAAAATAAATTTTTTTATTGTTTATTTCGCTATACGATGAGTCAAATTTAATCGTCCCCAAATCCTGCCAGGAAGAACTGGCTACGGCGTATTGGACGGTTAAATACGCACCGGGATTGGCGGGACCCGAAACTACCACGGATAATTTCGCGTTAACCAGGCTTGTCGTTGAAGCGCCGGGGTCGTTGGTTGGCGTTGGGGCAAACGAGGAGTATTGTAATTCCGGGGAAAATTTCGGTGCCGCAATGACCGCCGACTTAGTACCCGTATCGTCAAATCCACCGGTAATTTCCGATGGAGATCCGCCAACTTCAGGAGTGTCCGACGCCACGGCGATTGTCGAGCTTGGGGTTTGGCCGGTGTCTTGAGGCGTTAAGACCGCGTCCGATGACGATGAGGCTTCGGGATTTTGAACTTTGCTTATATCGGACGCATCCGTTGTTGATGTCGCCGGAGAAACCGGCTCCGCCACGGTAGTAATCGATAGCGGATCGGGCAAAACGTCGGTTCCCGAAGCGGATTCCGTTCCCGTCGCCATTAAAATGTCGTCAGACTGAATAAGTATTGTGGAAGTACTGTCCGTTGCTCCAACTTCTGAAGGCAAATCGGGAATCGGCAAATCGATGCCGGTACCGGTTGCCGTTTGGCTGCTTTCCGGTGCCGACATAGGGGTCGAAGATGATAAGATAGGAACTTCTGGAAAGACTTGGGCAGAGCCGGTCGCCTCCATTGCACCGCTAAAATCCAAATAAGTTGAATTACCCTTGTCTAAATTTCCAATGGGACCGCTAGCCGGCGGGGTGTTTATACTGGCTTGCAGATTTCTCCAGTATCCCAAGCTATTGGAATTATCCGCCGACAAAATATTCTCTGGAATAAAAATTTCATTGGGAGTCTGAGTGGCCGGAGGACTTGACTCTAGATCTGCCAAACCAAAAATTGGAAATAAAATATAGCTATTTACCAAAGCAAGAAACGCAAAAAGCGCAAAGGCCTTTTGAATTAGGGCTCTAAAATTGCGTTTATTTGATTTAAGACTGAATTTTATTTTTGTTGCTGATACCGACAATTTCTAAAAAATCAATTATGTATCTGTATTCATTATAGTTTTTGAATACTTTTTTGTCTAAATAATTAATTCTTTTTGTTTTTGAAGAGTTTCCCTATTTTTTTGTGAAACTACTTCAATATTAATGAAATTCATTTCAATTAATTTGTGTCGACAATAATTAAAAGTTTTACTATCTTTAAATCCGATAAATTTTTTGGTGGACAATCGCCATTCGGGAAACAACAATAATTCAATAAAAATTTTCAATTGGCTGGCAAGTCTGTCCCGTAAGACTCAATTTTTATCCACAATTTTGGTCAAAAAAATACCCCACGTAGTGTGGGATATTTTTTGCTTTAAGCAAGCTCGTAAGCCGAATTCTGTTTTTAAATAATCATCTATCTGCCCGTTAGATTACTCTAAGGGTCAAGCAACCTACCAAATTTGGTCTTGCACTCAAGTAAGGATTTAGCCGTTTCACCCTTCGACTTCGCTCGAGACCTTTCGGCCCGAGCTTATATGAAGATTAATCCAAAACTGGATTCTTGTTCCCTTTCGGTCACAAGCGTCTCTGTTCGCACCTCGTGGATTACTCCAGACGGGAGTTACCTCCGACAAATTGAACTGTCGGAACTCCGAACCCTTGTACAGGTGTCGGAGCCGCTACTATTCTTAATACCTCTTAAGAGGGTATCAAACAAGTGTTCGGACTTTCCTCCCCGGTTTTAAAACCGAAGCGATTATTCGACTTGCTTAAAGCAAGGATATATTACCAGATTTCACTCAGTATGTCAATCACTTGCGGGGTAACTGCCCACTGGGCATAAGTCATATGGATTTATGGTCTAAAATATGATAAACTAAGGTTAGGTAAAGTTTTCAGGTTAAGAAACAAAAACAAAATTTAACAAAAATGCCCAATCAGCTATCCGAGCAAGAAATTGCC
>JARLHZ010000027.1 GCA_031291995.1 Candidatus Doudnabacteria bacterium
AGTGGACGGTTTCGTATATTACTTACAATAGTATTCGCGAGTATTCGCGAATATACAAATCTTAATTAATATACAAAACCGATAGTTGTCGGCTGGTTGGTGTAGAACAGACTGCTTACAGTGGACGGTTTCGTATATTACCAATAGGTTCGTATATTCGCGATTACTACAGAATGTTCGCGATTACTAGTCTAAGTGTCCGAGTCCTAAATTAATATCAAAAGGAACCGCCGCAACATTGTCGGACTGCTGCATTTCATGCCAAATCTTCAAAACTACCAAATTGCTGGGATCGGCCTTGTAAGCCTTGGTCAAAGCATCAAGCAGCCCGGCTTTATTGTTTTGCAGTTGGTAAATTTTTGCCAAAAAAATCTCCCCGCCTAGATTATTCGGTTCCAGGATCAAACCGGTTTTAACCGCGGACTCCGCGTCGGCCAGTTTGGCAAAAGCGACGTCATAAGCCGATAGCGTAAAATAATTTCCGGAAAAATAAGGATCAAGTTTAATGGCCGTTTTAAGATTATCCAAAACCAAATTCATATAACCGAAATTTTTGGTTTGATATAGCAATAAATAATCCAGGTTCGCCTGTTCCGTAAAGCTATACGCCCGCGTACTGTTTATTTTTTGGGTTCGGGCCAGCAGCTCTTCAACTTTGCCTAAAGGCTGGTCGCTGCGGATAGCGCTGCCGCTCTCATACACAAAATACAAACGGTTTGTGGGGTTAAGACGCGTGGCCAGGGAAGTTAATTCATACGCCAGCCGGTATTTTCCCCCGTTGTAAGATTGGACGCCGCGAAAGAATAAAATTTCGGCGCTAAAAAACACAATTCCCCAGACCACAAATCCCGCGCCGAAAGTGGCGACAGCCCACTTCATCGCGGGTTGTAAATTGAGCCGGCGGAAATTTTCCCTAAAACAGGCGCTTATCAAAACGGCCAGTAAGACATAACAGGGAATCGCCACGGGAGTAAACAGGCTGGCCGTCAGCCAGGCCGCCAGGGCGGTCAGCAAGGCGATGTCTTCCGGCTGACTGCCGGCGCCCAGCCGACCGTAGGCTTTGTACGCGCCCCAGCCGATTAAAGCCAAAAACCACAGCAAAAAAAAGACTCCGCCGGTAACCGCCAGCTCCAGGGGTAAATTATGAGCGTCGTCAAAAAACCCGCTGGTAATCAACGGCGCGGTCCGGTCATGCTCAAACATCAGCTGAAAATTTCCCAAACCGACCCCGAATACCGGCCGGCGGATTATGCTGGAAAGCGACAGCTTCCAAACCGCCAGGCGGTTAGTGGTGTTGACATCGCTCAAACTTATGGATTGTAAAGTCTGAGGCCGGCTGAAATTTAAAAACTTGGCGCCCAATCCGCCGCCGAGAGCAACCAAAACAACCAAAACTGCCAGCCAAACCAGTATTTTTCCTTTTCCGAACCTGATGATTAAAAACACCGCCACCAGCATAGCCACAACCAGGGCCAAAAGCGCTCCCCTGCTGGCAAAAATAAACAGGGAGACTAACTGGACAAAAGCGCTCAAAGCATAATAAGTTTTTCCCCAAAAATTCCGGCTGCGTAAAAATAGCAGCACCGTTATCGGTAACAAGGCCACCACGAACATACTGGAAAAATCCGTGTTTCCTAAAAAACTCGGGGCCGCGCGGTTAAAATAATCGGTGGTCAAACCCAAATAAAAACCAATACCTATGCTTTGTAAAATACCCCACAACGCCACCAAACCGGACGTTAATACCAGGGTTTTCAGTAAAAAATAGACTTGTCCCCAATCAAGCAGGTTCAGCAATAACAACAGAATGGCCCAGGCCGAATAAAACAAAAAACCATTGGTAAACCTTGCGTAAAATCCGAAGAAACTGTAATTTTTATCCCAGGCCAAAAGGCTGGACAACAATGCCCACAGCCAAAACAAACCTAAACACCAGTAAAAAAATTTATTTGCCCGGAGCTGCCGGCCTGGCGCCTTTGTTTTTAACGCGACTGCCAATAGCCCGGCGCCGGTAAAAACCAGAACTAAGGTATATTTAAAAATTTCGAAACTCTCGTATGTAACTAAACTAAAAACCAGGGGCACCAGCAAAACGGCGGCAAACAGCCAGCCGAACAGTTTGTCCTCCGGATAAGGCAAACGGGGTATTTTTAAATTCATTAAAAAAATATTCGAGAATCGGAAAGTTATTGGCTCCCTAGGTTGCCGCTTAAGCTGTTCCAGCCGCTCTTGTAAGTTCCGCTGGCCGAAGGCAGACAAAAACTTAAAGTATACGAGGTGTCGGATGTCCGGTTATAATTAAACGTCTGCGGGCAGGACACGGAAGCAAATTCCGGCAGCGGAAAGACGTTCAAATAATTTAACATGGTATTCTGGTCGGCAAATTCCACGGCCGAAGGGTAACGGTTCTGATCCTGATAAAAATAACTTAAGGCTTTTTGGGTTTGCCCGGCGGTCTGGATAATAATATCCGCCTGGGCTAATTTTTGCCCTTTTCCCACGGCCCAAAAAATAATCAATAATAAAATAACAGCCAAACAGAGGCTGCCAAAAATACTCTTTGCTTTGTTGGAAATTTGCCAGGTCATATCATCAATTTTGGTACTGCGTCCTATTCCTCACGCTTGCCATCCGTTCCCTATTAATTTAGGGAAACGGATGGCAAAAAAAGGATGAGGCGAATAGTTGCGAAAACTAAACAACTATTGGATGCCGGATTGGCTTAAGGTATGCTGACCGGGGCCGTAACCGCCGGTAAGACCTCCCAAACAGAACACCAGAGCATAAGTGGAAGAGGAAGGTGTTCCTCCCGCGTTATAGCCCGGGTATAGTGTGTAGCTGTTATTGCTGGCAGTGCATCCAGTTGTCGCTCCGGCAGCCGGGTCAACCGGGGTTGGCGCTGTAGGCCATACGCCGATATAATTCGGAACCAGGTTACTCGTGTAACTGGGGTAAGAGTTATTATCGTTATAGAACAGTTCCATAGCCGAAGCTATCTGTCTGACGTCGGCAATTCTCTTGGCGTCCCTGGACTTGGCTCGAGCGCCATTTAAGGCCAGCAACACCACAGATGCCAAAAGGCCGATAATCGCGATAACGACTAACAACTCGATTAAAGTAAACCCGCTTTGGTTTTTATTTCTCAATTTTTTCACCCCCAATCATATTAAAGGAAAATTGCTAAGAATTTAAATACCTTAACAATTTTAATCTTTAGATTACATATATTGTACCATTTTTTACGCCTTTGGCAAATCGGTTATACACAGAGTAATCGCGAATATACGAATTGTTTATAATATACGAAGCGGGCCACTGTAAGTTAACTTTTCTATAACATCAAGCCGACAACTATCGGTTTCCTATATTAAGTAAGATTTGTATATTCGCGATTACTCCTAGCCGCCGGCGCTGGCCAGGTTGTAAATCGGAAGCAAAATCCCGGCAACCAGCACGCCTACGCCAATACCAAGAATAATCATAATTATCGGTTCCAGCAATGTAGTTAACGTGGAAACTTTGGCGTCAACTTCCTTCTCATAAAAGGACGCCAGCTTGCCCATTATTTCATCCAACTGGGCCGTCTGTTCTCCCACTTTTACCATTTGGGTTACGATCGGCGGAAATTCGGGGTGCCCGGACAAACCTTCACTAATACTCTTCCCGCCCTGAATTTTGGTAACGGTATCAATAAGAATATCGCGGTAAATCACGTTATTAATGATTTCCGAAACAATCTGCAGAGCCTTAATAATCGGTATGCCGCCCATAACCAAGGTGGAAAGGTTTCTGGCAAAACGGGACAAATAAATTTTGGTAAAAATCCCGCCGATAATCGGCAGTTTAAGTTTTACTTTATCCCAATTATATCGCCCCGAAATCGTATTAATATAATAACGGGCAAACAGAATCACTCCGGCTACGACAATAAAACACAGCCACCAAAATTGGTTGAAAAAGTTCGAAAAAGCGATAATTGCCACGGTGACCGGCGGCAGGCTGCCGCCCTGCTCAAGCAAAACCGAAGTGAGGTTGGGCAGCACAAATTTAAACATCATCAGCGCGATGCCGACCAAAGCCACCAGTACAAAAATCGGGTAGGTCATGGCGCTTTTAACCTTGCCTCTCAGCTCATAATCTTTTTCCAGCTGATCAGCCAAATAAAGCAGGGACTTATCCAAAGAACCGCTGACTTCACCCGACATCACCAGGTTAACATAAACATTACCGAAGACATCGGCGTGTTTGGCCAGGGAACTCGACAGGCTCTCCCCGTTCTGAACCGCGGCTATCAAATCGTCAATAATGGTCAGCAAATACTTGCCGGTAATTTGTTCCTGCAAAATCCGCAAAGACTGAATAATCGGCACCCGTGAGCCGATTAAGGTGGCCAATTGCCTGGAAAACAGCACCAAATCCTTGTTGCTGACAGACTTTCCGAACGGATTCAGCTTTTCAAGAAAATTATCATCTTCCTTTACCAGACTGATAATTACGAGGCCATTCTCCAAAAGCAGTTGCTCGGCCTTGGATTGATCTCCGGCCAAAACTACCCCGCTTTGAATCCCGCCCTGCGAATTTTTTGCTTTATATTGAAACTTCATATAACGCGGATATTAACGCGGATCCAAGACTGCAACGCGGATATTAACGGGGATCTGCGACAAGATCTGCGTCGTAATCCGCGTTAGGATCCGCGGTCTAAGAAATTAATGACATAAAATATTCTTTATCCAAAACAAAGTCCTGCGCGACTTCAAACTCCACGGTTCCCTGCTTTACCAACAACGCCAAAATTTTATCGAGCGGCACCATGCCTTCATCCAGACTGGTGTGTATAATATTGGGTATTTCGTAAATTTTATTGTCTCGGATTACGTTCCTGACCGCGTGGTTAACCATCAAAATTTCGTAAGCCGGAACCCGGCCGCCGCCGATTTTAGGCAGCAGCCGCAAAGAGACTACCCCGACCAAGACGCTGGCCAATTGGCCGCGAACCTGCTGCTGCTGTTCTGCCGGAAACACGTCAACAATACGGTCAATACTTTGGGCAGCGTCGTTGGTGTGCAAAGTGGCAAACACCAAGTGCCCGGTTTCCGCCACGGTCATGGCCGCGGACATAGACGGCAAATCGCGCATTTCACCCAAGAGCACGACATTAATGTCTTCGCGCAGGGCCGAACGCAGCGAATCGGCAAAATTCGGGGTATCCAAGTACAGTTCGCGCTGGGAAATAATGGACTTGTTCGGAGTAATTAAAAACTCTATCGGGTCTTCAATGGTCAAAATATGTTCGGCCCTGGTATTGTTTATCTCGTTAATCATGGAAGCCAAAGCCGTGGACTTGCCATGCCCGGTCGGACCGACCATTAGCACCAAACCCTGCTTGCGCTCAATAAACCGCCTCAGGGTCGCGGGCAAATTCAGCTCTTCCATGGTCTTAATCCGGTTGGGAATAACCCGCAGCGCCACGCCAAGCACCCCTTTTTGCCGGTAAGCATTAACACGAAAACGGATGTTGTCCTTAAATGAATATGAAAAATCGATTTGCATGTCTTTCTCGAACATCGTTTTCTGCTCCGGAGTTAAAATAACGTTCAACAAATCGTTAATGTTGTCATTGCTCAATACCTGGTAATTATCCAGCCTGATCAGCTGAGTATCGGCGCGGATAACCGGCGGCTCACCGACCAACAAATGCAAATCCGAAGCATCGCGCTCCAGAACAACGGATAACAGCTTATTCAATTCAAGTTCGCTGGCTTTGTACATAGGGTTATAAAATTACAAATTTCAAATATTAAATTACAAATCAATGATAAATTTTAAAATTTCAAATTTGACCTTCTGTCATTGAAAATTGATTTGAAATTTAAAATTTATAATTTGGAATTAACTTACTGTCAAACTATTGCAATAACACCTTTACTACCTCGGCCACATCCTGTGGCCGGCTGAATTTACGGTTAATGTGGCTGCTGACGCCGGCGCTCATCAGTTTGGCAACGCTTTTAGAATCCGAATTACCGCTTATAGTTACTATCAGCAAGGAGGGAAAATCGCGGTTAAAATTTAAATTTTTCAACCAGCTGTCGCCGGAATAAGACAAGGAGTCCAGGTCAACCAACAGCAAGCTTGGCATAAAACCCGATAAAACGTTGGCAACCAAATCCTGGCTGGCACAATGTCTTGTTTCCAGGCGGCATAAGCGTAAATAGCTGGCGTACAGCTGGCACAAATATAAATCGGAGCCGTAAATCAAAACCCGGTTTTTTTTCTCCGGTATCCTCGCCAAATCCGCCACATTGAATTTTTGTTTAACCAAATAAGCCATGTCATTAAATTTCAAACGTCAAATTACAAATTCCAAATTAATGTAAAAATTCTTAAATTTCAAGTTTGATCTTTTGGCATTTAAAATTGATTTGTAATTTGCAATTTTTAATTTGGCATTTTATTATTCCGTGGTCACCCGAATTATCTCATCCATTGTCGTTTCGCCTTTCAAAGCTTTGATTATGCCGTCCTGCTTCATGGTAATCATTCCCAGCTTTTGCGCTACCTCGTAAATCTTGAGGGCCGACGAATGTGCCAGTATTAACTCCTGGATGTCCGTAGTAGACGGCAAAACTTCAAAAATTCCGAATCGTCCCCGATATCCTGTGTGACCGCATTTATCACAGCCCTCGCCTTTAAAAACTTTCAGGGTTTTTTTATCAAATCCGTTAAAGTATTCCTCCGGGACCGTGGATATATCTTTCCTAATTTGATCCTCCAAAACTTTTGGCAATTCAACTTCTTTGCGGCAATCCGGACAAATTTTACGGACCAACCGCTGCGCCGCCACCACGTTTATGGAAGAGGCCAGCAAGAAAGGTTCAATACCCATATCCATAAGCCTGGGCATGGCGCCAATGGCGTTGTTGGTGTGCAGAGTGGAAAATACCAAGTGCCCCGTCAGCGCCGCCTGCACCGCCAGTTCCGCAGTCTCCTTGTCGCGAATTTCCCCCACCATCACAATGTTCGGGTCCTGCCGCAAAATACTGCGCAATCCGGCGGCAAAAGTCAGGCCAATATCCGGATTAATCTGGCTCTGGTTCACCCCTTCTATAAAATACTCTACCGGATCTTCCAGCGTTACAATATTAACCGATGTCGTATTCAGTATGGACAGGATGGAATATAAAGTTGTGGACTTTCCGCTGCCGGTCGGCCCGGTAATCAAAAAAATGCCGTGCGTCTTTTTAATATTATCGTTGACCCAAGTCAAGGCCCGGGCGCGAAAGCCGAGCTGCTCCAGGGTCGGCACCGAACCGCTTTTATCCAAAATACGCATGACAATTTTTTCGCCGTAAATCAGGGGCAAAATTGAAACGCGCAAATCCACGGATTTTTTCCCCACTTCCATATGGAAACGCCCGTCCTGGGGCAGGCGGGATTCGTCTATTTTTAAATTCGACAAAATTTTTATTCTGGTAATAATCGCCGAATGGACATTTTTCGGCAGCATCAGTGAAGTATGCAAAATTCCATCAATCCGGTAGCGGACCCGGACATCCTTTTCCGAAGGCTCAATATGGATATCCGAAGCGTTTGCCTCAATGGCGTTAGTCAAAATGACTTCCACAATCTTAATAACCGGGGCTTCTTCTATAACCAGAGGCTTTTGCTCCCTTTTTTCTTCCACCGGTTTTAAAGCCTCGGCTTCCTTGGTCTGGATAACCTTTAAGGCTTCTCCGACCACTCTCTTTAAATTCTGCCTCTTTCCCATAACAACTTCCACGGATGTTTCCGAGGCCAAATACAGCTGAACCTGTAAATTCTGCTTTTGGCCCAAAAATTCCAAAGCCTCGAGGGCGGACAGGTTGGAAGGATCGGTAATGGCAACTTTTAAACTCCGGCCGTTTAGCTCAAACGGTACAAAATTATAAAACCCCGCCGACTCGGAAGGGATAAGGCTCAAGACGGATTGAGGAACCTGCAACTGTCTTAAATCGGCATAAGGCAAACCAAAAAAAGCCGCTTTAGCTTTAACCAAATCCTCTTCGTCCAAAATTTTCTGGAGAATTAGCAGCTGTCCAAAATCCTGGCCGTTTTGCTGCTGCAATGCTCTAATTTGAGTGGCAACCTGTGGCTTGAGAAAACCGTTGTCAACCAAAAACTGCTCAAAGCCGGCAGGCTGAGCGCTAGGGTTGTTGGCAGATTTTAAGGGAGTATCCATAATGTAAAATTGCATCCCAAAGGCTTTTTAAACTGCCTTTCAGTGTCTTCCGATAAATCATTACAGCATTTAACGGCCCGGCACCGGACTCGAAATCATTGCGGCCGGATTAACCCCCACTTCGCTGTTCGGATCAAGCTTTTGATATTGGATTTGGCCAAAAACAAATGGCCGGCTGGACAGCACGCTAAAGTCGAGCGGTCCGGATCCGTATGGCAAAATTTGCTGAGGGGTCTGCGGGCTTCCGCTGCTTACCAGAGTTGCCGGAGCAGAAGCGGGACTTCCCTGGCTAAAAAACCCGTTATAAAGAACCACGCCGGCCAAACCGAAAGCCGCTACAATAATGACAAGCTGAATAATTGTCTTTTTGCTCATGTTCATAAACTAGACAATATTAAGATGGGGACAAAGAATAGATATTCGCGCTTAATTGCAGGTTTAGTAACCCGGGCCCCGCGCCCGTAACATTCAGGGTTGTAATATCCACAATGCGCCCGCTATTTTCCAGCTTTACCAACAGGGCCATAATTTGGTCAAAACTGCCGCTGACTGCCATGGCAACAAAATATGTATGCAGCGTTTTGCTGTCCCCGTAAGGGTTGCCGATTTCGGCCTTATCCCCGGCGACAATCGCGCTGGCGCTCTGTCCGGAAACATTCAAAGTTTCAATGGTGACTCCGGCGGATTGCACCAGGCTGTTTAGCAGCAAATTCATCCTGGGAAGGTTGTCATTTAATGGCAATGCCTCATCCAATTCCGCTAATTTGTTTTGGTTGGCGTCCAAAGAGGCAACCTGTTGCTCCAACGCGCTGGCCGCGTCGGCTATTTGAGATTCCTGCGCGGAAAGCGAACTGAGATTTGCCGAGGCCTCGCCGACGCTAGCCTGTTTTGGAATAACCATAAACCACCAAAACAGCGCGGCAATAGCCGCCAATAAAACCGACTCCATAAAATACCCGCGTGAAGTTTGCATTTGGGATTTTAAATTGGCGGAGCTTATGACCGGATTTTGGCTGAGGCCGATATTCATAATAAAAAAGTTAATTGCCGCCCAAGGGCTTATATTGTACCAGGCTGGGGTCGTAATTCATTGTAACTATAAATTTCACCGAGCTGCCGGCCGGGCCCTGAACCTGGTCAAATCCACCTATGCGGACATTGCTGAAATATTTATTAAACTGCGGCAGGTTAAAGACCTGCATATATTTATCCAAATCCTCCAGCGTCGGAACCTCGGTGGACAGCACAATAGTGTTGGTTTGGGGATTGATGGTTAAATTATCGTAAATCGCCTTTTTTAATGTCACCTGGGCCAAAACCGGGAAAATTTGCGACCAATATAAATGCGCGGCTACCAGGCTGTTTAAATCTTTAAGTTGGAGCTGCCTGGCCAATAATTCGCTCCTGCGGGGATTATTCAGCGCGCCCTGGCTTTCCTGGTTCATTTTTATCTGCAGGGCCGAAGTCTGTCCGCTAATACTGTGCTCGGAAAAAATCAGCCAGCCGTAATAGCAAAAAACACCCAATAAAATCAGGCCGAATACCGCCGGCAACAGCCGATAAAAAGATTCCGCAAAGGGTTGGCGCGAAGAATTTTGTTTTAGTAAGTTTATTTGAGCCACAAATTTATTGACAAAATTGACATAAATGACAAAAATGAGCAAAAATTACTGCATTTATATTCTTGTCAATTTTGTCATTTTTTTAATTTTTGTTCATTACCATTTATGTAGGACTTACGCGCTTGGCCGAATACGAGGCATTTTCCGAGGATTTTTGGAGACGTAGTATACCTACGTCGACAAAAACCGCAGGAAAATAACGAAGTAGTCGGACAAGCCCCTTGCGGGTTTCGTCAAATTATTTATAATTTTAGACGAAACGCGTAAGTCCTATTATGTTTCATTCCGTAAAGCCAGTCCGATGGCGATTGGCAGGCTTAGCGAGTACCGCTGCAATACCGGGGCCGCCTGCTGGCTGTAAGTTACGGTTTTTAAAGGATTACCAAGTTCAACTTTTAAATCCAGGTCGCTAAAAAATTCCTGCAGTCCGGGGAGGTTGGACCCGCCCCCAACCAGTAATATTTTTTCGGGGCGGGCCTTTTGAGAATTGTAAATATTCAGCAGTTGTTTGACTTCGGTTTTAATGACATTCAGCACCGGCCGGATGGCATCGGGCAAAAAAGTCGCGTTGCTCACCCCGAAGTCCTTTTTAAACTGTTCGGCCCGGAAAATACTCACATTCAGTGTTTGGGCGATTTTGTCGGTAATGGTGTCGCCGCCAATGCTTAAATTGCGCGAGAGTCTTAAAAACCCATTCTCAATTATATTCAACCCGGTACTTCGGGCGCCTATATCTATTATAACACAGTTTATGGGAACGTTACCTATTAATGCCCGAATAAGCGCAAGAGCCTCAATTTCCCCGACTTCCGGGTTTAAACCGGCCAATTCGAAGACTTCCATATAATTCTTGGTGATTTGTTTTGGGACAGCTGTCAACAGGACTTTAACGGTATTTCCCAAACCGGGCACATCATTAACTATTGACCAGGACAGGTCAACTTCCGAAAGCGCCAGCGGAACATACTTTTTGGCCTCGAACTCCACAGCGGAAGCCAGCTCTTTTTCGTTCATTTTCGGCAACTGGACAACGGAACTGAACACCGCGCTGTTGGGAAAACTAATTACGCAGCGCTTGGCCGTTACGCCGGCCCTATCCACCAATGAACGCAACACTCCGGCCATTTGCTGGGTTGCTTGGGCGTCATTTTTAATGCCAATTTGATACGAAGTATTCACTATGCCGTAAGTATCCAAAATTGGCGTGTCCTGATGGGTAACCTGGACAATTTTGATATTGGAGGTGCCGATATCCACACCTAAAATGGATTTTTTTTTGGCAAAAAACATTTATATTGGGGTTTTTGGTTTCTAACGGCTTTCGAACCGGCTAATATGGCAATAATACTCATTTATAATAATACAATTGCGCCCGGTTGTCAAAAATAGAAATATTTGATAAAATAAGCCAAGTCCTTATGAAATAAGGGCGTGTAGCTCCCTCCTTCGCCGAGGCTACGGAGGGCGAGACGGTAAATAGTCAAACATTGACTAAGTAGTCTTGCCCTGCGAAGTTTTAACGAAGTAAGGGCGTGTAGCTCAGATGGTTAGAGCGCGTCACTGATAATGACGAGGTCTCAGGTTCGATTCCTGACACGCCCACCACTGCTTCGTCCGCCACCGGCGGACTACGCAGTGCAAGCACCGCCATATCACGCGCGTTATCATAGCCAAAGATTTAACTATTGATAGCGAAGCAGTGCCCTTCGTAGCTTTAGCGGAGCAGGACTCGTCCTGAATGTCTTATGTTTATACTTTAAAAATTAGCAATATTTTATGCGTTTTTTTCTATCTCCCCTGGTTCTCATAGCCGGAGTCCTGATGATGAAATATTCCGTGATTATTACCGAACAGTTTTCCGGTAAAATTGACTTTGCCGAAAAGTACCTCGGTACTGGCATCGGCGCCGGCACTTATACCTGGTGGAAGCTGTTCGGCCTGGCCCTGTGCATTTTAGCCGTCCTGTGGTTTTTCAACAAACTGCCGGGCGGAGCCGCCACTCAGCAACTCAGCGCCCCGACTTCCATGCTAGTCCAATTATTAGCATAAAAAATCCCGGGGTACGCCCCGGGATTTTAAATATCCGATTGTTAATCGTTCGTTATATAGTTAATTTCCCCAGTCCCGGGGCTTGCCCTGCATAGCCTTGGCGGAGCAGGGGCCTATAGCATAGTGGTAGTGCACTCGGTTTGCATCCGAGGGGTGGCGGTCCGATTCCGCCTAGGTCCACCACTCGACTCGCTTTGACTATCGTCAAAGCTCGCTCGTGGTCTACGCCCTAAAGGGCTACGACCAACCACCAACTTCGAAGCGAGGCGAGTGTCCCGAGCGAGTGCAGCCGAGTCGAGGGGCAAAACCTAACATCTATGTTCTATTTTTATCTATTCCGTTGAAACGATGGCACTTTGTATACCGGCAGCACTAATTATCCGCCTCAAAGAGAATTTCGGCACAACTCAGGCAAAGGTGCTCAATGGACAAAACAGCACGGCGGCGGAGAAATTGTATACACGGAAACATACTCGACATTAGCCGATGCCAGACAAAGGGAGTCACAAGTTAAAAAATGGTCGCGAATAAAAAAAGAGAACCTGATTAAAGGCGTTTGGAAAAAACAAGTTTAATTAAATAAAAACAGTCGCGGGCTGTTTTTATTTTGTCAGAACCAATAATCAAAACTGCTCGCTTAATCTGCTGCGAGCTTTTTTATGTCTCCTATTTAATTCCCGAATTAATATATCCATCGGTCATAATTATACCAAGACAAACCGGTTTTTTCCCATATGTGGTATAATTGGAGTGGTAAAATTAAACATAAAAACAGAACTATGAAGCCAAACTATCTACGTTATCTCCTGGTAATCTTATTTTTAGTTCCGCTTTCGTTACTATTAATTTTCCCTCCAAATTTTGCAACCGGAATTATTCTCTTAATGACAGTAGTAATACCTTTACTTGGTTTGTGGTCAAAAAAGAAGTGGTTTTTTTATTACGTCTACGCCATAACCTTTCTAGCCATTATTGCTACCTCGACAATATCAGGCCGGTTTGTTTATATTGATACAGGAATTGCCCTTACATTTGTCGACATTATAATCACTGTGATACTGACCGCAGTCCTACAGGTTTATATGTCCAGCAAGAATAGCCAAGAGCCAAATTCACAGCAAACTAAACTTCTACCAAAAAGCCTTACCATCATATTAGGCTTGGTGGTTATCATTTTTTTGGGATTCCTATTTACAAATTATATTTCTGTACAAACTGAGTGGAATAAAATGGTAGCGGGTTCTAATCAGAGCGATTTGTATGGCAAGCAAACCAACGGCACCAGTAATGACCAAACTATTAGTGCGGCAAGAGCATACCTTAATTCCAACGCGGCGGCAACGGATAATATTACCTTAAAGCAATTGCAAATTGACCCCAACTGGTTTGCCACCCACGCTCCAGCTTCAATCACCTACAAAGACTCTAATTTTCAAATAACTTGGGGTTATTATCCAGGTTGTGAAAAAAGACAGGATAATAAAACCTCCCAACCCAATTGGTTTACCAAGTTTGGCTCCCAATGTGATATACAATGGGGGCATACGATAATTGTAACCATTGACGCTAAGACTTTAAAGCCAATAGAATGGGTTCATGTGGAATACCTATAATTTTCAACGGAATAACAGCCGTTTTAACTATTTCCGTCCGAACATCGCCCCATAAGCTCCACCAAAGAAAAATATCCTAGCCTATGGCTTGGATATTTTTCTTTGCCCTGAGCGATCCCGCCACTGGCGGGAGAGTCGAAGGGTTAAAATATTAAACACCCGGCCTCCTAAAGTACAATTTTCGATTAACCAATTAATACCGTATAATATAATCGACAATGAAAAACTTTTTTTCCTATAACCGCTGGGTCCTGGGCTTTATCGCCCTGGCTTTTGTTATTCGCCTGCCGCTGCTTTGGCATATGGATTATACCAATTTCCCGGAATTTTACCGCGATTACTACGTCAGCAGCCAAATTACCCGGGGACACTGGCCTTTGGCCGGCCCTCCGTCCATGCAAACCGATTTCCGCTTTGGCCCGGTTTACTATTATTTGCTGGCACCGCTTTTTTGGCTGGGCAATAAGAGTCCCGCCGCGCTCATATTAACCGGCATTCTTTTATATGCCCTGTCCGCCGGGGTTTGTTATAAATTATTTTTAAGATGGTTTTCGGACGGTTACGCGGCCAAGCTTGGCGCGCTGTTTTATGCTGTGTCTATTTACGGCCTGCATTTGACCAGTTACATTTCCAACCCCAATTTTTTACCGCTATTTGTCCTGCTGTATTTTTATTACTTAACCAAAATTTTGGAAGACGGCGGCCAAGTTTCGGATTATATATTCCTCGGCCTATCATACGGCATTGCGGCCCAGATCCACGCCACGGCCGCGCTGGTTTTACCTTTGGCCGGATTTGTCCCGATATTTATCAGCCGAAAAATTTTAGCCAAAACTCTCAGCCTAAAAAAAATCATCGGCCTTGTTGTTTCGTTTATTTTAGTCTCGCTTCCCTATTTAATTTACAACATTGCCGACAACTTCCGGGGTGTGTTAGCCCTGCTCAATTTTAGTTCCGGCCATTTACAGGGCGGAAAATCCGCGGCTGGCGCGCAGGCGCTGTTGAGCTTTTGGTCCGCCTGTTTAAACCCCTTCGACCTCAATAACGGCTACACCTATCTCCAGCCGAATTCGTTGTATGTGATTGTGGCCGCGGCCGCGGCAATAGTGTTGGCGCTTATGATTGTTAAAGTCTTCCGTTATTATTCTAAAATTGATGATAATCCGAAACCGCCGATAATCTCACACCTCGGAGCGATAATAGTTTTCAGCTGGCTGGTGGCCGGCTGCCTAATGGTCCTGCTGTTTAACCGCGCCATCCACGACCATTACCTAATTATTTTTTGGCCTTTGCCGGCCGTTTTCGTTGCCTTTGCGGGTCAATGGCTAAAGGACAAGCTGCGCCTGACCGCGGGACTAGTTATGCTAGTCCTGATAATTTCCCTCCTGCAAGCCTATTCCTTGTTCAGCCTGTCCACGCAATCCTGGTCCAACTTTTGGCCAGCCTACCAATCCCGCTACCAAAACGACCCAAACACCCCAAACATCGGCTTTTCCCCCATGCAACAATAGGGCTCGACAGAAAATTTTTGTTCTTTTCACCGGATTTGTTATAATACCAAATATTGAGAATCTTGCTGTTTAACTCCTGTCAATCATTTAACTCCTGTCAATTTTGTCAATTATTTAAATTTTGTCATTTTTGTCAATTAATCTATGTTGCAAACCTTCAAACACGCCACGGCCGAGGCTCTGGCGGAAATTGCCGAAGAAAAAAAAGTCCGCTCTACCAATGAGCTTTTTTTGTTATTTTCCATGGGCAGCCAGTTTGACCACCTCATCAAACAAAAACTCGACGCCCTGGGCGTTTTTTGTTTAGTGGCCGACCCGGCTTCGGTGAGCGCGGATGATGTCCGGCAGATAAACCCGAATGGCATTATCCTTTCCGGCGGTCCGGCTTCCGCCTACGAACAGCCGCCGTTCGACGGCAAAATTTTTGACCTTGGCATTCCGGTTTTGGGCATCTGCCTGGGCTTCCAAATGTGGGCGCATCATATTGGCGTTAAAGTCTCCCTGTCCGCCAAACGCGAATTTGGCACCCACACTTTCACAGCCACTCAAAAAACACCGGCACAACAAACCAACTTTAAATTGTTTGCGGGCTTACCAAGCCAATTTAAAGTCATGGAAACCCATGGCGATATTATAAGTACTGATAATAAATTGGAAATTATCGGCACCACGGACAACACGCCGGTAGCGGCCGGACACTACCAAAACCTCTGGGGCGTACAGTTTCACCCCGAAGTTACCGAAACCGAACATGGCACGCAAATTTACGAAAATTTCTGCTTCAAAATTTGCGGTGCCAAAGACAAATTTCCGGCATCAGAAGTAGCGAAAAAAAAGGTTGATGAATTACGGTCAAAAATCGGGACGAAAAAAGTTATGTTGGCGCTTTCCGGCGGCAGCGATTCCTCCACCGTCGCCTATCTGCTCAAGGAGTCTTGTATCGCGCCGATTCATCGGCTGCCCCCCAAACCCGGACTTAAACACCAGCCCATAAATGGGCACGCTACACAGCAAATCCTGGGCGTCTATATCAAGGGCATTGACCGCCCGGATGATGAGGAAAACGTAAAAAAATATTTTGCCGCCGAAAATTGGCTAACGGTTAAAATAGTTGACGCCACCGATAAGTTTCTTACTGCCCTTAAGGGAAAAATTTCCATGCACGACAAACGCCTGGCCATGCGCGGCATATATAAAGAAATCTTGGAAACCGAAGCCAAAAACTTCGGCGCGGATTTCATTGCCCAGGGAACTTTATATACCGACATTTCCGAAAGCGGGGGCGGCTACGATTCAGGAGCAAAAAAAGCGCAGATAAAAATTCACCACAACGTTAATTTGGGCTTTTCCCTGCCCGAACTGGAACCGCTTGCGGACTGCGTTAAAGACACGGGACGGAACATCGGCCGGTCGTTAGGCGTACCGGAAGAACTGCTGGTACGCCAGCCCTTTCCCGGTCCCGGTCTTGTGGTCAGAATAGAAGGCGTAGTCACCAAAGAAAAACTTCACACCGCGCGCCTGGTTGACGGTATCTATATTGAAGAAATGAGAAAATGGAAATTATACGATGAAATTTGGCAGGCCGGAGCCGTGGTCACCAACTCCATGATCACCTGCACCAAAGGCGACGATGCCGTCCAGGGTCACGTAATCGCCCTGTGGGCCGTTTGGTCCGTTAACGGCTTTACCGCCCGGGCCGCCGAACTCCCCTATGACTTTTTAAAACACGTCTCCCAGCGCATAACCAACGAAATCCGCGAAGTCGGCGGAGTGGTCTATCGCATATCCGACAAACCGCCGGTGACAATCGAATGGGGCTAACATGGTTAGTCCTCCTTCCGCTGAAGTTACGCTGAAGACTGCAACGCTGATTGGTCGCTGAATTCGAAAACCCTCAGCGAGGAGGATGGTAAGATTCCGCGTAAGATCCGCGTAGCTATCCGCGTGTGGATCCGCGGTTTAGTCCTGATGGTAATTTGGCGCTTCCTTGGTAATTGCCACATCGTGGACGTGCGACTCTTTCAACCCGGCGTTGGTAATGCGCACAAAATGCGCTTTTTTGTGGAAATCGGCCAAGTCTTTGGCTCCGCAATAACCCATTCCGGCGCGCAACCCGCCAACCAACTGGTTAACAACATTGGCCAGCGGCCCTTTATAAGGCACGCGTCCTTCAATGCCTTCCGGCACCAATTTTTGCACGTTCATTTCATTTTCCTGGCCGTAGCGGTCTTTACTTCCCTGCTTCATCGCGCCCAAACTGCCCATACCGCGATACGTTTTAAAACTCCGGCCCTGGTATAAAATCAACTCACCGGGGCTTTCATCCGTGCCGGCAAACAAACTGCCAATCATCACCGCGTCCGCCCCCGCGGCCAAAGCTTTGGCCACGTCGCCGGAAAACTTTATTCCGCCGTCGGCCACGAGCGGAACTTTGGCTTTGGCGGCTACAGACGAACATTCCATAATGGCGCTAATTTGCGGAACACCCGCGCCGCTGACAATCCGCGTCGTACAAATACTTCCCGGTCCCATACCCACTTTTATGGCATCGGCACCCGCCGCGATTAAAGCTTTGGCGCCCTCGGCCGTGGCCACGTTGCCAACCATCAAATCGGTTTTTGGAAAAGATTTTTTGATTTTTTTCGCGGCCTCAATCACCCGTTTGGTATGGCCGTGGGCGGTATCTATAACCAGCACATCAACTTTGGCTTTAACCAGTGCTTCGGCGCGGTCAAAAAAATCACCCGTGGCGCCAATGGCCGCGGCGGCCAGCAGGCGGCCAAACCGGTCTTTGGACGCGTGAGGGTGTTGGATGGTTTTTTGGATGTCCTTGACGGTTATCAGACCTTTTAAAATATTATTTTTATCGACGACCGGCAATTTCTCCACGCGATGCTTTTGGAAAATCTGCTTGGCTTGTTCCAAGCTGGTGCCGACCGGTACGGTAATAACTTTTTTGGTCATTAAATCCTTAACCAACAGGTGCAGCCGGGACTCAAACTGCAAATCGCGGTGCGTTAAAATTCCCACTAACATATTGTTTTTGTCGACAATCGGAAAACCCGAAACTCCCCGCTTCTGCATAACTTGCAGCGCGTGGGCAATTGAGTCGTCCGCGGACAGGGTAATTGGGTCAACCACCATGCCGCTTTCAAACCGCTTAACCATGGAAACTTCCGCCGCCTGTTCTTCTATGCTCATATTTTTATGGAGCACGCCAATACCGCCCTGCTGGGCCAGGGCAATGGCCAGGCTGTTTTCCGTCACCGTGTCCATAGCGCTGCTCATAACGGGAATAGCCAGGGAAATATTTTTCGTCAGCCGGGTATTGGTTTTGGTTTCCGTCGGTATAACCTCGCTATACCCCGGCTTAAGCAAAACGTCGTCAAAAGTCAAAGCTTCAATAATTGGTTTCATAAAAAAGTAAAATAATTTCAATAAGTATAATAATATTTCTACCAAGTGTCCAGCCCAACCTTAGTGTCAAGGGCGACCCTTGACACTAATCTTCCTCAAAAGTTAAATCAGCCACACTTAATTGTTCCGGCATATAATTCGTCTCCAAAAAATTTCGATAATTCTTAAAGGTCAGGTTATGCATTTCCATAAACATGGCGGGGTTCGCCAAACCAACAGGTTCCTTCCCTAAATAAATTCCCATGCTGGAATATTTCCATTCAAACGGACGCTCTGGATTCAAATGGATGTATGCCGTTAGTTGGGTCAAATAACTATCTTCTAATACAGCTTTACTTTTATAAACCCCTTGGAAGATATGCCCAACCCGTTTATACTTTTTATTAAAATATGAAGAGTAAGAAGTGCATAGTCGATGCAAAAATATTTTTAAGCCGCCTTTTTGGCCCTGTTTCACTAAAAAATGGAAATGGTTTGGCATCAGGCAATAACACAAAATTTCCAACGCATTCATAGGCAAAACCTTCAGACGAAGTCCGCCTTTAGCTGTGCGTTTCGGTAAAGGGATTACCCCAAGTAATATCTTGGCCCGAAAAATAAAATTTGAATAATCCTGCTCATCTAAAAAAATAGGTTCTTTGTTTACACCCCTGTTATAAGCATGAAAGTAAGCACCTTCAAAATTTGGTTTATAATCTCTCCCAATCATAGCTTAATCATACCAGTTAGCTACCTAGTGTCAAGGGCGACCCTTGACACTATCGTCTACACCCGAACTACAATGTCTTTCCTTCCCGGTCCGGTTCCTACCAATAAAATTTGGGTTTTCAGATGATTTTCCAAGTGATTTAAAAAATTATTGGCGGCTTTTGGCAAAGTTTTTTCGTCATTAAGCCCATAAATATTTTCCTTCCAGCCCGGCCAGTTTTCAAATACCGGATTGACCTTATCCATGTCCCACGGCGGCGGTAATTGCCCGGGAGCCAGTAATTTTCCGTTTAATCTATAACCCACAACGACCGGAACCGTTTTCACGCCGGACAGCATATCAAACCGGGTCAATGCCAGCCACTTTGGCCCGTTTATCCTAATAGAGTAAAGCAGCCAGGGTATATCAATAAATCCCACGCTCCGGCCTCGTCCGGTGGTCGCTCCGCGTTCGTCGCCCAACACCTGGAAATATTGCGACAGCTCGGCATTGGAAGCTTTGCCGGCGTTTATTTTTTCCAGCCGCCGGTTTAAAAATTCGGCTTTAGCTGATTTATCCGTAAAAAGCTCAATATTTTTTTTCACAAACTCCATCGCCTCCTGCCGCCGCCACATTTCCGACGGGAATGGCCCGCTGCCCACGCGAGTCGGCAAAGTTTTAACCACCATCAGCGTGGCGCCAAAACTTTGCATTGGCAGGCCGGTACCTTCAGACGCGCCGAAAGCCGCCGAATTACCCGAGGACACGTAAGGGTAAGTTCCAAAACGGCTGTCCAGCCCCAAAGCCTGCGCGCCCTCAAACAGCATTCGCTGTTTATTTTTTATTCCCTGGTGCAAAACAAACGAAGTATCCGTGACAAATGGTTTGATTTTAGGCGCGTATGATCTGAGCAAATCAGCCACCTGGGTTGGATTGGGTATATTTCCTTGTAGGGAACGGTCTCGACCGTTCCCTACAGAAACAATAAGACCTTTGGCGCGCATTTCTTTAAACACCGGTTGCAGAGTTTTATACAGCAATTCCAAAATTCCGATAAACTTTTTCCTCTCCAAAAAGACCTGCCCCACCAATGGGGCAATGCGCAGTTTATATAATCCTTCCAAGGGGCCAATCCCCTTGCCCGTGGTCCCGACTTTGCCTTTACCGCGCGCGAATTCCAGCCACGCCTCCAAAAGCCCGTGCCATGGCGTCCATAGAGGCGACATCTGGTCTAAATATATTTTCGGTAACCGGCCGCCCAAAACCTTTTTGGCCTGCTCAAGTTCTTCCAAAAACAATCTCAAATCCACCAATTCGCCCCTGCCCATTACGCACTCTTTATGCTGGGCCAGGCCGCAAGGAATAAGATGGCTGACTAACTTTTGATGGTCCGGCGTAAATACGGTATGCCCGGCATTGGCGCCTCCGGAAAACCTGACGGTCACGTCGTAATGTTCCATCACCAAATCTATAATTTTCCCCTTGCCCTCATCCCCCCAGTTTCCCCCGACAACCACCAAATTGCGGTAAGGCCACAGCGTATTTTTTAAAACTTTGTTATTAGACATCCGGCAAATATTTTCCTTCCCTCGTATTTTAAATATATCATACCCGGTCAATCTTGGCGAACCGGAGCCGATTTTCCGATTTCAACAAAAGACGGTATACTATATATAATATGAATAATCCACTTTCTATCGCCCTGGTCATGCCGGTCTACAACGAAGAGTCTTGTATTGAGGATGTAACAACAAGCTGGCGAAATTTTCTGGGTAGATTCTTAGGTTTCGGTAAGTTTGTGATGATAATAGTCAACGACGGTTCGCATGACAACACCGGCCGGCTGCTGGAAGCTTTGGGCCAAAAATTTCCCGAGTTGGAAATTATCCACCAGCAAAATGCCGGCCACGGCTCGGCGGTCGTTGCCGGGTACCGGACCGCTTTGGCCATGAGTCCGGAATATGTTTTCCAGGTCGACAGCGACAACCAGTTTTTCCCCGAGGACTTTGCGCTGCTTTGGGACCGGCGGTCTGAAGCGGATTTTATTCTCGGCTTACGGCAAAAACGGCAGGACAGTTTGGGCCGCCGGGTTTTAACCCGAACTTTGCGCGCCGGGCTGTATGTCAGCTTCGGAATTTATGCCGATGTTAACTCGCCGTTCCGCCTCATGCGTGCCGGCCATCTAACACAGCTACTTACCGGCCTGCCCGACAAGCCGACGGTTATTCCAAATATTTTTTTAACTATTTTAGCCAAACAGGCCAAATCCCCCATCCTACAAATTTCTGTCCGCCACAAGCCGCGCACTACGGGCAAAGTCAGCATCCTGCGCTGGAACTTGTTTAAATTTTGCTGGATCAGCTCCCTGCAGTTATGCAAGCTCCGGGTTAAAACCCTGCTGCCGGAAAATACGGAGATACAAACCAAAGCTACCTAAACTCATTATGCAATCAAGTCCGATGGATTTCCTGCGCGCTTTGCCCGGCAAAAAAAGCTTTTGGCGAACCGCGGCGCTTATACTGGCCGCGGCATTTTACGCGCTATCGCTAAACCTCGTCGCCTATCAGCCTTCGTTGACCGAACAATGGGCCGCTTTTTTTATTTGGATTCTGGCCATAGGTTTAACTCTGGCTTCTGTCCTGGACTTCAAACAAATTTGGCAATCGCTTTCCGAACCCTGGCGGGAAGAGCCGGCAATAATTGCGGCCGTCTTGGGCCTTGCGGTGTTAGCCTCGTTTGTCCTGCTCCGTCAGTATCCCTTTGTCGCTCTGGGCGACCAGGTCCGCGATGGCGGTCTAGAAGCCAGCCGCCTGCTCACCGGCGCGTTCCCGAATATTTTTGCCTATACCCCATACGACGCTGCGGGTTTGGTTGTTCCAACTCTGCTTATTCCTTTTTATAAACTCTTCGGCAACAGTGTATACACTTGGCGGTTCCCCGCCGCCCTGCTCGGCTGCCTGGATGTTTACCTGTTATTTCTGCTGGCAAGAAATTATTTTAGCAAACGCGTCGCCGCTCTGGCCGCCATTACCCTTATTGCCATACCCCTTCACCTCTATTATTCGCGCACCGAATTTTTTGTCATGCTCAGCGGGATTCAAAGCACTCTAATCCTTATTCTGATTCATTATTGCCTGCGCCTTGGCCGCTATCGCGACTATGTACTGCTTGGGGTCAGCCTCGGATTCATAACTGGCTGTTACGCCTCGGTCCGAACCGTGGTCTTTTTTAGTTTTATCATTATCGCCTTTGTCCTGCTAAAACAAGCCTGGCAGTTTTATGGCGAAACGGTTTCCGGTCACCAATTGTTTACTACCAAATTTAAACACACCTTTAAGGCTCTGGGCATACCTGCAAAAAAAGTAATTTTTCTGCTGCTATTTTTCCTGGTCGGGTTTGGACCGCGCCTTTTATCCACCACGCCTCGCATATTTTTCCATACCGATGTGGTACCGGTATTTTCGGCGCAAACTTCCGGATTGGAACAGCACGCGGATGTCTCAACTCTTGGAGGCAAGTATGTTAAATCACTGCTGGCTTATATAAGCGAGCCGGTTGGCTACCATATAAAAGATTACCGGCCGCTGTTGGCGTGGCCGTTAAATTTATTATTCCTTGCCGGACTAATCATTTTGCTCACCCAATATCGTCACTACTGGTATTTTTTATTTATTTTCGGCCTGCCGTTAACCAACAGCGCCATTACCGACCAAATTAACGCCGACCACCGGCTGACTCCCCTGTTGCCGTTCTGCGCGCTGGGCGTGGCGCTTGGAGCCGATTTGATAATCAAAATTTTCCATAAAGCTTATCCGGGAAATAAACCGGTGTACGCGATGGTGACCGCGGCATTAATTGCTTGTCTGCTCTGGCCCGGAGTCTTTTTCTTTTATCACCGCTCCGCCGCCATCGGTTATAATTCCACCGACTATTTGTCCATGGACGCGGAATACTTCCTGCAAAACATTAATGCCGGCCAGGTTTGCCTTACCGCTTCGGCGGACAATTTTTCTTATTTAAATCTTTTGCACGTTAAAGAGCAATATGAATATTTTAATCCCACTACCGCGGTAACCTTATCGCAAATCCCGAATTTGCCAAATAATGTACTCGATATTTCAAAAACCTGCGGCAACTCCGATCCCGCCGCTTCTTTTAAATACTGCGGCAATCCCGATTTTTGGTTTTGCCCAATAAACGACTCCACTCCCCTGTTTTTACGGGTGGATAAAAACCTTGTGCCATAAATTTGTCAATGATCTAGCCTTTAAGCTATCATAAGATAGTCGCAATGTGAACCTGAGGTATAGGCCGGGTGGGCGGCAAAATTTTTTTGCCCCGCGCTTTGCCAATGTATGGCTTTTCTTTTATCAACATCGTTAACCGGCAAGGCGTAGAGGCAAAAAAATTTTGTCCGGTCGCTCGGCCTTTCCGGGAATATATAGATAATATATTAATGCAAGCTAAAAACTATGGCCAAGCATGATATTGTAATTGTAGGCGCGGGGATATCGGGGGCGACGCTGGCGGAGCGTTATGCAAACGAGGGGAAAAAAGTCTGGATTCTGGAAAAGCGCGATCATATTGGCGGCAACTGTTACGATTACGTGGATCCGGCCGGAATTTTAGTATCCAAATACGGCGCCCATATTTTCCATACTAATTTCGAGGACGTCTGGCAATACATCAACCGCTTCGCGCCCTGGCGCCCTTATTACCATAAAGTCCTGGCCAGCGTAGATGGCCAATTAGTGCCCGTCCCGGTTAACATTGTCACCGTCAACAAACTCCTGGGACTTCATATTAAAAACTCCGCGCAAATGGAAGCGTGGCTCAAAGGCGCGCAAATTCAATTTACTAGCCCAAAAAACAGCGAACAGGTTGCGCTTTCGCGCGTGGGCAAAGTTTTGTACGAAAAACTGTTCCGCAATTACACAAAAAAACAGTGGAATAAAGAACCGGCGGAACTGGACGCGCTGGTGCTGGCCAGAATCCCCGTCCGGAACGATTTTAATGACGGATATTTTAGCGATAAATACCAAGCCCTGCCCGCGGGAGGCTATACCAGGCTGTTCGAAAAAATGCTGGGACATCCCAACATCCATATAAGCTTAAACGCGGATTTTTTCCAAAAACGGCAGGAAGCCCAAAACTGCGAAAAATTATTTTATACCGGACCCATAGACGGTTATTTTAACTACAGCCTGTCCGGAGGCAAAAAATTACAATACCGCTCCCTGCGGTTTGAATTTGAAACGCATAATAAAGAATTTTACCAATCCAACTCGGTTATTAACTACCCGAATACCGAAGCCTTCACCAGGATTGTGGAATACAAACATTTTACCGGCCAAAAAAACCCGCGCACCACCATTAGCAAAGAATACCCCAGCGATGTGGGCGAACCATACTATCCCCTGCCAAGCCCGGAAAACCTCGACCTTTACGAACAATACGCCAAAGCCGCGGCCAAGCTCAAAGGCATCCACTTTGTCGGGCGCCTGGCCAACTACAAATATTTCAACATGGATCAGGCCTTCAAAAACGCCCTGGACCTGTTCACCGGACTTACTTAGTTAGGACTGTTAGTGCCAAAGAGCACCTTTGCCACTTGTGGCAAAGGTGCTCTTTGGCACATACAGAACACTTAATTGACGAAGCAAACTAGCCTTATGAATCGCGCACAGGCCGGGCAGACGGCAAAATTTTTTTGCCCCGCGCTTTGCCAACGTATGGCTTTTCTTTTATCAACATCGTTGACTGGCAAAGCGTAGAGGCAATAAAAATTTTGTCCGGCCGCCCGGCCTAATTGTTAACACTAAATATTTTCCAGTATTTGTAGCAATTGCTCCCGGCTCAAGTGGCCGGTATTTTTGAATATTTTTATAACCGGATGGTCGTAAACCTGGAAGGTTTCTTCGGTGGAATCGTCGTTTATTACCCACGGCCCCAGTTGCGGGTACACGGCCGTCACATTTACCAGTTGATAACCCAGCTCGCCACGGAATAACTTATCATAATATTTGCTGGTTACCGGATACTGCAGCGGCGCGCGCGGAATGGAACCCGAAAGCCGGCGGCTGCCTAAAATCAAATAATCCCCTTCTGCCAGATTGCTCGCCATATCTTCCACCTTTTGCGGCGTATCGGGGTCGTAATTTTTCATAACGACCAAATTATATTGCCCCGGATTACCGGAAGGCCTGGAAACCGGCAAATCGTAATCCCAATGCTCCCCCAAAAGCACGCTGCCGGCCGGCGCGTTTTGGTATATCCAATCCGAGGCTGTAATCCTGGTGGACGGAGCAATGTACACGTTCATATACGCGGCGGTCCATAGTATCGATACCGCCAAAAGAACCCCGGCCATCCAGTTTGCGGCTAAAGAAAATTTCTTAATCCGGGTTAACCTAAAATAGGCCCAAGCGCAGCCGAAAATTATTATCGGAATAACCGGCAGCATATAACGGTCAAACTTGGTCAGCCATCGGCCGACGTAAATAAAATAAATAACCGAAAATGCCAGCCAGGGCAATATTTTTTTTATAAGGACTTTGTCCCGGCTCTTATACCAGCCCACGGTTACGCCCAAAATCCCCACAACCGCTACGAGCGGACTGGTCTGCCACAGCAAATTTTTAAACTGGAACCAGTATGGGACGGTGCCAATGAATTGCATGGTATAGGGCACGGGGAAACTGCCGGTAGCCACGCCCTGTTCGTAATTCATAGAGGCCAAAAAGCCGGTCAGGTTCAACACGCTGTAAGGGGAGGAGATAAAAGCAATCAGCCCGGTCTGGACGACAAACGCGCAACCGTGGATTATCGCGGCCCGCCATTCGGTCTTTCTAATCATCAGAGCCCAGGTCAAAAACGGGATAATCAAAAAACTTACGGCCGTGGTTTTTGTGCCAATCGCCAGTCCGCTGAACACGGACATCAAGACCCAGTTGCCGGAAGAATTATTTTGAAACAGCCGAAGCGACGCCCATACCATGCCGAGCAGCAAAAATAACATCAGGCTTTCGGTCACGCCATAGTGGGCGTATTGGATTAAAGCGGGGGTAAAGGCCGCCAGAGCCGCGGACAGCAGAGCCGAATTTTTATCCAATAGGCGTTTAACCAATAAATAAATTAGCGCCACGGTAAGTGTGGAAAAAATCGCCGACACCGATCGGGCGACCAGATTCATTTGGGAAAACGACGTAACCCAGCCGGCGTCGCCCGTAATCCGCTGAAGGACTTGCAATATTAAGCGGTCCAGATAAAACGGGAACCCGTTGTACGCGTAAAATTTCGGGTCCAGCTGGCCCGGTATTTGAATATTATGGATGGCCGTCAGCACGTTAATTTCGTCGGGGTGAAACAAATATCCACGGTCCCAGTTCAAATTTAAAAACCTCAGCACGCCGCCAAGAAAAACAATCAGCGCAATTGGCGCGTGAGGTAAAAACCGGTTAAAAATTTTCTTAAGCCTAACTGGCGTCATGGAAATGTAAGGGATTTTTCGGGCTGCGGATGCACTTGCTCTCGGAATGACACAAAGTATTTTAAGTCAGTTCAATTGCCACCATTAATTTTAAACAGTTCTGAATTTTCGTAGGAAAAAACCACTTGCCCGAGCGACTGGAATTTAGCCTCATTAAGATCGGGATAAGTTGTGCGTTCCAAGTCGCCTATATATACGAACTGCACATTATATTTTTTAAGCAAAGATTGTGTCTCGCCGGAATCCGCGCTTTCGTACATTTTTTTCACATCGTCCCCGACCGCCGCTATGGCTCCGTAGCCGGTATCAATACTTTTGCCTACGGCCTCGTGCCAGTTGGTAATGCCCGGCGGGTAGGCAAATCGCCAGGTCCATTCATGCGCGTACCAATTTATGGGATCAATCATCCCCGTAAACACCGATATTCTCCCAAAATACTGGTAGCTCGCCCCCGAGGCTTCCAAAATTACGACCCGCTGTTTTTGATTCTGATTAAGCCACTGGACAGTCCGATAATCCCCCGCCGATTGCGACTGCTCCAAAAATACCGAGCCGTCCAAATTAAATCCGTGCGCCGGCCAAGTTTGCGCGTAAGCCTGGACTATTCCTTGCCAAAAAAAACTGCCGGAAAATATCAGGCCAAAAAATACGGCCGCGGCAACCAGCGATCGGCCCACGTACCTGTTGGCGCGCGCCCGGAGCGTACCGGCCCTTTTCCAGCCGGCAGCCAACAAACCGGAAGCCGCAACAGCCAAAAGTATCCAGGCCTGGTAGTCCGATTTAAACACGGTGTTGGCGCGAAAGTACGGAGGATTGGCAATATGGAACAAGTCTTCGTAGAAAAAAAGTTCGGCAAAAATAATCAGCGCCGCGGAAACAATAACCAATATCCATTCAAAAACCAGAGTCCTGTCCGCGCCGTATCTAAAAAGCAAATAACCCGCCACAATTATGAAGACGGCAAACACCGCCCACAAACCCAGAGTGTAGCCAAACGGGGTCGGATAACCGGATGCGGCGCCAAACAAGTTATGGGCTGCCGCGAAACTCGGGGCAAAGCCGATGCCGGTCACGAAACTTTTAAACTGCAGGAAAAAAGGCGCGAACAAAATAAACGACCCGGCCGCCAGGCCTACCGCCCAAAAAAACCAGGCGCGCAGGCCGCGGTCTTTTACGGCCGCTTTCCATGAATATTTTTTATCTTTAAAGATTTGCCAGGCTTTCACAAAAAAAATCAGGGCGAATATGCCGCCGAGCGTCGGGAAATTCGGCGGGTTAATTACGGCATTTGTGCCAAGCAGCGCCAGACCGGCCAGCATGGTAGACGTTTTGGGCCGCGGTTCCCCAAGCAAATGCCATAAAACAATCAGTCCGGCCAAAAAAAACGGCAGGCTTAAAACATGAGGATGTAAGTCCGCGACTATAAAACTGTACGACGGCAATTCGTTTATAACATAAGCCGGGCTGCCAAAGCGGCTGGCCATCGGATAAAAGCATTGGCCGGCCACGCTGGCATTGCTAAAAAAAACGCGCAAGACACAACTGCCGTAAATGGCCGGACCGGCCAGACCGACAAAAAAGGAGGCCAGGGCGGAAAAAAACCTGGAGCCGGTCAGGGTTAAAACTAAAACAAAACTTAACAGCAGTACCTGGCAAAATATCAGCGCCAGGGAAAAATTATACGCAAGCGCGTAGCCGGTATTGGACAGCCTGGCCAAAAGGGCCATCAAATAGTAGCCGTAATAATAATAGTTAACCGCTTTGCCGGCATACCATGGGTCCGCGAACGGAAAAACGCCGGTTTTGCCGCTGCCGGTGAGCATAGCCATATCCATAAATTTTTCCGTGCCAAAAATTTGGGGGTTGTAGGAGCGCAGGAACAAATACGCGAAATACAAAGCCAGGGTCGCCAGTTCATAAAGCAAAATTTTGTCCCAATCAAGTTTCCGCAGCTCCCCGCGCGAAAACCAGACGGCCGCCAAAAGAGCCGCGGCAAACAAAACGACTACCAGCCAAAAATTCTGGAAATTTATAATCCGCAACGACACCAACAGCCAAACGGCATAACCGAACACCGCCAGCCCGATAATCTTGCCGGTAAGGTAAGCCGCGGCCGTACCGCCAAAAATCCGAATGGTCAAAACCAGACCCAAAAGGCCAAATAAACTGAAAACAAAATAAAATAAAAAGGCCTGGCTATACTGCGCAATTAAATCCATAACACCCTTTATTCCTTTAACTTAATCTTTGCCAGCAAGTCCTTAAAACTTGTTAAAGCTTTGGGTAATATGGCATAAACTTCTTCCGCCGCGGATTCTCTATAGGTATGAACAGTTAAATTACGCTTATCGACAATTTCAAGCCAAAAATTATCGTAATCGATAACTTTTTGCCTATAGGCTTCCCTGAAAGCTTCTTTGGGGCTGGCGACGTTTATGCCATGCCTCTCTTCCAAAAAAGCTTTGAGGGTTTTCCAGGACAAATCAAAACAAAATTCAAAACGTTTAATGGCCGAGTCCCTGACCACCTCGGTTTTAGGCATAGCCAAAACTTCCGCCAATCGATTAACCGCATTTTCCATATCCGGCAACAATGACTCAACTTTAGACATACAGTTATTTAATTTACTAATTCAATATGCTCTTTGGCAATGGCTTTAAATTTCTCGTTGACATTGGCAAAATCCACTATATCGATTTTGTATAATACCGGCAGTTCGCTAATTTCGTCCCGAATATCGCTTAACACTCCGGCCGGCAATGGCTTTCGGCCTTCAATCCCAACATCAATATCGGAATTTTTTACTGACTTGCCATTCACCCTTGAACCGAAAAAAAATACCCGGTATTCGGACAGGTTTAAATTCCTGCCCAAAATGCGCATAATTTCTTTTCTGATAAATTTTTCGGATTCATATTCCAGCTTCATAACATATGATAATTTCCTGTTCAATAAACGGTATAAAAACCCGCTTCTACCATATATTATAGCAAAAAATGGGGGTTTGACAAGAAATTTAGCGATTCCAGGCCGTTAACTTAAAAACCGCCTTTAGCTCAAGGACGGTTTTTAATTTGTTATTCAGTTCATGGTCATCAATTGTAGAAAGTAGTAAGGAAATTGGTCGTTGGTCTTAGAGTCTTTAGCGCTAACGGCCTACTTTCCACAACCCTATGACCTTACTACTTTCCATAACTTACAACTACTTCCCCACTACTCCACGTAACTGACATTAACCTGCACCTGTCCTTTTTGGTTTGGGGCAATGGTCACATTGAGCCTAACACCGGGCTTGGTGGCGTTCAAGTTCTTAACAGTTGGCCGGTCAAGGGTGCTGGTAATCGTCCAGCCGCCCTGGCTCATGTAGGTTTGGTAGATGCTGAAGTTTTGGTCTAAGGTCTTGGAACTTATGTAGACCCTGGTATATTGGGTCTTGCCGGTTGACGGGTCTTTGGATGTTACGTTCTGGATGACCGTGGCGCCGGCTTCCCAGGGGATATCCAAAGGCAGGGCGGCGGACGGAGCGGTGGAGGTTGAAAGCAGGGTAATTTCGGTCTTTGGCTGCTGCTGGCTGCCTGCCGGGGATTGATTAGTAACTACCGACATGGGCTTTTGGCGAGCCAAGACCGCGGCAATAATAATCAACACCACAATCACCACCCCATAAACCAGGTATTTGTTGTTTGTTTGCATTGGCGTATACTTTATTATTTTTTAAAATTATTAATAATGGTTATTGACCTTAAGCCTGTGAGCGCTGTCAGCTGTTTGCTGTTTGCTGTCTGCTTTTCTCGGTCTTAGGGTCTTTAGCGCTAACAGCCTACTTTCCACAACCTATGACTCCTCTACCTTCTAAAACCCACAACTACTTCCCCGTCACCCGTTACCTCTTGCCTATTCGCTATTACCTAATCACTGTTTGCTGTTTGCTGA
>JARLHZ010000028.1 GCA_031291995.1 Candidatus Doudnabacteria bacterium
CTTTAAAGCTAATTTATGAAGCCTGTATGAACCAGCAGGATGCTATCCACCGGGAAAAATATCTAAAGACTTATTTACGGCTCCATGTTCTTAAAAAACCGCCTCAAATCTTATTTGACGGGGTGAAGAATAACTGGAATAGGGTGGGGCAGTAATCCCCTCCAAGATTCCCATCGAGGGGAAATTTCTAAATCCCCAGAAGACAGTCTTCTGGGGAAGTCGGCAATTCTAAATGGGTTTGTTAGCTTTTTAATTAGTCAGATTTGAAAATACAGCTAAATATCTTACAGTTAAGCCCGTATTGACTATTTAGCAATGGCGTTGTAAAATAAGACTAGAATTAACTAAAAAATTATGCTCAAAAAATATTTGTTATTAATGCCGGCTTTTGTTTTGGCTGTCGCGTTTATCCTGCCATCGGCGGCTAAAGCTCTAACCTACCAAGAGCTTATTTCTGGAGAATCCGCCGCGGCACAGGGCGGACGGGTATTGGGCGCGGTAACGCCTTCGCCTGACATAAATAACGACGGAGTGGTTAACTCAATTGATGCCGCTATCTTAATCTCACATATGGGGCAAAATTATGTGCCGGCGGATTTAAACGGTGACGGCGTGGTTGATAGCAAGGATTTGGACATTTTGTCATCCTGGTGGTTTGCTTCCAAATAATGAATAAAAAACCCCTGCCGAAAATCGGCAGGGGTTTTAATAGCTTACTTTGTCTGAGGCGCGCGGGTTGGAATAATTTTTTTCCCGGACGCAGTTTGGCTGGTGCCGGCCCGTTGCTTAGAAACATTTAGCGCAGGGGATAAATTATCCCCGGGCTGAAAATTTTGAGATTGATAGTATACGACGGCTCCGGCAATAATGGCCGCTACGGCCACCAGGCCCAAAAAAATTGCGCTTTTATTGCGGACACTGAGTTTTCCTATTTTATTATCCATATTTTGATTTTTTATTGTTATTTAGCTTAACGTTATTATAACATTGTTTTTAATCCATACTTAAGAGTCCTGTGTATAAACCGCTTTGCGCATAAGGCTTAAATAAAGTATAATTCAAGCATAAAGTAAATTATTTTTTGAAACCAAAATGAGTCCAAAATCGATGTTAAAGTCGATGTTTCGAGGCCTTTTAATTTTTGCGGCTTTTTACGTGATGTTTGGCGCGGCATCCGCAGCCAAAGCCGCGACTTTGGCTGTGTCGCCGACCGGCAATACCGTAACCGTCGGCTCTAATTTTACCGTCAATATTGTTTTAGATACGGCCGGGCAGGCGGCGGCCGGTGTGGATATTTACTCCCTTCATTTTAATCCGGTGGTTCTTCAGGTGGTGGACTCCGACGCGGTAACGGCCGGCGTGCAAATTTCCGCTGGCACACTTATGCCGACTAATCAGTATAATACCGTTGATAACTCCAACGGTGTCATCCAGTTTTCCCAAATTTCATCCACATCGGGAACAAATTTTACCGGAAACGGTACTTTGGCCAGCGTGACATTTACCGCTATCGCCGCGGGAACGTCAGGTTTAACTTTTGATTTTACTTTGGGCTCAACAACCGATTGTAATGTGGCCGTACTATATTCCGATGCTTTAACCGGAGTCACTAACGGGAGTTACGTAGTTAATCCGGCCGCTGATGTGACTCCGCCAAGCACGCCAACCAACCTGATTGCCAGTACAACTTCCAGCACGGCCATTAATTTAACCTGGACAGCTTCCACCGATAACGTAGCCGTGGCGGGTTATCAGGTTTTCCGCTGTAGCGGAACCGCTTGCACCCCGACCGTCCAGGTTGCCACTTCCACCACCAATTCTTTTGCCAATTCCGGATTAGCCGCCTCAACTACTTACGTATATCGCTTGAAAGCTTATGACGCGGCTGGAAATATCAGCGGATTTTCCCCCACTGCCACGGCTACTACCGCCGCCCCGCCGGCGCCGGTAATTTCCGCCATAGTGGTTAGCAGTATCACTCAAACAGGCGCAACCGTAACCTGGACCACGGATGTTCCCAGTGACAGCCAGGTTGATTACGGACCAACCAACACTTACGGGTCTTCGTCGGTTTTAAATTCCAGCCTGGTTACCAGTCATTCCGTTACCCTGTCCGGTTTGTCCGCGGGAACGCTTTATCATTATAGAGTGGACAGCAAAAATAGCCAGGGAACTTTGGCTAATTCGCCGGATAACACCTTTACCACCCAAAGCGCTCCCGACACCACGGCTCCCACGGTCACCATAACCAACCCTTCGGTTAGCGGCCAAAATGTCTCCGGTACCACTACGTTAAGCGCCACGGCCTCCGACCCGACAGTCGCGGGCCAGGTAACATCCGGCCTGTTTTCCATGACAATTTTACTCGACGGCTCCGTATATGCCACTTCATCTTCGGGAAGTTTGTCGGCCAATTTGGATACTTCAGCCTTGACTAATGCCACCCACACCATTACGGCGACTGCGCGTGACAACGCCGGCAATATCGGTAACTCCTCGGCCGTGACAATTGTAGTTTTTAATTTGGGCAACGCCACGCGTTACCCAAGAAAAATTTCTTTGTCTGGCCTGGAAGATTTGGCTTCGGTTCCAGCATCGGCACAGGTTATAGCAACCATAATTTCTCCCGCCAACGGGTCGACTCTGGAAACTCAAACCATAAGCGCGGACGCTTCGCATGATTACACCGTAACTTTTTTATCGACCGATCCCCAAACTGTAAACATTAGGGTCAGGGTCAACGGTTATTTGTCCCAATTGCTTACATCTATAGACAGTACGGTTAACAGCGCAGCGGTTATTTCCGTGCCGCAATTGCCAGCCGGAGATTTTAATAACGATAATACGGTTAATGCCCTGGATTATTCGTTAATGAACACCCATTGGAATCAAAATTACGCGACTGCCGATATTAACGCCGACGGATTGATAAATTCCCTGGATTTTGCCGTGTTAAAAAATAACTTCAACAAGTCCGGTTCCTAAGGGTACTGGCTTAAAATTAAATTTTGCAATATAATTAATTTAGCTGGGCTACCTTCCCGCATAAATAATAACCAAGACACAAAAATTATGAAAAATATATACAAAATTGCCGGTTTTGCGGCCACCTTGGCGGGGCTATTGCTGGCTTTTGCGGCTACCGCTTCGGCTGCTACGCTTACACTGACGCCGTCCTCGCAAAATTTAAACGTCGGCGATTCTGTTACCGTCCAGATTATGCTGGATACCGGCGGTCAGGCCATAGACGGCGTGGATATTCAGGCTTTAAATTATAATCCCTATTTTTTGCAGATACAGGATGCCGACAACTCCACTGCCGGTACTCAAATTCAGGCCGGGTCGCTAATGCCGAACACCCTGGCCAATTCCGTTGACACGACCAACGGAAAAATAGTTTTTTCACAGGTCACGGCCGGCGGCACTACCTACAAAGGCAGCGGGCTTTTGGCTTCAATTACTTTTAAGGCTTTGGTCGCGGGAACAGCCAAACTGACTTTGGATTTTACTCCCGGTTCGACTGTTGACTGTAATGTGGCCAGCCAGGGCAGCGATATTTTGTCGTCGGTTACCAATGCCCAATATACCATAAGCAATATCGGTTCTTCGGTAACCGGAAACAGCGGTAACAGCGGGACAAATGGCAGCAACGCGGGTGGTTTAACAATCCCAACCGCGGGTGGCAGTAGTAATAGCACGCTACGCCTCATCAACTCCTCCGGCACCTACTATCTGATTATGAATAACGTCCGCCACGGCATTACCAACCCCGGTATGCTCTATACTTACGGCTTTACTTTTGATATGGGCAAATCTGCCACTGCCGATGACTTAGCCCTGC
>JARLHZ010000029.1 GCA_031291995.1 Candidatus Doudnabacteria bacterium
CTTTAAAGCTAATTTATGAAGCCTGTATGAACCAGCAGGATGCTATCCACCGGGAAAAATATCTAAAGACTTATTTACGGCTCCATGTTCTTAAAAAACCGCCTCAAATCTTATTTGACGGGGTGAAGAATAACTGGAATAAGGCGGGGCAGTAGGTTGCGAGGGTTGCCCTCAGAAACCCTAGGAAACGTAGTAAAATCGGGCTTTTTCGCTGGATTTTTTGCTAAAAATTTGCTAAAATATAGGTATGGGTATACATGAATTTATAAAAAAAAGGCCATACCTGGTTTGGTATGTTAAGGACCTGGATAAGCTGGACGAGGCTTCCATAGTTGAGCATGTTTTAAATTACGGCGACTGGGACGACGTCCAGGAAATGATTAAAATTTTGGGTATGCAAAAAACCGCGGAAATATTCCGCAAAAAATCCAAACCGGACAAATTTGGCAGACAGAATTATGATTCCCGGGTAAAGAATTATTTTCAGCTTTATTTTAACAAGCATGCAAAATCTGCGTAAGGAAATTTTAACTATTGAGCAAATAAAGCTTTTGCCGTTGCTGGGAAAATTTTCCCGGGATTTTGGTTTGGTCGGAGGCACCGCCATTGCTCTGTATTTGGGCCACAGGCGTTCCATAGATTTTGATATGTTTACAGGGAAGTCTTTCAGTAATGCCGCGGTTCGCCGGAAGATAAAAAATACCCACACTATCCAAAAAACATTTAAAGACGAGTCGGGACAATACACTTTTTTTATTAATAATGCTCAGTTTACATTTTACCATTATCCCTATGCCCTGGAATATCCGGAAAAGTTTGGTTCTTACGCTAAAATGCCGGATTTACTGACGCTGGCGGCCATGAAGGCTTTTGCCCTGGGTGGCAGGAATAAATGGAAAGATTACGTGGATTTATATTTTATACTCAAAGATTATTTTTCCTTAACTGAAATTTCACATAAGGCCAAGCAATTATTTGCCGGCGAATTCAATGAGCGAATTTTTCGTAACGAGCTGGCCTATTTTGATGACATAAACTACGCCGAGCAGGTGGAATTTATGCCGGGTTTTGAAGTAGCGGATGAAATTATAAAAAAACAGTTAACGGAGTTTAGCTTGCAGTAACGCGTTTATAGATAAAACTCAAAAATGTCGATAAATAATTTTGAGCTGATAAGGTTACCGTTCGGTTTTTAGTACTTTTAATCGCTTTCCCGCAAAAAATTAATTTGTTAATTCCTAAAGTGTTTAATACGTCAGGCCATAAGGCCTGTTTTTTAATCGTAAATTCCATAGAACAATGGCTGTTAAGGTGTTTAAATTTTACTTCACAGTCCTCCATAGGGTCATATATGACCCTATGAGTCCTATTGTCGGTGGAACAAAATTAAACGCGCTTTTGCCAAATGCAATGACGTGTTTATTATTTGTATTTTTATTAAAAAACTTTTAATTTGTGAATTATATATATAATAAAAAGTTGTTCCGATAAAATTATTGTGGAACACAAATTATAAATTATTTCAATATACAAAATCTATATTATAGAAGTCAGCGTCGGTACAAATCTGAATGCCGTAGATAAAAAAATAGGTCTTTTTTATGTTAGCAAAAATTCAAAACCGGACTTCTTAAAATTCAAAGATGGACTTGGGGCAGGTCTTTAAGCAGAATAGTTTTGGTCGCCGTAAGGGTGTTCTGATGCCAAATCCTGACTTCCGCATTGCCTGTCTCCGGCTCTGGC
>JARLHZ010000030.1 GCA_031291995.1 Candidatus Doudnabacteria bacterium
ACCAGCCGACAACTATCGGTTTTGTATATTAATTAAGATTTGTATATTCGCGAATACTCGCGAATACTATTGTAAGTAATATACGAAACCGTCCACTGTAAGTTATCTTTTCTATAACGCCATGCCGACAACTATCGGTTTCGTATATTAATTCAGATTTGTATATTAGCGAATACTATCGTTGGTAATATTCGAAACCGTCCACTGTAAGTTATCTTTTCTATAACGCCATGCCGACAACTATCGGTTTTGTATATTAATTAAGATTTGTATATTCGCGAATAGTATGACAATGCTACTTTCAGTTTTAATTTTTGTTTTTGGCGCTTGCGTGGGAAGTTTTTTAAATGTCGCGATTTTGCGCCTGCCATTGGGGCAAAAACTTAACGGACGGTCACACTGTCCGTCCTGCGGCAGGCAGCTTTTTTGGTGGGAACTTTTTCCGCTGGCCAGTTTTGTCCTGCTTGGCGGTAAGTGTTCTTCGTGTAAAATCAAAATATCATCAAGATATTTTATAATCGAACTTGTCGCGGCGCTGCTGTTTGCCGGAAGTTATTTATATTTAAGTCCGACGGGTTTAGCCGGGTACATAATGCTGGCGAAATATTGGTTCGCCGCCGCGGTAATGATTGTGGTGTTTGTAGTGGATTTGGAACATTATTTAATTTTGGACCGGGTGGTCTTTCCGGCAGTTACCGTTTTGGCTTTGTTTAATTTGGCTTTGGATTTTGTTCAACACCGCAATTTATGGTCGCTGTCCGCCGGCTTTAGCGGCGGACTTGTAGCCGCGGTTTTGGCGGCTTTGCCCTTTTTCCTAATCTGGTATTTTTCAAAGGGTAAGTATATGGGATTTGGGGACATAAAAATGATTTTGCTTATGGGGATAATGCTTGGTTGGCCGGTTGTTTTTGTATCGCTTTTTGTGGCTGTAATTTTAGGCGGCGTGGTGAGCGTATATTTGCTCATGGCGACCAGTAAAACAATGAAAAGCCAGCTGCCTTTTGGCACATTTTTGAGTTTATCCGCGGTTTTTTGCCTATTTTTTGGGGATAAGTTGCTGCTTTGGTATTTGTCATTTTTGGGGTTTTAGGGCATAATAATAGGGACAGATATTTGTTGATACTGGGATATTAGTTGATATTAATTGTCAGCCAATATCCATAAATATCAATCAATATCCCCAATATCTATTTTTTAGATTTGAAACCAAAATGACAGACCTACAACCTACAAGCTACAAGTTACAAGCTCAACGCGGATTCACTTTGATTGAGCTGATGGTTGTAATTGTTATTATGGCGCTTTTGGCCAGCGTGCTGGTTTTAAATTTGGCCGGCCAGCGCGCCAAGCGCGACGTGCAAATTGCCGAAAACGAGCTGGTCAGCAACATCAGGCAGATTCAAAGCGGAACTCTTTCCGCCAAAGCCTTACCCGCGGCGCAGAGTGTGCAGTATTATATGTTGAAGTTTGATTTGGCCAAGCCCGGCCAATATACCATACAGGCAGTGTATAATGTAGATACGGCTCCAAAACTGGCCGATATCCAAACCATATATTTGCCGCCCGACGTGGTAATTGCCAGCGCGACTCCCGGAGGGGCAGCCATATCCATTTCCCGCCAGCAAAATCCGGTTACCCAAATCCTGCCCTCAACTGACGGAAGCTGCGCGTTACTGGCTTATTCCGCTCCGTTCGCCAAGGTGCTTATGAGCAATACCTGCGTAATAGCCAACCCACCCTTAATTTCCAAGGGCGACGATTATTATTCCATGGTAAATTTTCAGACCAACCAGCTCTGCCTGGCAAGTGACGATCCCAGCGGTTGCAACCTCAGCGCGGATTCCACTATGACCATAACTTTAACCAATACGGACCATACTTATTTTAAAACAGTAACTGTAAGCGGCATTACGGGCGCGGTTAACTTTAATTGAACCGTGGGTATAACCGCAGATATTAACGCGGATCGATGACGCGGATCGATGACGCGGATATTCACGCGGATATTCACGCGGAAAAATAACGCGGAGCGCGCGCGGAACTTCATATGAAGAATTTTGATTTAAAATTTAATTGGCGGAGAAAATCGGCCGGTTCCCAAAACGGGCAAACTTTAATTGAAACTATGGCGGCGCTGTTTATTTTGGTTATGGGCATAGCCGCGGCAACCGGTTTGGCGGTTTACGCCTTTGGCGCATCCACCAATATTAACAAGCAAATAATCGCCACCGGTCTGGCCCGCGAAAGCCTGGAGGCTGTAAGGAATATGCGCGATACCAATTGGATGAATGACAGTCTGGTTAGCAACGGATGCTATAACTTCGCTTCTACTCCCATCGGTCAAATTACGTCGCCGTGTTACCAAAACTGGCTGGGACGAACGGGGAGCGCTCCTTTTAATTGTATTTTTCCGGATAACAACAGCGGTAACAGTTGCTCCAACAACGGCGCGCCCTCAATGACTTATACTTTAGGAATGGTTGATCCCAGCACTTCAAGCGGGGTGTTGTGGTATTTGCAAAAACAAAAAACTACCCTTAATTACGGCATGTCTTTTAGCTCCACCACCCCAGTCACCGGGTTTTATACCCAGGACGGGAATACCCCTTGCAACGGCAGCGGAGCAACACCCGCCGATTATTGCCGGAAAATAGTTATTACCAACTTTAGCAAGAATAACGGAAACGCAACAGGCCAATACAGCCAATACGGGCTTGATGATAACCTGAGCCTGCTAGAAGTGCAATCGATGGTCTGGTGGGTGGATAAAAAATGCCCGCGCGCGGCTGATTTTGCCCAAGCCAGCCCGACCTGCCGCGTGGAGCTGGACACTTATTTGACTAATTGGAAAGACTTTTAAACCGCGGATTTACACGCGGATCGATGACGCGGATATAGACGCGGATCTAGATGCCGATATTAACGCCGATCTATGGATGAATTATTGTATAAAGACATAACGTACGATATCAGGGGGGCCTGCTTTTGGGTATGGAAAGAATTTAGAGGAGCCTTTAAGGAATCGGTTATTGACAGAGCTTTGACGGTAGAACTGAAAAAGCGGGGCAGAATGGTTGAAGACCAAAAACGGCTTGATATTGAATATCAGGGCGTGAAGGTCGGTACATACATACCTGATAAAATAATTGATGATTCTGTTTTGGTTGAATTAAAGGCGAAAGAGTTTTTAACATCAGGGGACATTGACCAATTTTGGAAATATCTAAAAGGCTCAAAATATAAAGTGGGCTTGTTGATTAATTTTGGTCCGAAGGGTTTGGAAATTAAACGCGTTGTGTATGATTCGGCGCGTACCGTCCCCGATCCGCATCATGATCCGCGTAGCCGATCCGCATTAGTATCCGCGGAAAAGGGATTTACCCTAATGGAGATAATGGTGGCCACGGTCTTGTTTGCCATTGTTTTCAGTTCCATGCTCGGGCTGTTTAATTACGTGCTGAAAATTAACCGGCGCACCGAAGCGCTCAGGCAGGCCTCGCAGGGAGCGAGGGATTTTGTGGAATTTTTGGCCAAGGAAATCCGCAACGGGCAAATAGATTATTATGTTTCCACCGGCGCATATACCGGGAAGATAAACAGCAGTTCAAGCGTGCCTTGTGGTCCGGCTGGTAACGTTGGTGACACTGTTAAACCTACTGACTTGCCGACTTACGGATTGGAAGACAATAAGCTTGGAATTATTAATACCGACAATGTCCAGGAATGTTTTTATTACGGCAAAGCCGACGGCAGTTATGTAGATACCGTAGGGGGCTTACCAAGCACGTTTGCCTATCCGGGAGGAACCCTGGTCATACAAAAGAGGGATGTTACCGGCGCGCAGATTTTAAATCCGTCAAATTTCCAAATTAACCAGCTGATGTTTTTAATCCGGCCGGTTTGCGACCCTCACTCTGCGTCATCATGCACAGCTTATCCGACAGGTTACCCGAAAATCCAGCCGTCCGTGGTAATCCTTATCAATTTTACCGTTAAACTTCCCACCGGCGAGACCGCCCAGCTTTATTACCAAACTTCGGTGTCTTCAAATAAATATGATATACCGTAGAATTTTAAATTTTCCCGCCAAAGGCGGGTCCGCCTTTGGCGGAAAATTACAAATTTTAAATTCCCAGCAGGGTGTGACCATGCTTCTGGCGATTTTGGTGTTGTCGGCGCTGTTGGCAATTAGTTTCAGTTTGGCGACCGTGTTATTGGTGGAAGTTAAATCTTCCGGCGATTTGACCAGAAGCGAAGCGGCTCTGTATGCGTCTACCGGCGTCAGCGAACAGGCAGCTTTTAACATTATGAGGCAGGTGCCGTGCACCGGAAATTGCGCTTATATTACCAATTTTTCCAATTACGCCACTCTTAATGGACAGCCAATTATCAGTTCTACTTCCACGCCGACATTCCAGGATAAAGTCGGCCAGAATTCCAGTTTTACTACGGGTTCAAAAGTTTATAATTTTTGCCCGACCACGCAAATTGGCAATGTCGGTGGAAATAGCGGATGTGGATACGGGAAAGTCACTTTATCTTATTTACCGACAGGAAATACAAACCCGCTTGATGTTTATTTATGCGAATATGACCCAACAATAGACCCGATAGAAAATTATGGCAGCCTTCCATGTTCCGATCCTAATCAGCACATCACATATAATACGCCAAGATCTTATTGGTTGTCCACCGAAAATGGCGCACCGTCGGACGGAGCAGGGGGAGTGTATGTATATGCAACCAGCCCCGCAGCTTATACAACCTGGTCCTTAACGCCAGGGTACCAGCAGGAGTTGATAGTTTTTGATCCCAGTGAGACAGGGCCGATTTATTATTCGGTTGAAACTTTTGGTGCCGACGGCACAACGCCTTTAGGTTTACCTTATGCGGGGCAGACTTCCGTTACTGTTAATTCAAAAAACGGCGACGTGGCCAGGAAACTGCAAGTACTCGTGCCAAATTCCGTAATTATTGCCGGCGGCCCTATTCCGACACCTACGCCAACCCCGACTCCGGGGCCAACACCAACACCTACCCCGCCTACAATTCAACCTCCAACTTTTGCCAAAATATTTAGTCCCAGCTCTTCTATAATATTGGGCTCACAGACAACGTTGACGTTCACAATAACCAATCCAAACGGTTCTTCCGCCTTAACCGGGTTGAGTTTCACGGATAGCTTTCCCACTGCATTGTCAGTGGCTAGTCCAAACGGTTTAACAAATACTTGTGGAGGGACTCCCATCATTACTTCCACAAAAATAACTTTTACCGGCGGCAGCGTGGCTGCGTCAGGCTCCTGTAGTTTGTCGGTAAATGTGGTGGGCACAGATCCTACGGTTGGAGGAGTTACAAATACTACGAACGTCATAACTTACAATGAAGGAACCGGTGGCAGTACTGCTAGCGCTCTATTTACCGTAAGTAACCCTTCTGTTCCTAGTTTTGCGGGAGCAGGTTTCTCGGGCGGAGTTTTGGCTTCTTCTGGTAATAAAATTGAATTATTCAACGGCAGTGGAACACGTGTGTATTCAAGTACGCTTGCCGGGAGACTTCGTGTGGCTTCCGGCATTGGCTTTGGGGGTAGTTTTGGTTTAGGTTTTATTGCTGACCCCGGTCTGAATCGTTTATTTATGTTCACGCCAGCCGACGGAAATATGTATACTACTAGTTCCTTCGGTTCCTCAGGTACCGGTAATGGGCAGTTTATAGCCCCCTCCGGTGTGGCTGGTTTTTCCACAGGTATTTATGTTGTTGATTCCGGTAATAACAGAGTAGAGAAATTTAGCGTGCCAAGTGGCACCATTGTTTACCAATCACAATTCGGAGGCACTGGTTCAGGAAATGGAAAGTTTAATCATCCTACTGGGATAGTAACAGATAGTACTGGTGCGAATGTTTATGTAGTCGATACCGGCAATAACCGAGTGGAGATATTTAATTCATCCGGCGTATTATACCAATCTCAGTTCGGCGGCTCCGGTTCAGGAAACGGAAAGTTTAATAATCCTACAGGGATTATGATTGGCAACTCCGGTATTTATGTAGTCGATACCGGCAATAACCGAGTGGAGAAATTTAATTCATCCGGCGTATACCAATCTCAGTTCGGCGGCTCCGGTTCAGGAAACGGAAAGTTTAATGGCCCTAATGGGATATCAATAGATACGATAGCGCAAAGAATTTATGTTAACGATGTTGGTAATAACCGCGTGCAAGTATTTAACTATTCGGGCGTATGGATAGCGAATTTCGGATTATAAGTTTTTATCGCCACCCAATAATCGAGACTAAAAAAATCCCTTCAATTTGAAGGGATTTAAATTACGGAAAATTACTAGTTTTGCTGTTTCGGGATGTTCAGGGTTTGGCCGGCTTTTAGGATGAAGGGGCTTTTGAGGTTGTTTAGGGTGGCGAGGGTGTTCCAGCTAATGTTGTATTTTTGGCTTATATCGAACAGGGTGTCGCCTTTTTGAACGGTGTAGCTGACAAATTGAACCTGAGTTTGACCTGCGGCGGGTTGGTTGGAATCACTGGCACCCAAAACTTGCGGATTTTGTCCGTTGTTCGAGGTATGATTTTTACTGCCAATTACCAGCCGGACGGCGTTGGCCGTTAGTATAACCGCGGCTACCAGGCACAAAATGGCGGCTATTTTTAAAATTTGATTTTGGGTACTGCCCCGGCCGACGCCTAAGCGCAAGCGGGGAGAGAGCTCAAATTTTTTATTGCCAAAGGCCATAAGCAATTATGTCAAAAATTCCCGGGCTGCCGACGAACCGATTTTGTTTCTACAGATAAGTCTAATCTACCTTAATTTTAGCATAGTATGGTCAAATTTGTTCTGTGGATAAACCCTATAACGGGTTCAACGGCCGGGAAAATTAATGACAGAGAATCCTTACGACATGAGGTTATCAAGATAAACCGAAAATGCTATAATTATAGGGTAAAAATCAATATTTATGGACAAAACAGAGGCAAAAAATCGCATAGTCAAGCTTAGGGAACAGATAGAGGATTTAAGATACCGATACCATGTTCTGGATGATCCGAAAGTTACGGATGATATTTATGAATCTTTACAGCGTGAGCTTAAAGAATTGGAGTTTCATCATCCGGAGTTTGACGACGAATTTTCCCCGACCAACCGCGTGGCCGGAAAGCCGCTTGATAAATTTGTCAAAGTTAAGCACGGTGTCCGTATGTTGTCGTTAAATGACGTGTTTTCCAAAGAAGAGTTGGAAGCTTGGGAAAAAAGGATTAAAAAGTTATTGCCCGCGGATGCCGGTATTGAATATTTTTGCGAATTAAAATTGGATGGACTTTCGGTATCTTTGATTTACGAAGACGGTAATTTTGTCAGGGGAGCAACACGCGGTGACGGATATATTGGCGAAGACATTACTCAGAATTTAAGAACCATTCAGTCCATACCGTTAAAACTCCGCCCTGTACCAGCAGGCCTTTGGGCCTCCGGTGCAGGGTACAGTGCGCCGTTTCCGGAATTTTTGGAGGTGCGCGGCGAAGGTATTATGAGCAAAAAAGTATTAGCCGATTTAAATTTGAAATACGAAAAGGAAGGCAAGCCGCTATTGGCCAATACGCGTAACGCCGCGGCCGGTTCTTTGAGGCAGCTGGATTCCAATTTGGCGGCGGAACGGCGTCTGGATTTTTTTGCCTGGGATATTGCGCAGTTTAGGGGTGAGGGTGCAGGGGTGAGGGTAGAGAAACATTCAGATAAACATCGGTTACTTCGAGAATTAGGCTTTAAGGTCGATAAGCACGAGAAAATTTGCCGGTCAATTTTGGAGGTAGAAAAATTTACCGGGGAAATTGGCAAACTCCGGCCGGATTATCCTTACGGTACGGACGGTGTGGTGATTTCCGTCGACAATCTGGATTTGCAGTCGCGCCTTGGTATTGTGGGAAAGGCGCCGCGGTTTATGGCGGCGTTTAAATATCCGGCGGAAAAGGCGACGACGATTATCAAGGATATTAAATTTAATGTCGGGCGTACCGGCGTGTTAACCCCACTGGCCGTATTTGAGCCGACACTGGTTGCGGGTTCGACGATTGGCAAGGCAACGCTGCACAATATAGATCAGATAAACAGGCTTGACGTGCGCATCGGCGATACGGTGGTGATACAGAAGGCCGGCGATGTGATTCCCGAGGTGGTAGAGGTATTGCCTAAGATGAGAACGGGGAAGGAAAAAAAAGTAAAAATTCCGGATAAATGTCCAGTGTGCGGCGAAGACGTAGAACGACGCAGTGTAGGGGCGGCCAGCGGCCGTCCGTCGTCCGTTGAAGAGCGGTCCGTCGCGTATTATTGCACCAACCCCAAATGTCCGGCCAAAAATCGCCGGTTTATGCAACATTTTGTGAGTGTGCTGGAAATTTACGAAATCGGCCCGAAAATTTTGGACCGGTTTCAGGAAGAAGGCTTAATTTCCGATGCTGCTGACATTTTTTCTTTAAAAGCCGAAGATATTAAAGGGCTGGAAAGGTTTGGGGAGAAATCGGCCGACAATATTATCGCCTCGATTAATTCTCATAGGCAGGTTTCTTTATCGCGTTTTATTTATTCGCTCGGAATTTTGCATGTCGGCGAGCAGACGGCGGAGGATTTGGCGGAGCATTTTGGCAGCCTGGAGAAACTAATGAATGCGCCGCTTGATGAAATTAATTTTATCGAAAATATCGGTCCGGTAGTGGCGCAAAGCGCATATGATTATTTCCGCCAAAAGGAAAATATTAAGTTCATAGACAAGCTCCTCAAGGGCGGCATTAAGATTCGCCACGAACAAAAAAAAGCGGGTAAATTTACCGGCAAAACGTTTGTCATCACCGGCACCCTGGATTCCATGAGCCGCGATGAAGCCAAACAAAAAATTAAATCGCTCGGCGGCAAAATATCGGAAAGCGTGTCCAAGCTGACCTCATATGTAGTAGCCGGCAAAGAGCCCGGTTCAAAATATGATAAAGCGGTGAAGTTGGGCATGGAAATTTTGGACGAAAAAAATTTCTTAAATATTTTAAAATGAAATTTTTAAAATTCGTATTAATAGGGTTGCTATTTGCGGCGCCTGGGGAAATTTTAATCCGGCGGCAGTTGCATCAAGGTGTGGCGGATTATATTAAGACTATGCTGATTTATGTTTTTTGGATTGCGATAATAATTTGGCCGGGAATAAAATTAATAGCCAAATTTTTTAAAAAAAGTTTTTCCCAAACAGCGGCAGGTTATATTATTTTTGGTTTTTTGGGTCTTATGGTGGAATGGTTTTTAATTAACAATTCTCCCTGGGCGCACCCCGATGCCAGCCAGATTGGCATGTTCACTTTTTGGACATCTTTGTTTATGGCGCCGACGATTATTCTGTCGGCAGAAAGTTTTGTCGGCAGGTTAAAGAGCCAATTGTTAAAATATTTCTCTGCTTTGTCTGTAATTTATTTGCTTCTGGCGCTTGGGGGAGGAAATAATTTATTTGGCGCTTTGATAATTTTCACTTACGGAAGCTGGCTGCTTAATTATTTTTATCTTAAATATTTATACCTGTTAAAACATGGCCAATAATATTTTATCCAAAGAAGACCGGGAGGACTTAAACGTGCGCCGCAAAGGCATTTTTGACCGCCGTAACTTTACTCCTTATGACCCGTGTTAAGAGTGTCTTAGCGGCGGTTTGACTTGGACACTTTGGGTCTCCCGACAAATTTTGGAAGCCTGTTTGGAAGAAACCGGTAATTATAGAGATTATCGGCCCGGCAGTTTCCCAAAGCGCCCATGATTATTTCCGGCACAAAGAAAGCTTAAAATTTATTGGCAAAACGTTTGTTATAATGGGAGCTTTAAATTCTATATGCCACAACGAAGCCAAAACTAGAATAAAACCCCGCGGCGACAAAATAACGGGAAGCGTGTGCAATCCGACATTATATTTGGCCGTGGGAAAAGAGCCTGGTTCAAAATATGATAAAGCGGTGAAGTTGGACATGGAAATTTTGGTAATTTTCAATCGGGTGCAAGTGGCGTATAATTTTCGAATTTGATAAGCTTGAGGTCGTGTATTTCCATTCTGTGGGAAACTATGACATATATCAGTAGGTCTCTTCTCGCTGCTTAAAGCCGGTTTTAACGCTCCATGCAGGATGAAAATCAAAAATACTCTCGGTTAACCAAAATCCGTTCCTGGTACGGTAAATACGAACGGTTGATTTCTTCGTGGTCTCTTATTTGCGGATTCGTGTTTGACGCTGTGACTTTAAAGCGCGTGGATTTATTTTGGGAAAATTTTTGGGTGATTGCCCACTTAACCATTGTCGGTACGGCCATGGTTTTGGTCCACGCCATAGAAAAAGGCGAAGGGGACGAAACTAACCCTTCCAAACTCCATTTTTGGCTGGTCAACATTGTCCAGTTCTTTTTTGGGGGGATTCTGTCGACGTATCTGGTTTTCTATTTCCGCAGCGGCGACATTACGGTCACTTGGCCGTTTTTGCTGATTTTAGCTTTGTGTTTTTGGGCCAACGAAGCTTTAAAGCGGCATTTTGTCAGGCTGGCTTTCCAAATTTCGCTGTTTTTCCTGTCTATAATGTGTTTTGCCATTTACTTGGTGCCGGTGTTTGCCCACCAGATTGGACCGGATATTTTTTTGTTGTCCGGCGTATACTCCCTGGTATTCATCGCCTTATTCTTATTGGTTATCCGGCTGACTTCCAAGGAGGAGTTTGCTAAAAGCCAAAATATTGTTTATGCCTGCATAGGAGGCATTTTTATTTTGGTCAACACTCTTTATTTTACGAATCTTATACCGCCGTTGCCGGTATCCATGAAAGAAGCGGGGATTTATTACTCGATTCGTCGCGATAATCGGGGCAATTATCAAGTTAGCGCCGATAGTAATAACGGTCCGTGGTATGAGCTTTACCCCGATATTCATAAAAAGACCGGCCAGCCGCTTTATGTTTATTCAGCTATTTTTTCTCCTGCCGATTTTAATATGAATATCGTGCATGAATGGCAGTTTTATGATATTAACGTCAAGCAGTGGGAGACCGAAAGCAAAATTCCGCTTACCGTAATCGGCGGTCGAGATGGCGGTTTTCGGACTTATTCGGAGAAATTCAATCCTGCAGCCGGGCACTGGAGGGTTAATGTGTTAACAGAAAATGGGCAACTTATCGGCCGCGTGCGATTTAATGTGGTTTTAGTTGACCAAACCAATCAGATTATGCAATCATTAAATTAATATTTTATGGCCGAAATACCACAACAGGAAGATTTGGGCCTGGGCGATAAGGTTGTTCAGGAAAACCGCACGCGATTTTTAAATCACGACGGGACTTTTAATGTCCACCGCAAAGGAGTATTTGACCGCGGCAATTTTAGTCCCTACCACGCGGTGCTTAACGCTTCGTGGTGGAAGTTTAACGTGGGGATGCTTGGCTATTATATAGTGGCTAATTTTATTTTTGCCACTCTTTATATTATGGCCGGTAGAAATGCTTTTCCCGATATTGCCGGCATGGATGCGGCGCATCGTTTTGGGCAGGTATTTTTTTACAGTGTGCAGGTAATTACAACGCTGGGTACGAGCCCGCTGCATCCGGCTAATACCATGGCCGATGTGGTTCTGGCCATTGAAGCCATGGTGGGAATGATTGGTTTTGCGGTAGCCGCGTCTTTATTATTCGCGAGGTTTTCCAATCCGCCTACTAAAATTCAGTTCAGTAAAAATGCTGTTGTTGCTCCCTACCACGGCGACAACGGATTTATGGTCAGGATTGTTAACGGGCGCAGTAATGAGCTTATCCATGTAAGCGCGATTGTTACCATGGCCATGACTGACCAAACCGGACGGCGGTCATTTCACCGTCTGGCATTGGAGCGGGATGAGGTATTTGTATTTCCGCTAAACTGGACCATTGTCCACCCGATTGACGAAAGCAGCCCTTTGCGCGGCCTGTCGGCGGAAAATTTAAAAAACAACATGGCCGAATTTTTAGTTTATATTACGGCAATAGATCAGGATCTCTCCAAGACTATTTACGCGAGATCCTCTTACCGAGCCGATGAAGTGCTGGTTGGTTATAAATTCAGCAATATTATAGAGCGTGACCAAAAAGGCACCGTGGTTATAGATCCGGCTCGCATTGGGGAAGTGGAAAAAATTTAAATTAGTTGGTATAAATCATAAATCATAAAACATGAAGCATGAATCAGGATATTAATGCTTCATGTTTTATGCTTCATGTTTCATCTATTGTGAACAAGGTGTGGAATGATAAATATAATCCTTATAAATAAGAGGAAAAATATATCAAAATTTTTCCAAATTAAGGCTTGACAGCTAACTATAAATGATTTAGAATAGGTAGACATTAAACATCCATAGATATACGGATAGCACTGATTGCACAGATGCTATAAATAAAACTTAGGAAGCAGCGCCTATGTTAAAAACACTTAATTTAGTCAACAAACAGCGGTTTATGTAAACGGCCATCTTAATATGTGCCTTTACATGCCGCGAAAGCGGTTTTTTTGTACCGCGGATTAACGCGGATCCGCGTGATGTCCGCGTAGTCGATCCGCGACAGCTCAGCGGAACAAGCATTATAACCAGTTAAATACTGCTCACAGGTCTCAGCATACCAATTTACTTTGGGTATCAGGCTCGCAGATCCTCTTGGGGCAGTAGCTATTTGGTTGTTATGCACACAGCAGTCAGTTTAACAGCGAATCAGTAAATCAGCTGATCAGCTAATCAGAAATGTTGCGCTGGCAACCCAGATCTTTAAAAACTAAATAGAAATTATCGTTCTTACCAAGTAACGATAATTTTGGGTAGATACATCTTAAGAGATTAAGATGATCATTGTAATAGAATGCATACAGATGAACACAGATTGAAAGCGGATGGACCCGGATTCGTGTTAATCCGTTATGATTTGTGTAAATTAGTATGCAATAAAAACATTGTATCCAAACGTAACAGTAATTTTTGTCATCTTTTGCTTTAACGACAAAAGGTGGTCACAAATTGCTAGTCAAATGATTAAAACAGACAAGGGTATATGGTGGATGCCTAGGTAATATGAGCCGATGAAGGACGCGACAGCCTGCGATAAGCCTCGGGGAGCTGGCAAATAAGCTTTGATCCGTGGATGTCCGAATGGGGAAACCCACATACTGGAAGAGTATGTGCTGCTATGCCGTGGGGTATAGTATGCGGGAACCGTGCGAAGTGAAACATCTCAGTAGCACGTGGAAAATAAATCAATGCGCCGTAAGGCGTACGAGATTCCGTTAGTAGTGGCGAGCGAACGCGGATGTATATAATTAGTGAATAGTGAAAAGTGATTAGAGATAAGGATAAGGCAGTTTGTCTTCTCCTATTCTCTTTTCGCTAAGCACTATTTGCTAAATTATTAGCCTAAACCTAATTAGTGTTGTTGATATCGCAAGATTGAAACTTAAAGATTACAGTCGTTGCTAGTTAGGTGTTATAAGCAGGAGTCATTGCCGCTCTGTAAAGCGGCAGGGAATTATGTTTGTTGTTTAGCAGAACACGCCTGGAACGGCGGACCAAAGAGGGTGATAGTCCCGTATCGCGAAAAACCATGCAATTTCCTGACTTTTTCTTGAGTACGACCAGACACGAGAAATCTGGTCGGAAATCGGGTCGACTAAGATCCAAGGCTAAATACTCATATTAACCGATAGTGAACAAGTACCGTGAGGGAAAGGTGAAAAGCACCCCGGAAGGGGAATGAAATAGTATCTGAAACCATATACTTACAAGGAGTGGAAGACCTTACTCCGACGTTACGTCGGAGTGGTTAACCGCGTGCCTATTGAAGAATGATCCAACGAGTTAATCTTATGCGGCTTGATTAAGTCTTATCAAAGACGAAATCGTAGTGAAAGCGAGGATGAATAGTCCGTAAAAGGATAAGAGATTAGTGAAAAGAGATAAGAGATAAGGAGAGGCGCGCAAGTGTTTTATCCTATTCTCTATTCGCTAAGCACTAATCTCTATTCCTTTATGTCGCATGAGTTAGACCCGAAACCCGCGTGAGCTACGCATGGCCAGGATGAACGTGGTGTAACAACCACGGGAGGTCCGGACCCACTATTGCTGCAAAAATAGGGGATGAGCTGTGCGTAGGGGAGAAATTCCAATCGAACCGGGTGATAGCTGGTTCTCCTCGAAATAGCTTTAGGGCTAGCGTCGAGAGTTCCCTTGAGAGGTAGAGCACTGAATGGAAACCTGCTGCGCAAGCGGTAGGCTCCAACCAAACTCCGAATTCTCAAGGTCAAGATCTCGGCAGTCAGTCCGTGAGGGCTAAGCTTCACTGGACAAATGGAGAAGAATCCACACCACCGTCTAAGGCCCCCAAATTCTAGCTATAGTGCAAAGGATGTGGGGTTGCTCATACAACCAGGAGGTTGGCTTAGAAGCAGCCATCCTTTAAAGAAAGCGTAACAGCTCACTGGTCAAGCGATCCTGCGCCGACAATATATAGGGGCTAAGCTAGGTGCCGAAGACGTGGATCTCCGACGTTACGTCGGAGGTGGTAGAGGAGTGTTGTACATGGGTTGAAGCGGTATGCGTAAGCGGCCGTGGACTTTGTACAAGTAAGAATGTTGGAATAAGTAATATATATAGAGGTGAGAATCCTCTTCGCCGAATATCCAAGGTTTCCAGGGCAACGATCGTCGTCCCTGGGTTAGTCGATCCTAAGAGTGGGCCTCAAGAGGTCCATCCGATGGAAAATATGGTTGATATTCCATAACCACTGTAACATTATCTTAGGCGGAACGCATCATGGTAAAACTAGCGTTATCTGACTATTAGCGTTGTTGTATTTGTAGGATGGAACTTCAGGCAAATCCGGAGTTCCGACATCTGTTATTGCATACCTCGCAAGAGATTGTAGTAACAGGTAAAAGTTCGAGAATACAAAGAAACCTGGCAACGGGGATTAGTTTGAACCAAGGTGTCAAGAAAAGCGTCGAAGTCAGGTGTTATAGTGCTCGTACCGTAAACCGACACAGGTGGATGGGGAGAGAATCCCAAGGCGTCCGGAACAATGTTCGTTAAGGAACTCGGCAAAAAAGCAGGTGTACCTTAGGTATATACCTTGACCTTTTTTTGAGATTATATCAAAGAAAAAAGGCCCGCAGCGAAAGACCTCTCCCGACTGTTTACCAAAAACTTAGGTCCGTGCTAAAGCGCAAGCTGATGTATACGGGCTGATGCCTGGCCAGTGTCAGAAGGTTAAACCCCTCGTCGCAAGATTGGGGGCCAAGCCCTGATGAACGCCGGCAGTAACTATAACTGTCCTATGGTAGCGAAATTCCTTGTCGCGTAAGTTGCGACCCGCACGAATGGCATAACGAGTAGAGGACTGTCTTAACGAACATTCCGATGAATTTACAATGGCGGTAAAGATGCCGTCTACCCGCAGCAAGACGGAAAGACCCTATGAAGCTTTACTATAGCGTGTCATTGCAATTTTATTTTTATTGTTTAGCCTAGGTGGGAGACTTTGAAACCCCGACGCCAGTCGGGGTGGAGTCAACAGGTGAAATACCACCCTGTAGAGATGAAATTGCTAACCAATGCCTAACCTGCATTGGGACAGTGGCTCGTGGGTAGTTTAACTGGGGCGGTTGCCTCCTAAATGGTAACGGAGGCGTTTATTAAGGTAGGCTAGGTATGGATGGAAATCATACCGGTAGTGCAAACGCATAAGCCTGCTTGACTGCAAGGGCGGCGACCCGCGCAGGCACGAAAGTGGAAGTTAGTGATCCGATGCGTTCGAGTGGAAGACGCAAAGCCCAACGGATAAAAGTTACTCTAGGGATAACAGGCTGATCCTCTCCAAGCGTCCACAGCGACGAGAGGGTTTGGCACCTGAACATCATTCGGGGTGCTATGGGAGTGATCCCATACCATGTGTCTTTCATCCGTCTCTCCATGTTCATAGCATGGAGGATATAATTTTGAAAGAAAATAAATTCGGCTTATAACGGTGGAACCGTAGTTAACTATGTGAGAACTCTTTGTTCTAGTTAACCGGTAATACCGTGGGAAGTCTGCGCGAAGCGCAACAATAACTATAATGAATAACAATAACCACTGCAGTTGCAGAAGTTATAGTTATAATTATTGTTATAGTTTGCCCCCCGCATGACCCCGTAACGACTGACCCGAAAGGGGAGGTTTAAATTAGTGATTAGTGAATAGTGCTTAGTGATTAGTACTGCAGGAATGCAGTTACTATCCACTACCCACTAACACTGCCCACTAGTTTAGACAACACGCCGACTCTTGTCACAAAAAAGCAGACTACGGAGACTAATCCTAATGTCGCTGGCAAGAAGAAGATATAGTCTACACCATACGAAAGTATGGAATTAGGTACGATGTCGGCTCATCACATCCTGGGGGTGTAGAAGCTCCCAAGGGTTAGGCTGTTCGCCTATTAAAGTGGTACGCGAGCTGGGTTCAAAACGTCGTGAGACAGTTTGGTCCTTATCTGCTGTGGGTGTACGAAACTTGAGTAGTCGCATCTCTAGTACGAGAGGACCGAGATGCATAGACCTCTGGTGTACCCGTTGTCCTGTCAAGGGCATGGCGGGGTAGCTAGGTCTAGTTAGGATAAGCGCTGAAGGCATATAAGCGTGAAGCCGTCTACAAAACTAGGTTTCGTTGTTCTAATTTATTAGAACGAAAGGTTCGGGGAAGACTACCCCGTACAACAATCGAAAGTTTTTTGGCGAAGTAGCAATATGGATCCAAAAGAAAATAGATTTATAGGCTGCAGGTGTAAGCACAGTAATGTGTTCAGCCGAGCAGTACTAATCAACCAAAAGTTTTAATTTTCTTTGACTAGCAATTTGTGCATAGAGCGAAGCCCCGCCAAGCGGGGCGTAGCACCTTATTATTCTCCCCCTGCGGGGGGAGATGTCACGCGGAGCGTGACAGAGAGGGTGCAAGCAAGATACGATGTTTAACAACTTACAATGTTCACAAAGTGCGCCCTTTTAAATTTCCAATAAGTTGGACATTTAAAAGGGTGGCATTTCCAGCCGGGCTCGACCTGATCCCATCCCGAACTCAGTAGTCAAAACGGCTTGGGCCAATGATAGTCCTACGCATGTAGGTGCAAAAGTAGGTGGCTGCCCCATTTATCAATCGCTCCGTCTTAACAGACGGAGCTTTTGTTTTGGTCAAAAATTTGCTATTATTTGAATATGATTTATTTTTTACTCGCATTTTTGGTTTTTGCCTGGATTTTGGTTTTTGTGGTTTTAAGCGAATTTATTGCCTTTATCCGCACCCGGGTGCCGTTTGTCCCTACGACGTCCAGCGACGTGGAGTTTTTTATAAATAAATTGGGCATTAAGCCGTCCGATACTTTTTACGATCTTGGTAGCGGCAATGGCCGGGTGGTTTTTATGGTAGAAAGGCTGAGCGGCGCAAAATCACAGGGCTTTGAGCTCGGGTGGTGGACCATATTGTTTGCCAAGTTAAAAGCCAAACTGAAGGGCTATAAAGCCAAGTTTGTAAACAAAAATTTTTTCAAAGAAGACTGGTCCGGCGCCAATTACATTTACGGATATTTATATCCACCGCTAATGGCCAGAGTGGAGGCCAAGTTTTTAGCTGATTGCAAGCAAGGAAGTATTGCGATAATTCGCGATTTTCCATTGCCTAATTTAAAACCGGTCGAAACTTTCTTTATGCCCCACAAGCATGAAATTTATATATATAAAAAAGTGTAGGCCATATTTATTGAAATGATGGTTTAAATACCCTTTATTTAAAGGGTATTTTTATTTATCCACATAAGTGTAGAAAAAAAGTTGACAAAAAAAATTCTTGGATGTATATTTTATTGGTACTCTTTTGTCATCCCGACCGACCGTCGCCAAGGCTTTGGCTGCCAGGCCGACATCATCGTAAGCATGGGTCAGGCGAGAGGAGGATACGTTTTGCAAGAATTATCTATATTAAGGGATTCCTCGCCCAAAGCGCGCGGTCTCGGAATGACACCTTTGATGATTTTATGGACATCCAAGTTATATTAAAAAACTTTGGCCTATCTGAGAAAGAGATATCCGTATATCTTGCGCTTATTGAACTCGGCCCGTCGTCGGTGAGGGAAATATCGGCTAAATCCAAAGTGAACCGAGGGACATCTTATGATATTTTAAAATCGCTGATTGCTTTGGGAATCGTTTCCTACTATAACAAGGAATCCAAACAATATTTTGTGGCCGAACAACCGGAGAAATTATTATCGGCGATTGACCAGAAAAAAGAAGATTTGGACGAAGTGCGCGAAAATATCAAGCAAAGTTTGCCGCTGATAAAAACCTTGTTTGAAAAACAAGGCGGAAAGCCGGTTGTAAAATTTTATGAGGGCAGTAAAGGCGTAAGGCAAATATTTGAGGACGTACTGGACGAAGTATCGTCGTCTGCGGATAAATTATATTATTTATATTCATCGGCGACCGCGGAACATCGCAAGAACGTCTATGGGTCAATGCCGGATTTCAGCGAAAAACGGATAAAAAAAGGCGTAAAAGTAAAAATTATTTCTTTGGGCGAGGGTGGACAATTGGCCGGACTTGATGAAAGAAAACAAATGCCCATTGGCAGCAAAGATTTAAAAGCCACGCACGAAATTATTTATGCAGGTAAAGTCGCGCATATCAGCATCGACAGTAATGGCGAACCGGTGGGGGTGGTAATCCGGAACGAAGAGATTCATAATATGCAGAAGACTATTTTTGAATTTAATTGGAGTAAATTATAGTAATCCGGAACTACGGAACTTATCCAGAACTACAGAAAACTACAGAAGTTTATTTCCGCAGTTTTCCGTAGTTCGTGCTTAATTTCCGGATTGATTCCGGATTGGAGAAATATATGTGCGGAATTGTCGGTTACATCGGTAAAAAACAAGCGTTGCCAATCCTGCTGCAGGGATTGCGCGATTTGGAGTATCGCGGCTACGACAGCGCTGGGATCGCTGTTCTTGATAATGGAAAAATCGATAGAGTACGAGAAGTCGGCAAAGTGGATATGCTTGCCAAAAAAATCGGCCAAGTAAAAATTGCCGGTACTTTAGGTATTGCCCATACTCGCTGGGCTACGCACGGCGGCGTTACTGAGTTTAATGCCCATCCTCATATTGTCGGTAGCGGCAAGCTGGCTTTGGTCCATAACGGCATTATTGAAAACTATCGAGAAATAAAAAAACAATTAAAGAACCAAAAGCAGGAATCGGAGACAGACTCTGAGATTCTGGGTCAATTAATTTTTGAAAACTACGAGGGCGATTTGGTCAAAGCGGTTAAAAAATCTTTGTTAAAAGTGCGCGGCACATACGGAATTGTTGTTATGCACGCCGATCATCCAAACCAATTGGTAGCGGCCCGTTTGGGTAGTCCGCTCGCCATTGGAATCGCGGAAGGGGAATATTACATTGCTTCCGACGTCACGCCGATGTTGCCGTTTACCAAGCAGGTGACGTTTTTGGATGATGGCGAGATTGCCAATATAAACGGTGATGGGTTGAAAATCCAGAATATGAGGGACGAAATTATAAATAAAACCATTACACATATCGACTGGGACCAGCAGAAGGCGCAAAAGGGCGGCTTTGAAAATTTTATGATCAAGGAAATTTTTGACCAGCCAACGGTGTTTGAAGATGCCATAAGGGGGCGGTTTAATATGGAAGAAGGTACGGCGGTTTTGGGCGGTTTGAATATGACCTTGGAACAAATGAGGGATATTAAGCGCGTGATTTTTGTCGCGGAAGGAACGGCCAGGTATACGGGATTAATCGGCAAATATGCCTTTGAAAGATTGGCGGATTTGCCCTGTGACGTGGATTTTTCTTCCGAATTCCGCTACCGTGATCCGGCGGTAAACAAACATACTTTGGTTTTTGTTATTTCCCAATCCGGCGAAACGGCCGACACGCTTATGGCCACCAGAGAGGCCAAAAGAAAAGGAGCCGTGGTGAGGGGAATTGTTAACGTCATTGGCTCAACCATAGCGCGCGAAACCAAAGCGGGTACCTATATTCACGCCGGTCCGGAATTATCGGTCGCTTCCACCAAGGCCTATACCAACATGGTCGCTGTTTTGCTTTTGTACGCCTTACAGTTCGGCCGCATTAAGCACACCTCCTTGGCTACCGGCAAACGGCTGCTTCAGGCACTATTGGAAATTCCCGAAAAAATGAATGAGATTTTAAAACAGGATGCTGCTATAAAAAAAATAGCCGAAAGTTACAAGGATTATAAAAGTATTTTATATATCGGCCGCGGCGTAAATTATCCGGTAGCTCTGGAAGGCACAATGAAATTAAAAGAAACTTCTTATATTCACGCGGAAGGATTTGCCGGCGGCGAGCTAAAGCACGGGCCGTTGGCACTGGTGAGCAAAGATGTCCCGGTCGTGGCTATTTTAAGCAAAGACCAGCTCTACGAAAAAATGAAATCCAGCATCCAAGAAGTCCGCGCCCGCGGCGCCAGGACATTGGTGATAGCCACGGTCGGCGACGAAGAAGCCAAGGAAGTGGCGGATGATATAATATACGTGCCAGACACCATGGAACTGCTCGAACCACTACTAAACACCATTCCGCTACAACTCTTTGCCTACCACATTGCTGTAGCCTTAGGCCGTGACGTCGACCGCCCGCGAAATTTAGCGAAAAGTGTTACGGTTGAATAATTAAAGTTTTACCAATGAATGACTTCAAAGGAATAGAAAAATTTGTTTCAGAAAAATCCTCTAAAAGAGTAGAGGCTGGCAGTATTCCTGAAGATGAACGGATGATTTATGCTAATGAGGCAATTCATAGCGACTCATCGTTGAAAGATTATGAAAGATGGATGACAATAAACACGGACAGATTTGTTGGAAAGAAAATTTTGGATATTGGTGGTATGCCAAACGGTAAATTTGCTAGAGCGGCCAAAACGAAAGGTATAGATTTGGTAACACTTAACCCTTCTATTTCGGAAATTGCAAAAGAAAGACCAATCAAGGGTAGAAATGTTATCGCGGGTTATGTACAAAACTTGCCATTTCAAGACGAGACCTTTGATTATGAAATTTCATATGGCGCAATACCTTCTCATTTGGCCCCAGTAGAGAAAGAATATTCCGATGCATTTAATGAAATTTTCAGAACATTAAAACCAGGCGGACAAGCTTATTTAGTACCTGTTTATGGGAGTGTGCTTAAAACCGAAGTTTTTCAAAAAATAAAAGAAGGTCTATTAAATAGAGGAGCCGAAATAATTTTAGATGATGTTGGATTTGTTCTTGATGAAAATAAGGCAAAAGTTAAAGTATTTAAAATGACTGTGAAAAAGAAAAGTAGAAGCTAACTTTTATAAAAGCTCTTTTTTTCGACCCCAATACCACTCGCTTTGGCATTCGTCGGACTGGGTGCGGGGCGAGTAAATCAAAAAATTAACTGGTAAATTTATGAAGGCATTGGTATTTGATAAAAGTAAATATAATTGGGAATTTTCGCGCGGGTTTGAGCTCGTGGATGTACCAGAGCCGGTTTTGGGCGCGGGCGATGAAGACAAGATAATCATAAAAGTCTATTACGCGGGCGTGTGCGGGACGGACAAGGGAATTTGGAACCGCATGGCGTTTAAGGATGCAATTTTAAATTCCATAGAAGCTGATTTAGACGCTGGAAGAAAACGCCGTGATAACGCCTATAGAATCATCGGACATGAGTTTTTTGGTGAGGTAAAAGCAGTTGGGTTGGCGGTTAAAGATATCAAGGTGGGTGATATGGTGGCGTGCGAATCCCATGTGGTGGACAATAAATGCTACCAATGTTTGCATGGACAAAAAAATGTCTGTACCAATGAAAAGATTTTAGGTATTAGTGTAGACGGCGGCTTTGCGGAATATGCCAAAGTCCCGGCACAGGTGGCCTGGAAAACTGACGTCAACAAAATCCGTCCCCAAATTGCGGCTATGCAGGAGCCGTTTGGCAATGCGGTCCACGCGGCGTCCAAAGTTGATTTAAAAGATAAAACCGTGGCCATTTTTGGCCTTGGCCCGATTGCTCAGTTTTTGGTGTTAATTGCCAAAGGCTTAGGGGCCAAAACTATCATCGGCGTTGAGCCAAACGATCAGGCTATCGAAATGGGTAAGAAGCTTGGTGTGGATCACCTGATAAAATTAGATGTAGCGCAGGCCCCCGGCCTGCCCTATAAGCATAACCAGCAGATTATAGATCAAATACTAAAATTGACCAATGGGCTCGGCGTGGATGTAGCTTTTGAAATGGCCGGATTTAATGATTCGGTTAATAATGCAATTGCTTCTGTCCGGCGCGGCGGCGATGTCATACTGTTCGGGTTAAAAACAGGGGATTTTGTGTTTGAAGATTTTAATAAGCTGGTCATGAAAGGAATTACCATGCACTGCGTGGCTGGTCGGCAGATTTGGGGAACCTGGGAAATTACTAAAAAGCTGATGGAAGACAAAAGCAATCAAGTTCAAGAAAAATTGTGGTCGGTGTTGTTGAATAGTGGGGCAGGCACTATTTTAAACATCGCGGATTATAGCAAGGAAAAGTTTGAGGAGATGATGAACGAGCACCCTAAGTTTTTAATAAAATTTTAAAAGCAATCCGGAACTGCGGAAACATCCGGAACTACGGAAAACTACAGAAGCAATTCCGTAGGTTCCGTAGCTTTCCGTAGTTCCGGATATAATCTGTAGTTCCGGATTGGAGAATATTATGTACAAAAACTATAAACAACAATTTCAAGGCGAGCTTAAGGAAATTAAAGATGGCGGGATGTGGAAGGACGTAGGCGTGTTGGAAGGAAAGCAGGGAAGTGAAATATTGATCAAGAATGACAAGATTGACATGACTGACAAGAATGGGGGACAGAAACTCCTTAACTTTTGTGCCAATAATTATCTTGGCCTGGCGTCATCGGAAGAACTCGCCAAGGCCGCTAAAGAAGGCGTGGACAAGTACGGGTTTGGCGAGGCGAGTGTGCGATTTATTGTTGGCACATCCACAATCCATAAAGATCTTGAAAAAGAAATCAGTAAATTTTTTGGCACCGAAGACGCGATTACCTACACGTCGTGCTTTGATGCCAACACCGGGCTGTTTGAGACCATCTTAAAAGAAGGGGATGCGATTTTTTCCGATGAGCTGAATCACGCATCCATAATCGACGGTATACGCTTATGCAAGGCTGAGCGCTTCCGTTTCAAGAATAGCGATATGTCAGATCTTGAGGACCAACTGAAAGAAGCGTCATTGAGGCCGGAAAACCCTCACCCCGGCCCTCTCCCAAAGGGAGAGGGGGTTGCGTATAAACCGCGCAGGATGTTAATTGCTACAGATGGTGTGTTCTCGATGGATGGGATTACAGCCAAAGTTTCAGAAATTTGCGACTTGGCGGAAAAGTACGGAGCCTTGGTTATGGTTGACGACAGCCATGCCAGCGGAGTCCTGGGTAAGACCGGCCGGGGGAGCGTGGAAGGACTAATGGACCGCGTTGATATTTTAACTTCAACTTTTGGCAAAGCTTTAGGCGGAGCCGGCGGCGGATTTACTGCCGGCCGAAAAGAAATTATTGATGTTTTGCATCAGCGCAGCCGTACGACCTTATTCAGTAACTCCTTGCCGCCGATGATTGCCAATGCGGCTTTGTTTGTGCTCCAGAATTACGATAAAAAGTTTAACCATAATCGCGAGCAATTAATCGAAAACACAAATTATTTCCGCTCGGCTATGGAAAAACTCGGCTTCCATCTCGGGGGAGACGGCAAGCATCCGATTACTCCGGTAATGCTTATGGACGAAAAAATCGCCGTAGAAATGGCTGGAAAGTTATTTAAAGAAGGTGTTTATGTCCGCGGGTTTACTTATCCGGTGGTACCCAAAGGGAAAGCCCGCATTCGGGTACAAATCTCAGCCGCGCACACTAATGAACATATGGATAAAACCGTCAGAGCCTTTGAACAAGTAGGAAAAGAAATGGCAATCATAAAATAACGAATAAAAAACTTTAATAGTTTAGACTATTAAACTTTTTTCCAATATGGCTAAATTTCCAAGAAAACCGAAAATGGATAAGTCCGAAATGCAAGAGATTATAATTGACTTTTGCCAGGCTATTGCCGCAACCAAAAGCAGCCAAGAAGCCGCCCAGCTACTCACGGATTTATTAGGCAAGCAGGAGTTGGAAATGCTAGCTATGAGGTTGAGAATCGCGGAATTGTTGCTCGATGAACAGACTTACGAGCAAATCCGTAAAATATTAAAAGTTAGCCAAGCCACAATTGCCAGAGTCCAGACCTGGCTTCAGACCTCAGGAGATGGTTACCGTTTGATCATTCAAAGAATCAAAGGGCGCAGCCAGAGCAGGTATGAAAACGAAAAGCCTTTTAAGCTTTCAGGAATAAAGAAAAAGTACCCATTATATTTCTGGCCGCAAATTGTATTGGAATATTGGGTAAAAAATTCTAGCCGGAAAGATAAAGAGCAAATGCAAAAACTTTTAGCAAAGATTAATGATAAGCCTAAGATGTACAAAGAATTGGAAGGTATTTTAAGAACAAATAATTCAATAGTTTAGACTATTAAACTTTTTTCATTATGAAAAATATTGTAATCATCGGTGGAGGCACAGGGACGTTTACGCTTTTATCCGGGTTGAGAAAATTTCCATCAAATAATACCGTTATAGTTTCGTCCGCCGACGACGGAGGGTCTACCGGCATCCTCCGCAAAGAACTTGGCGTTATGCCCCCGGGCGATATTCGCCAGTGCCTGGTGGGTTTGTCTTATACTCAGGATGAAATGAAGGAACTGTTTAATTTTAGGTTCGACAAGGGTTCTTTGGCTGGCCACTCCGTAGGGAATATAATTTTGGCGGCTTTGGAAAAAATTGCCGGAACCGAGGAAGGCATTAATCTTGCCGCAAAAATGCTCAATGTCCGCGGCCAGGTTTTGCCGGTGTCTTTAATCCCGACCACTTTGTCGGCGACATTGCAAAACGGTAGAAAAATTGTAGGCGAGCATTATATTGACGACCAAGATTCTAAAGGCAAAGCCTCGCCGATAAAGTCCCTCAGTCTAACTGCTGCTAAAGTCAATCCTAAAGCACTCAAATCTTTGGAACAGGCCGATGTTATTGTCTTTGGACCGGGGGATTTGTTTACCAGCATTTTGCCCAATATTTTGATCAAAGATGTTTCCCCGACAATCAATAAATCCAAAGCCAAGAAAGTTTTAGTGGTTAACATTATGACGAAGTTTGGGCAGACCGATGGGTTTAAAGCTTCGGATTTTGTTCGAATTTTAGAAAAATATTTAGGGGGCAAAATTGACGCTGTCCTGGAAAATAGAAAAAAACCTTCCGCTGAAGTATTAAAAAAGTACGCCGCGGAAAAAGCCAAGTTTGTCGAGCCGGATCTGAAAAATTCCCAACGGTTGCAGGTTATTGCGGAAAATTTAATCTCCGATGAACTAATAAAAAAGGCATCCGGGGATAGTTTAAAACGCAGTATGCTTAGGCACGATGCGCAAAAATTAGCTAAATTAATTTGGGGGCTTGTTTAATATGGATATTACATCGGAAAGAATTGAAAAAGACATTTACGGCATTAAAATTTCCGCTCTGGATGGCGGCAAGGTTGTCGGCTGGACACAGCTCTATATTATCCGCAACGAACGACACGACGAGCCCTATGCATTTTTGGAAAATCTTTATATAGAGGAAGAATACAGGTCCCAAGGCCTTGGCACCCAACTGGTTCAGGCGGCTATCGGGGAAGCCAAAAAACTGGATTGCTATAAAATTATCGGCACCAGCCGGTCCTTTAAGGAAGGGGTGCATAAGTTTTATTTAAAGAACGGTTTTACCAACTGGGGTTACGAGTTCCGGATGGACTTAAAGGAATCAAAATCGAAACAGCAAGATTAATGTTTTGTGACTTGTAGTTAGCCCATTTATGGGCTGTTTAAAAAACAGCCGATAAATCCAACTTCGCTAAAGCTATATCGGACGAGTCGGCTAACTACATTAAAAATGCACATGCGCAATCAAATTGTCATCTTAGCCGCGGGCAAAGGCACCAGAATGGGAGGCAATATTCCCAAGGTTTTGGTCATGCTTAACAACAAGCCGTTAATTTTGTACGCCCTGGAGGAAATTGAAAAAATCAACCAGTTAGCCAAACCGGTGATTGTAGTGGGTTATGGTGCCGGTAAAGTCCAGCAGGTATTAGGTAATGACTACACTTATGTTTTTCAGGAAAAGCAGCTCGGGACCGCGAACGCCCTGCTCTCAGCAAAAAATAAAGTAAAGGCGGACAATATTCTGGTGCTTTATGGCGATATGCCGTTCATTAAAGCGCAGAGCCTGAAAAATTTAATTAAACTGCATTTTAAAAGCGGCGGCAAAATTACCATGCTCACGGTCGAGTCCCCGAATTTTAGAGGCTTATATTCATCGTTAGAACACTACGGACGGATTGTGCGCGACACCCGCCACCAGGTGGCGGGCGTGGTGGAATTTAAAGATGCCAGTGCCGGGCAAAAAAAGATCCGCGAGGTAAACCCCGGAATATATATGTTCAACACAAAATGGCTGTGGGAAAATTTGGCAAAAATTGGCAACAAAAATAAACAGCAGGAATATTATTTAACCGACATAGTGGCGTTGGCCGTGAGCCAGGGGCTAAAAGTCCAAAGTTTAAAGACGGAGGCCAAAGAAGTGTTGGGAGTTAACAGCAGGGAAGACCTGGTAAATGCGGAAAAATTAATGCGGAACTACGGAAGTTAATGCGGAACTACGGAAAACTGCGGAATTTACAGAACTTCGGAACTAAAGTGTTCCGTAGATTCCGTAGTTTTCTGTAGTGCCCCTTCCCAAATTTCCGTATTCCCCCCTGTGCATATCATACCCCTCACCCCCTTAAAAACAGGGGATTTTAATTATTGACAATAAATAGTATGATGTTGTATGATACTATCATACAAATTGATAATCCGCCTTCGCCGGGGCTTCCTCCTTCGCTACAAGCTATTGCGGACAGGTCGGCGGATGACCTGCAAAAAATAATTTGGTAGGTCAAGGCAGATGTGGGAGCCGTATAGCATAACTATACGACCCCGCCATCTGCCTTTTGAGTCCTGGGACAAACAAAGGTGGAAATAAAACCACAACGAGGAAATACATTGCGCACTTTTGAGTTTATGTTCACAACCGGGATCTGTTGGATGCCCGCTGAAGACAAATATCACGCTTTTGCATTAGGACATCTTTTGGCTGACGAAGATAACTCCTTTGGGAAATTCATCGGCGCCATAGAAAGAGGCGTCTATAGATCCAACCACGGTATGTTTGTGGCGAGAGAGATTGTCGAGGAATGCGCGTAGCTCGGGCGGACACACACTGAAGAATGGAATTTATGAAGGAACTTCAAGTTCCGGATAAATTTTGTGCCTCAGTGTTGTCCGCCGCAACACCTAAATTGACATTTCTCTGTCATCCCGAAATTTTTCAGGGCTGTGTAAAATATCCGGGAGCCAGTCTTGGTATTAATTTGACTTTTAATTTTTTAGTTCTTTAAAAAAGCTCGGTACCATTAGGCGGCAAGTTTCAGCAACAAAAACCTCGTGTCATTGCGAGGATTGCAGCCGACGAAGCAATCTTTGTTATTCTGGGAATAGATTGCTTCGGCTGCACTCGCAATGACACAGCTTTTGTTTTTCCAACTTGCCGCTTGCCCGAATTTAGGGAAAAGTCGGGCAAGGGGTACCTCTAACTATAAGGGGGAATTTTCTATACTAAGGAGATAAACTTTGAAACCGAGAAAAATTGAAGTTATCGGGGATTTCGGACTCGGTAGTCCGAATGAACGGGTCTCGTTGTGGTTTCTGCTCCGTCTTATCTGGGAGCAGTTTGGAATCTGGGGTTATGCCCAGAGCAACGGAATTGAAAAGGCGCAAGAAGCCGTTGTGGCTTACAAGCGCAATCGGCACGGGGTAGTATTGGATCCCTGCAAGAACGTCCGCTTCAGTCCCAAAGGTACGCGGATCATCTATCCTTTTCTGATTCAGCTCATCTTGGAGCAGCTCAAAAGAACGGAAGTGGTGATGACTCTGCCATTTTACCCCGGACATCTAAAAGCAGTTCGTTGGGCCGGTGGCAAGGCTGTGTTCCTGGCGGCGCTTTCTGCCGTGACTTATGTTGACCGGCTCGAGGAGAAGCTGCGAAAAGGTGGATTTCACCCGGCCGCTGTTATAATCTGCTCAATTGGCAACCCCTACGGATACAAGTGCGACCTTGAATCATTTCGGCGACTGGTTGCGCTGGCTCACGAATTCGGCTTTATCCTGATTGTAGACGAAGCATATGCCGAGTTGTCTTACGATTGTATCCCAGCTCCTTCGCCATTTGAGGTGGAGGGAGCACTACCGGTTACGGTCGCCACGATGACCGGCTCCAAGTTTTTGTCAGCGGCGGCAGGCGGAATTGGGCTCTCTATAGGGCCGGAACGAATTCTGCAGCCTTTAAGCGAAAATATGGAATTCCTCAGTGAAGGTGGCAATGGACTAATTCAGTCCGCATTCGCGTTCGCGCTGCCGCACATCGAGCCATATGTACGCAACCTCGCCAAGCTTTACGATTCCCGCGCGCATTCCTACGCCGACCTGCTGTATGAAGCTGGCTTGTACGAAGCAAAGTCGGGCGTCGGCGATGGCGGCATGTTCCTCTGGGTGCCTACGGACGATCTTAGTTCCAATGAATTGGCCGACCGTGCGCAGAGCGAAGGGGTTATCATTCGCCCCGGTAGCATGTTCCTCGACACGGGGGATGACCAGCGGCCGGGCAACATGAACTTCCTGCGATTCTGTTTGCGGGAACGAGACCAGGTGGCTGCGCGCTCTTTCCGCGCTCTTCGTCCGCTCATCACGACAATGCGGATCGAAAAGTGCGAAAACTCCTTAGTTTATTAGTTCAAGGCGGGCGGACTGTTGGATGCTAAGCCAACCTCCGCCCCGCTAATTTATTAATTTTTGAATTTTTTAAAATTGTATGATATCATCATACTAGATATAAATTCCGTAGTTCTGTAGTTTTCCGTAGTGAATTTTAAATATTTCCGCAGTATGAATCGTGAACGCCTGACAATTACCCTTAGAGCCGACCTTCTTAAACAGCTGGACGGACTTATAGACGGCCAGCGCTTGCGCAACCGAAGCCACGCAATTGAATATTTTTTGTCGCGCAGTTTGGGCGCGCAGAATTTAAAAGTTTTGGTTTTGGCCGGCGGCAAACCGGTATATTTTGACAGCGAAAAAAAAGCTTTGCCCAAGGCTATGGTAAAAATTGCCGGCAAGCCTTTGCTCGAGCAGACTTTGCTGCGCCTCAAGGCTTCCAAATTCAGCGAAGTAATTATATCTATAGGCGAGGGCGGCGAGAACATAGAAAATTATTTTGGCGACGGGTCGCGCTTCGGCATCAGCATTACTTATCTATATCAAAAAGAACTCAGCGGCCGCCATGAACCGGGGCGGTACATGTCAGGCAACGCCCAGCCGCTGCTCCAAGCTCGCGAAATTTTGGCCGGCGGCCCGTTTTTACTTCTGTACGGCGATGTGCTTAGTGATGTGGATTTTGGCGATTTGGTGGAATTCCACCGGGCGCAAAAATCCTCCGTTTGCACCATGGCCTTAACCAGCGCCGAAAGCGTGAATATGTGGGGCCTGGCCCGGCTCCAGGGCAACCGCGTAGTTGAGTTTGAGGAAAAACCCAAAAACCCCAAAACTTTTTCCCGCCTGGTCAACGCCGGCGTCTATATGGCCGAGCCGGAAATTTTCAGTTTCATCAGCCAGAAATGCCAAAAATTGGAAAGCGACGTTTTTCCTCGTTTGGCCGAGGAAGGAAAGCTGTTTGGCTATCCTTACGAAGGCCTGTGGCTGGACATCAGCAACAGCGCGGCCTACCGACAGGCGGTTAAGGAACTAATAAGCTAATATCCTAATTTCAATAAATATCTATTAATATCCGGGCTGAAACGATATTGGTAGATATTAGTTGATATTAATAGATATTATTAAGACACAAATTATGCCAAAAGCATCATCCAAGCCTAAAACCAGAATAGCCTTAAACGGCCTGGGGCGGATTGGCCGCGTGTTTTTAAGGATAGCCAGTAATAATCCGAACTTTGAGATAGTTGCCGCGCATAGCCGCGGGGATGTGGAGACTTACGCCCATCTGTTAAAATACGATTCCACATACGGCACCTGGGACAAATCGGTAGATGTAAAAAATGGGCACTTGGTGGCCAATGGCGTAAAAATTCCATATTATCGCGCCGAAGGCGACGCACTGCCCTGGAAAAAAATCGGCGTGGATTTTGTTCTGGATGCGACGGGCCGGTTTACCAAGCGCAACGAAGCGGAAAAACATTTGGCCGCAGGAGCAAAATATGTTATGGCCAGCGCGCCGATGTCGGACGCTGACGAAACATTTGTTTTTGGCGCCAACGAAAAAAAATTCGAACCGCAAACGCACCGGATTATTTCCGGCGGCAGCTGCACCACGGTCTGCTCCACCTTGACCATGAAAGTACTGGAAGAAACCTTCGGGGTTAACCAGGCGTTTATAAACACCGTGCACGCGGTAACGGGGGATCAGAGCCTTTTGGACGCTTCCCATAAAGATTTGCGCCGGGCCCGTTCGGCCATGGAGTCCATTATTCCCACCACTACCGGCGTGTCCAAAACCATAGTCAAAATTTATCCGCATTTGGAGGGGAAAATTTCCGGCCTGTCTCTCCGGGTTCCGGTACTAAATCCGTCCTTGGTAGTTTTGACCGCGGAATTAAAAAAGCCGGCCACAAAAGAATATTTCAACAAGGCCTTTTCCAAAGCCGCTACTGGCGAGCTAAAGGGTTTGTTGGCCGTAAATAACCTGCCTTTGGTGTCCACCGATTTCCGCGCCAATCCCCACGGCGCCATCGTAGACTTATTTTCCAGCGAAATAGTTAACGGCCGTCTGGCCAATGTCTTGGCCTGGTACGACAACGAATGGGGTTACGTCCAGCAAATGGTTTATCTGCTGGAGTACCTATGCAAAAGAATTTCCCAGGCCGACAAAAAATAGGGCCATTCTGCCTTTAAGCCTAATTTGATTTACCCGTCCTATTACGTCCCATTTTAAAGACCGCGCTAATCGCGGTCTTTTAATTTGGCAATAATTTGCGTTTGTAGTTTGCCGTTGGTGGTAATCATTTTTTTGGTTAGCAATGACACTTCACCGCCGTCCATATCGGTTACTTTACCGCCCGCTTCCGTTAAGACTAAAATTGCCGCGGCGAAATCCCAAATATTCACATTGTCCGTAACAAAAAAATCATAATTTCCGGAGGCCACCAGGCAAATTTGCAGGGCGTGGCTGGCAAGAACGCGTAGTTTGCGGCAATTTTTTGCCATTATGGAAAACAAACCAATGCCCTGTTGGGCGTTCATCCAACCCACGCCACCCAGGGCGTGGAGCAGGCGGTATTCTTTCGAAACTTTTATCGGCCGGGAGTTTAATTTTGCCCCGCCGCCGCGCGAGGCGGTAAATAATTGGTTTAAGATCGGATTATATAACGCCGCGACCAGCGGGCCTTTATTGTCCCATAACGCAATGGAAATGCAGCAAAAGGGAATTCCCTGTATATAATTGGTTGTACCGTCTATTGGGTCAATAATCCACACCAGATCATTTTTTCCTGTCTCGTCCTTGGAATATTCTTCGCCGATGATTTTGTGGGCCGGAAATTTTTTGACAATGGTTTTTCTAATCTGGTTCTCAATGCCCTTGTCGACTTCCGTGACTAAATTTCGGAAGTCGTCGTTTTTCATTTGGACGTTTTTGGGCTTGCCGAAGTTCTTTTTAAAAGTAATTCCGGCTTTTTTCGCGGCGTCCACCGCGGCCTTGAGGTATTGTTCCTGTTGCGTCATATGCTGTATTATACAGGAAAATGGGGTATAATAGAATAGATTGAACAGGAATTAAAAGGTTTAAATGATTGACATGATTTTAGGTCAGTAATTCTTGTCAATCTTGTTCAATCGTGTCATTCTTGTCAATTTACCTTTGAGAATCATCGCCGGCCTCCCCCACCTTCGCTAACGCTTCGGATGGCCTTCGGCAAATCCTCCACACTTTCTATGCGTATAATCGCCGACTTACAAATACACTCCAAGTACAGTAGGGCCTGCAGCCAGGAGCTTAACCCCAAAAATATCGGCCTGTGGGCCGACAAAAAGGGGATTGCGGTAATGGGTACCGGGGATTTCACGCATCCCAAGTGGCTTAATGAACTAAAAGAAAATTTGGAGGAGGCTAAACCGGGATTGTATAAATTGCGCGTAGGGTCAGGAATCGCCTGGCCGTCTTCCGATAAAGGCCGGCCATTGGCCGGCCCTACACGGGCGCCGCGGGCCTTATTCATGTGCACGGCCGAGGTCTCGTCAATTTACAAACAAGGCGACAAAGTCCGGCGCGTGCACAATTTGATTTTCGCGCCGAATTTTGAAGCGGTAGATAAAATCATCGCGGGCCTGGAAAAAACCGGCGCCAATTTAAAATCCGACGGCCGGCCGATTATGGGAGTGCACTGCGACACATTGGTTAAAATAGTAAAAGATGCCGATGCTCAAGCCGAGGTAATCCCGGCTCACGCCTGGACGCCCCACTTTGGCGTATTCGGATCCTTATCCGGTTTTAATTCCATAAAAGAAGCTTTCAGCGACCAGGCAAAATACATAAAGGCCATAGAAACCGGTTTATCGTCAGATCCCAAAATGAACTGGCAAATATCGGAACTCGATAAATATTCCCTGACTTCCAATTCCGATGCCCATTCTTTGCGCAAAATCGGCCGCGAAGCCAATGTCTTTGAAATTGCGGAAGATAAATTATCATACGAGGAAATTATTGGGGCTTTGTATAGCAAAGACCCGAAGCGATTTTTATTTACCATCGAGTTTTTCCCGGAAGAGGGTAAATACCACCTGGACGGCCACCGCGACTGCAAGTTTTCCTGCTTGCCGGCGCAGACAAAAAAACTCAAGGGGATTTGTCCGGTTTGCGGCAAGAAGCTTTTGGTCGGGGTGCTAAACCGCGTGGACGAGTTGGCTGACCGCGACTTTGGCCTTACTCCGCCCCGTTCTATCCCGTTTAAGAGCGTTATACCACTCGAGGAAATAATTGCTGAAACTTTGGATGTCGGTTCATCCAGTAAAAAGGTTTTAGCCCTTTACGATCAGATGGTCGGGCATAGACCGGAGTTTGAAATTTTGTTGGACCTTGATGAAAATCAGATTTCTACGATAGGAACAGCGGATGTGGCCAAAGGCATCATCCGCGTCCGCCAAGGGCAGGTTCATATGGATGCCGGCTACGACGGCTTGTTCGGCAAGATCCACATATTCGAAGAAGGAGAGCGGGAACAAATATTAAAGAAACCAAAACAAACAAGTTTATTTTAAGCTGGATTATTGCTATAATAAAATTATGGAACAAGCTGAAAAATATACGACTATTTACATTGTCAGGCACGGTGAAACCGAACATAATCTTAATGAAATTATGCAGGGGCAAAGTGACTCGCCACTTACGGCCAACGGACAAGCCCAGGCCAAAGCTAGAGAAGAAGATTTAGGTCCAGTTCATTTTGATGCCTTATTTTCTTCCGATTTGGGTCGGACAGTACAAACCGCTTCAATACTTAACATTAATCGTAAACTGGCGCTAAATACCACAAAGCTACTCCGGGAAAAACACTTTGGAATCTATGAGGGACGGCCAATCCAACATTTTTTGGATGAAAACAAGGAACTAATCGAAAAGTTTGAGAAGCTTTCGGCGGAGGAAAAAATCAAATTTAAGTACCATCCGACTCAGGAGAATGACGAGGAAGTTACTGTAAGGATGTTAACTTTCCTAAGGGAGATAGGCGCCACGTTTATCGACCACACCGTGTTGGTGGTTAGCCACGGATCGATTATGCGCGCTCTTCTTAGACATTTGGGCTTTGCGACTTATGGGGAGCTTCCCCCAGGATCCCTTGAAAATACCGGCTACATAAAACTGGAAACCGACGGCGTGGATTTTTTTATTAAGGAGACCAAGGGAATTAATAAAGTAATAGCTAGTTAAATTGTAGCGTGCCGATTTATCGGCGTCCTTGAGCCGCCCATAAATGGGCATGCTACACACAATACTATACTTATGAAAAAGACTAAAATCGTTTGTACTTTGGGCCCCACTTCGCAGTCCGTAAAAATTTTGACGGATATGGTAAAAGCGGGGATGAACGTGGCGCGTTTGAATTTTAGCCACGGCGACCACGAAAACCACGCGTTGCTTATTAGGAACATCCGGTCGGTAGCAAAAAAATTAAATACCACAATTACCATCATCCAGGACCTTCATGGGCCGAAAATCCGCGTTCTGGAAATGAAGGAACCAATAAGCGTTAAGGTCGGCCAGGCGGTAATTATCGGCCAGGATTTTAAGCTTGATTTAAACGTCATGAAATCCATCCGGCCGAAACAGCGTATTCTCATAGAAGACGGATTAATAGAGCTGGAAGTGGAAAAAATCGTTAAGGGAAAAATTTATTGTATCGCGCTTAGCCCGGGGAAAATCCAGTCTCATAAAGGCGTAAATTTGCCGCGAACCAAATTAAAAATCCCGATTTTGGGTCCAAAAGATATTGACGATTTAAAATTTGGGCTCAAGCAGGACGTGGACTATATTGCCTTGTCGTTTGTCCGGGACCGAAGGGACGTGTTGAAACTCCGAAAGTTTATTGAAAAATATAACCCCAAGAATTTTCAAAAACCTTTGATTATCGCGAAAATTGAAAAACCCGAAGCTGTTAAAAATTTTGACGGGGTCTTAAAAGTTACCGACGCGGTTATGGTGGCGCGCGGCGACTTGGGTGTGGAAATGCCGGAAAACCAGGTGCCGATTATCCAAAAAACCATCATTCAAAAATGCCTGCGCGCCAGTAAACCTGTTATTGTGGCCACGCAAATGCTGGACAGTATGATCCGCAACCCCCGGCCGACGCGCGCCGAGGTCAGCGATGTGGCCAACGCGGTTATCGACCAGGCCGATTGCGTCATGCTCAGCGGCGAAAGCGCGTTCGGCAAATTTCCGGTCAAAGCAGTGGCGGAAATGGCTCGGATTATCGAGACCACGGAGAAGAGCGCGTTTTTGCCTTTGCACAAACATCTGGCCGACAAAATCGTCAACAAAATTGAGGCCATATCTGAGAGCGTATACGATCTTGCCATGCACACCAATGCCAAGGTGATAGTAGGCGCCACGGAAAGCGGCTTTACCGCCCGTGAAGTGGCGCATGAACGGCCGTACCATCAGCATCTGATAATGCTGACCCCCAAAGCCAAAACCCTTCGGCAAATAAACATGGTCTGGGGCGTGCAGGCTTTTTTGGCTCCGGAAGTGGAAACTTTTGAAGATTTATCCGCGGAAATGATGAATACCGTCAAAGCCAAAAAGTTCGCAAAAAAAGGCGACAAGGTTGTTGTCGTCACCGGCGAACCGCTGGATCAAAAAGAGAGTTTAAACTTAGTGGAAGTAAAAACAGTATAGGCTCTATGTGACCTATAAGTCTTATAACAAATGAAATCAATCATCGCCACCCTCGCCACGCTTTGCGTCGTCTCCAGTTATATCCCGCAAATCGTCAAAGGACTTAAAACCAAATCACTACGGGATGTCTCTTTAATTTTTCTGATTGTTATCATCCTCGGCACCTTGCTATGGATTTTTTATGGTTTTTTGAATCAAGATTATATTTTTCTGCTCGCAAACTCCGTAATTTTAATATTCGCGATCTGCCTGACGATAATGAAAATCATGTACGAACGCAAAAGGCCGGTTTAGACCCTGGATTTATTGAATTTTTTAAAAAATGATATAATATAAATAGTAAATTCATCATACTTTGTATGATTATTTTAAATAAAATTAATCGTTAATTAAGGGAATTTTTTATGGCTGATCAAAGAGAAGGCAAGTATATATTGTGGTTTAACGAGATCGGCAAGACCGACGTCCATTTAGTTGGCGGCAAAAACGCCAATTTGGGGGAAATGTACCAGAATTTAACCAACGCGGAAAGCAAACTTTTCCCGGGAGAAAAAATATCCGTACCCTTCGGGTTCGCGGTCACGGCGGCGGCATACGCCCACTTTATCAAGGAGAACGCGCTGGATGCCAAAATCCGCGAAGCCCTGGCCGACCTGGACACTCACAACATTAAACAACTGGAAGAAAAAGGGCAGAAAGTCCGGCAGCTGATTTTGGAAGCCTCCTTTCCGGCGGATTTGGAAAAAGAAATTACCGCCGCGTTCGCGGAATTGGGCAAACGGTTAAAATTATCCCCGAGCGACCTCGATGTGGCCGTAAGGTCCTCCGCGACTGCCGAAGATTTGCCGGACGCCAGTTTTGCCGGCCAACAGGAAAGTTACCTAAATGTGCGCGGCGACCACGAGCTGATGGAAAATATTAAGAACGCTTTTGCCTCCCTGTTTACCAACCGCGCCATTTCCTACCGCGTCGACCAAAAATTCGACCACTTCGCGGTTAAGCTCTCCGTGGCCGTGCAAAAAATGGCCCGTAGCGACCGCGGCGTCAGCGGCGTAATGTTTACCATAGACACCGAAAGCGGATTTAAAGACATGGTGCTGATTAACGCCGCCTGGGGACTGGGGGAATTTGTGGTTAAGGGCGTGGTCACGCCGGATGAATTTAAGGTTTTTAAACCGACTCTCAAAAAAGGGTTTAAATCCATTATCAGCAAACGCCTGGGCAGTAAAGAAAAAAAATTAATCTACGCCAGCGAAGGCACCAGCCCGACCAAGGAAGTCCCGGTAGCAGATTCCGACCGGCACAGTTTTACTTTAACCGACGATCAAATACTCAAATTGGCCAAGTGGGGGACAATCATAGAAGACCACTATCAACGGCCCATGGACATTGAATGGGCGTTTGACGGCAACGACAAGTCTTTGTACATTGTCCAGGCCCGTCCGGAAACCGTGCAGGCCAGAAAAGACATTAACGTTTTGGAAGAGTTCGTGATGCAGGACAAAGGCAAAGTTATTTGCCAGGGCGCGGCCGTGGGCGCGAAAATCGGCCAGGGCAAAGCGCACTATATTAAAGATGCCACTCAGTTAAGCGAGTTTAAAAAAGGCGAAGTGTTGGTAACGGAAATTACCGATCCCGACTGGGAACCGATTATGAAAATCGCCAGCGCCATTGTCACCAACAGCGGCGGTAGGACTAGCCATGCGGCCATTGTCAGCCGCGAGCTTGGCATTCCCGCAATTGTCGGCACCGGCAACGCGACCGAAGTTTTAAAAACCGGCCTGGAAATTACCGTATCCTGCGCCGAAGGGGAAGTGGGCAAGGTTTACGAGGGTCTGCTTAAATACCAGGTTATTAAAACCGATTTGACCGATTTTAAGCCGCCGAAAACCGATATTAAAATGATAGCGGCCGATCCGGAACTGGCCTTCGGCTATTCGTTTTTGCCACAGCGCGGCGTCGGTTTGGCACGGGAAGAATTTATAATTTCCAATTTTATTAAAATCCACCCTAACGCGCTTATCGATTACGAAAAGCTTACCGATCCCAAAATTAAAGCGCAAATAGACGAGCTGACTGCCGGCTATCCCGACAAGGCCGAATATTTCGTGGAAAAGCTGTCCTACGGCATCGGCCAGCTGGCCGCGGCGTTTTATCCGTACGATGTCTTACTGAGGTTTTCCGATTTCAAGACCAACGAGTATGCCAATCTTATCGGTGGAAAGCTTTATGAGCCCGAAGAAGAAAATCCCATGATGGGCTGGCGCGGGGCGAGCCGTTATTACGATCCCAAATTCGAAAAGGCGTTTTCACTGGAAGTCGCCGCCGTCAAATTGGTGCGGGAAAAAATGGGATTGTGGAATTTAAGTGTGATGATTCCGTTCTGCCGTACTCCCGAAGAAGGCCAAAAAGTCGTGGACACAATGGTAAAATATGGCCTGACCAACCGCATTTCTCCGGAAGACCGCAAGAAAAAGAAAAATGGAGACTTGGTGGAAGGTTACGAATGCTGGGTCATGGCGGAAATTCCCTCCAACATTCTTCAAGTTGAAGAATTCGCGGAAATTTTTGACGGTTTCTCAATTGGCAGCAACGATTTAACCCAGCTGACCTTGGGGCTAGACCGCGATAATAAAACAATAGCGCCAATCGGTAACGAAAGAAACAAATCCGTCCACAAATTAATCAGCATCCTCATCCCCGAAGCCCATAAGCGCTACCTCAAAGTCGGCATCTGCGGCCAAGGCCCCTCCGACTTCCCCGACTTCGGCGAATTCCTCGTCAGTCTCGGCATCGACTCCATATCTTTAAACCCCGACACCGTCATGAAAGCTACAATAAAGATAAAGGAAGTGGAAGAGAAACTGGGGAGATAAGTTTTGACCTGAAAACATTAACGATGTTATAATCAGTTTAAGCGGACAGAATATGAAGGTTATCTTTACACGACACGCAAAAAACCGCATGCGTTGGCGGGGAATAAACGTTAATGAGGTAATTCGGATAATTCAGGCTCCCGATAAAAAAGAGCTATTGGCGAACAAGAAATTTCACTATTATAAAACCGTCAACAGTAAATACTTGCGCGCGACTTTGGCCTTCGAAAATGACGGAATAATTATTATAAGCGTAGTTGATAAAAAGGACTGATATGCAGGTAGAATACGACCCCCAGGCTGATGCCGTGTACATTAGCCTGCAGAAAAAAAAAGTTTATAAAAGCAGGGAAGTGTCCCCCGGCGTAGTTTTGGATTTGGGCAAAGACAGAGTACTTATAGGGATTGAAATTTTGGACGCCTCCAAACATTTTGCCAATAAACAACTTGTCAATTTTTCGGTTAAAACTTTTGCGTAAAGCAGGACAATAAAAAGATCAAGGCGGCTTACCAATAACGGCGGCCGCCTTTTTTTGCGTTCAAGTCCCCGAGTTGCCCGCCTTTGCTTTGCGGCCAATCAATGTTTTGGCTATCTCGATTTGTTCTCTTAGGATATGGGCGGCTTTGAACCATTCGGTGCGGGCACCTTGTTCGTCGTTCACGAGGTTCCATTCTACTTGATCGAGAGCCGGTTTTAATGAAAGCTCCTTAGCAAGCGAAACAGCATAGCATTTGGAGGTTTCGTCTTTGTAATAAACGCAGTACCCAATGGATATCATTGACGACCCCCTGTCGATTTTAAATGCCCTGTATGTACACCGAATCATCCTTGCTTTTCTAAAGGCCTGGATAATCGCCCGTAAATTTTCAAGATTCATAGTTCCTCCTTTGGAACCCGCCAGCGTATCATAAATCAAGGAAAAGTGTCCATATTCATAAGTTTTTTTAGTATGATTATTGACAATTTCTTTTAAATAAGCTATAATTTTAATACAAATGTTGTCCAATTAATGAACAGAAAATCAGTGTCATTGCGAGTGCAGCCAAAGCAATCTTTTTATCATACCTGATATAAGATTGCTTCGTCGGAAAAGCTGGCCTCCTCGCAATGACACTAAATACATATGATTAATAACCAACTATTAGGTAAGCTTATAGACATTGGCCTTGATGAAAAAGAAGCCGTTTTGTATGCGGCCGGGTTAGAATTGGGTGAATCATCCATACAGGAATTAGCTAAAGAATCCCATATTAAAAGGCCGACGGCTTATCGCGTTATGGAAGAGTTGGAAACAAAAGGCTTATTTTCTAAAGTGTCTAAAGGCAAAAAATATTATTATGAAGCGGAAGATCCAGAAACAATTTTTGGATTGTATAAAACCCGGCAAGATGCTTTTGCCCGATTGTTGCCTGACCTAAAACAACTGCACGGTAAAGATGGAAAGGTCCCGAAGGTTCGCTTTTTCCGCGGCATGGAAGGCTTAAAGAGTATGTACTTGGAATCGTTAAATGCCAAAGAAACCATAGTTGGTTATGGCTCGATTGACGAAATTTGGGGATTGTCTAAAGAGTTTATTAACGATTATATGAAAGAAAGAATTAAAAGGAAAATTCGGGTGCGGGGGATAGTGCCGTCTACCAGCGAATCACAGGCTTTTGCCAAACTTAATGAGTCGCAAATGCGCGAGTTAGTTTTAGTTCCCAAAGAAAGGTTTCCGCTCGGCAATGAAATAAATATATATGACGACAAAGTGGCGGTTTTTTCTTTTAAAGAGATGGTTGGAATAATTATTGAAAGCAAAGACATTGCCCATACGCAAAAAGTGGTTTTTGAATTGGCCTGGACCGGGGCTCATTTAATGTAATTTCCCCGACTCGCCCGGAACAAAAAATACCAATCCGCCATCTGGCGGATTGGTATTTTTTGGCGGAAGCGGAGGGATTTGAACCCTCGAGGGCTGTAACACCCTGCCGCCTTTCCAAGGCGGTGCACTAGACCACTATGCGACGCTTCCTTATGGTCAAAACTTTCATTATTTTACCATTTTAGCGGAGCTTTGTCGAGGTTGCGGGGGCAGGCCAAATAAGGGTAAAATGATAGTGTAGCGTGCCGATTTATCGGCGGTTGGGGGAACGCCCATAAATGGGCACGCTACATTCAACTATGCCAGACCAAACCCTCCAAGACATTAAAGACCCCGGTACCAGTCTCCGCCGGAGGCGGATCCGGTACGGGGCGAGCCGGCAGTGATTGATTATGGATAATACATTACAAGATATTAAAGACAAATTAAATATAGCCGATGTCATTTCCGGTTATATTCAAATTAAAAAAGCCGGCGCCAATTTTCGGGCGCTGTGCCCGTTTCATAATGAAAAAACGCCGTCTTTAAACATTTCCCCGCAAAAACAAATTTGGCACTGCTTTGGCTGCGGCGAAGGCGGGGACATATTCGGTTTTGTCATGCGTTACGAGAACGTGGAATTCAAAGACGCGCTAAAAATATTGGCGCAAAAAGCCGGCGTGTCTTTGCCGGAATACCGGCCGCAAAATCCCGCGGAGCAGAGTGAAAAAGAATTGCTGTCACGGATAAATAACTTTGCATCCCGGTTTTATCACGAAATACTAATCAAAGATAAGCGCGGCGCGCCGGCTTTGGAATATTTAAAAAACCGAGGATTAACGGACGGAACCATCAAGCAGTGGCAAATTGGCTACGCGCCGGACGATTTTCATTCCCTGGAGCAGGCTTTGGCCAAAAAAAAAGTTTCGGCAGCCGATTTGGTTAAAGCCGGAGTCAGCGCCAAAAACGAGCGTGGGCAAATTTATGACCGTTTTCGCGGTCGCGTAACTTTTCCCATTTTTAATTATTTTGGCGAAGTTGTGGGTTTTTCCGCAAGAATATTAATTGACGACGGCAAATCCGCCCCAAATCGCCCTTCTGCCTCGGGTGCAGGGCAGGCTAAATACGTAAACTCCCCCGAGACCTTAATTTACAATAAAAGTAAAATTCTTTTCGGATTGAATTTTGCCAAAGAATCCATCCGTAAAGCCGACGAGGCCGTCATCGTCGAAGGCCAAATGGATTGCATCGCGCCGCACCAGGCTGATTTTAAAAACGTGGTAGCGACCAGCGGCACGGCGCTCACGGAACAGCAGCTTATGATGCTCGGCCGCCTGACCAAAAATTTGAAATTTTGTTTCGATACCGACACGGCTGGCCGCGCCGCATCCCGCCGCGCCGGCGAACTCGCGTTAAAGCATGGTTTTCGGATAAAAGTTATCGAATTAAAAAACGTCAAAGACCCCGACGAGCTGGTTCGGCGCTCGCCGAATTTATGGCAAAAAGCGGTTAGCGAAGCCGTGTGGTTTTTGGACTACTACATTAATTTGGCGGAAAGTTCGTTCCTGCCCGGATCGGTGGAGCAAAAACATTACCTGAGCAGGGAAGTCTTGCCGCTTTTGGGTTTTATCTCCGACCCGCTGGAACAGGACCATTACATTTTGCAGATGGCGCGCCGTTTCGGAATTTCGGAAAAAGTCATCCGCCAGGAAATCCGTCCGGCTCAGGTTGCCGTTCAAACCGCTATCCACCCCCAGTCTTCCGGCAATTTACTTCTGGAAAAGGAAGTTTTGGGCGGGATGTTGTTGTTAACCGAGTTTTCTGAACGGGCTAAAACCGAAATTTCGCCGGAAGATTTTGAACATAATGAAACAAAGCAGCTGTTTATGAACGTATTAACTAATGTAGATTCCTCCCGGGACGCACTAGCCAAGGAGGCGGTTTTTATGGTAGAATCACAACTAGATGAATTAGGGGGCAATAAACCCGCGCTTCTGCGGGAACTCTTTAAAGCTTTGGCGCTGTTAAAAATCAGCGGCCTAAAAAAGCGACAAAATCAATTACAAACAGAAATCAAAATGGCCGAAATGGCCAAAAATCAAGCGAAAATTGAAGAATTAAACCGCTTATTTGCTCAGGTTTCCTCTGAAAAGATGAAGTTTGAAGCAATGCTTTAATTATGGCTAAGAAATATTCCGCCAAAAACGGAAAAAAAATCAGCAAGAAGAAGGCTAAGAAATTTTTTAAGCAAAAGTCCGGAAAATCCCGCGCCTCCAAATCGGCGATGAGCGCGGCCGCCAAAGCCCGGAAGGAACACAAAGCCAAAGTTACCTCGCCGGCCGGCCGGCAGGCGGTTTTGCCCTTGCCCGAAACCACGGCGGAAACGGAAAAATTGCTAAAAAAACTCATGGAAAAGGCTAGCGAGCGCGGCTTTGTGACCGAAGCGGAGATTTTGCATACCCTGCCGTTTTTTGAGGAAAATATTCCGGAAATGGAAAAGGTTATGGACGCGCTGGAAAAGCGCGGCATTGAAATTGTCGACCAGGAAGTCGCCAGCGTCTGGGAACAGAATAAACCGGCTCCCTCCAGCGGCGGCGCGCCGGTCAAGGGTAAAAAGTCGCGCGCCGGTTCCGGAAAAAAGCAGGACGACATGGTGGACGCTTTTGACCTTGGGGATATTTACGACGACAGCATCCAAATGTATCTGCGGGAAATCGGGAAAGTGCCTTTGCTTACCGGCAACGAAGAAGTGGAGCTGGCCAAGCGCGTGGAAAAAGGGGATGTCGCGGCGCGAAAAAAATTGACCGAGGCCAACCTGCGTTTGGTAGTCTCCATCGCCAAAAAATACATGGGACGCAACCTGGGACTGCTCGATTTAATTCAGGAGGGCAACCTGGGTCTGTTCCGCGCCGTGGAAAAATTCGACTGGACCAAGGGCTATAAATTTTCCACTTACGCCACCTGGTGGATTAGGCAGGCCATTACCCGCGCCTTAGCCGACCAGTCGCGGACAATTCGCATCCCGGTCCACATGGTGGAAACCTTAAACAAGTACGCCCAGGCCGAACGTTCCCTTGTCCAGGACTTGGGCCGTGAGCCTCTACCCGAAGAGATAGCCGCGGAAATGGGCATAGAGGTGGAAAAAGTTTATCATCTTAAAAAAATATCCCAGGAAACCGTGTCCATAGATTCGCCCGTGGGCGAAGACGACGGTGAAGATTCCAGCTTGGGCGATTTTATTGTGGACGAAGACACCACCAAGCCCAACGAAGTGGCCGGGCGGCAGATTTTAAAAGAATACGTGGGCAATATTTTAAACGACCTTGACCCGCGCGAACAAAAAATTCTGAGAATGCGTTTTGGTTTGGAAGACGGCGTCACCCATACTCTGGAAGAAGTCGGTGAAGAATTCGGCGTCACCCGCGAGCGCATCAGGCAAATCGAAAGCAAAGCCTTGGAGCGCATCCGGGAGCATATTGATATTAATAAACTCAGAGATTATTAATATAGTAACTCGGTGTGCGGTGGCGAAACGAGTTACGGTTTACGTAGTACGGGTTACGGACTTAAGCCGAAGGCCGAACGACGCCACGAGCCGCGCCACCAATAAACGAAATTACGCGTTATAAAATCCGTCCCTTAAAAAAGGGCGGATTTTTGTTTTGTATTTAAATTAAAGTTAAATCAAGGCAAAGTGGACAATTTGGTGGATAACTTTCTTGACCCTGTTTTTTGTCGGGCGTAAAATTAGAGTAGAAAGGAACGCAATAGATGATTAACAGGTTTACGGCAGGTAGCTTTTCCAAATCCCGATTCTCGGGAAGCGAACAAAGCCTACAGGTGCTTATACCTGACATCTACAATTAAGTAGATAACAAGAAATTCGCATATGGGAAAAGCTAGCCTGAAATAGACCCCCTTACTCCATATTAGGATAAGGGGGTTTATTGTGCCCGGTATTGCGGGTTCCGCGGATTAGACGCGGATAGCTACGCGGATCAAACGCGGATTGAAAGCAGAATTTTACCACTCTCCTCGCGGAGGGTTTTTAGATTCAGCGACTGGTCAGCGTAGTAATCAGCGCGATCTCAGCGTCAACATTAGAGACCCAATAGCACCGCAGCGATCCACGGGAAAACGACAGTAACATCGCTTTGGATAATTTGGTAATAACTTTGGGTGGACAATTTGTCCCAGGTAATTTTTTCCTTGCCGCCGGCGCCGGAGTATGAACCGTAGGACATGGGCGAAGAGCCGATTTCTATAAATCCGGCCCAGTCGCGGACTTTGCCGTGCAACCGCAGATCGTGTTTTAAGGAAGGGACAACGCAAATCGGGAAGTCGGCACTAATGCCGCCGCCTAACTGTAAAAAGGCGATAGGGGAGTTTTTAGACTCCTTTTGGTACCAGTCATACATCAAATGGAAATAATCCAGACCGGTTTTCATAACGCTGCCGCTGAGCACAATGTCTTTTTTATTTTTGTGCGGACCGCCGTATGTATAGCTGGCAAAAATGTTGCCCATGGTCGAGTCCTCAAATCCGGGTATAACAATCGGTACATCCTTTTCGTAAGCCGCGTAAGCCCAGCAGTCATGGGGATTGGCTTTGGGGTCGGCTTTAATCAGTTTTTCTTTAAACAAGCGGCGGAAGTATTCGTGGGGAAAATATTTTTCGCCTTTTCGTTCCGCGTCCTGCCACATTTTCAGCAAATGCGGCTCCATTATGCGCACGCTTTCATCTTCGGGCAAAAAAGTATCCGTAATGCGGCGTAATCCCGCGTCCCGGAGTTCGGCTTCCTGCTGGGGAGTAAGTTCGGTATAGCGGGGGATATAGGCGTAGTGGGAATGAGCCACGTAGCGATAATACGATTCCTCGTGGTTGGCGCCGGTTGCCGAAACCAAGTGGACTTTGTTCTGGCGGATAAGTTCGGCCAGCATCACGCCAACCTGGAAAGACGACAGCGCTCCGGCCAAAGTCACAACCAATTTCCCGCCATTTTTAAGATGGTTTTTCAGCCACAAAGCCGACTGCAAAGTCGATCCGCCATTTAAATGATTAAGCGTTCTCTGCGCGTAAGCGGTAACCGGCTGGCTGGCGCTTTTAACATGCGCGGAAATTGTTCCGCTGGTCTTATCGTTAGGCTCTTCTTCTATCAACTGCCGCAAACCCTTGGAGAGTTTGCCGATTTTCTTTTTGTCCATTTTGCCCTGATAAATCCTATTTTGTCTCTCCGCGTTTCCGCGGAGGATACTTAATGATACGAAATTATTTTAACAGATATGTACTAAAAGTCAAAAGCTTTTGGCAATTCTTAGCTGGCGTCTCCGGTTGGAAATCATAGACGCATAACTTATGTCTATAAAAGTTACCCATACAGGATACATGAGAGACACCAGGGAGAACGAGCTGTACGAAGGGAAAGAAAATATATATTCAAACCCAGAAATATAATAAGCTAAAGCCGAATCTTCGTGAGGTTTGTTAAAAGATTTACGGAAACTGGGAATGAAAGCGAATAAGTCAATAAAGCAAGAAAGTGTTACCGAATAAATAGGATGCTTGGTTAAGAGCCATAGGATTATCGACAGAATGCCTAAGACTAAGCAAATTATATCTTTTTTATCGTGTTCCGTATGCCCTTTAGCCAGACAGGCCAGGAAAATTATAATGCAAGCAAAAAAATTGGTTGCTAAAAGTGTAGCGGCAATTCCAACGCCCGAAACGATTTGCGCGGAAAAGTTAATTCCCAGAATAATTGACCAAACCAAAAAAGTAAAAGAATGGGGTTTAACTTTATTTGCAGCAATTGAGTATAAATAAATTAAAGTCGACGTAAGGTTGGAACCGACCGCTAGAAAGAGTAAGATTTTTGCAAAAGGCATAGATGTTATCAATATCTAACTCGGCTGCTGCTGGGTCATGCAGTGAATGGTGCCGCCCCCGTAAATAATGTTGCCGCAGTTTATGCCGATTGTCTCGCGGCCGGGGAAACAGGATTGAAGCGTTTGCAGGGCGGAGGAGTCATTTTGGTCGCTGAATACGGGGACCAAAATTACCTTATTTCCAATGTAAAAATTCGCGAACGAGACCGCGGCTTTTTCCGGTTCCCCCCTTTGTAGCTTGGATGCTGAATCTGTCGCTGAATGGACGGTGTGCCCTTTCTCGTACCACATATGTGGCATGGGCAATTTTATAATTTCAAAGGGATTTCCGTCTTGGTCCGTTGAATTTTTTAATATCTCGAAATTGTCTTTTAGGCTGCTGTAGTTTTCATCTGTCTCGTTATTTTCGTAAGCGCAAACTATTTTATTAGGTGCCACAAACCTGGCAATATCATCAATATGCCCATCGGTATGGTCATTAGCTAAACCTCTTTTTAGCCAGATAATTTTGCTGACCCCAAGAAAATCTTTAAGGTATTGCTCTATTTGAGTCTTATTTAAATTGGGATTGCGATTGGGGTTTAGTAAACATTGTTCCGTAGTCAACAAAGTGCCTTGGCCGTTAACATCAACCGCCCCGCCTTCCAGGACTATCCCAGGTTCAAATTTTTTTCCCGGCAACGCGATTTTATTAAACACATCGTTGTCTTTTGCCAGGGGCGTCCAATAAATGGGGTCGTCATTGGCTTTTCCATAAACGTTATATTGCCATTTGGTCCAGACATCCTTTTTTAAGAAGATAGGGGCATAATCCCGGGTCCAAACATCGGTGTACACTACCCGATGGAAATTGACGTTGGCTAAATCAACGCCGGAATTTTTTAGCATTTCTTCCGCCCGGCTTTGCATGATGTTATCCAAAACAATCAATTCCACTTTTTCACTGCCCTCCATGGCTTTGATAATATCGCAAAAAGTTTTTTCAGCCTTGTTTATTCCCTGGGTAAAGGTGGTTATATCGTGCGGCCACGCCAGCCAAACCGCGGAATGCAGTTCCCATTCCGCGGGCATGTGGAAGCCTAGTTGTTTTGGTGTATCCGTCATATATGTCCAATAGGCCCTATCCGTCCTATTTGTCTTTTTAAAATTGTTCCAACTTAATCTCCTCAAACGAATCCACAATCTGGTCGGCTTCCGTAAGCATTTCTTTGCCATGCGTGGTCGTCAATGCCGCGCATTTCATTCCCGCGCTTTTGGCGGCTTTGATGCCGTTGACCGCGTCTTCAATGACCAGGCAATGTTCCGGCAGAGTAATTAGCATTTTGGCTGCATATAGGAAAATATCAGGGAGTGGTTTAGAAACATGGTTTACGTCTTTAAGAAAGTAAATATGACCTTCAAAAAGCTTGTCTAAACTTAACTGCTGCTCCGCAATAGCAAAAAAATCCACATGTGAGGATGTTGCAATGGCGGTTTTTAGTCCGAGGAGTTTAAGCCGGTCAAAAAAATTTAAAAAACCTGGAATGAAATCTATTTTTACATAAAGGTTCTTGATTATATTCATCCTTTGTTTGAGCAGATCGGCGTGGCTGCCCTTAAGTCCAAATTTGTTCTGTAAGACCTTAACACCGTTTTCTAAAGAAAGCCCGGTCAACAGGAGGTCTATTTCTTTTTGATTGGCGGAAATGCCGTGGCTGGTCAAAAAAATTTGATCTGCCTTGGAATAAATCGGCGAGGTATTTATTACTACCCCGTCAGCGTCAAAAATAATGGCTTTGATCATAGACTCTTGCCGGTATCTCCCATACTCCAGTGTATGGGAGATAGTTAATATTTATGATTTTTCTAGGGCTTTCTGTTCGTCTCTATAGTGGGTGACATTCTGGAGTTTTTTGGATTTGCTGACAAGTTTGCCGGAAGTTAAAATTTTATAGGTATCCGGCCGCCGGTTGCGCAAGAAGCCCCAGCCATCGGAAATAAATTTATTTATAGCCAAGTCCAGTTTTGCCGTTAGGATTTCTTCCCGGGCGGCTCCGGCGCGTTTTATAACCTTGCCAAAGGCATCACAAATAAAAGATTGACCCCAAAATTCGGTATGGCCTTCCCGCCCCACGCGGTTTACCGCGGCGACCGGCAGGCTGTTGGCAATGGCGTGGCCGCGCATTACCGTTTCCCAGGCGTTCTGCCAGTGCCCTTCGGGAGGAACATAGCCTGCAATATTGCCAATGGCCGTCGGGTAAAAAATTATTTCCGCGCCCATTAGTCTGGCCGCGCGCGCGGCTTCGGGGAACCATTGATCGTAGCAAATTAGCACGGCAAAAGTGGCAAGCTTGGTCTTAAAAATTTTATACCCGTCGCGTCCCTGCTCAAAATAATCTTTTTCGTAAAAACCGGGGTCGTGCGGAATATGGACTTTGTGATAAGCTCCCAGCTGTTTGCCCTTATTGTCAAAAACTACGGCGGTGTTAAAATATTTGCCGCCCTTTGTTTTTTCGTAAAATGGGACAATCAGAACTACGCCCAGCTCTTTGGCCAAATCGCGCATCCGGCTTGTTGTGTGTCCGCCTAACATTTCAGAATATTTATTTTTGTCCACGCCTTGCTTTTGGGGGATATAGGGGATGTTAAACAATTCCTGCAAGCAAATAATCTGCGCGCCTTTATTGGCGGCTTGTCGGATCATTTTTTCAGCCTTGGCCAAATTTGCCTCAACGTTTTCCGAGACCTTGCTTTGTATAAGGCCAATGGTCACAATTTTTTGCTTCATTTCAACTAAATTTAAGTGTAAATCCCCATAATTGTACAAGGAATGGAACTTTTTGGCAATCATAAACCAATGGAATTTAATTGTTAAAATTGCTATCATGAACATATGGGAAAATGGAAAAAAGTTTTCACGGTTATTGCCATCGGCGCGTATTTAAGCGCCGGCTTTTATCCTGGATATATTTTGGCCCAAACGCCGGCCGGTCTGACTATCCCCGAACAGGATCAATTGCAGCAGCAGTTGGCGCAAATCCAGGCGCAAATAGCGGATTACCAGCAGCAGCTCAAGGGCGTCCAGTCGCAAAAAAATACCCTGCAAAATAAAATCAACCAGCTCAAAAAACAACAGGCGGTGCTGCAGCTGCAAATCCAGGCCACGACCCTTCAGGTCGCCCAACTCTCCGGACAAATCGCCAGCACCACTAATTCCATCATCCAAAATAACACCGAGGCCGACGCGTTGCGCGAGCAGATTTCCGCCACCATGCGCGCCATCAACGAAAACGACGGTTACCCGGTGCTGTATTCGGTGGTCAGCCAAAACAAACTTTCCGATGTCTTTACCACGTACCAGGATTTCTCGCGGGTATCCGAAGGGCTGAGCGGGCTGGTTGACCAAATCAATCAAAACAACCAGCAGCTGGCCGCGGAGCAGCAGCAGCTTCAATCTCAGCAGTCGGACGCGCAAAATTTACTGTCCGTCAGCGCCTTACAACAGTCCCAATTGGCCGATACCATGGGTCAGCAAAGCACTTTGCTTTCCGATACAAAAGGCAAAGAGGCCAATTACCAGAGCATTATCAGCGACACCAAGGCGCAGGCCGCGGCCATTCAAAGCCGTTTATACCAGCTCCTCGGCGTCAGCAGCCAAATTACTTTTGGCCAGGCCCTGCAAATCGCGCAGTGGGCGCACGGCGCCACCGGCATTGACCCGGCATTTTTACTGGCCGTCCTTACGCAGGAATCCAACCTCGGCAAAAATGTTGGTACCTGTAATCGTCCCGGCGACCCGCCGAGCAAGAGTTATAAAGTGGTTATGAACCCGACTCGCGACATCCCGCCGTTTTTGCAAATTACCGCGGCTCTCGGCAATGACCCCAACATAACTCCCGTGTCCTGCCCCATGCACAACAAAGACGGCAGTCAGCTGGGTTGGGGCGGAGCCATGGGTCCGGCGCAGTTTATTCCGTCCACTTGGGTGGGGTATCAGGATAAAGTTGCTCAACTTACCGGGCACAATCCCGCCAATCCCTGGGATATTCGCGACGCCTTTGCCGCCGCGGCCATTAAACTGACTTCCAACGGAGCCGACGGGACCTATCAGGGAGATTGGGACGCCGCCATGCGATACTTTAGCGGTTCCACAAATGCCAAGTACAGTTTTTATGGCGATAGCGTCATGTCGCAAACAGCCAAATACAAGAGCGACATCAGCCAGCTGGGAAGCTAAAATTTTAATACCCGCTGATTTATATCTTTGAGCCAAAGTAGGGCGGCCGGATTAAAATTTGTTTCGCCGTTGCGCGACGCTTTATAATATTGTGATTATAATCAATATCAGCAAAATTGACGGCCGTCTATTTTGCTGATATTGCGCCAAATTGACGGCCGCGCTTGACAACGCAACTTAGTTGCGTTAATATTTTGTTATGGAACAAATTATCGGCAATTTAAAAAACCTCGGCGCGCGGATAACTAAAACGCGCTTTGGTTTGTTGGATATTTTTACAAAGCACAATTTACCTCTTGCGGAGCCTGACATTCGGCGTTTGCTTAATCAGCAGGGTAAACCGGTTAACAAGACCACAATATATAGGGAACTGGAAGCCTTAAAAGGTTATGGCGTGGTCACGCAGGTGGATTTTGGCGACGGCAAAATCAGGTACGAATTGGCTCAGCGCCGCCATCATCACCATTTGGTCTGCGTTGATTGCCGCAAAGTGGAAGATGTGGAAATTAATCACGATTTTTCCACAGTCGAAAAAGCGACCTTAAAAAATAACCGGTTTAAAATTACCAGGCATTCGCTGGAATTTTTCGGCCTCTGCCAAAAGTGCCAAAAATAATTAATGGAATTTTATGGAAGTTATTGCCTTAACCATTGCCACGTTTTTTTCCACCATCTTCGGCGGGCTGGTGGCGGTTAAATATAAAAGCAAGCTGCATTTAATTATGGGTTTTACCGCCGGCGTCCTTTTGGGCGTGGTGAGTTTTGATATTTTTCCGGAAATAATCACCCGGGTGGCGGAGGGCGGCTATAAGCCGATTGAGCCAATGATAGCGCTGGTGGCCGGCTTCCTGATTTTTCATATTTTGGAAAAAGTCATTGTCATCCACCACGGGCACGAAGGGGATTACGCGGAACACAAGCACCCGCATGTCGGCATTTTGTCGGCTCTGGCGCTGGCCGGCCACAGTTTTATGGACGGCGTGGGCATTGGCCTGGGCTTCCAGGTTAACCCGGCCGTGGGCCTTTTGGTTGCCGTGGCGGTTATTTCCCACGATTTTACCGACGGCATGAACACCGTAACTTTAATGCTCACCAATCACAACAGTGACAAAAAATCCAAAATGTTCCTGCTTCTCGATGCCATAACGCCGATTTTTGGAGCGCTGTCGACGCTGTTATTTACGGTTTCATCGCATTTTCTTATTTTATATCTCGGGTTTTTCGCCGGATTCTTGCTTTACATCGGCGTCAGCGACATATTGCCCGAAGCCCACAGCAAGCATAGTTCCTTCCAGTTAATCGGCCTAACCCTGCTTGGCGTAGTTTTGATATTTTTTATTTCCAGGGTCGCCTAAGCCCGGGTGCAACTTTTCGGATATTTTTTGCGTATTTACAATTGCCAGCCGTTTTTTGCATAATAAAGCGTTATGAAAAAATTTCTGCCAATTTTAATAATTGTGGTTATTTTGGCGGCCTCGGATGCCGGGGCAATTTTTTGGTACCAAAAACAGGCTAAAAAGCAGGAGCAAAGCCAAGCAGCAATAACCACGGCCCTGCAAAAACAAATTTCCGGACTGCAAAGCCAAATTACTTTGTTGGGCAAGCAGAACGCGGCGTCCGCGTTGTCCGCCCAGGAGGCGGCCAACAGCCGGGCGGTGGTCCAAAAATCCCAGCAGCAGCTGGTTACCGAAGCCGTGGCCAAGGCGGCGCCGGCCGTGGTGTCCATAATTATTTCCCAAGATGTGCCCCAGTATAAAGTGGTCTACCAAAACCCGTTCGGAGACGATCCGTTTTTCCAAAATGTCGGCATGCAGGTTCCGGTTTATGTGCCGACCGGACAAACCAAGTCCCAGGAGGTTGGTGCCGGCAGCGGTTATCTAATAACTTCCGACGGCTATATTATTACGAATAAGCACGTAGTGGCGGATAACGCGGCCAGTTATACGGTTTTATTGCAGACCGGCAAACAACAGACGGCCAAAGTTATTTATAAAGATCCAAACAATGACTTGGCAATTATTAAAATTAGCGGCAGCAATTATCCGACAGTAAGTTTTGACGATTCAAACAGCCTCCAGCTTGGGGAAACCGTTATTGCCATCGGCAACGCGCTGGGGCAATATAATAATTCCGTGTCGCTCGGCGTCATCTCCGGCTTAAACCGCACTATACAGGCTTCCGATCAAAGCGGCAGTTCGGAAACCTTAAACGGAGTTATTCAGACCGACGCGGCCATAAACCCCGGCAACAGCGGGGGACCGCTGCTTGATTTAAACGGCAATGCCGTCGGAATTAACGTGGCCACGGTCCAGGGCTCCAATAACATCAGTTTTTCTATCCCATCAAACGTAATAAGGAGTATTATTAAAAGTGCGATAAACCGCTAGCGCCGACAAAAGCCAAAGAGCACCTTTGCCGTCGATATCATTAGAATCAAAAACATCGGACTCTTTTACTCGGCCGAGAAAAAGAGTCCGATGTGGTTTTGAGGTTTTACCCGGCTTGACTTACCAGACTTTAAAAATTTCACGGCAGCCGCCGGTGTACATGTCCTGAAAATTGCCCATTTTGGCCATATCCTTTTTCATGTCTTCGCTGGGGTTCATGTACTCTTCCTGCGTTTTTTCCCAGGCCGCCAGGCTGTCGTATTTGGAAACCATAATAACGCGGTGATACTGGCCGGTCAGGTCGGTCAATATATGCATAAAATGCGGGCTTTTGGCCATCATGTCTTTAAATATTTTGGCCGCCTTGGAGGCATTGCCCGGCTTGCACACAAAAGTGTCGTGTACGATGATCATAGTCATTCTCCTTTCTTAAATTAATTAATTTCTAATATTTTATCACAATTATTTTTTCTCCACCAACATCGCTTCCGTAAATTATGCGGTGTTCCATTTCCGGGAAATTATCCGTTATTAAACGCATTTTCCAATTGTTTTATATCGAATTTTTTCATTTTTAAAAATGTCCGGGTAACCCTGTCAATCTGTTCCGGGGTACCGGTGCTCATCATGCGGTTCATGGCGGTCGGAACAATTTGCCAGGATAGCCCGAATTTATCTTTGCACCAGCCGCACTGTTCGGCTTTAGGGTCCGCCGAAAGTTTTTCCCAGTAATAGTCAATTTCATTTTGGTCTTCGCAGGGAACCATAAAGGACACCGACTCATTGAATTTAAAAAATGGACCGGCGCTAATAGCCATAAATGCCTGTCCGTTTAGTTCAAAAGACAATATGTCGCAGTCCCCGGATGGGGTATTTTTAATTACGGACTTATGGGTAATTTTTGAATTTGGAAATACCGATACATAATATTCCGCCGCCACGGCGGCTTCTTTGTCAAACCAAAGATGCGGGGTAATTTTTTCCATAAATGTTGCTTAATTTTTTAAGACTTGCTTGGCGAGTTTGTCCAAAGTTTCGTTCCAGCCTTGGGTCATATTTTTTAGCATGTCTCCCTCAATGCCCGAAATATCAGGGTAATAAACGGTCAGTTCGGTTTTGCCTGTCCCGAGCGGAGTCAAGGAGCCGCCTAAATCTTCTCCGCCGGAAGCAGATCCGCCTATGGCGGAAAAGCTAATGGTAACTTCGCTTTCTATGGGAAAACTTTCCGGCAAACCATATTTGCTGGCCTGGACCATATTAGGGTTGCCGGCGGGACAGCGGCGTGAGTTGAATCTGCTTTGAAAGGTTATAGGCCGCGGGAAGGTCGCTGTCGTTTTTGACAATCACCCGTCCAATAACGAGCACGCTGTTGTTCGGCGAAGAAACCTGCTTCATGCCTTGTGGCACGGCCCCTTTCCAGTTCGGCCCCGTAATTAAATAGTCGCCGGCTCCGGTGCCCGTGGTGCGCTTGCCAACATAGGCGAAATTGATGTTTTTTGACGGATCGGTGAACTGCATGCTGTAATAGCGACCCGCTTCGACTCGCGTCGAGCGAGGCGAGCCGGCCATGTCCGGCACATGCATTACCTGCGCTTCCTTGTTCAAATCAAGCCAGCCCATTACGTAGAGCGTGTCGCGGTTTACGCCGGTAACCGCCAACTTGGAGCCAGTGTAGGACTTGTCCATAGGGTTTGCAAAAAGCGATTGCGGCTCCGTAAAGAGCGTGTTGACCGCTATGGGGCCTTGGCCGAACCCTTTGTGCAGGATCGCCCGTTTGTACGCGGACAGCATGAGGCGCGGCCATAAGTAGGTAAAGAGGAAGAATGCCGCTGCGCAGACCCCGCTGAATATGAGTAGATGTTGCATAGGTGATATTATTTCGTTTTGACAATCGGCGGCACCGTGTAGGTGCGGTTGAGAATCGCCGCGCCGGGAATGTACACGCGCAGCCAGAGTATAAAGTTGCCCGATGGCGCGGGAAGCCAATTTGACTCACGGTCTATTGGAACCGTGTTTTGGATATAAATATCAGTAGACCCGTCGGCGTTCGGCACAAGGCCGGTCCGATCGCTCACGCTGTATCGGTTAAGAGGATTCGGCACGAAATGATTTTTCGCGTCGCCCATGGTGAGCGACCAGAACGCGTCGTTCGGCGGGAGCTGTCCTGGCGGGAAGTGCATAATATAGTTCTGCCGTCCGTCGAGCGTATGACCCGTGCCATCGGAGTTCGTGTACCAATACATCGCCTCCTCCGGCACGTTTATCGGGCCAAGGAATGTCCAGGAGTGCGCGGCCCTAAGGAACATGCCGTTGCCCGGCTCGCCGCATCCGTACATGGTCGTCCAGCCGTTAATTTTCGTGCCTTTAATTTTCCCATAGACCTGGGCCATAACAAACGCCAGTCCGACGCCAATAAGGACGCCTTGCAATATATCGCTCCGCAGGGTTCTGGTACTCAAATCGGTAAAGAAAAACAGGCGGATGAGGAAAGAGGCGCACACCGCACCGACTATTCCCATCAAGTATGTGTAAAATTTGCTCATGCTGTTATTGTATCATTTTTGGTTCAGGGGCGTGAGCTTGGCGAGGCCAAAGGACGATGGGAAATCGCTAAATTCCCCAAAAGACAGTCGTCCGGGGTAATTTTTTACCAGACATATGGGATGAGCGCCCAGGTCCGCTTTTTATAGTCCGGATATTGGTTCGGGAACTGCTTGGTCATCAGGCTCTCTTCAACCCGTACCCGCCAAATAAATATGCCGGAGATGACAATAAAGAGCGCCGCCCAGACGGGGATTACAAATGCCGTTCCCAAAGCTGCGGCAATGATACCGGTATAAATTGGATGGCGCACCAAACTGTATGGCCCGGATGTAATAAGTTCATGATCTTCCTTTAAGGCTGGCGCTGCGCTCCAGTTCCTGCCCAAATGCACCCGCGCCCAAATAGCGAACGCCACGCCGAGCAGGCACAATACCGTACCAATTGCGGCCAGCGCCGTGTTTGCCGGAACCGCCTGCGAAATTCCCCAGTGCTGCGCCAGCGCACCGAGCGGCTCCTTTTTCCATATCACAGTTAAAATAACGGCAACAATCACAATCCGCAGCCACGCCAGCCGCCGCCACGGGCTGCGGCCCAGGTCGCGCTTGGCGCCAAAGGCGGAAATTACCCAAAACAAAATGAATGCCGCCCAGCTTAGGGAAACAATGTAAGTAAATGTATCCATAGAACAATAAATATAAACGCTTCCTTTAATTTTTAGCTAACTTTAAGCCCTTACAAGATATAACGTATCACACATATGATTATAACAAAAGCAAATTAATTACTAAAGGCAAAAGGGGTCAGGAGTGCTCTGTAGAAAATACCCAATCCGCTTATCCACTTTTGACTGGAATTTTGAAAAGTGGGACAATAAATGCAGAGAGTTTAAAAAGTCAAAAGAAGCTAAAATAAATAGTCTGGTGGGCTATAGGCGCGTAGATTTGACTTAGCTCCGTAAAAGTATATAATACTTTTACTTTTAAATTTGATTGTTTATTTGGGGAAGTCCTGTGAGCCTAAGGCTTAAACCGTTAACAATTAATTAATAACCGGTAACCGCAGGTTACTTGTTATAAATTATCAGTTACTAGTTTGTACCTAAGGCAATTCAGGCACTGTGCCGCAACTGTAAACCCCGACGTTACGTCGGGGAAGTCAGACTGCCAAATAAACTGTTTCTTCCCGAGCAGGAAAATACCTTGGTATTTTTTGAATCGTCTCGGCAGGAGTCGATTTTTTAATTAACATTCGAGCGCGTATGAAAATTTTAAGATCATTGGTATCGGTCGCAGTCTTAGCTTTTGTATTATTTGTAATAATTCCACAGTTTGCGCGTGCCGCCGACGCGTCAACTACGCCGGATGTCGCTACAACCACTCCGGATATTGTGCCAGCCGCTTCGGTAAATATAAAGTTAAACGTGGAAGGTCCGACCTCAACAATTTTTAGCGGGGCTGTTTCCGTCTCGCCATGCGATACGCCGAATAACGCGAGTTCAACGCTTAATGGCTTTTGTATTTTTTCAGCCGCCGGGCTCAATATTAGCGCCACATGGTCGGCTTTGGGGGTGACGGTAAATTCCATAAACGGCGTTGTGGGGGATTGGCAATGGTCGTTAAACGGGACGGTTCAAACTTTCGGCGTTGATGCTTATGCCCCGCAGGCCAATGACAATATCCTGTGGTCCCTGCCGCCCCCGCCACAGCAAGTTACCCTGACCATCCGCGACGGCGACAACACGGCCTTTTCGAGCCAGGTCCAACTGGTCAATCAAAACGCGCCGGACATTATGGTAACCCCGACCAATGCCACCACGAGCATTGCGGTTTCCCCGCGCAGCGTTTTGGGCCTGCTCGAACAGCTCCAGGCTTCATCCACGGCTTTTCAAATAACCGATCTTTCATATTCGGCCAGCTTCAGCTCTTTTTTAATCAATTGCATTAAGGTGCCGGCTGCGACGTCCACGCCCGATTGTTATAACTGGACCGACGCGGTTGACGGGTCATATCCGCAGCTCGGTATTGACCATCAAATGCTAAAGGCCGGGGATGTTATATATTTATTCTTTGGTTCGCCTCAGCAGGTGTCGTTGTCGGCGAGTGCCGTGCCCGCCGGACAGCCGTTTACCGCCACCGCGCAGCAATATGATTTAACGTCAGGAATTTATAAGCCTCTTTCCGGAGTCACAATTGGAATCGGCACCCAAACCTCCAGCCCCCCGCTTTATTTTGACGAATTGGCAACGTCAACCGTTGATTCAAACGGCCAGGCCTTGTTTACGTTAAACGCTACCGGAACGTTCGCTGCCGGTATTAAAGAAGATTATTATTTTCCGACCGCCCCGATTACTATTACTGACGCAACCTCAACCTCCACATCCACGCCGCAATCCGCCGGCAGCGGGAATTCCGGCGGCACGGCCAGCCATATATATTTAAATATTCCGGGTGCGCTGTCCTTTATTTCCTCCGGCCAGAACGCCGACGGTTCATTTTCTTCCGGCGATTTGACCGATTGGACCGCCTTGGCTTTTGCCGCGGCCAATCCGGGCGCGCCCAAAACCAAGCTCAAAAATTATTTATTAACCGCCAGCCCGGCCATGTCGGTGGCGACCGATTACGAGCGCCACGCTATGGCTCTGGAAGCTTTAGGCATCAACCCGTATTCGGGGACTCCTGTAAACTATATCGCGCCTATTTTGGCCGCTTCGGACGGAAAACAAATTGGTATATCCGATGTTAATGATGATATCTTTGCTCTACTGACCCTGGAACACGCGGGCTACACTTCTACGGATTCGATTATCAAACAGGAAGCCGCTTACATTCTTTCCGTGCAAAATCCCGAAGGCAGCTGGGATAAAACGGCGGACATGACGGCGGCCGGCATTCAGGCTTTGGGTCCGCTGTTCGACATTGACGGTGTTAACGCCGCTCTCGGCCGGGCAGCCGGATATTTGGCATCCACGGAAAAAGCCGACGGCAGTTGGGGAAATATAGATTCCACCAGTTGGGCGCAAACGGCGATTAACGCGATTATAGAGGCGAACACTCCGGGATTTAATACCGAAAATCCCTGGACATCGTCAGGCGGATTATTTCCGACCGACGCGATAGCCAAAGCCCAACTGTCCGACGGCGGTATAAATGTCCCGGCAAACCGCATTTGGAGCACCGGCTATGCCGTAGTCGCGGCTTCGGGCAAAAGCTGGGACAGTATTTTGCAGTCGTTTCCCAAACCGGCCGCTACTTTGGGCGGAACAAGCGTTTATGAAACCGGGACTTCTACCCCGACTTCCACTATAAATTCACTGTTAACCTCTACCTCAACTCCGGAAACCGCGACATCAACTTTATCTTCGACCTCATCCGCGCCCTCGCTAATCGAATTGGCAAATCCGATTTTAATTATTTCCACTACCACCCCCGCGCCCGCAGTAAAACCCAAAATAAAAACTTTCAGGCCTCGCCGGAAAATTCAAAAACTCCAAAATTCCCCTGCCGTGCTCGGCGCGTCAACAGCTGCGTCTCCCACCCCAACCGCATTTCAATCGCAATCCTCGCCCAATACTTCCGCGTCCAACAACCAAACCGGCGGCAATTTCTTCAGCCACCTCTGGCAAGTCATAACCTCATTCTTCGCCCGCCTGTTTTAGTGGCAAAGGTGCTCTTTGCCACTAAAACCCCTCCGGAAATAATAAAAAGCGCAGGATACCTCCAAGGTCCTGCGCTGTTTGCGTTCTTGTGCCGTCGATCACGGTTATATGCCATCGTGGTATTCCAGCCAAGGATCGACGGTTTCCTCGTCATGGGCTTCGTAATCCAGCTCGTAAGCTGGACTAATTTCATTTTCCCCTTCATCAGGGGTGCAAAAGGGGATTCCGCGAGGGCGGGTCAACCGGTCCGAATCGGTTTCGCCCACATTTGGTAAGGCGTCCGGAATGACATCCGGTACACAGTGAGGCGTTTCAGGCGTGGTAATCAAATCGCCATTATCGTCAAAACGACTGGGCATGATTCCGCACCTCCTTTTATATAATACTGTCAAAAAAACCCGCGAAAGTCCAGGCCTTTTTAAAAATTATTTATGGGTCGAAAAGGTAATTAATATGTCAAAATTTCACTTCTAATAGAATTTAAGTCCAGTATTAAATTTTTTCCGACTCCTGTCTCTGTCAATCTTTGTGCTGGCGACAAAAAAATGAACTCCGGCAAAATATTTCGCCCCGCCGGTTTCAGAAGTCCAACTAACTCCTAACTCCTAACTCCTAACTCCTAACTCCTAACTCCTAACTCCTAACTCCTAACTCCTAACTCCTAACTCCTTTGCCCTCAAGCTCATACGTCGGCGTGTTGTGGCCGCCGGTTCTTTTAATTAGATTTTGTTTTTCCAGAAGTTTTAAATATCGCCAGGCGGTAAGACCGGTGCATCGCAACAGTTTTTTTACCTGTTGGTTGGTAATTTTGTTTTCCTTTTGAGCTAGCGCTAAAATTTTTAACAATTTTTCCTGTTTGACCTGCTGTTTTTTGGCCAGGGCCTGGGCGAGATGTTCTTTCCATTTGCCAAAATTTACGGTAAATTTTTGGTCCGCGGCTTGCGGCGGCAAGGCTATCGGGGTCTGTCCGGCCGCCGGCGCGGCAACGGGCGGCGGGTTCGGCAACGGAGGCGCGGTGATTACGGGAACGGGTGCGGGGTTTTCGACTGGCGCGGTTACGGTTTCAAGCGGCTGCGGCTCTTGGTTATTTATAACCGGCAAATTATCCGCTGCCGGCGAAATATCAACCGGCCCGGTTTGAGCCGGCTCGCCTGCGGCAGGCAGGCTCTCAGCCGGCAGCTGAATCGGGTTCGTCGGAGGCTGTAAAACTACCGCGTCAACCGGCGGGGCGGCTGTCGCCGAATCCGGGGCAATAATCGGATTTTCCTGATTTTCAGGCATATCCCTTAAAATTATAATGTTGTAAGATTTTAGCTTAAGTATACACCCAAACTTTCGCGTAAGCATACTGCGCGGCACACCGAACCTAATTTTTCGGTAACTTTTCAGGCCAAACATCGTTATATTAATTTGGTATACTATAGTTAACATTAATAAGGACTACTCATATGAAAGCGGCTATTTTTTCGGGACCGGGAAAAATTGAAGTTCGGGAAGTGCCGGATCCGGCAATACAAAACGCGGACGACGCCATTGTCAGAATAACGCATGCCTGTATTTGCGGCTCCGATTTGTGGCCGTATCGCGGCTTGACCAAGCGTGATGCCGAAAGCCGTATTGGTCATGAGTTTATGGGAATAGTGGAAGAGGCGGGGGACGGGGTAAAAAATGTAAAAGTAGGGGATTTGGTAGTGGCGCCGTTTGTCATATCCGACGGCACTTGCCCGGAATGCCGGCTGGGCATGACCACGCGTTGCCGTAATATGCAGAGTTGGGGTGCCAAAGGAAACGACGGCGGCCAGGGTGAAAAAATTCGCGTGCCGCTGGCCAACGGTACTCTTTTTGCCATTCCTAAAAATCAAGTCACCGAACAAATGATGCCGGCTCTTTTGCCGCTGTCGGACGTTTTATGCACGGGGCACCATGCCGCCGTGAGCGCCGGAGTCAGGCAAGGCTCCACGGTGGCGGTTATTGGCGACGGCGCGGTAGGACTGTGCGCGGTGGCCGCCAGCAAAAGACTGGGCGCCTCAAGGATTTTCCATATTAGCACGCACAAAGACCGTGCGGCCATTGGCCGGAAATTCGGCGCGACCGATACCGTTGCCGCCAGGGGAGAGGAGGCGGCCAAACAAATTAAGGACGCGACCGACAACCTTGGCGTGGACTGCGCGCTGGAATGCGTCGGCACCGCCGAATCCTGGAATACGGCGTTTTCCGCGGTACGCGCCGGCGGCAATATTGGCGCGGTTGGTTTGCCGGTTCAAGTGCCCGACATTCCCGTTGCCAAAATCTTTTGGCCCAATATCGGCGTAAAAGGCAGCGCCGCTCCCGCCGCCAGTTATATTCCGGTACTTTTATCGGATGTGCTATCCGGCAAGCTGGATGTATCCGATATTTTTACCAAAACCATTCCGTTGTCCGATGTTGCCCAGGGCTACAAAGACATGGACGAGCGCAGGGAAATAAAAGTTCTAATAAAAATGTAAATTATTTTTTTGTTAAATGGTATATGCCAAAGCCGGCCAGCGCGGCAAAAGCAATGGTCGTGGACACGGCCGGGCTGAGCATAGCGGAAAACAGCACCAACAGCGCCGCGAGTATCGCGCTTTGACCTTCTGTTTTATTGTTCATGGATTTTTGTTAAATTCCGGTCCGGTTTCCGCGGACCTTTATCTTTGAATCAGGTTATTGTCATTTTGCGTATCAATGCATTGGGGGATTATGTCTTTGGGAAAGTTGTAGCGGTTGGCGGCATCGCACGGGACTATGCCGTTGCCGTCAAAGGCCAATTGCCATCCCTCCGCGGTTTTTGCCGCAAACCATAGCCCGCCCCCGGCGTTGGCTTCGTTAAATGAACCTTTGGCAAATTCTCCCGTATCGGTTATGAGCTGGGTGGTAATAGTATTGGCCGGGCGGTTGAATTTTTGGTTCAACATATCGGCCATTTGTTCGGCCACCGGTTTTGACTGCGCGCCGCCGCATCCCGTTTCGGGCATGGGGGCTGACGGGTTGCCGTGTTTTATCCACTGTCCGTTTTGGCAAAGCCAGGTGTCTTCGGGGCTTATTATCTTGGCTATAAACAATGTCCCAATAACAACAATTATCAGGACTAAAATCAACAGGTATTTTTTATTCATATGTAGATGTTTAATTATTGTACGACAATGTGTAATGCTATAAATTAATTACAAGTGTTAAAATTAGACTAAGGCACAAACAATTAACAAAGAAAGGAGCCAAGCATGTCTAACATTAACACCTACATCGGAGTCGACCTCCATAAGAAGACCTGCTACATGACGGTCAT
>JARLHZ010000031.1 GCA_031291995.1 Candidatus Doudnabacteria bacterium
AAGACATCCCTAACCGCCGAATAGTTATACCACCTAATGGGTAAAGTTTTGTCTTCAATCATAACTTTTTCTTTTAACAGCTCCTCTTTAATTTTTTCTTCGGCTTCATCGGTAATTAACTTTCTGGACTCACGTTTGTAGATCACAGAAAAATCCGTCGGATTATCTCGGTAGGCGCTCAGCAGTTTAAAAAAACGGCGGCGCTTAATTCCTAACTGAGCTAAGGCAGGCTCCAGGGTTAACTGTTTAGAGTCATATTGGCTAAAAATTCTTCTGACTACTTCATCGTCCAAACGTTTGTGGACTTGGGACATATGATTATCCTTTCTCTACTAATTAAAGGTTAACCGTATATCCTAAGCCCGCAGGGTCTAATTTGCCAGTTTAGTGCACTTTTGGACTTTAAACCAGTCCAGTTTTGAATTTTAAATGACAAGTCATTTTACAAATCTTGACAAAATAGATAAAAGGTGCTATAATATATATTCAAAATTAAAATACGATTTTATTATAAATTGCGACTTTTTGAACGAATAAACGAGCGAATGAGATTGTTTATCATTCTCTCAAAGTTCGTTTAAATCCAGCGTGTGCTGGGTAAACAATAGTTTCTAGACCCGCAGCCCGGAAGGCTCGCGGACACAAACGCCAAATGGAGGCAACAAAATGAAACGGTCTTACAAGAGTCCCATTATGTGGATGGTGGTCGCTATGGGTATCCTGTTCGCAGTTTTGGGACAGGTGCTGATGACGGCAATCAAATCCGACTGGAAGTATCTGTTTTTCAATGTCACGCCGGGCGGATTGATTATCGCAGGGTTTTTTCTGCTCTGCATTGTCTCTAACTTCATCGGATCTCGCTTCTGCATTGAGGCGGAATTCGCTAGCTGGTTACCGTCCCGTATCATCGTTCTTGCCGCCCTCATCGCGGTGGCATCGCTGTTCGTAGCATTACCGCTCGGTGCCGAGAATCGCTGGGCAGTCTACATCATTTGTTTTGGTGCAGGCTTTCTCGTTCTCTCGGTACCCGCCGCATTTTTCATTCGCGGGATGACGGTTCCAACTGAACACGACTCGTAACAAGACCCGGCCTGGGGTAAATTGGCCGATGTTCAACCAACAGACAAACTCGCAAGCGCCCCACTTGTGAGTTTTGTTTTGGCAACAAAAAAGCACTCGTTTTAAAAGTGCTTTTTGTAAAATAACTATTAGTGCTCAAATTTTATATCAAGTTTGGGGGCGGCTTTATCTACCTAATTTTCCAGCTCTTTAATCCGGCGGTTTGCGACAGTGCGCTCTAGGGTGCTAGTAACTTTTTCTTTTAAGACAGCGTCAAGGCTAGTTTGGACTTTATCAACTTTGTGCTCAAGGACTTTCAGGTCGTTTTTGGTAGCAAAAACCTCCTTAAAAACAACCAGCTGATAATCCGTCAATTTTTTGATCTCCTCAGTTGATAGCATAAATTTTAGGTTAGTGATTATATTTTATACCCTTAATTTTTTTGAGTCAATTTTAACACCTTTTAAAAGAAAACCACTCGAAACTCGAATGGTTTTCTAAAAATATGATAGTATCTTAACATTACGCCCACCCTTCGACTCTCCGCCAGAGGCGGATCGCTCAGGATGGTCCAAGCTAACGCTTGGCCCACTGTGGGGTGATAGAGGCACGCTTTAACCCAAGAAATTACTCGACTTAGTACTTATATTTTATCACATTTTTTTAAAATAAAAAACCCTTCCAAATTCACAAAATATTTATGAACTTAGAAGGGATGGGCAGAATACCGCAACGACCACTTTTCGGCGTTTTTTTAACCAAAATGTTTGATTATTTGCAAACAACTGATGGCAAGAAATGAGGCTCCAATCAGAAAAACCAGTAGTGTTGCCATCCAAAACGTAAACGGGTTATCACGGCGTCGAATTGGTATTCCAAATTTCTCTGAAAAAGCATTATCTTGGATGATGTGGGGAACGCTTGCAAGTAGTACTATCGCCAAAATAATCAGTACAGCGATGGTTATAATTTGCATAATATATATAATTCCTGGTGCTTATAAAAATAAGTACACCACGCAAAGCAAGGCACCAAACAGTGCATATTGACCAATGAGATATGCCGTTTCCAGGAAAAAGAATCCTGGCGTTCGTGTGGTGACATGGCTCGCCATTGAGGGAACTACAACCCTGCTCCAAAAGAAAATTCCCATGATTGATGCGAATGCAAAGACGTTTGCAACTGAAGCATGCTCTATTGGCAAGAACGCATAAGTCAGTGAGAGAATGGTTCCCTGAATGAACATTGCGAGAAATGCAAGCGGAACACTTGGGGCAGGGCCAAAATACTGCCATTTGTCATAATTTTTTTTGAACACTTTCAAATGCCAGAAATAGCCCCATGGCATGGACGGGATTATGTAAGCAAGCGCACCTAAGATAATTTTAATCATAATGTGTATTGGGTATCTTCTTAATATTAGTTAGTAAAAGTCTACATGCTACTATTTTATAAACCGATGAATTGCTTCATCAGCGTTATCTTGAAATGTAGTATTTTTCAAATCAGTAAAGTACCTTTACTTTATATTAATTTACTTTGACAAAATGGTCAAGTACCTTTATTATATGAGTTATCAACAACTATAACAATATGGACACTTATGAGTAATTCGGAAAAAAAGATCGGAGAGGACTTTGCCCCGGCCCTGGTTGCCGCCAGCCGCGCCTTGGTCGCCACCATGATGCCCGAGATTGTTAGGCATGGTTTCAATGGCATCACACCTGCCTTCGTGAACCTTATGTCCTTGCTAGATACAGCCGGCATCCGTCCCACCACCCTGGCCAAGCGAGCCGGAACTACCAAACAGGCGATTGGGCAACTGGTCCGGGAACTGGAAGCACGCGGCTATGTCGAGCAGGTACCCGACAGAGCCGACACGCGCGCCAAAATCGTGCGCTTAACAGAACGTGGGGTTGCCTTACATGTAGCGTGTGCAGAGGCGAGACTGAAATTGCAGTCTGTTGTTATCGCGAAGCTTGGAAAATTGAAAGTATCACGATTGCAGCGGGATCTCATAGGGCTTGCCGCCGTTCTCGAGGAAATGCGCACGCGTTGAAAATATATTGTTGGGGAAATTTCGAAACGACCACCCCCGACAAACTTTTTTTAACTAAGATATCTGATAATTTGCAAACAACTGACGGCAAGAAAAGAAAAACGGAGACATGACCCGTTTACTTTGACATTTCATTTAGCAAAATAAAAAACCGCTTAGTTGAATATCATCAAGCGGTTTTTAAAATATCTCTTACCTTTTGGCCCACTGCGGGCTTCTGCGGGCTCGTTTTAAGCCCGGTTTCTTGCGTTCTTTTTTTCGGTCGTCGCGGGTGAGGAAGCCGTTTTTCTTTAGGACTTTGCGGACATCTTCGGAAATTCCGGACAGAGCCACGGCAATGCCGTGCCTTAGCGCGCCGGCTTGGGAGTGCGGGCCGCCGCCGTTGATGTGAGCCACGTAGTGGTATTTGCCGACAAGGCCGGTAACTTCAAACGGACGGATTATTTCGTCCTGGTAAAAACTATAGTTAAAATATTCCTTTAATGGCTTTTTATTCACCAGACTCTCCCCTTTTCCCTCGAACATGCGTACGTTGGCAACGGAAGTTTTCCTGCGTCCGGTGGCAAAAACGTACCGACCCTTGGGAATAGCCTGTAATTCAACCAGCTTGGTTTCTTCTGCCGGCGCTTCTGTCAGGGCGGTGGCCGCATGCTTAACAGCCTCGTGGTGTTTAACGGGTTCTTTTTTTACGGCCGCGGCACGCGGTTTGCGCGGGGCTTTTCCGCCGGAAGCGGATCCGCTTTTGGCGGACGGCACTTTAGTTGTATCGGATTTAGTAGGCATAGATTAATTTAAATGATTGAGCATGATTGACAGGAATGACAGGAATTTTAGCCAATCTTGTCAATCATTTAATTCTTTTAATTATTGTCAATCTTATAATTGTGCTTGTCGTCTTTGGAGATTTTCAACCTGGCCATCATGGCTTTTCTAAAGCGAACGTCGTCCAACATGGAAAATACAGCTTTTTTTAATACTTCTTCCGGACTTTTAGGCAATAAATCCTTCAAAGCAGTTTGTTTAATTCCCCCCAAGTACCCCGAGTGCCTAAAATAAAGCTTTTGGTCGACTTTCCGGCCGGTAAATTTTAAATGTCCGGCGTTAATGGCGACCACGAAATCACCCATATCCATATTGGGCGTAAAATCGCGTTTGCCCTTGCCGCGCAATAAATTAGCAATTTGCGTGGACACGCGGCCGAGCGGCTGTTTGGAGACATCAACTTCATGCCACTTGCGGACAACTGTTTTGGGTAATGTTATGCTCTGTGATTTCATATATAAACGCTGAATGGTCGCTGATGGCGACGCGGATATTACGCTGATAAAAATTAATCCACTAATTCTAATAATACTTTGGACGCTCCGGCCTTATGGTCATTTAACTTGGTTAAGCGGGTGTAGCCGCCTTTGCGTTCCTTGTATTTCGACCCCAAAACTTCAATGGCCTTTTTGGCGGCCATGGGACTTAATTTGGAAAGCAGCAGGCGCCTGGAATGCAGGCTGTTGTCTTTGGATTGGGTAATGACTTTTTCCGCGTAGCTCTTTACGGCCTTGCCGTTGGCGTAGGCCGTCTGGATCTTTTCATATAAAAACAGGGACGAAGCCAAAGTGCGCAAAAGCTTCCTTCTGTGGTCCATACCATTACCGATTTTTTTCTTCTTTTGATGCCTCATATATAACGCGGATATTCTCGCGGATCTTATTTTCAAAGCGGATATTCCCGCGGATCCGTGTGAGATCCGCGCGGCCGATCCGCATTAAGATCAGCGTCCTAAAAATTCTAAAATTTCCTTAATTGTTTTATCCCCCAAGCCGCTAAGGTTGGAAATGTCTTCACTGCTCAGCCCCTGAAGTTTTACCATCGTGGTTATTCCATTTTTAACAAGGGCATTTTTTGCCCGGGTCGACAACGGCGAGGCCTCGATTTCATTTTCTCCCTGCGCGCTTTCCCCTTCCACAAGTTCGGGTTCCGCCGCAATAACAACTTCCGGAGCAACAGGGCTTTCCACCTTGGCAAAACCGGCGGCAAAAACCATGCTAAAATGATCAACCAGTATATGGGCCGCAATATCGGCGGCTTCCTGACCCGAAATGCTGCCGTCGGTCTCAATAACCAATTCCAGCTTGTCGAAATTGGTAAGCTGCCCGACGCGCACATTACTGACGTCAAAATGAACCGATTTAACCGGGGTAAAAATCGCGTCGATGGCAATTACGCCGACTTCCAATTTCAAATTCTCCCTGGCTTCCACCGGCTGATAGCCGCGCCCCTGAGCCACGGTAAGTTCCATATCGAGCTCGGAATTTTTATTGTCCAAAGTCGCGATATGCAAATCTTTGTTGATTACCGAAACCTGGTCGGTTTCCTTAATATCGGCGGCAGTAGCCACTTTTTCACCTTTAACCTTCAGGCTGATTTTTACCGGTTCCGTGGAAAAACTTTTTAGCCGCAGCTGCTTTAAATTCAAAATAATCTGAATGACGTCTTCCTTTATATTCGGGATAGTGGAAAACTCATGGTCAACAAATTTTATCTTGACCGCGGTTACCGCGGCGCCCGGCATGGACGACAATAACACTCGGCGCAATGTGTTGCCGATAGTTACGCCGTAGCCGGGATAAAGCGGCTCCAGGATCAAGCTGTATTTGTTGCCGCCAAGGTCAGTCACTTTGGCCTGATTTGGCAGCGGGATAGCTTCCATAGGAATCTCCTAACGATTAACATTAACGACTTACGATTGAGCGCCTCCGTCAATTGTTAATTGTCAACTCCGGCGGAAGCCGGAGTCCCGACAAAGGTCGGGCTTGTTAATTGTTATGTTTAAGTTCTGCTGTAATGTTCAACAATCAATTGCGTGTTGATCTCCAGGCCGAGGTTTTCGACATCCGGAGAGCTCAAAACTTTGCCGGAAAATTTAGCCGGGTTTAATTCCAGCCAGTCCAGGGTTTTAAAGGACTTAAGCTTCTCGCGAATTTTTTCCGCGTAAGCCTTCTTTAATTTTACTTCCCGCATGGACACCACATCTCCGGATTTTACGTTAAATGACGGGATGTCAACTTTTTTTCCGTTTACTTCAAAAAAACCGTGGTTAACCAGCTGCCTGGCCTGGGCGCGCGTCTCGGCAAAACCGAGCCGGAAGACTATATTGTCCAAGCGGTATTCCAGCAATTTCAAAAGGTTATGTCCGGTCACTCCGGCCTGTTTTAAGGCTTTACTGAAATAAATTTCGAACTGGCGCTCCAAAACGCCGTAAGCGATTTTGGCCTTTTGCTTCTCGCGCAGCTGTGTGCCGTATTCACTGAGCCTGGAACGGTTTTGTCCGTGCTGGCCGGGCGGCGTGCTGCGGCGCTGGAGAATTTTCTGGTCTTTGGCGGTAAAAGCCATTCCCAATCGGCGCGCTTTTTTTGCTTTTGGTCCGGTATATCTCATAAGTTCATTAAGTAAAATTAAGTAAAATTTATAATTAAATAAAATTAGCCGCGTGTGCGCTTAAATTTTATTTAATTTTACTTAATTCTGGTCAATTTAATTTAATTGCTTAAACTCTCCTGGGTTTCTTCGGCCTGACTCCGCCGTGAGGAATCGGCGTTTGATCCTTAATGGACAAGACATTCAGCCCGCTACCCTGCAAGGCCCTGACGGCCGACTCGCGTCCGCTGCCAATACCTTTAATGAATACGTCAACTTCGGTAAGGCCTCGTTCGCGGAGTTTGCCCAAGACATCTTCCATAGTCCGTTGTCCCGCGTAAGGCGTGGATTTTTTGGAACCTTTGAATCCGGTGCGACCGGCGCTTGACCAAACCAACACGTTTCCGGCCAGGTCGGTGGCAGAAATAATAGTATTGTTGTATGTGGAATTAATATACAATTTGCCTTTGGTGACTTTGGCTTTACTGCGCTTTTTCTTGCTGGATTTAATCTTGGCGGCCAAATCGGCAACCGGCTCAGTGGTCTGAGCCGGAACTTCCGCAGCAATTTCGGTTTTAGTAATTTCCTCTGTCATGGTCTAGGATCTAAAATTTTAAAAAATTAATGATGGTGCCGTACGGATAATGGCGTCAATTTCGCGGTAGCAATTTATTCGCAAATCTTCGCTTCTACGAACCTTAGGTTTTTTCCGACGCGTTCTTGCGTCCACTGCCGGCGGTCTTACGGACATTTCCCCTGCGGGTTCTGGAATTAGTTTTAGTCCGCTGTCCTCTGACGGGAAGCCCTCGAATGTGGCGAATACCGCGATAGGCGCCGGTTTCCTTTAGTCGTTTGATATTCAATAGGACCTGCTGCCTGAGTTCGCCCTCAACCTTAAAGCCCTTTTCTATATATTCACGAATTCGGTTTAGCTCCGGTTCGGACAGATCTTTGGTGCGCTTGTCCGGACTGACATTAGTCGCGGCCAGGATTTTTTTTGACAAGCTTAAACCCACGCCGTAAATATACGGCAGGGCGGCTTCAATGCGTTTTTCGTTGGGTAAGTTGACTCCGGCTATTCTGGCCATAGTATGAATTAAAAGAATTAAAAGATTGACATGATTGACATGATTGACAATTCGTAATAATCATTTAAATCTTGTCAATCTTGTCAATTCCCTTATCCTTGACGCTGTTTATGCTTGGGGTTGGAACAAATAATATAGATACGTCCAAAACGCTTAACGACCTTACAGTTCTTACACATTGGTTTTACGCTGGCTCTTACTTTCATATATAAGCTGATCTTATCGCGGATTTAATTATTACGCCGATTTTCTCGCGGATCCGCGTGTGATCCGCGTAGCTATCCGCGTCTAGATCCGCGGCTTAACGCATTCTCCTGGTAATTCTTCCCTTAGTTAAATCGTATGGGGTCATTTCAATCAGCACCTTGTCCCCGTTTAGCACCCGTATCATATTAACCCGCATTTTTCCGGCAAGATGGCCCAAAACAATCTGGCCGCTGTCCAATTGGACGCGAAAAAGAGCATTGGGCAATTGTTCTATGACTTTGCCCTCAAGTTCTATACTGTCCTTTTTATTTTGGCCTGACTGCCCAAAATCTTGAGTTCTGTGTGCCAATGTTTGAACCTAAATAATCTTTGACAATTCTAACACACTCTGCTCTTTTTTGTCAATAAAAATTGGCCAATTATCCGATTTTATAAAAAAATCTTTTAATTAAGCCTTAATTCTTTACGGTCGAGGCCACCGTTACAGATATGTTATTCGTCAGCCAAGGGAATCTTTTTTGCCATACCGGCGCGAGTACAATTTCCACTTTTTGTATCTGGCCTTTTGAACTCAAAATGTCATCCACCTGGCTGGCGCTCTTCCCCCGCAACTGCGAAACGACTCCGCCGAGATCAACCGCGTACACGGCCTGTCCCTGAAAATGCGCCTGCAAAGTCGCGACCAGATTGTTTAAGTCCAAATTCTGAACGGTGTATGTAGTCTGGGACGGCGACGGCTGTTCCAACGTTTTGTTGGCCGCCAGGGTTTGCCCGATCCGCTGGTTAATCAAATTATCCAAATCGTCCTGCTTAAAAGCGAGTCCGACAATACTGGCCGTCAAACTCCCCTGGAAAGAAGGCGTTTGCGTTCCGGCGGGATTATCGGTGGAAAATTGACTCACGGTAATGCTGTATCCGCCCTCCGCCAAAATTTCTCCCGAATCCTGGAGCTTTTGCCGCACCTGGCTTAAGGCATCCTTCTGCAGCTGCGTCTGAGCGCCGCTAATGTCGCTTTGGGCGATTACCGAAAGATACCTGGTCGTGCCCCCGTTTATTTCGGAGTCCGTTTTGGCGTAAAGCAGTTGCGGCCGGCTGCCAAAAACCTGGTTGCTTATTTCCATTCTTGTACCGCTGGGCAAATTATAGTCATCGCCGCCCTGGGCGGCAACAACGCCCACGGAATCTCCCAGGCTGTTCGGATCAACTTCCTTGGTCCTCGCGTCCAAATACAGGGTGGGTTTGAGATTAGTAACATCGGCTGTTAAATTGTATGTTTTATTGCCGACAGTTAAAACCGTAGTCGCGGCTTTTAAACTTATCGGGACTTTGGTAAAATTATAAATTTTTACCGTGCCGGACGCGGTGTTCCCCACCTGGGACTGGCCCTGGCTTTGAAATTTGTCCGAAACATTTACAGTCTGGCTGATTTTAACCGCCGGCAATATCAACTTACTCGCGTCAACTTGCTGCGCGGCCGCGCTCAGGCTAATTTGCATATCACGGGACACATCTTCGGTTTTGGGGTAAACCACAACCGTGGCTTTGGGTAAAATTACAAAATATAATAATAAAGCAATGGCCACGGATACGGCCAATACTCCCAAAATAATTTTTGGCAATGCGGACTTTTTTTCATCACTCCGGTATTCGTCTTCTATCTCCGGCGGGAAAAAATTCTGAGTTTCCCTAATAACCGGTTCGACAGGGGCGAGAAGTTCCGGCTGCTCAACCGGCAACTCAGGTTTGTTGGATTCCTCCGGCTCAACCATTTCCTCAGGACTTGGCGGATATTCCTCGGTAAGCGGCTCATGGACCATTCCCCTGACGGCGGAATTAAATTTTGGTCCCACAATTTTCGCCGGCGGAACGTAGGCCATTTGTTCCTTCGGTTCGGTTACCGGCTCGTCAACCGGAATTGATTTCTCCAAAACAGGCTCCTCGGGCTGTTGGTACGGCTGGGGTTTTTGGTAAGGCCGAACATCTGAAACGGAACGGTTGACACCGACTTTGGGCAAAAACTTCAAAGCGAAACCCGCCTCTTTGGCGTATACTTGCCCCCGCTCATCCATGGTTAAAATAAAAACTTCCTTCCCCAGCATGTCGGCCTGTTTCTTTAGTAGCCTTAAATTTATGCTGTCCGAAAATAATTGACAGCGCTTTGGACAAACCAAAACCACCTGCCCCGAAGCCTGACGGCGCAATCGTTCCGCTACTTTGGAAACATCATCTTCCAAATTTATATATACACTGGGGATTGACATAGGGGGTTAGGTATTAGGTTTTAGGGATTAGGTATTAGGCCTCATACCTCATACTTCCTTATTCACATCCATTCTAATACAGCTGATTTTAAGCGTCAATTAGGACAAACCCTTGTATTGTAAGCGTTTGTTGAAACTGATGTTTTTACTGTTTTCCACTTGCGGCTGGTCAAACGGATCTACATCGCGTAATACGGATGAATAAACGGCGAAAAGCTGCCAAAAAGCCGTCATTTGTCCGACTTCGGTGGCCGCAAATCCGGTTAGAAATAAATGAGCCACCGGAATTCCGGATATGCGGGCGTCTTCCAAAGTTCCTTGCAATTCAAAATTAAGAGCCTTGTCGAGCGGAATTTTATTGACATCGGCCAAGTGTCGCCCTTTAATTTGGACGCTATGGATAGCGGCCGGATAATTTGTTACAATTTCGTGTTTGAAATTTTCCGCGGAAGTAAAAAAGCCGGCAATATTTTTAGTACCCCCAAAAAAGCGCTGGTTGGTATGATGTTGGGACTCGGGCGCTTCGTGGGCAAAATAGGTCTGGCCCTTTCCGGCTTTACCAAAACTTTCGTGGCAAAGCTGGACAATTAAAGCGCTCATCGGAAAAAGGTTATGTGAATAAAACGGCATAAAAACATCCACTATCCCTTTTTGCTCCAGCTGAAAGAAAATCGAAGCCGCCCGCCAGGCCAGGTTGTCCCGGGGATACAAATCGTAAAAACTCTCCGCGCCGTTAAACAGTCCCTCGGCATCCAAGCCGGCAATCGTGGCCGGCAACAGGCCGACTTCGGTCAAACCGGTAAAGCGGCCGCCAATTGTCGGATGGACTACGGTTTCAAGTCCCAGCTTGTCGGCAATCGCCCGAAGCGGGCTGCTTTTGCCGCAAACCACGACCATGGGAAAGTCAAAAAACTGGGACATCATTTCAATCTGCGTGGTGGTCTGGCCGGACTTACTTATGGCAATGACCACAGTATTTTCAGGTTTGAGAGTTTGCTTGAGCTCAAAAATATAATCCGGGTCAACGGTGTTCAAAAAATACGCGGACTTTTTGGCCTGATATTTTAACGCGTTATAAAATCCGTAAAAGGAAGTAATGCTTCCCCCATGGGCAATAATCAGAATGTTTGGGTACGATTGATACTTATCGGCAAGTTTTTTTATCAATTCAAAATCCGGCCGGTATTTAACGAACTCCGGCGTTTCGGGCAATTTTACATTTTCGATTTCTCCAGGCTTGGGACAGTTGTAAAATTCAATTTTCATATAAACGCAGACTAATCGCGGATCTGTGACGCGGATATTACGCCGATCTTTAATTTAGAATACACTAGCTTTAATTCTTCTTACTCCTGCCGAAGAGGCTTCTTCCTTTTGGATTTTAAATTCGCCGATTACGCCGGTATGTTCCACGTGCGGGCCGCCGCAGAATTCGCGGGAAATGATGTCGCCGGTTTTTTCGTCATAGACGGTGTAAATGGAAACTGTGTCCGCGTATTTTTCGCCGAACACGCCCACCGCGTTTAATTTCCGCGCTTCGTTAATGGGCATAATTTCTTTTTTAACTTTTAAATCCATTTTAATCCACTGGTTTACCAGCATTTCCACTTCCGCGATTTCCGACGGCGTCATTTTGGTGTTGTGGGTAAAATCAAACCGGGTCCGTTCTTCGGTAATGTTGCTCCCCTTTTGCCAGACATCTTCGCCAATCACTTTTCTAAGCGCGGCATTCATCAGATGGGTCGCCGTGTGCAGGCGCACAATTTTATCGCTGTGCGACGCCAAGCCCCCTTTAAACTGACCGGCCGAAGCCGTTCTGGATAAATCCTGGTGTTTCTTAAATTCCCCTTCGTATTCTTCCCGGTCAACTTTTTGCCCGGCAGCCTCCGCTAATTCTTTGGTCAGTTCCCAGGGAAAACCGTAAGTCTGATACAAATCAAACGCGTCTTTCCCCTTAACCTCGCCCTGTTTTTGCATCAATTTTTCAAATTCTCTAAGCCCCTTCTCGAGAGTAGCTTCAAACTTTTTTTGCTCGGCCAGAATAACTTTATAAATATTTTCCGATTTGTCCAGCAAATATTGATACGATTCCGCGTAACCCGCGACTACTTTACCCATTAAAGCCTCAAGCCAGTGATGTTTAAGATTTAGCAGTTTCCCCATAACCATGGATCGCCTCAAAAGGCGGCGTAAAAAATATCCACGATCCTTGTTTGAGGGCTCGACCCCGTCGGCGGCAAAAAATACTGAGGCCCGAATATGATCCACTATAATTCTGGCCTTGCGAATTTCATCGTTGCTCATTATTTCCTGGTCAAGCTCCAGGACCTGGAACATTGGATCAAAAATATCGGTGTCGAACACAGACTGTTGGCCATTGGCCGCCGCCAGCATTCTTTCCAAGCCGCCGCCGAAATCCACGTTCTGCTGTTTAAGTTTTTCAAAACCGCCGGCAGTTTTAACATATTCCATGAAAACATTATTGCCGATTTCCACAAACCGCCCGCAATCGCAATTTACATGACAAACTTGGTCTTTGTAAGACGATTTTTCGTGGATTTGACGTTGGGCGCCATAATCCCAAAACATTTCGGAGTCCGGCCCTCCGGGCTCTCCCACAGGCATATTACCCGTAACACCCGACCGAGACCACCAATTTTTTTCTTCCGGATAATAAAATATCCGCCCCCCCTGTATCCCGTCACGCTCGGAATTATCAACAATTTTAGCATCCAGACCGGCCGCTTTGAACAAGCCTTCCCAAATTACCGCCGACTCTTCGTCGCGCGGCACGTTAATATCCGGCTTTCCGCGAAATACCGTCACAAACAAAAATTTCGGATCCAAACCGACTTCTTTGGTCAAAAATTCAAACATCCACGGCAGTTGTTCCTTTTTAAAATAATCCCCCAGCGACCAGTTTCCCAGCATCTCAAAAAATGTGGTATGTCGGTTGTCGCCAACTTCTTCTATATCTTGCGACCGGAAACATTTTTGACTGTCGGCAATCCGCGTTCCTTTTGGATGCTGAGCGCCGAGTAAATACGGCAACATCGGCTGCATGCCGCTGCCTGTAAACAATGTCGTGGCGTCATTTTCCGGCACTAAAGACGCCGAAGGGATGATTTCGTGCCCTTTGGATTTAAAAAATTCAAGATATTTGGTGCGGAGTTGTTGCGCGGTTATGTTCATAGGTTGATTGACAAGATTGACATGATTGAACAGCATTGACAAAATTTAACCGCAGTTTAATCTTGTCAATCATTTAAATCTTTTAAATCATGTCAATTACTTCGTGAATTGCGACAGAGCACTGTCCATTTGCGGGTCTTTGCCGGCGTTAACGTCGCTCTGGGTCATATTCACGGGGACGTCGGGGTTTAAACCATTGTGATTTAAATTTACGCCGCCCGGGGTAATCCATTTGGCTATGGTAACTTTTATAGCGCTGCCGCCGGGCAAGTCATCCAATTCCTGAACACTGCCTTTGCCAAAGCTTTTTTGCCCGACTAAAGTTGCAAAACCGTGGTCATGCAAAGCTCCCGATAATATTTCCGCCGCGGACGCCGAACCGCCGTTTATGAGCACCACGGTTTTTATCCCGGCCAGGCGCGGGTTGCCTTCGCCCTTATACGTAATTGTCGACCCGTCGCTGTGCGCTTCGCTAACAACCAAATCTCCCGGTTTTACCCAGTTCGACGCGATATCGACCGCCGTTTGTAAATAGCCGCCCGGGTCATTGCGCAAATCAATAATTATCCCGCTGACGTTATGCGTCAAAATGTCGTTGACGGCCGCGTCGAATAATCCTTTTGTATCATCGCCAAACTCGCTTATGGCAACAACGGCAATAGTCTTGTTTTGGCCATTAACGGTTTCGGTTTTGTAGGAATAATTAACGCTCTTAATGACAATATTGTCGCGGGTAATTTTTACATCAAACGGTTTATCCTTGCCCGCGCGGACTATCGACAAGGTAACCACGGTGCCCTTTGGCCCGCGTATAGCGGTTACGGCCTGATCCACGGTCCAGCTCACGGTGGAGGTGCCGTTGACGCCGGCAATAATGTCTCCGGGCAGCAATCCCGCTTTGTCCGCCGGACTGTCTTTAATGGGCGCGACAATCACAATATTGCCGTCCTTGGTGCCAACCTCGGCGCCAATCCCCTGGAAGCTGCCGGCCAGACTGGTCTTAAAATTTTGCAAATCCGCCGGTGGGAAAAATGTCGTATAAGGGTCTCCGGCCGCGGCCACCGCTCCGGAAACCGCGCCATACAATATTTTCTGCTGGTCTATAGGTTTATCTATAAATTTCGAATTAAGGATACCAATCGCATCCCATAACAGGCTATAATCCACCGTTTCGGCCGTATTATTTTGATTGACGACCTGAAAGGATTTTGGCACAAAAATAAACCCTTTTCGACCCGCCTGATAACCAATGCCATAAGCGGCCGCGACTATTAATATCAAGCAAATACCTTTAACAAAATAGCCCGCCTTATGGGATGATTGGCTTTGGCTTGGGGAAACCTGATTGTTTTCTGGCAAATCCATGTAATTTTTGATTAATGAGTCATTAAATTATAACATACTTTACGCGTCGGCTAAAATACGGGCTCAGGCGCTTACCCGTGGATCGTTTTTAAAAAAATTCAGGATGGCTAACGCGCCATAGCGGCCGTAAATTCCGCACCAGACCAGCGCGTTAAATGCCGCACGGTGGCCGCCTGCGTAATGTTTTACGTAAAAAATCCACATAGCGTCGTGGAATGTCCGGAGCATTTTCAACGGCGCTTTTTTGCTGGACTGGCCTTTATAGTGATAAATAAAAGTCCGCGGATAATACAAGACCTTATACCCTGCGGCCTTGCACCGCCAGCACCAGTCCAGGTCTTCTCCGTACATAAAAAATCTTTCGTCCAGCGGGCCGATTTTATCCAAAACCTGGCGGCGGATGAGCAAAAACGCGCCAACCACGCTGTCCACTTCCATTTCGCGGTTTTCATCTACTTCCGTATAGTTATAATCGGAGCGGTCGAGTAAAAATAATCGCTTAAAGCTGTTCGACGGGTTCGGAAACCTCCGGCGGCAGGCCAGGTCCAGCTTGCCGTCGCCCTTAATTAATTTGCAGCCCGATACGCCGACATTCGGGCGGTTTTCCATCATGTCAAGCATAACTTCAAAAGTATCGGGCTGAACTTTAGTGTCGGGGTTGAGCAGTAAAATATAGCGTCCCGAGGAACTTTTCATGCCGCGGTTATTGCCGGCGGAAAAACCGTTGTTTATATTTTTAATCAATTTCAAGTTCGGAATGGCCGGCAATAAGGCGCCAACAGCCTCAACTGTCCCGTCCCTGGAATCATTATCGACCACAATTACTTCTAAACTATATTTCTTTGTCGACTGAAAAATACTCGGCAGCAAAACCGCCAAATAGCCTTTGGATTTGTAACAGACAATAATGATTGAAAGGTCAATTTTGGAGCTGGCGGATTCCATAATTTTAAACAATATCCTTTCTAAGCTAAATTACCGGCGAGTATTAAACCCTGGGCGGATTTTCGCTTTCGCCACATTTTTGGCAACAGCTTTATCATAGAGGGCAAAATCTTTAAAGTTCCGGGCTCAAACAAGAGAATATATAAAAACATAAAAAATTCCCGAACGAAAAATTGCGGATAAAAATAGGGGGAGTTTTTAACATAGGTAAAAATATGATTTCGAAAACTTAGCTGCCGGATAAGGGGATTGAGTTTTTTATGGTATTTGATAAAAGAAAAGACTTTTTTATAGCCGCCAATCGTCCCCGCCGCTCCCCTGGCGTGATAGCCAATCGCGTCCGGCACGAAAATATTTTTCCAGCCGCGGTTGGCCAGCCGCCAGCTTAAATCCACGTCCTCGTACGTCGTGTGAAAATCGCTGTCAAAATAACCGGTCGGTTCTTTAACGCTCTCAATTGCCGTCCTTCGGTACATGGCCCCGGCGGCGCAAACGCCCGCCACCAAAGTGTCCGAGTTATATTGTCCCAAATCCGTCTCATGCTGCCCGCGGTCCCGCACCCGGCCTGACTTGCTGAAAACCAGACCTGTTGTGTCCAATACATCCGGCATTTGTCCTTTGGCGTTAGCCCACCGGTTGGAAATTGGAAAGCCGGAGCTGGCTATAACATCTGCGTCAAGATGATACAGTCTACCCGTTGCCGCGCCCACCCGCGGATCATTAAACGCCGAGAGCATTTTTTCCATATAGTCCGGCTGCATTACAAAATCGGGGTTAACGAGCTGGAAAAAATCACTTTGGTATTTTTCGAATACCAAATTATGACCGGCGGCAAAGCCAATGTTATAGCCGGGATCGAAAATTTCGACTTGCGGAAATTTTTCCTTTAAAAATTCCTTTCCGCCGTCCTCATTGCCGGAAATGACCGCCGCGACATTAAAGTCTTTAAACGTTTGCTCAAAAATCGCCGAAAATACCGGTTTAATAAATTTCCGGCTGTTGTAAATTACTTGGACTATTGTAACTTGGGACATTTGTGGAATAATATTGATGGATATTGATGGATATTATAAAGAACAATTTCCTAATATCTATCAATATCAACAAATATCGATTAATATCTACTAATTCGCACTCTCATATTCATGGTACCGTTTGACGATTATTCCGGCAGTACCCAGGTTAATTAAAAAAAACATCATGACTTTATCGTTTAATAAAGTAATATCAAACACGGCGGCCATTAATACCCAAAGCACCATTAGCAGCGCCTGGGCTACAAAGTAAATTAAAAAATCTTCCACGTGCTTGTAATTCTTTATAAAATTCCAAAAATACCCGATAGCGCTTATCCAAAAAGCGGCAAAAAGCGCGAAACCCGCCAAACCGGTCTCAACCAGGACCTGCAGATACAGGCTATGGGCGGAAACGTTCTTGGCCGGCAGGTTATAGCGGGGATCAATCTGGCTCGACAACTGGTCGTAAGTTTTTCCGCGGTAATCGGGGTTAAAAGAAATAATAAAATTTCCCAAGCCGACGCCCCAGGGGTGGAGCAGCGCGAACCTGGCGCTGTCTTGCCACATGGCGATGCGCCCCTGATTGGAAGTTTCGTTAACGTTATAGATGCTTTCCGCGCGCGTCAGAAAATTTTCCTGGAATTTTTGCACCTGGAAATATGACAGGCCGATGTTAATGAACGGCGACGCGGCAAATAAAATAAAAATTATAATGAACGGCCACAGGAATTTTTCGGCGAGATGCTTTTGGAAATTTTTGCGGTAAGCCGCGGCCACGGCCAAAAACGGTGCCGCCATGCCGACCCAGGCGGCGCGGGTACCGGATAATATAAGTCCCAAAGCCGCGAACCGGATGCCGGACCACAACCACTTTTTCACATGTTTAAAAACGCTGCGCGTCAGAGCCGTGCCCATACACAAACCGATAATACATATATAAGCAAAACTTTGCGAATCGGGCATAATGGAAAACATGCGCAACTCCGTGGTGCCACCCGAATACGAAAACCAGGAATTGGAATACAGCGCCACCTGGGCAAAACCCATGCCGTAATAAAGCTTGGTAATATTGCTCGCCCAAAAAACCCAAAACGTCCCCAAATCCGTCAAAAATGATCCGAACAGCTGGGCAAATCCCAGGGTCACAATTATAACCAGCGACCAAATGACGTATCGGATAAATTCAAAAATTTGGACTTTGCTTTTAAGGGTGTTTATTAAAACGAGGTAGAAAAAATAAATATTAACCCAAAAAATCCCCTGCTTGACCGCCTCGTATTTGTATGGGGCAAAAACCAGGCCGCAAAAGAGCCCAATCCCTAAAAACCAGGCCAGATATTTGTCCCAGGGAAGGAATTTTATATCTTTAATCCTTAATTTTTTATCTTTAATCAGCCAAACAATAAACAGCGCGAGATACAAAATTCGCCACATCGGCAAAGAATCAAAGCGCGTATTGGGCAGAGCGACCGAAAAAGGAATGGCCAAAACCAGCAACAATAGTGATTCGTAAACCGGGCACAACACAATAAACGCCAAAAGCAAGCCCAGGTTCAACCAGACCAGGTTGTTTGGCCAGCCCAGCAGCGCAATACCGGCCACGCTGAAATATTGCCAGACAGTAAAAATAATTATCAGCAACTTGAGCCTCGGCAATTCCTTGATTTTTTGGATGAAATCTTCAGTCATAGGTTCATTTAATAAAATTGACCAGGATTAAATTAAATAAAATTTTGAGTCGTAATTTCAATTTTATTTAATCATAGTTAATACTTCTAAAGTTTCCCGGGCGCATTTTTCCCAGCTAAAATTTTTCAGCCTGCGCGCGCCTTTTTCGCGAAGACTGTCGGCTAAAGATTTATCCAATAATATATGCAGCATGGCATTCTTAATTTCCGCATCGTTATTAGGATCAAAATACACCGCCGCGTCCGCGGCCACTTCAGGCAGGCTGGAAATATTCGATACGGCCACCGGTACACCGGCCGCGAAAGCTTCCAGAATTTGCATGCCGAACCCTTCATAAAAACTGGGCAATACCAAAACATCGGCTCCGGACAGTATGGCAGCCTTGTCCGCTTCGGAAACATGATTTAAATAGACGACAATATCCTTATTATCATTAATAGCTTTAACTATATTCTCGAATTTCCAGCCGGGTTTGCCGACAACCACCAATTTTTGCGGCAGTTCGGGTCGTTCCTGTTTCAGCAGCCGAAAAGCCCTTATTAGACCCTCCAGATTTTTGCGCGGCTGGAGCGTGGATAAAAATAATACGTACCTTTCCGGCAAGCCACTGGGCGCTAAGGCCATGCCGGCATGGGCCGCGAGTTCGTATCCATGATAGATGACGTTTATTTTATCCGCCGCGATTTTATATTTCTTCATCAAGTCTTCCTTGGTGGATTGGGAAACCGCTATTAGCCTGCTGGAAAATTTCGCCACAAACCAGGTGACAAATTTCGAATAATACAAAATAAACGCCGTATAAGTTTCGGGAAAAAAATCCCAGGCCAGGTCATGAATGGTTGCTACGCTCCGCCTCGGGTGGATAAAAGGCATGGCCGAAGCGGGAATAAACAGTACATCGACCGGATGGAAAAGCATCTCCCAACTAATCCGGAGCTGGGTCCAAAATACCGGGAAAGGCATAATCTTAATCCGGAAATTTGGCGGCAAGCTTAGCAACCAATCCTGAGGTTTAGTTCGTAGATACAAAATATAATCATTTTTGGCGTCTATGGCAGCCAAATGGATTATCAGCTGCCTGGCGTAATTCTCCACGCCGGTTTTTTGCCCGATATTGGCTCTTTCTGCTTCTATTCCGATTAACATTGTCTGCCTAAATTATGCTCAACAAATCGGTTAAGCAAAAATTAATTTCCGCTAATATTATAACAAAAATTGGCCAAAACCCCAAACAAAAAGCCGCGTAACTGCCCACTGGGCATAAGTCATATGGATTTATGGTCTAAAATATGATAAACTAAGGTTAGGTAAAGTTTTCAGGTTAAGAAACAAAAACAAAATTTAACAAAAATGCCCAATCAGCTATCCGAGCAAGAAATTGCC
>JARLHZ010000032.1 GCA_031291995.1 Candidatus Doudnabacteria bacterium
AAAACCTGTTTACCGTTTAAACCGGAGCTGGCATTTGTAATAGAAACATTGGACTGGGTATTGGCGCAAACCGGATTCGGGGTAATGGCCAGGTTGAAATTGTAGCTGGGAGGAGGGGTGTTGCAATTTAAAGATCCACTGGTGACCCAGACTTCATTGAGCTCGATAACATTAAAACTTTGTCCCTGAAAAGTATGCTGGCTGGAACCGGAGGTACCACTCGGGACAACCGCCCATAAGGTAAAACGATACCCTGTGTTCGGCGAAATCCACGGAGCGTCGGCACCGCCGTTGTTTAGGTCGCGGGAATAAATATTGTCGTTGTCATAATTATTTTTGTCCAGAGCGGGATTGGTCACTGTGACTACCGCGTTGGAAACATTTTGCGTTTGCCAGCTCACGGTAGCGTCCAAAAGATTGGTAGTGCAGGCATTGGACGGCTGGGCATTCATCTGGGCGTTTATGGAACCGGAAGAGTTCTGCTGCTGTTGGCCGCCCACAACAGTGACGGTAAAGTTCACAAAGCGGGAATATTCAAAACAGGCCATTTGGCTGCCCAAGCTGACCGTAAAATTCGATGTGCCTATTTGGGCGGAGTTAAGGAAATTCGATAAATGATCTTCTATTACCCCGCTGCCGGAATTAACCTGCAAGCTGGCGCCTGCCGGAGTATTTATAGTTATGTTGCCGGATTTGGCCTGCATCGGATTGCCGTTTATATCCTGTCCGTTTAAAACCACGCTAATACTGTGGCTGGAACCGGAAGTGGTATCAACAGTGAAAGTCGCCGTAATATTAAAAGCTTCGTCCAAATTTTGCGGAGTTAAATCCTGCCTGGCGCCGTTGTGGACGTAAGCGCTAACAGTTAAGGTATCGCCGGTGTTGGCGTTGGCGCTCGGGTAATACAAAGAACTGCCCTGGGGTTTTACCGACAAAGTCGGTTGGTCCAGACAGTTGGATCCATTTACGGTGCTATATGAACCGTCGCTGTTTTGGCCAACCTGGAACGGGTTAAAGGTGGCAATGGAGGGAATTTCCTCGACATTGGCACAATCAAGAGCGCTCGCCGTAGAGCCAAAATGGCGCGGCGCGAACATTCCAATAACCGATAAACTTAAAATTACCGCTATCGCGGTGCCGGCCTTTATAAAATTTAAACCAAACGACTTTTTGACATTCATAATGTTCATATATTCAGCTTAATGAATTTAACTAATTAACTTATTAGATTAACCTAAATACGACTTTTTGTCAAGAAATATACTATATAGTTGCTTTAATTATAGCTTAAAAAATTAATTATCCTCTATATATAGGCAATATTTACGCTGAACCGTTATTTATCGACGCTGACAAGTTGTCCAAAAACAACCAAACGCTTTGAAGTTGAGCCTACCGGCCAGCAGGTGGACAAAGCCACCAAAGACTGTCCGGTGTTGGCAAATTGCGCCTGGTCGGTCGGCGAGTATTGACCGCTGTTTACCATAACGTAATTGTAAGTAGCTTGTTTGCCGGAAGTTGTGGTTACGGTAATGGAGAATGACGCGTCTTTGGTCAATTTTCCTAATGTACTGAAAATTTGATTATATTTGCCCTTGGCCCAGGAATAATTGCTGCTATGGCCCGCGATATAAGTTGTCCCAATCGCGCCGGGCATTGCCGTGCCGGGATAGTGGACCACGCCGGATTGCAGGTCATTTTCAAAATCAGTCGGGTCTTTACTCCAGATTATCGGCACATTTATTTTTAAATTCGGAATGCTGAGTGTGCCGGGTACGGCGGTATTTATACTCACGCTATTATCCGTCGGCGTACCGGCGACATTATTAGCCGTTTGGCTCTGATTATTTTGACTGTAGGAATTAGAAGGAGCAACTACCGCGGCATCGCCCGGCACGGCTTGAGAGTTAAAATTATTGGGATTAGCAATAATACCCGTGGTCGCGGCACCGGCTACCCTGCTCGGATTTTGCATACTATATAAAGCCAGGCGGTTATTGACCGCTTCCATATCTATATATTTGGCGATAATGGAGGATTGGCTGGCTGTCAGCGGAGCGCCGGTGGTCGGACTTATTCCTTCGGCCAAATCCTGACTATCAGCCGTGCCCAGACCCAATGTATCGTAACTTTTGGGGTTTAAATTTAAGAGATATTTTTGAAAATTAGTCAGCCCGTTACCGGAATTATCGGTATTGGGGTCTATGACTTTAGGGTCATTAATATCGTAATAAAAACCGTGGATCCAAGATTCATAGCCGGCCATATCCTGCTGTTCAAGCAGGGCAATAGCCGACTCCTGGGGCGCGGCCTCCACCTGGGAAGATTTCCCGCCGAACATGTCAGCCACATTCAGATTTAAATTAAGATTCAGGCTGCTAAAAAAGAAGTAGTACAAAAATATTCCGATGGTAAAAATTGCCGCGTAAGGCAGCAGCTGCTTGCTAAATTTAATATATGCCGGCTGCTCCGGTTTTGTTTGAAGCGGCGGCACATCGGTGGCGACGGCATGATTCAAACCCGGATTCGCCGGTTGATTGTGGTGTTCAGAATCCTTCGCTACGGTAGCCGCTTCAGGCTGTTGGATTGGAAGGTTAGCCACAGGCAAGTCCCCGTGGGAGACAAAGCTTCCCATGGGTAAATCTTCGTTGGCAGTAGGCAGGCCGAGCATTTTGGCGACTTCCGCGGTACTTGCCGGATATCTTTTAGAAGAATTAGTGGCGCTCATAGTAACAAAATAATTATAACGCTACAGAGTACAATTTAAAAATATAACTCATTATTGTATCATAAAAGTAAATATTTGTCAATAGGACAAATGGTAACTACAAATGGTAACTACAAATGGTAACTGCCCACTGGGCATAAGTCAATAAAAAACTGGCCTTTTCAGGCCAGTTGGGAGGCGGTAATTTTCAGTTTTGATGTTTGCTGTAGCAGTCTTTGGTATTCAGCAAAGAATTTATCCTTTGATGTCCGCCATAAG
>JARLHZ010000033.1 GCA_031291995.1 Candidatus Doudnabacteria bacterium
GCAATTTCTTGCTCGGATAGCTGATTGGGCATTTTTGTTAAATTTTGTTTTTGTTTCTTAACCTGAAAACTTTACCTAACCTTAGTTTATCATATTTTAGACCATAAATCCATATGACTTATGCCCAGTGGGCAGTTACAATTGAGGATTTTGCAAAAAAGCATTTTTTATGTTACTCTGAATGCAGAATATTTAAGTTCCTAGGTTTTTCTTTTATGGAAGAATTGAAACCCGAAACACAAATACAAGGCATAATTCAACAGGTTCCCATTACAAAATTAGCTGGCCATCCCATACGCAAGCGCTTTTTAATTTTGATTTTGGCGCTTGTAGTTTTAATAGTGCTTGGAATTTTTGTTTGGGTTGTACGAACCAATCAAAGAAAGTCTTCTATTCATATAGTAACAAATGCGTTGCAAGACCCGTTTATGAGCGATTTAGTATATGGGCCACAAATGGCTCCTCCACAGTATAACGTAACGATTTTATCTAGTGGTGTTAAGCAAGTAATTTGGAATTACACAAGCCCGGTTAATTTTCAAAAACTTTATGATTTAGAAGTGGCAAGTTTGAAGGGGCAAAAGGGTTGGCAAGTTACTCCCCTTAATGTAAATTCGGATCAAGAAAAATCTTTTGAGGCTAAGAACAATAATTATGATGCTTTAGTGACTATTAAGTCGGTCAGTGGCCAATATACAGTTGTAGAAATAACAGTAAAAATTACACCTTTGCAATAGTAAATTATAATTTTATATAAGGGTTATGAATTTTTTTAAAAAAACAAAATATAATGTAGCTTTAATATTTGGTTTGTCAGCTTTGTTTTTAACGATTTCATTATTATTAAGCCCTCAAGTTGGTAAAGCAGATTTGTGTCAAAGGATGACCTGTCCGAGCGGTGAAACATGTGTTGATGTTGGCGGCACTCTCGGTGCTACGTGTCAAAAAGTGGGCTGTTTTTCAAATTCAGACTGTACCCTTAGTTGCGGTGTTTGTTCTTGTCAATGCGCATATGATCCATCTTTAGGCTATGAGGTTTGTACGAGCCTTGATGGTCGTAGTTGTGTTTTGGATAATGGTGGTACATGTGATTATAACTCATGTAGCAGTAGCCCTTCTTATTCCTGGGTCTATGGTCCCTGGTCATCCTGTTCGGTCAACTGTGTCCAGGGAAGGACGTATAACTGTCAGGATAGCAGTGGAAATATTGTTGCCGCTTCTAACTGTAGCGGCACACCTGTGACAAGTCAATCATGTACGGGTGATTCTTGCGGTCAACAAAATTATGGTTGTGATGGGCCAAATAATTCCTGTGTAGTCGCTTCCGATGGTCCCTATACGGACAGCAATTGCGATAATCAATGTACCCCTCCTCCAACCGATACTCCAACCCCCACCCCCACCGGCCCAACTCCCACACCCTCGGCTTCACCTTACCAATCCAGCTGTGCGGGTATTTCCGCTCCTTCGACCGTAACGCCCGGGCAGAGTTTTTCCGCCACTGTGACCATGCAGAACAATGGGGGGGATACCTGGTCAAGCGCTTCAAAGTACAAGTTAGGCTCCCAGGATCCCCAGGACAATAATACCTGGGGTCTGGGCCGCGTGCTCGTGCCTTCCGATACCCCTTACGGTTCCCAGGCAACCTTTAACTTTACTGCCACCGCCCCGGCCACAGTAGGCACCTACAACTTTGACTGGAAAATGCTCATTGAAGGACAATTTTGGTTTGGCGACACCTGCGCCCAGCCCATAACCGTGGCGGTGCCCCCCACCCCCACCCCCACCCCCACCCCCACCCCCACCGCCTCCGCCCCAACCCTAAACTTGACGGTTGGCGTGCACCCCCAGGGCGGCAGCGGTTCGGATTCCGCCAGCAATGGCGGCAGTGTTTACACTTACGCTTACGGCGACACCCCGACTCTGACCTGGTCGGCCGGC
>JARLHZ010000034.1 GCA_031291995.1 Candidatus Doudnabacteria bacterium
CAACACTACCAATTCCCTAGACGGAACATTTAGTCATTTAAAGCAGCTACTCAATACCCACCGTGGACTGAAACGTCAGCGCCGATGGAAACTAATACAGGAAATCCTAAGAAAGTAGCAGTCCAAATTTACCATTAAACCAAATTTTTAATTATTAATTTTATAATTTTTGAAATAATTTCCAAATTTTTAAATATTTTTTCATTATTTAAAAATTAAAAATTGGAAATTAAAAATTACCTAAAACTATGCCCAGAGAATTTTCTATAGACCATACTAGAAATATCGGGATTATTGCCCACATTGATGCCGGTAAGACTACGGTTACCGAAGGCGTGTTGTACAACACCGGCATGATCCACAAAATTGGCGCGGTGCACGAAGGCGAGACCACTACCGATTGGATGGAGCAGGAACGAGAGCGCGGCATTACCATTACCGCCGCCGCGGTAACCTGTTTTTGGACGCCCCGTTTTATAAAGCTGGCCGACGATACCAAGTATAAAATCAACATAATTGACACTCCCGGCCACGTGGACTTTACCGTGGAAGTGGAGCGGTCTTTGCGCGTGCTCGACGGCGCCGTAGTGGTATTTGACGGGAAAATGGGCGTGGAGCCGCAAAGCGAAACCGTCTGGCGCCAGGCCGACAAATATCACGTGCCGCGCATGTGCTTTATCAACAAAATTAACCAGACCGGCGGAGATTTTTACAAGTCTTTGGATTCCATTCACAAGCGTTTAAGCCAGAACGCGTTCCCGATCCAGCTGCCGATTGGTTTTGAAAAAGAAATCAACGGTGTCGTGGATTTGATTAATATGAAATCCTACACCTATAAAGATTTTACCGACAAGGAGTTTACAGTGGGCGAGGTGCCGGCGGACATGCTGGAAAAAGCCAAAGAGTACCGCCATCGCCTGCTGGAAAAAGTGGTGGAAAGCGACGACGTGTTAATGGAAAAATATTTAGCCGGCAACGAACTTACCGAAAAGGAATTTTTGACCGCGATCCGCAAGGCGGTCCAGGGCGGACAGTTCTTTCCGGTACTCGGCGGCGACGGACGCGGAATTATTGTACAAACAATTTTGGACGCTGTGACCAACTTTTTGCCAAGCCCGGCTGACCGCGGCGTGGTTAAAGGTCATGATTTAAAAACCAACGCGGACATTGAAAGAAAACCGACTGACGAAGAACCTTTCACCGCCTTGGCGTTTAAAATAGCCACCGACCCGTTCGTCGGACGCTTGTGCTTTTTCCGCGTATATTCCGGACATTTGGAAGCCGGGTCTTATGTGTTAAACGCCAGGACGCAGAACAAAGAACGCGTCGGCCGTATTGTGCGCATGAAAGCCGATGACCGCGAAGAAGTTAAGGAAGTTTTTGCCGGCGACATTTGCGCGCTGGTCGGACCGAAAGATACTTTTACCGGAGATACTTTGTGCGATGTGGACAAACCGATACAGCTGGAACGCATTAAATTTGCCGACCCGGTTATTCATATGTCCATTGAGCCCAAGACTAAAGCTGACCAGGAAAAAATGGGCATTGCTTTGTCGAAATTGGCCGAAGAAGATCCGACCTTCAAGCTTTCCACCAACGAGGAAACCCAGCAAACCATTATTGGCGGTATGGGTGAACTTCACCTTGAAATTATTGTTGACCGTATGAAAAGAGAATTCAAGGTTGAAGCCAACGTCGGTAAGCCGGAAGTCGCTTACAAGGAGACCATCAAAAAGATGGCCGAAGCCGAAAGCAAATATATTCGCCAAACCGGCGGACGCGGGCAATACGGGCACGTCTACTTGCGAGTGGAGCCTCTGGAACGAGGCAAAGGTTACGAATTCGAAGACGCCATTGTCGGCGGCGCGATTCCGAGAGAATATATTAAACCAATTGATAAAGGTATTCAGGAATCGGCGGCCAATGGCGTTATTGCCGGCTACCCCCTGGTAGACTTTAAAGCCACGGCATACGACGGGTCCTACCACGAAGTTGACTCTTCGGAAATGGCATTTAAAATTGCCGCTTCCAAAGGACTTCAGGACGCGGTTAAGAAAGCTGATCCGATTATTTTGGAACCGGTAATGAAAGTGGAAGTTATTACTCCGGAAACAAACATGGGCGATGTCATCGGAGACCTGAATTCCAAGAGAGCCCAGATAAACGAAATGACCGATCGCCTGCATCTTAAAGTTATAGACGCCATGGTTCCGCTTAGCGAAATGTTCGGCTACGCCACCGCGTTGAGATCGATGACACAGGGACAAGCATCCTACACTATGGAATTTGACCACTACGCCGAAGTACCGCGCAATGTCGCGACGGGAATTATTGAAAGCCGCGCGGGCATTAATGTGCGTAAAGGTATGTAATACTACGGACTACGGAAGGAATCCACTACAGAAAACTACGGAAAAGGGGCGGCCTGTCGGCCGCCCTTGTTTTATGCCATTTTTTGAGGTAAACTGGTTTTACATATGGTCGAAGAATTTTTATTGCCTTATTAGAAAGTATTTACCGCCGTTTCCCGGAAAAATTAAATAATCTTAAACTGCCAATGATTTTTTCAGAGGCGCACAAAATGAGTTTGCAGGGCAGAAAGTTAGGTAATTTTGCCGGTTTTTTTACAGCGGGAAAAGAACAGTAATATATTTTATGGCAAATTTACAGGATCTTATTAATTTAGCAAAACGGATTTATCCGCCGAAGCCGGTCTGAGTAAACGGTAAAATTTTAAATTTAGATAACATATGACGAACCTACAAGATTTAATTAATTTGGCGAAGGCGGACGGGGGGAAGTTTTTTGTTATTGATGATACGGGAGATGCCAAGCTGGTAATAATGTCGATAGAGGATTATCAGCATATGCTCCTGGGCAAACTCCAACGCCAGGTGCAGGATGTGGACAACGTAAACAAATTAATTACCCAAGTCCAACTGCAGGACGAAACGCCTGTCGCGCCATTGCCGAAACCGTCCCCAAAGGGTCCGTCATTAATTCACGAACGCGCCTTCCCGGCGCAGGATTTGCGCGCGGAAGTAATTGACCCAAGTTTTGATTTTGAAGGACCGAAGGTTGAAATTGACGACTTATAGGAGTATAATAAATTTATGATTTACAAATTTACCACAATAATAAATAAAGAAGCCAAATGGTTTGTGGCACGTTGCGTTGAACTTGGGGTGGTAAGCCAGGGCAAGACCATTGAGTCGGCGCAGGAAAATTTAAAAGAGGCTGTAGAACTTTATTTGGAGGATATGCCCAAAGCAAAAAAATATTCGGCTAAAAGTCCGGCTTTTATTTCCACATTAGAAGTAGCCAATGGCTAAAACTTTTTCCGGCAGACAAGTAATTAAAATCCTGTGCAGGTATTTTGGATTTGTTGAAATTTCCCAAAAGGGGAGTCACGTTAAACTGAAAAAGATAGTTAACAATCAAACCTTAACAACCATCGTGCCATTACACAAAGAACTTTCCCGGGGAACATTTCGGGGAATTTTAGAATTAGCGGAAGTTAGTGAGGAAGAATTTTTAAAGCATAAATAATGAAAAAATATTTTCTTATCGTTACAATATTTTTATTAGCCGCGGCCTGTTCAAAACAGCCGGTTTCGACGGGGCAAAATTCACCGACAATTACCCCCGCTCCGACGGCTACTCCGACTCCGACCGCTTCCACTGCCGGTTGGAATTCCTATAACAGCCCAGCTAAATATGGATTTTCCTTAAAATATTCGCCGGATTTTGGATTTAGCACGGACATTAATCAGGTTAAAGCCTTGGCTTATATCCCTGTGTGCGACAATAATATGGTGGCATGCGCCTATATCGCTCGCGATAAATATCCAAGTACCAATTTTGACGGCGCGGGAGTTTCTGTAAATATTTTGGTTTTTGCGCAGCTCGAATCAACTAAAGGTCAAGTGCAGCTCTGCTATGATTTTAGTGATCCAACCAATGCCGCTCAGAAACCAGTACCCGATGTGACCATTAACGGTGTGGATTTTAAATCTGCCACCGGCGGCGATGCCGGAGCCGGGCATTTTGAACAGATCCAGGTTTATCGAAATTTCCACAACGGCCAGTGCTTTGAAATTTCCCAGCATGTTGCCTCAACCAATATTGGTAATTATCCGGCCGGCACTGTTACGCAGTTTAATACGGACGAAATTTTACAAAAATTGCAGGGTGTTGTGAATACATTTTCGTTTGCACCGTCTACTGCTTCAGCGGCACCAATGCAATTGATAGTGACCGGCACCACGGTCTGTTTACCCCATAAGAATGTCCAACCCGGACAAGCGCAGACTATGGAATGCGCCATTGGGATAAAGGAAGACGGCAGCGGGAAATATTATTCTTTAAAAAATGCCAATCCTTCCATTTATGACACGAATGTCCATGTGCAGGTAACGGGGAAGGTTGAAATCGACTCGGCTAGTATTTACGATACGTCCGGAGTAATAAATGTTGCCAATATTACCAAATTATCCAAGTAACGGGTTTGACAGAAATGCCAAATATCTTTAAAATAAGTTCTAGTTCATCCACCTAAACTTTGCCCTATTATTTTAAAGGTGGCGGACCGGTAATCTAAATTATAATATTTAGGCTACCCCAACTACCATCGCAAAGTTTTGGTGGGTTAATTAATTAATTTATTGCTCTGGATCAGGAGATCACCCTACGCCAAGGCTTCGGGTGGGCTTCGCAAAAAGAGATCCCTTTGGCGCTTTTGCGGATCGATACGCGACGGCGCTTAGGGCATCTCGGGCAATAGTGCGTATGTAGTACAGGCCATTGGCCTGCAATAATATGGAGGGCAATGCCCTCCGCTACATCACACAGAAAGAACGAATTACAATGGCAGAAGGAAAGTTTGACCGTAGCAAGACCCACGTTAACGTTGGTACCATTGGTCACGTTGACCACGGCAAAACCACGCTGACCGCGGCTATTACTACCGTCTTAAGCAAAACCGGCGGCGCCAAAGCCCGTGCTTATGACAGCATTGACAACGCTCCCGAAGAAAAAGCCCGCGGTATTACCATTAACACCGCGCACGTAGAATATGAAACAGCCAAAAGGCACTACGCCCACGTGGACTGCCCTGGCCACGCCGACTACATCAAAAACATGATTACCGGTGCCGCCCAAATGGATGGCGCTATCTTGGTAGTTTCGGCCGCTGACGGCCCGATGCCGCAGACCCGCGAACACATTTTGCTGGCCAAGCAGGTCGGCGTACCGTACATTGTGGTTTATATGAACAAGTGCGACATGGTCCAGGATGCGGAACTTTTGGACTTGGTTGAAGAAGAAATTCGCGACCTGTTGACCAAATATGAATTCCCCGGCAAAGACACTCCGATTATTCGCGGCAGTGCCTTAAAAGCTTTGGAAGGGGACGAGAGCGAAATGGGTGCCGGCTCCATTAAGAAATTAATGGACACTTTGGACAGCTATATCCCTGACCCGAAGCGCGAAACCGACAAACCGTTTTTGATGCCGATAGAAGACATCTTCAGCATTGAAGGACGCGGAACCGTGGTTACCGGAAGAATTGAACGCGGCCAGGTAAAGATTAACGAAGAAATCGAAATCGTCGGTTTAAAGCCGACCATGAAGACCGTAGTTACCGGTATTGAAATGTTCAACAAACAGTTGGACTCCGGTATGGCCGGCGACAACGCCGGAATTTTGCTCCGCGGCACCAAGAAAGAAGAAGTGGAACGCGGTCAGGTTTTGTGCAAACCCGGTTCCATTACTCCGCATACGGAATTTGAAAGCGAAATTTACGTTTTGACCAAAGAAGAAGGCGGACGCCACACCCCGTTCTTTAAGGGTTACAAGCCGCAGTTCTACATCCGCACCACGGACGTGACCGGCGACGTTACCCTTCCCGAAGGACAGGAAATGGTTATGCCTGGCGATACCGTGAAGTTGGTTATTAAATTAATCACCCCGGTCGCCTTGGAAGAAAAAGGCAAATTCGCAATTAGAGAGGGTGGCCATACTGTAGGCGCCGGCGTGGTTACCAAGATTATCAAGTAAGCTGATCAGTAAATCAGCAGATCAGTTAAACAAAAATCCGCTTTTTGGGCGGATTTTTGTTTGTCTTTTGACAAAAGCATTTTTGGGTTTATAATTAGGTTAGAGGAAATAAATATATGCAAGATATCACACTTCAAAGTATAAAGCAGGCCTTTCGGGAGGAAATAAAGCCCCTAGATAGCAAACTTAATTCGTTGGACGGTAAGGCGGACCGTACATCTGTGATTGTTGCTAATTTGGTTGAGGATTTTCATGAAGTGCCCACTATCTTGAAACAAATTAGAGATACCCAGGGCGCGCATGGTAATGTTTTAGACGAAATTTCAAAAAATACTAAGGATTAGCGGGAAGAAATACTGGTTATGAATAATAAGTTGGCAAAGTATGAAAAAGCTATAAAACTTTTGGCCGAGAAATTAAATTTAGACGTTGCCTCAATTCTTAGCTAAAGCTGTAATATCCATAAAAAATAGCCTCCTTAGCCAGAGGCTATTTTTTTATTCTTTTTTCCAATCGCAAATGTTTGCGAGTGGAAAAAAGTGGACGAACGCGGCTGGGGGAGCGGCGTTCGTCCGGGGTCTGGGGAAGTTGGTGGCCTGGCTAGTGGGTAGGGTGGTGTGCCATAAAAGCGATGGTCGCCTTTATGGCCTGATTGTAACGGAGTTGCCAATAACCGCGCCACTGCATACCTTCATTGGCAGACTCGGAGAATTTTCGGAGGCGTTTGCCGTCAGAGGCGCCATTAATTTTGCCGTCGAGGCCTGTATCCGTGAACACATCAACCTTGTCACGATTGGTCTCATTCTGTTTGCGCGTCCAAATTACCAGTCGTCTACCTTTGTTTCCTGACCCGTCGACGAAGATCGTATAACGGAAATCGTTTTGGACAAAAATCGCAGTTACCGACCCATCTAGGTCTTGCTTCCAAAACATCCAGTTTCCGCACCCCTTGCGCATCAGGCAGGCCACGATTTTGTCGACGTCAATGCGGTTTGCCGGAGGAGTATTGAGACCGGCATCGAGAATGTTATCTATGTCGCCGATAACTTTATCGATTGCCTTTCGGGTATCCCGGGCTTGTTCCGGGGGAATCTTCGGGGTCTGCGTTTGCTGGGCAAACGCGGTCGGGCTGGCGCACAGAAAAATCGCCAACGTAAACAATAGCGCGTGGTGGATTTTCATAATTATTCCCAGAGGATTTATTTGCCTTTACTAAAGCGAAAAAGACATGCAAATCCCCTGGAAGTAGCAACTTCCCAAAACAACCTCCTTACAACTTCGGTTAATATTATGTCATATTTTAATATTATTGTCAATGTACCCTAAAATCCTTGACAATTTTAAAGTAATCGTATAGACTATTGCAAGTATGTTAGGGCTTTATAAAAGGCCTAGTTTAATATCACTTAATTGCCGATAAATCGGCGCGCTACAAGTTAGCAATAAGGTATCTTTAACAAATGGACAAGGAACCGGTTAAGCCTAAAATTCGCATCAAAATTCGGGCTTACGATCATAAGCTTATTGACCAAAGCGCCAAGCAAATAGTGGACACGGCCAAGCGCACGGGCGCCAGCATTTCGGGTCCCATCCCTTTGCCGACGGAGAAGAGCAAATACACGGTATTGCGCTCGACTTTTGTGCACAAAGACAGCCGGGAACAGTTTGAAATGCGCGTACATAAGAGGTTAATTGATATTTTAGACGCTACCCCCAAGACCATCGATTCTTTGACTAACCTGAATTTGCCGGCAGGGGTAGATGTGGAAATAAAGATGAGTTAGGCGATGCGGAACTACGGAAACTGCATCCGGAACTACGGAAAACTACGGAACCGGAATCCTAAATTTGAATAATATTTGGAAATTAGTTCCCATAGGCCAAACCGCAAAGAGCGGTCAACTTATGAGACAACGATTTACCAGCAAGCACTAACATGGAATAGTTTCCGTGTTGATTCTTACGGGTAAACAGCCCGTAATTTTTATTGACAAAAATTAAAAAATTGACAAAATTGACAAAAATAATGAGCCTAAATTTTGCTCAATTATGTCAATTATGTCAATTTTGTTCAATACCTCTGTGAACTTTCTCGTCGGACGCAAACTGAATATGACCCAGTATTTTGACGAAGTTTCCGGCAGTGTTTTGCCGGTGACTGTAATTCAGGCCGACCCGATGACCGTGACCCAGATTAAATCCGCCGAAGGCAAAGACAAGTATAGCGCCGTGCAGGTTGGCATAGGGAAAAGGAAGAAAGTATCTAAATCTTTACAGGGACACCTTAAGGATTTGGGTACTTTTTCCGTTTTAGCCGAATTCCGCGTGGCGGACACCAAAGGCATGGAACGCGGCAGTAAAATTGATGTTTCCGGCTTTCAAGTAGGGGAATTGGTTAACGCCATTGGCGTTTCCAAAGGCCGCGGATTCGCCGGTGCCATGAAGCGCCACGGATTCCACGGTTTTCCTATGTCCCACGGGCACAACAAGCCGCGCAGTGTCGGCTCCATTGGTCAACGCTTCCCCCAGCACGTCAGAAAAGGCATGCGCATGGCCGGACATATGGGCGTGGAGCAGGTTACGGTTAAGAATTTACAGATTGTCGAAGTAGATGTAAAAAAGAACTTAATTTCCGTAAAAGGCGCCGTTCCCGGTCATCGCAACGGCCTGGTAAAAATTATTTCCACCGGGAAATCCAGACCGTTAGTTAAGATGGAAGTCGTGAAGGAAGAGAAGAAGAAAAAATAAATTTTACGAAGTACGAACGGGTACGAACGTACGAATTCGTAAGTTCGTAAATATTCGTACTTCGTAAACTCAGTCATAACACATGAAGACTCCCGTATACAACCAAAAAGGCGAAAACGTCGGCGACGTGGAATTGAACTCCAAGATTTTTGAGGTCCCGCTTTCCAAGCATTTGCTTGCCGAGGCGGTTCGCATTAGCCAGTCCAATTCGCGCCAGGGCACCAGCAACACCAAAACCCGCGCCGAAGTTTCCGGCGGCGGCAAAAAGCCCTGGAAGCAAAAAGGCACCGGCCGCGCCCGCGCCGGCTCCACCAGAAGCCCGATTTGGCGGCATGGCGGTATAACCTTCGGTCCGAGAGCCAACCAGAACTGGGAGTTAAAGATAAATAAAAAGGCGAAGACCAAAGCTTTGTTTATGTCCTTGTCCGATAAAGCCCAGAGCGGCGCATTTATAGTTATTGACCGGATTGTCTTAGACCAGCCCAAGACCAAGGAATTTGTAAAAATTTTAGCGGCCATTTCCGGCATAAAAAACTTTGGCAAAAGACCGCTGCTTGTGATGCCGAAGAAAGACGAAAAACTTGTCCGCGGCAGCCGTAACTTAAAATCAATTACCTCAATATTAGCCAGCAGTTTAAATGTTGTAGATGTTCTGAAAGCCGACAGCCTGGTAGTTTTAAAAGACAGTTTACCGGTAATTGAGAAAACTTATTTGAAGAGCAAAGCAAAATAATAAGACTGCCTTTACTAACTACGAATCCTTACGAATATACCAATTGAGCGCTCTATTCGAATATTAGTACTGATTCGTAGTTAGTAAAGAAAGTATCATCAGAAGAAATTATGGCCCTATTTACCAAAAAACCAGAAGACAAGGACGCGCAGGTGCAGTACGGCACAGCTTCTTCGGCCGCGGGTTCGGCCGCTCCTTCCATAAGGATACCAACGGTTTTAATCCAGCCGCGAGTTTCCGAGAAGGCCGGACATTTAGCCGGACAGAACAAATATGTTTTTAAAATCGCGACTTTGGCCAATAAAGTGGAAGTTAAGAAGGCCGTGGAAAATTTTTATAAAGTTCATGTAACGCAGGTCAACATTATTCGCAACCAGGGCAAAAACCGTACCTATGGCAGAACCTCGGGCCGGACATCGGATTTTAAAAAGGCGATTGTGACATTAAAAAAAGGCGATAAGATTGAAGGGATGACGGAGACTGTGTAATTAAATAAAATTAAGTAAAATTACATAAAATTAATTAAAATTTAGAGCCAATCAATTTTATTTAATTTTACTTAATCTTGGTCAATTTTGTTCAATTAATTTATGGCGGTAAAACTCTACAAACCAACCAGTGCCGGCAGACGTATCCAATCGGTTACGGATTATTCGGTTTTGCATAAGAAGCACAAGACCCCGAAAGGGCTTATTGTCAGCAAAGCCAAACCGGCCGGCCGCAATAACAGCGGCAAAATTACCGTTCGCCACCAGGGCGGCGGCGCCATTCGGAAATCCAGAATCGTGGATTTCTCCCGGGCCGACAAAATGAACGTTCCAGCCACGGTTTTAACCATTGAATATGATCCTACCCGAACCGCTTTTATTTCCCTGATTTCCTATCACGACGGCAGTAAAAGATTTATGCTGACCCCGCAGGGATTAAAAGTTGGCGACAAGATTATGTACGGGCAGACCGCGGAAATTCTTCCGGGCAATCGCCTGCAGCTGAAAAATATTCCCGTCGGTTCTTTTATTCACGATATCGAGTTGGTTCCCGGACAGGGCGGCAAAATCGCCCGCAGCGCCGGAGGTTATGCTATACTGCAAACCGTGGAAGCCGGATACGCTTTGTTAAAAATGCCCAGCGGCGAAATCCGCAAAGTGCGCGAAACCTGTTTGGCCTCCATTGGCCAGCTGGCGAACCAGGACTGGATGAACGTCCGTATCGGCAAAGCGGGCCGCTCGCGTTTGATGGGCTGGCGCCCCAGCGTCCGCGGTAAAGTTATGAACCCGGTAGACCACCCGCACGGCGGAGGAGAAGGCCACAACCCGATCGGTATGAAATACCCGAAAACCCCGTGGGGCAAGCACGCGCTTGGCGTAAAGACCAGGCTGCGCAAGAAGTATTCCAATAAGTTTATTATTCAGAGAAGAGCGAAGTAGACTTTACGAAGTACGAACTGGTACGAACGTACGAATTCGTAAGTTCGTAATTATTCGTACTTCGTAAACTAATTAAGTTACAAGAACTATTTATGTCAAGAAGCGCTAAAAAAGGACCATACGTAGACCCGAGAGTGGTTAAAAAAGTACTCAACGGCAAAGCCGGCAAGGATCAAATTAAAACCTGGTCCCGCGCTTGCGCTATTGCCCCGGAATTTGTCGGTTTTACCTTTTTGGTCCATAACGGCCGCGCCCACATTCCGGTATTTGTAACCGAAAATATGGTCGGACATAAGTTGGGCGAGTTTGCCTTAACCCGCAAATTCCAGAGACACGGCGGTAAGATGGCCAAGGAACAGGAAGCGGCGGCCGCGGCGGCGGAGAAGGCAAAACTGGAAGCGGCGAAGGAACCGGAAAAAAAGTAGAGCAAAAAGATATTGGTTGATATTGGGATATTAAGATATTAATCGTCAAACCCCAAATCAATATCCATCAATATCCATCAATATCATAAACCTTACCTAAAGAACGTATGACCGAAGTGCTTAAACAATCCGATAGTAAATTAGTCCGAGCGTCCGCCCGGGATCTTCATGTTTCGCCGCGGAAAATTCGTTTGGTGACAAACCTGATTAAAGGCATGAATGCCAATGACGCGTTAGTCCAGCTTTTGCATACCGAAAAGAAAGCCGCCCCGATGGTGGCCAAATTGGTTAAATCGGCTATTGCCAATGCCAAGAACAATTTTTCTCTTTCCACCGACCATTTGTTTATTAAGAGCATTACCGCGGATATGGGCAAAGTTATGAAAAGATACTTTCCCCGGGCCCGCGGCAGCGCTTTTGTCATTCGGCGCAAGATGAGCCACGTCAATCTGGTACTTGAAGAACGAAAAACCGGCAAAGCCAGCAAGTCACGCATGGATTTATTCAACAAGCAGAAAAAGGACAAGGCCGAACTCAGCGTGGACGCTAGACAGGAATCCAACATCAAGCCGGAATCGGAAACTCCCAAGAAGTCCCAGATATTCCGCAGTGACGAACAGGTAAAAATGAGCAAGGCGCAGAATAAACGGAGATTATTTAACCGAAAATCCGGCGAATAAAGCGAATTGACAAAATTGACATAATTTAAAAAAATGACAAAATTGGGTCTGCAGTAAATTATGTTCAATTTTATTTAATTTATTAAATTTTGTTCAATAATTTTTTATGGGTCATAAGATAAATCCGACATCGTTTAGAATGAATATTACGGAATCCTGGAAATCCAGGTGGTTTTCCAAAAGCAACTTTCAGCAGCTGCTGCAGGAAGACGTAAAAATCCGGGAATATTTGGAAAAACACTTAAAAAAGTCGGGTCTGGTGAGAATAGATATAGAACGCACCGGCGACGGTACCATAACGGTAATTATTAAAACCACAAAACCCGGACTTATTATTGGCAAAGGCGGAGCGGGGATTGAAGAACTGAAGAAGAAAGTCAAAAGTAAGCTTGGGATTAAGAAAGAGCTTAAGGTGAACATAGAAGAAGTGCGTGACATAAATATGCAGGCACAGGTAGTAGCCAATTCCATATCGGAACAACTGGAAAAACGCGTAGCTTTCCGCCGTCTGATGAAGCAGAGCCTGGAACAGATTATGAATGCCGGGGCCAAAGGAGCCAAAGTGGCAATCGGCGGACGCTTAAACGGAGCCGATATTGCCCGCAGCGAACACTTATCATCCGGCAAGATTCCGTTACATACCATGAGAGCCGATATCGACTTTGCCCGCTCCACTGCATTTACCACCTACGGCACGGTTGGAGTGAAAGTTTGGATTTATAAGGGAGATGTGTTCGAGGAGAAAGCTAAAGTTATTAAATAAAATTAAGTAAAATTTCTAAAATTAAATAAAATTGGCTGCAGAAAATTTTAATTAATTTTACTTAATTCTGGTCAATTTTGCTCCATTAATTTATGTTTATCCCCAAAAAACTTAAACACCGCAAGCACCACCGCGGTCATACATTTGGCCAGGCGACGGCCGGCGCGGAAATCGCATTCGGACAGTTTGCCCTAAAAGCCTTGGAAAGTTCCTGGGTCACCGCCAGACAGATAGAAGCGGCCAGGCGCGCCATGACCAGATACGTCCAGCGCGGCGGTAAAATCTGGATTCGCGTGTTCGCCGACAAACCGGTAACCCTGCACGGTAATGAAAGCCCTATGGGTGGCGGTAAAGGAGCGGTGGATCACTTTGTCTCGGTTGTAAAGAAAGGCAAGATTTTATTTGAAATGGATGGCGTAACCAGAGAGCAGGCGCAGGAAGCCATGAGACTGGCCAGCTATAAATTACCGGTTAAGAGCAAATTTTTAGCAAAGGAAAAGCAGGGGTAGTTTACGAAGTACGAACGAGTACGAACTTACGAAGCATTTATTCTCGTGTTCAAACTTGTTTCGTAAGTTCGTAAAAATTCGTAATTCGTAAAGATATGAAGTACAAAGAACTTACAACTAAATCCGAAGCGGAAATAAAGCATTTACTGCTGGAGCTTAAAGGCAACGCGCACGATTTGTCGGTAAAGATGAAGCTCAGCCAGCACAAGAATGTTAAGGAATTGGCCGGGATTAAGAAAGATATCGCGCGGGTAATGACCTATTTGAGGCAAAAGACGGCTGTCAAATAATATCAAATTTCCAATTTTAAATTACAAATCAATGTCAAAGTTTGAAATTTAAAAATTGGGAATTGGGACTTGGTTTAAAATTTGTAATTTGATATTTGTAATTAAAGTTATGACTACATCTAAAAAGCAACAATTAATTGGACTCGTGGTTTCCGACAAAATGACCAGGACCGTTGTGGTCAAAGTCGACAGCCGGAAGCGCCACGCTAAGTATAAGAAAGCCTACACTGTCTCCAAGAGATACAAGGCCCACGACGAAAAGGGCGAGTACCATACCGGCGACAAAGTCGTAATTGAATCCATCCGGCCGATGTCAAAAGATAAAAAGTTTCAGGTTATTTCTAAAGCATAGGTCGTCGAATGGACGCTGAAGCGTCAGATACTAGCCTCAGCGACTAATCAGCGTAATTATCAGCGATCATTCAGCGGAATAAGCAACTCATATGTTACAAGTACGTTCTTACATTAAAATAGCTGACAACACCGGCGCCAAGGTCGTCAATCTTTTCAGCGTCAACGGAAAAAACAGCAATCGTTTTGCCGGCATCGGCGACATAGTCTCCGGCTCCGTCAGGCAAGTGGCTCCCAACGGGACTTTAAAAAAAGGCGATAAAGTTTACGCGGTAATTGTCAGGTTGCGCAAGGAAATTCGCCGTAAAGACGGCAGCTATATCCGATTTGATGAAAACGCAGGCGTACTGGTTGACAAAGAGAGCGGCGAGCCCAAAGGTACCCGTATTTTTGGCCCCATCCCCAGAGAGATTCGTGAAAAAGCCAAGGGTAATTATGAAGATGGATTTAAAAAGATAGTTTCATTGGCTCCGGAAGTAATTTAGTTAGAGAATAGAGAATAGTGCTTAGTGAATAGGACAGGACAACTGTCATCTCCTATTCACTAAGCACTACGCACTAAGCACTAATTTCTATGAAAACAACCAGACTGAAAATTAGAACCGGCGATACCGTAAAGGTGCTGTCGGGCAAAGACAAGGGCAAGACCGGCAAGGTCATTAAGGTCCTTCCCAAACTCGGACGTCTCGTGGTGGAGAATGTTAATACCCACACCAGGTTTGAGAAAAGCCGGCAGGCCGGACAACCGGGAAAGAAAATTACTTTTTTTGCCGCCATGCCAGTAGGCAAAGTCATGCTCCTTGACCCAAACTCCGGACAGAGTACCCGCGTTAACTTTACTTTTTTGGAAAACGGTTCAAAACAGAGAATTGCTAAGGCTTCAGGTAAAGCGGTTTAAGTTTACGAAGTACGAACAAGTACGAACTTACGAAGGATTAGTCCTTGAGTTCAAACTTGATTCGCAAGTTCGTAAAAATTCGTAATTCGTAAAATCTATATGGAACGACTTCAGGAACAATACAATAAACAGATAGCCCCGGCACTCAAACAGAAGTTCGGTTTTAGCAATGTCATGCAGGTCCCGAAAATTTTGAAAGTGGTTGTTAATGTCGGCGTTGGCAAAGTGAAGGAAGACAAGAAGAAAGTTGACCAGATTGCCGAAGAGATAAAGAAAATTACCGGCCAGGCGCCGGTTAAGACCAAGGCCCGCAAATCCATTTCCGGTTTCAAAGTTCGTGAAAATCAGATTGTCGGAATTACCTGCACGCTGCGCGGCTATAAAATGTACAGTTTTTTGGATAAAGTAATTAATGTCGGCCTGCCCCGCGTGCGCGATTTCCAGGGAGTTTCCAAAGACGCTTTTGACGGACGCGGCAACTACCATTTGGGATTAAAAGAACAGCTGGTATTTCCGGAAGTGTCGTCCGAAAGCTTAGACAATATATTCGGTATGGAAGTTTCGATAGTCACCAACGCCGGCAAAGACGAGCCCGCCAGAGAATTATTAAAGCAGATGGGATTCCCCTTTAAGAAGTAATAAGAGAATAGAGATTAGTGCTTAGTGAATAGGATAGAACGTATGTCTTCTCCTATTCACTATGCACTAGGCACTAAGCACTAAATCAAATGGCCACACAAGCACAAATCGCGAAGTCCAAGAGAAGCCTGAAAAAGAACGCCAAGTTTTCCACCCGGATTACCAGGCGATGTTGGAAGTGCGGCCGCAAAGCCGGGTATATGCGGGATTTTAACTTATGCAGAATTTGCTTCAGGGAATTGGCCAGTAAAGGGGAAATACCGGGAATTGTTAAAGCCAGTTGGTAAATTAATTGACAAGATTGACATGATTGAGCAAGAATGACAAGATTGCCAATCGTAAATCATGTCAATCATTTAAATCATTTAAATCTTGTTCAATAAAATATTATGTTCACCGACCCAATCGCCGACATGTTAACCAGAATCCGAAACGCCAGTGCCGCTAAAAAAAGCGAGCTGGTTTTGCCTTACTCCAAATTTAAGGCAAACTTGGCGGATCTGTTGTTGAAAGAGGGCTTCATTTCCGGATGCGGAGAACTGGCTGGCGAACATAAAATGCTGAGAATCAGTTTGAAATATTCCGGGCAGGAAGCCATTATTTCGGGGATTAAGCGCATAAGCAAGCCTGGGCAGAGAATCTATCTGCCGGCCGACAAGTTGCCAAGAACTAATTCGGGATTCGGCGTTACCGTTATTTCCACTTCCAAGGGATTGATGACAGACAAGGAAGCAAGAAAGGCCAAGGTTGGGGGAGAGATAGTGTGCCAGGTCTGGTAAAACGCTGAAGGGACGCTGAACTGACACCAACGCTGATACTTCGCTGAATCGTCGGGTGTCGACCTAAGCGACCAATAATCGTGTATATCGGCGATCAATCGGCGTGAAAAATTATTACTTAGCAGCATTCATTAATTTATCCAAATTTACTAATTCAACAATATGTCCCGTATCGGCAAAAAACCCGTAATAATTCCTTCCGGCGTGAAGGTAGAGAAAAAAGATTTGACTTTGACCGTTACCGGTCCTAAAGGGACTTTAACTTTAGCCGTGCATCCCAAGGTTATTGTGAATATTACCGATAAAGAAGTTACGATAGACGTAGCCAACAAAGAAAACAAGCAGGAACGCGCGTTGTGGGGATTATTCCGCGCTCTTACCCAGAATCTGGTTGACGGCGTGACCAAGGGTTATGAGAAAAAGCTGGAAGTTATTGGTGTCGGTTTTAAAGTTGCCACTACTCCCGGAAAGCTGACTATGGCTCTGGGTTTTTCCCATCCGGTTATAGTTGATGTGCCCAAGGATTTGACCATTGCCGTGGAAAAAAATACAATTACCGTTATGGGTGCCGACAAGCAGCGGGTTGGGCAATTTGCCGCGGAAATCCGCGAACTTAAAAAACCGGAGCCTTATAAGGGCAAGGGAATTAAATATATTGACGAAGTCGTCCGCCGCAAAGCCGGAAAAGTTGTGAAGGTGGTAGGCGGCGGCAAATAAGCAATTGACAAGATTGACATAATTGAGCAAGAATGACAAGATTGCCATTTGTAAATCATGTCAATCATGTCAATCATTTAAATCATTTAAATCATTTAAATCATTTAATTCTTGGTTAATCAGACTATGAACAGCAACAAGCAAAAAAGAGCAAAGCGAATTATCCGCCACAAACGGGTCAGGTCGACCGTGGCCGGGACTGCCGACAGGCCACGTCTTTCCGTATTTCGCGCCAATACCCACATTTACGCCCAGGTGATTGACGATTTATCCGGAAAAACTTTGGTTTCAGCTTCCAGTTTGGAAGTTTCCGCCAAAGGCGGACCCTCCTCCGGTGGAAAAGCCAAGGCAAAAAAATCCGACATGTCCAAAGAAGTCGGTAAAATGATTGCCCAAAAGGCAATGGCCAAGAATATCAAAGCTGTCCGGTTTGACCGCGGCGGATTTGCGTATCACGGCCGGGTCAAAGCTTTGGCCGACGGCGCGCGCGAGGGTGGATTAGAGTTCTAATTGACAAGATTGACGTGATTGAGCAAGAATGACAAGATTGCCAATCGAAAATCATGCCAATCATTTTCCGCCAAAGGCGGAGCCGCCTCCGGCGGGAAATTAACTCACATTTAAATCTTGTTCAATAATTCTATGGAAAAAAGACGCAGACAATCAGGCCGGGACGGCGGCGACCGCGAACGCAATGAGTTCGACCAAAAAACCGTGGAAATTAAGCGCGTCACCCGCGTGGTGGCCGGCGGAAAACGCATGCGTTTTCGCGCGTTGGTTGTAATTGGCGACCACAAGGGCCGCGTAGGCATGGGCCTGAAAAAAGGCGCGGATGTTTCGGAAAGCGTCAACAAAGCCGTGAACGCCGCCAAAAAGAGCATGATTACATTGCCTTTAATTAACGAAACCATTCCGCACGAAGTCAATGTTAAATATAAGTCTTCCAGTTTAATGTTCAAGCCGGCCAAGCCCGGTACCGGCGTTATTGCCGGAGGGGCGGTTCGCAGCGTTATGGAGCTTTCCGGCGTAAAGAACGTCGTCTGCAAAATGCTTGGCTCGAACAATAAAGTTAACAATGTCAAAGCCGTGTTTGCCGCTTTTAATAAAATGAAGAGCAAGTCGGCGCTGGCACAAATGCGCAAATAGTTTACGAAGTACGAACAAGTACGAACTTACGAAAGTTTGTACTTAAGGTTCGTATGTTCGTAAAATTTCGTACTTCGTAAAATACATTTATGATCAAACTCCACGAACTCCACAAACACCCCAAATCCACCCACCGCCGCAAGGTTGTCGGCAGGGGTCTTGGCAGCGGCAAGGGAACCTATTCCACCCGCGGCAACAAGGGTCAAACCAAACGTACCGGACACAGCAAGATGCCTGTTAATTTTGAAGGCGGCCGCCAGCCGCTGGTTCGCCAATTGCCGAAGTTGCGCGGTTTTCGGGCTCTTGACGGCAAACCAGCCGTAGTCTCTTTGAACGAATTGGCTGTTTTTGCCGATGGTGCCACCGTGGATCTTAAATCTTTGATTGCCAAAGGTTTGGTGGATGATATGACAAAAACCGCAAAAATATTAGGCGGCGAAATTAAAAAGAAATTAAACATAAAATTGCCAATTTCGGCATCCGCCAAAGAAGCGGTGGAAAAAGCCGGGGGCAAAGTCTTTTAGTTTACGAAGTACGAACAGGTACGAACTTACGAAGGTTTGTACTTAAGGTTCGTAAGTTCGTAAAATTTCGTACTTCGTAAAAAATATATGAACAAACTAGCGTTAATTTGGAAAACCAAGGACCTGCGCAATAAAATTTTAATTGTAACGGGTCTGTTGTTAATTACCCGCGTACTGGCTCATATCCCGATTTCCGGCATAGATATTACCGGACTCAAAAGCTACCTCCAGCAGAGCCAGTTTTTTAATTTGTTGGATATATTTTCCGGCGGCGGCTTGACCAATTTCTCCATCGCCATGCTTGGTGTTGGTCCGTACATTACCGCCACCATCATTATGCAGTTGTTAACCATTGTCATACCGTCCTGGGCGGAGTTGCAAAAAGAAGGCGGCGAGGCCGGCCGGCAACAGTTAAACCAATACACCCGCTGGATGACTATTGTTCTGGCTCCTCTCCAGGGTTTCGGCACCATTCGTTTGCTGCAGAGCCAGGGCGGCGCGGCGGTATTGGGAAGTTTTAGCCCGTTTGTATGGTTTACGGTTTTGTTGTCCATTACTACCGGCACGATGCTGCTTATGTGGCTGGGTGAAATTATGTCGGAATTTGACGTTGGCAACGGAGTCTCGTTGATTATTTTTGCCGGCATTGTCGCCCGCTTGCCCGCCAACCTTGGTTTTTTGCAGGGCTGGTACGATCCATCCAAGTTGCCGACAGTCTTGGCTTTTGCGGCCATGATTTTAATTGTCATTGCCGGAGTGGTTTTGGTAACTGAAGCGCAAAGGAATATTCCCATTGCCTATGCCAAGCGCGTCCGCGGCAACCAGCTGTTTGGGGGAGTGGATACTCATTTGCCGCTTCGCTTGAACCAGGCTGGAGTTATTCCGATTATTTTTGCGATTTCCGTCATGCTTTTCCCGGCCATGTTGGCCCAGTTTTTCGTCAATGCCAAATCGGGCCTATTGGCCGGGTTGGCGACAAAAACCATTGCTCTGTTCCAAAGCCAGGGGTTGTTTTATGGCGTGACTTATTTTATTTTGGTTATGGCGTTTACGTATTTTTATACGGCTGTGGTGTTTAATCCCGAGGAAATTGCCGAAAATGTGCAAAAAAACGGCGGCTTTGTCCCAGGCCTAAGGCCTGGCGCTCAGACTGCGGATTTTTTGAGCATGGTGCTCAACCGTATTACCCTGGCCGGCGCCTTCTTTTTGGCCGTCATCGCTATTTTGCCTCTTATCTTGCAAAACTATACCGGCACTACTTCGTTAACCTTTGGCGGTACTTCTTTATTGATTGTGGTCTCCGTGGTCATCGAAGTAATCAAAAAAATCGAAGCTCAGCTGACAATGCACGACTATGAGGGCTTTTAGATACCGCGGATCTGCGCGCGGATAGCGACGCGGATCGGTCGCGGAAGCTATTATCCGTGTCATTGCGAGTGCGTCCGAAGCAATCCATATTCTGATAAGATTGCTTCGTCGTCAGCCAAAGCCCCGAATCCCAGCAATGACAGCAATAATTTACCAATTCCCAAAAACCTGCCATAATATTGGCAGGTTTTAAAATGACTTTATGGTATTATCGGATAAATCGATAAACGAATATCTGGCCAGTGGAAAAATAATAATTGAACCCGCGGTCACGCCAAACGATGTTCGTCCTGTTGGAATCAGATTACATTTGGGAGAAGGTTTGCTTCTGCCAAAATCCGGTCAGACTGTGGATTTATCGAAAGAACAGCCGGTCGATTATGATTCCATTACGATGGGTACCGACGGGTTTGTTTTAAAGCCCAGTGGATTTATTTTAGGAACAACTTTGGAGTTAATTAAGGTACCGAGAAATATTGTCTGTTTTTTGGACGGGCGTTCCACCCTGGCAAGGTTAGGTCTGATGATTCATGTTACGGCCATGGTCGCTGACGGTAATTTTGAAGAGCCCGGTTCAATTGTTTTGGAAATAAAGAATCTTTCCCCGATGAATTTAATTTTAAAACCTAACTTGCCCATAGGCATGCTGTTGTTTAATCAGATTGATCAAGAAATTGCCCAAGACGTCCAATTCCAGTATAAAGGGCAAAAAGGGGTTTTACCGCCGGACTTAAAAAATCAATTCAAGTAAATGCAAAACGAAGAATTCGAAAATTTGATCAACGCCGCCATAGTGGCTTTGCCGAAAAATATTTTGGCTAAACTGGATAATGTGGAAATAACCATGGAAGAAGGGGATAGCCCCGACAATTCCCTGTTTGGTTTGTATCACGGCGTGTCACAGTTAAAACGCGGTTCGACTTACGGTTACGGCTCGGTTTTACCCGACAAAATTACTATTTATAAAGGCACTATTGAAAAATTCGCCACCGATCCCGCCGATATCCCTTTTATGGTTCGCCGCGTCGTCTGGCACGAAATCGGCCACCATTTTGGTTTTGACGAAGAAGGCGTAAGGCGCTTGGAAGAAAAGTGGCGAAGAGAGGGTAAAGTGTAAATCTTTAAGTTGATTTTTTGCTCGGCCGAGCAAAAACTCAACAAGCATTTTTTAGCAAAACATGACAAAGCGGTTATTATTGACAAAATTGGGGAAAAAATGTAAAATATAAAGTTAAATGTGTGTTATAATTTAATGGAAATATGCAAGAACAAACGAATCGAAACTTAACACCAGAAGAAAAACAGCAATTAGACGCGCTGCTCGCAAAAGCCGCTGATAATCGGATCAAGCCCGTTGAATCGGATCTGTCTAATGCCGAAATTATAAGCCAAAAGGAGAGCGAAATCTCTCCGGATTTTGGGAGAGATACTCAAATTCCGCTTAAAAATCCGCCTGAAGTTAAACATTTTAATGCTGATGTTACAGGGGCTGCTAAACCGGTTTCCGCTCAGGCACAAGCGGCCAGTGAATCTTCTCAAAATAGGACAAATGGTGAATACTATCTGGATACTTTGGCAAATGGTGAATTAATTGATTCCTCCAATAAGGCTACTGACGCTTTAAATGAATTGCTGCAACGCTTGCAAAATCCGGAGTCAGACAAGACCACCCCTGATAAAAAGTAAAAATTAGTTTGTTTCCAAAACAAAAATGCCCGTTGAGCTAAGCACAATTCAAATTACGGCTCTGGTTTTAATTGCTTTGGTAGTCATTTTTTTGACTATCGCTTTTTATTATTTTAAAAGGCATCGCTATCACAGCAAACATATAGTTCCCAGAATAAAAGACTGGGTATTTTTGGAAATACAAATGCCCAAGGAAGGCTCGGAGGACAAGGACCAGCAGAGGCCGAAATCCGAGGAAGAAAAAAAGGCGTTGATTGCCGTGGCGGAGCAGTTGTTTACTACGCTTTCGGAGTCCGGACACAACAAAGGCTGGCTTTTGGGCAAGGATTATTACAGTTTTGAAATCGCATGCACGGAAAAGAAAATCAGTTTTTATATAAATTGCCCGAAGCATTTACAGCAGCTGGTGGAAAAGCAGGTTCAGGCCCAGTATCCCCACGCCTTTGTGGAAGAAGTTAAAGGCTACAACCCGTTCCAAAAGGGCGGGACGATTGAAGTTATGGAATTGGAGCTGAACAAACAATATGTCTACCCGTACCGAACGTATAAAACCATGGAGTCGGACCCGCTGAATTCTCTGACTAATGCCATGAGCAAGCTGCAGGAAAACGAAGGCGCGGCCATCCAGATAATTTTATCTCCGGCCGGGACTTTCTGGCAGAGCCGGCCCAGGCACATGGCTTTGGAAATCCAGCAGGGTAAGAATCCCGAAATGGTGGAAAGAGGTCATGTCTATAAGTTATTGATAGGTTTCGCGCGATCGGTAGGACGCTCCATGGCGGGGATAGGCAACGGGAATCAAAATTACCAGGGCTCGCACGCGCATAAAGACTTGTCCGGTTATGCCTCGCCAATCCAGCTGACGCCAATGCAAAATGAAATTGTTAAAAAGCTGGAAGAAAAAGCCAGCCGCCCCGGTTACAAAACCAACATACGTTTAATTACGTCGTCCACCACGCCCGGGAGCGCGGAAATCCACATGCGGAATCTGACCGCCGCGTTTTTACAGTATAATATGCCGCCGTTTAACGGCTTGCATCCTAAAAATCGTGACAAGAACGACGTGCTTAAGGATTATATATTCCGCGTCTTCCGCGACAACGGCGCGCACGGCATTTTAAACACGGAAGAGCTGTCTTCCATATGGCATTTGCCCACGCCTTACATTGAAACCCCCAACATCAAATGGCTGGTATCCAAAAAAGCGCCGCCGCCGGTGAATTTGCCCAAAGAAGGTCTACTGCTTGGCCGCAGTATTTATCGCGGCCAGGAGACCAAAGTGTTTATGGAGCGCGATGACCGCCGCCGGCATATGTATATTATCGGCCGCACCGGTTCGGGAAAAACCGAAATTATGAAATATATGTCCGTGCAGGACATTAAAAACGGCGAAGGTTTGTGCGTCATTGACCCGCACGGTGATTTTATAGAGGATATTTTGCCCCACATCCCCAAAGAGCGGGCCGAGGATGTTATTTTATTTGAGCCGTTCGATATGGATCGGCCTATGGGATTGAATATGCTCCAGGTGGACAGCGAAGAACAAAAAGATTTTGCGGTGCAGGAAATGATCCAGATTTTTTACAAATTGGTTACCGACCCGGCCATGCTCGGACCGATGTTCGAGCACAATATGCGCAATGCTATGCTGACTCTTATGGCGGACGAAGAACATCCCGGGACCATCACCGACATCCCGCGGATTTTTACCGACATGGAGTTCCAAAAATATAAAGTGTCCAAGCTCAAAGATCCGGTGGTTCGGCTGTTTTGGGAAAAAGAAATGGCCAAAACGTCCGACTTCCACAAATCCGAAATGCTTGGCTATTTAATTTCCAAAGTCGGCCGGTTCGTGGAAAACGCCATGATGCGAAATATTGTCGGCCAGCCCAAATCGGCGTTTAACTTCCGTGAGGTTATGGACAAGAAAAAAATTCTGCTGATAAATTTGGCCAAAGGCAAAGTCGGTGAAATTAACGCTAAACTTTTGGGGCTTATTATTGTCAGCAAAATCCAGATGGCAGCGCTGTCCCGCGCCGACACCAAAGAAGACAACCGTCCCGACTTTTATCTCTATGTGGATGAGTTCCAAAATTTTATTACCGACGCGTTTTCTTCCATATTATCGGAGGCCAGAAAATACCATCTTAACTTAATTGTCGCCCACCAGTATCTCGGACAGCTCGAACAGCAGGCCGGGGCGCAGGGAGCGGGCAGTAAGGATTTGCGCGACGCCGTATTCGGCAATGCCGGCACCATGGTTTGTTTCCGCATTGGCGCCGAGGATAGCGAAATTATGGCCAAGGAGTTTAAACCGACATTTAACGAATTTGATTTGGTTAATGTGGACCGTTATAACGCATTTTTGAAGCTGATGATAAACGGCACCGCCAGCAAGCCGTTTAATGTGGCCACTTACCCATTGCTCAGAAATGGAAATGAAGAGCAGGCTAAGGCTATACGACAGTTGTCACGCTTAAAGCACGGGCGTGCCCGGGCCGAAGTGGAAGAAGAAATTTTGGAAGCCGGCCAAGTGGCGGAAAATATGGCGGCGGCTTTGCCGGACATTGAACGGGGGTTGTAGGATCATATAGTAAATAACATATAGGCGCGAATGCGCTCGGCCGGGATGACAATAATTCAGTAACAGTTCACAAGCCTGAGTGAGGCCGAAAATCCTGCTGATTTTCCCAGCTGCGGGGCTCTTCGTTCATTCGCCTTTGGCGAATATCACAACGCCTCCCAATCCTCGCTGCGGAAAATCGCTAGCATTTCCGTCCTCCCGGGTTTGTCCAACTCGAGTTTGTGAACTGTTACAAAAATTCAGACTTGATTTATGTTTACTAAAATGGTATAATATCTCTATTATTAATTTATTAATTTTATGGCGGAAGGCCATCACGATACAGGGCATCACGAAACTATTTCCCACGGAAGCACCAACAATGGGTTTTTTTTGAATATGTTTGAAACTTTGACTACCGGGGTTGCGGGTATAGTAAGTGAAGGTATGACCAATAATGCTTTAAATTTTACCACATCATTAAAAGATGTGGTGGCTCCCGATAACATTAAGTCTTCCAAGCGAAAAGGCGGAGGAGGCGGCGGAGGACATGCGGCGCCTGCCCATCATTAAATGGAACATACAGCCACAAATTTAAACGAGCTTATCGCGCTATTTTTATCCGAGGCAATCCGAACCAGGCGCACTTCTATTTCCCGAGCCGCGGAAATTTCCCAGCGCGTCGTCTCGCGTCTGCCGTTTTTACGATCCGAATCGGGAGCTCTTATGATGCTTACGGAAATAGAAAAAGATTTCCAGGAGGTCAGCGTTTTAAAACAGGCCCTTCATTTTGGTTATGGGGCTTCGGACATTAAGGTCTACGAAAGGGAAATTAAGGATTACGCCGGCAAGCTGTTTATTAGGGATATTCCGTCTTCAAACCAGTTTTTGCAGGATGCGGCCTTACCGCAGATGACTATTCAGCAGTTATGCCTAAAATATCCTGATTTTTGTATTTACCTGCAACATAACAGCGATAAAGCCCAAATGTTGGCGCAATTGGCCGTATAATAAGGCTTATTCGCTATCCACTCTTTAGCCACAACCCGGATTTGCGGCTTTATTATTTTTTTGGTATAATGCCTTTGTACCTAAATGGCTTATTGAAACAAAAACCGCAAAATTACCGTAGTATTTAGTATAGAGTTTAGGCCATAGTTTTTTGCGTCTAAAAAACAAAACTAATTTTTTAAGCTTATGGAAAAAGACAAAGACAAAATTGACAACAAAATTTCCAATTTGGTGCTGATTGCCCAAATGATAGACGCGGCTGAAAAAAATATCACCTCGGCCAAACAGATGTTAAGGGAAATGATGGGCGGACCGGCTACCAAAGCGAATTTGGCGGCGTTTTCGGAAAAAGCCCAAACACTCACCGTTTCGGAAGGCGGCAAAGTTATTGAGGGCGTATTTGACGGGCAGAACATGGTGGGTCCGGACAAAAAGCAGTATCCGGTGCCGGCCAACTATGCCTCCAAATCCAAACTGGTAGAGGGCGACGTATTAAAGCTGACTATTGCCGATGACGGTTCGTTTATATACAAGCAGATCGGACCGGTTGATCGCAAGAAAATGCTTGGCATGCTGATGGTGGATGAAAAGGGCGACTTCAGAGTTATGGCTGAAGGCAAGCCTTACAAAGTCTTGCTGGCTTCCTTAACTTATTTTAAAGCCGAGGCCGGAGACGAAGTGACCATTGTCGTACCCCAGGAAGGCGCGACCGAGTGGGCGGCAGTCGAAAATGTTATAAAAAAAGGCTCTCATTCTTTAAATACCGATATAGAAATGGGGGAGAATAGCGGCAGTAAGGTAATTGTGGACGAAGACGAGGAGCTATAGCAATTACAAATTAAAAATATCAAATTTTAAATTTGTACAAAGTTTTGGAATTTGAATTTGATTTGAAATTTGTAATTTGACATTTGAAATTTATATAATGGACAACGTAGGTACAACTATGCCGAACCGAGAAAACGCTATTACCAGACTCCTGGAGCGTTTTCCGATAATTTACCAATTTCTGCGCTTTGCGGCGATTGGTTTTTTAAATGTCGCAATAAATTTTTTAATTTTAAACGGCATTTCAAAGGCTTTGGGGATATCGGAAGGTCTGCCACTTGGGGCTGTTGAGGCGGTGGCCTTTGTTTTTGCCCTGATTCAAAGCTACCTATGGAATAGAATGTGGACGTTTGGCGGCGAACAGGGCATATCGCTGTGGAAAAATTTTTTGCGGCTGGTGCTGGTGGGATCCGTTGGCGCGTTTTCGATTATTTTAGTCCTCGTCGGCTCCAAGTTTTTCGCTCCGCCGTACTATTATTTTGGCATATTGCTGGTATTTTTAATCTGCCAGATAGTCCTGTGGCGGACTTTTGGCTTCCATACCTCAACCGCCGGACACACGGGCAATTCATTTATCGCGTTTTTTATTGTAACGCTGGTGGGTTTTGGTATTAATGTCGGCTTGGTATCCCTAATTTCCCTGCACCTGCACATTACCCACACCGACCTGGACAAAAACCTCGCCGCCGTCGCGGCCACCGCCGTATCATTGTTCTGGAATTTTTTTGGTTATAAGGTCGTGGTGTTTAAGAAATAGGTTTTAGTCTTTAACTTGTAGTCTTTAGCTTAGAGCGGCATCGGCCGGTCTTTTTTTGATTTGACGCCGTAAGAGAGAGAGTACTATGAGGACAAGAATAAAAGTAAAATTTTTGAAAGGGAAATTATGCAAGAAACAATGGATGAAACAAAAAAAGCCGATTGGCACCCTCTTCCCGAAGGCGAAGCTCACGATGAAGCCAATATGATGCGCGCTAATATGAAGCTCAATCCCGATACGGGATATGTAAAAAATCCCGGACTTAGTTATGAGGACGAAAGCCGACCGACTCCGGAAGATTACAATTATGCATTAAATGCAATTGAACAATTAAAAAAAGCGGCGGCAGACGAACCAAACTATCAAAAAGTTCTGCTTCAAATATCGCGTGTTGTTGCCAGGCCCTTCCAGGAGTTTTTTCACGCTTTAGACGCTGTAAGCCCGATTACAACGAAAACATTTAATGAAATGCACGAAAGACGTATGCACGCGTTGGATGACTCGGAAAAGCGCTTAAGAGCCATGCGGGAGTCCGGGCAAAATTTTGGCGACGCAGAGGCGGCTCATCACCCTAATGTGAAAGAAGAGAAATAATCGAAGATTCTACTAAACCCGGCCAATTTCAGCCGGGTTTTTAGGCTTTTTTTGTTTGTGGAAAAATGCTAATATAGCAATATGGATAGTATCATTTTGCGTGGGCCGCATAAAGACTTTGAGGCAATAAAAAAACTTGACGAAAACGGCATGGAATTTTGGCTTGCCCGTGAATTAATGCCCTTGCTGGGTTACGAAAAGTGGCAGAATTTTGAAGAGGTGGTCGGTAAGGCGGCGCGGGCTTGCATTCAGAGTGGTCAGGTTGTGGATAACCATTTTACCGGAATCAGTAAAATGATAAAAATAGCCAAAAATGCGGTTAGGCCGGCTAAGGATTACAAGCTTGATCGCTATGCTTGTTACTTAATTGCGCAAAATGGAGATACAAGCAAAGAACCAATTGCCTTGGCGCAGACTTATTTTGCCTTACAAACCAGAAGGCAGGAGATTTTTGAAAATTTGCCGGAAGACGAAAAACGTTTATTTGTCCGAGGGCAGGTTAAATCTCAAAATAAAAAACTCATGGGTACCGCCAAAGCCGCCGGCGTAACGAAGTTTGGCGTTTTTAACGACGCTGGTTACCTCGGGCTTTATGGAATGCATTTGGCGGATGTGGAAAAGCGGAAAGTCATAAAAAAAGCGAACTGCTCGACAGGGCAGGAACAACCGAATTGGCCGCAAATCTTTTTAGGATAACTCAGACGCACGAAAAATTAGATAATGACAAAATTCAGGGAGACTATCAAGCCAGCAGGGTTCATAATATGGTGGGTGGAAAAGTCAGGCAAACAATTAAAGATATTGGCGGAGTTCTTCCGGAAGACTTGCCTGCCGAAAGGCATATTTGCCAAATTCAAAGAGAAGTAAAAAGCTTAAAATCAGGCAATAAAAAATTGAAAGTGAAATAATTTATGGCAGTTTTATATAGGAAATACCGGCCGCAGACATTTGCGGAGGTGGTAAACCAAAAACATATAATTCAGACTTTAAAAAACCAGGTGGCGGCCGGGCAGGTTGCGCATGCCTATTTGTTTACCGGGAGCCGCGGGGTGGGGAAGACGTCGGTGGCGAGGATTTTGGCTAAGGCGGTGAATTGTTTGGGGGCAAGCGGATCAGCTGGTCCGCTAATCGGTAAATCAGCCAGGCAGCCGGGGGACGCATGCGGTGAGTGCGATGTATGCAAACAAATTGAAGCCGGGAATTTTTTGGATTTGGTAGAAATAGACGCGGCGTCAAATACCGGAGTTGAGAATGTGCGGGATTTAATCGAACACGTAAAATTCGCCCCATCAATAGGCAAATACAAAGTCTTTATTATCGACGAAGTTCACATGCTCAGCAAGCAGGCGTTTAACGCCCTGCTCAAGACTTTGGAAGAGCCGCCGAGCCATACCATTTTTATTTTAGCCACTACGGAAATCAACAAAGTTTTGCCGACCATAATTTCCCGCACCCAGAGGTTTGATTTTAAGACGCTATCTCCGGCGGATATTTTAGGTCAGTTGCAATATATTGCCAAACAGGAAAATTTGAATTTTAACCCGGAAATTTTGGAGCTGGTGGCCAATAATGCCGAAGGAAGCGCGCGCGACGCTTTGTCGCTGCTCGACAAGCTTTTGACCCTGGGCGACGAACTGACACTGGAAGACAGCCAGCAGCTATTGGGAATTACCGACATTGCGGTTTGCGAAAAACTGTCGGAATATATAGTGGAAGGCAAGCTTGCGGAATTGCCGGCATTTTTTGAAGGGCTAATGGAGGGCGGCGCGGACTTCGCTATTTTAAATCGCGACTATTTGGAATATTTGCGAAAAGTTTTGGTATATAAAATTACCGATGACGCGGAAGGATTTGGATTGGCGGATACCCATCGGGACGCGCTTAAAAGCCTCGCTGCCAAACTGACCATACAGGATATAATGTTTGTTATCCGGCTGTTTTTGCGTTCCTACAAGGAATTGGACAGCTCACCAAGTCAGGAATTGCCATTGCTGCTGGCGAGCCTCGAAGCCGCGCAGAAGAAGGATGCAGGGCTAAGGGCTAAGGGTACAGTGGATAGTGAGGCTAAATCGTCAAAGGTGTCTTTAAAATCTTTCGCGGGACATATTCATAATAGCGGGGAGCCGGTCGGGTCCGTTACGGCGATAACATCACAAGCGTCTTTAAACGAACCAAAATCCGCGCCTCAAGTGGAGTCGGTCGTTGTGGAGCCGGTCGCGCCGCTCGAAGTATTATCCCATGATGAAAACCTGTCCGGCGATACCGTCGAACTTCCGGAAGCGCGGATTTTTTGGCCCAAAGTCATCAGCGAGGTCAAAAAAATCAACAGTCCTTTGGCCAACCTGTTAAAAAGCTGTGAACTTTTGGAAACCAAAGGAAATAAAATTATTGTCGGCGTCAAATACTTGTTCAACCAGCAGCATTTGAGCAACGCCAAAAATATCGATACTATAATGAAGGTCTTAAAACTGGTCAGCGGGAAAAACTTGTCATTATCGACCGAAGTTCAAAAGCAACCACAGCCGGAAACGGCTACTGTCGGGGCGCTTTCCGATGCCCTAAAAGTTTTCGGGGGTGAACTAATAGAATAAATGTGTTATAATATAGCGGTAGGCTCGTTCTCTAAAATTAGAAACAAAAAGTTCAAATGTTAGACACCCCTGAACAAAAGCAAGTTTTTGCCGGGAGTATTGTCCTGATAATTATTTTGGGCGTTATTTCGATTTGGCAGCATCCGAATGTTACTCCCGTTGGTCCGGATTATGCCGCGCTTCAGCAGCAAAACCAGCAGGAACAGGCGGCAAATAACGCTTATTTGGCCTCCTTAGGCACCACAGCCCAGGCGCAGCAGCAGATTTTTAGCCAGATTTTACCGCCTGACCAGCTGCAGGCCGCGGTGGACCAGGCCCTTAATTCCAGCCAGACGATTACTATTCCGGTAGTGGCGGATTCCCAAATAAAAATCAGCAAAACCACGGGCAAGCAGGCTCTGCAAGATTATTTTAACCAAAGCGGGCCGATTTTTGACCAATTGGCCAGCCTTACGGACGCGTCGCAAAATGACCTGTACAGCCAAACAGGAAACCAGGATAACATAAAAGGGTTAGCCCAATCCATAAGCAGTGACGAGACCGCGCTGGCGCAATTGGCGGTGCCGCAGGAGGCGGTGGATTTTCATAAACAGTTGTTAGTGGGGTTGCGGGTTTATGGGGACTTGGTTTCCGGATCGCAGAATTATATGACAGGCCAAGACCAAAACCCATGGCCGGATGTTTACAAAAATTACGTAATCATCGGCAACGTTTTAGCCCAGGGTAATACCGATTATAACCAGCTTAACCAAAAATATAAATTCACGGCTTCCAGCGGCCAAACCGGACTCGCTTCCGGCAACTGGCTGGCGCCAAAAGCCAGTGCCCAGCTGGCTACCATAGACGTTTGGGCCAAAGCCCAACAAATTCTTGAAGAGGCGGCGGCTTCGGCGATTTCCCAATTTATGCTCAGTTTTTTGAGCAAGCTCGCGGATAAAATAGAAGCCAGCTATCGAATTTCCAACTTCTTATATTATTCGGACGCGTTAGTCAGCGGCCAATATGTGGATGACTATCTGAATAAATACGTCACCGATCCGGTGGACCGGACGATAGCCAAAAATTTTATTCCGGAAATTACCTGCGGCAATACCCAAAATTTAAATACCACGTTCAACGCCAAAGCAGACCAATATTTGGGATTTGACCCGGCAACTCTTGACCCGAATGACCCCAACTATTATCAAAAACTTAACCGGGTAGGGAATTTTATGGCCACGCCCCAGGGCTGGCAGGAATATTACCTGGGAATAGCCCAACAGGCGCAATCCAACGCCCAGAGCGCGGCCAATAATGAAATTAACAGCCCGGGTCTTAAAGCCGGACGGGACGCGCAGGGGAGCGGTATTCTTACGCCCGGCGCGACCAGCGAGGATGTCCTGCGCGGGATTTTTATGCGGTTTATGCAGGAGGGCAGTTCGGTCAGTACTTTCGCGTCCACGGAAAAAATTACCGCGCAAATTGCCACTACTTTTTTGAATAACTTTGTTCTTAAAGGTGTCACTCTGTTGGAGCAGAAGACCTGTATTACCGTGCCCCAGTTGCAGCTTGTGACACAGGTGCCGTAAAATAGGGTTTTTCGCTTGACCCTTTTGCCGGATAAATACCGGATCCCGGATATTTTTTGCGGCTCTCAATTTGCATCAGCACAAAAAATTCCGGGATGACGTTTAAAATAGCTCTTGTTCTAAATGTCAAACAGCAAAATATAAGTAAAAACGGCCCGGATTTACGAATTTTGGGTTTTTTATGTTATAATTAGTTTAATTAACCTAAGAAAATATGGAAAATAATCAAGAAATCCAAACTACCCGGACCGCGGGGGAAGTTAACCAAAGGCCAATGGCGGTTTTAAGCCAAAAAATTATTATTTTAGTCGTTGTTTTGAGCGTTATTTTTGGAGCCATGGGCGGCGCTGGGGGCGCTTACTTTTTTTTGAAAGCGCCGGCTGGCCAAAAACTTTTATCGGTTAACCAGTCGTCGGGGCAAAAAATCAGCCTGACAGAGGATTCGGCTGTAATTGATGTGGTCAAACAGGCCAGTCCGGCCGTTGTTTCCATTATTATTTCCCAGGATTTAAATAAAATTCCGGGTTATGGGATGAACCCTTATAGTCAAAACCCGTTTTTTAATTTTTTTGGCGGCGGCCAAAGCCAGCAACAACAATCAACGGCGCCAAACGTGCAGGAAGTCGGGGCGGGAAGCGGATTTTTTGTTTCCGCGGACGGCTTGATACTGACAAACAAACATGTAGTGTCCGACCTGACTGCCAGCTACACGGTTATTACTTCCGACGGCAAAAAGTATGATGCCAAAGTAGTGGCCCAGGATCCGGTGAATGATTTGGCTATTGTTAAAATTGGCATCCAGAACGCTCCTTATTTGAAGCTTGCCGATTCTTCCAGGCTTCAGGTAGGCCAGCACGTTATTGCCATCGGCAATTCGCTGGGGCAATACCAAAATACCGTGACCAGCGGCATTGTGTCCGGCATCGGCCGAAGTATTACCGCGGGTTCGGATACCGGCAGCGAAGACTTGTCCGGAGTGATTCAGACTGATGCCGCGATAAATCCAGGTAACAGCGGGGGGCCATTGCTGGATATTACCGGCCAGGTAATCGGTATGAATACGGCCATCGACCAGCAGGGTCAGCTGGTGGGTTTTGCCATTCCTTCCAATGAAGTCCAAAAGGCACTGGAAAGTTTTCAGAAAAATGGAAAAATTACGCGGCCTTTTTTGGGCGTGCGCTATATTACCATTACTTCGGACATCGCCAAGCAGAATAATTTGCCCCAAGACTTTGGCGCTTTAATAGTGCGCGGGCAAAATGTCACCGACTTCGCCGTCCAGCCCGGCAGTCCGGCCGACAAAGCGGGATTGGTTGAGAACGATATTATTTTGGAAGTTAACGGGACAAAGGTGGATGAAAATAATTCTTTATCGACGCTGCTGCAAAATTTTAATGTCGGCGATACCGTGGATTTGCAGGTTTACCACAAAGGCAAAACAGAAGATGTAAAAGTAACGCTGGGAGAATCGAAGTAAACAGGTACAGTATCTCCTCCTTGCTGAGGAGGAGTACCCGCCGCAGGCGGGGGAAGTGGTGAATAAATGGATTATCAGATAATAAAAAATAGACCAGACACAGTAAATTTTAGAAAGCAGTTGAGAAATAATTCATCACCGGCAGAAATTATATTATGGCTTGAGCTCAAAGGGCGAAAGTTAAATGGTAGAAAATTTCGGAGGCAGTATGGGGTAGAACAGTTTACGGTTGATTTTTACTGTCCTGAATGTAAATTGGCTGTGGAACTAGATGGCGAGACCCATAACAATCCTCAAAGCTTTAATTATGACGCCAAAAGAACAGAGGTTATATTGGGGCACGGAATAAAGACTATAAGATTTACTAATAAGGAAATCAGAGAAAATTTAGCGGGAGTTTTGGAAGAAATTAAAAAATACTTGGATTGACACCACCCCGTCGCCCTGCGGGCGACACCCCTCCTCAGCAAGGAGGGGATGCTCCGCATTAGCTCTAACGAATATGAAAATTCTTGGAATAGACTATGGTACAGTAAGGATTGGATTGGCGATATCAGATGAATCGTTGACTTTGGCCCGGGAGCTGGATATATTATCGCCCAAGGAGTTTTGGGATCAGCTGAGTCAGCTAATCAGCAGTCAGCAAATTAGCAAAATAGTTTTAGGCTGGCCCCTAAATATGAACGGGGAGCGGACAAAGAAGACGGAAGAAGTGGAAAGATTCAAGGTTAAAATTGAAAGTAAAACGGGCTTGCCGGTGGAAGTAATAGACGAGCGGTTAACATCGCAGATGGCGGAACACATCAGCGACGATATCCGCCTTCGCCAAGGCTTCGGCGGTTCGCGTTCTAAAAATAAATTCGGGAGCGCGAAAAATGACCTGGACAGTTTAGCCGCGCAAATTTTATTGCAAAATTATTTGGATAAAATGAAAAAAGATTAAAAGAAATCCGGGCAGTTGGGACTGCCCGGAATTTGGCCCATGATGGGCTGTCAACGGTTTTTTCTGAACGACTTGTGTGTTTGCCACGAGCGGGCGGCGGAAGTAATCGAAAACATAGCTCCGAAGATGACGACAAGCAGCGCCAAATCCATCAGGCTTGAGTCGTCGTGGGCTTTTGGGCCTTCGAATACCCCCATTAAAGAAAATACCAGAGACAATGTCCCTACAATCCCGACGAGCGCCGATAAAACAAACCACAATGCACTCCAGAAGCGTCTCATAAAACCCCCTTACTGCTTAATTATAGGAAAAATTAAACTATAGTCAACGTAAAAATTGTCCGAATTTCGCCAAAATCCAATTACAAAAAACTGGGTCCTTATTGCTCCCGCCAGGGGGAAGCGGCCGGATCAGTATAAAACTTACAGTGTTATGTTGGGCGTGCCGGAAACCGATCCGGCGTGCGTTTTTTGCGCGGGCAACGAACATTTAAACCGGGAAGTTTTACGTTTGGATTCAAGCGGCGAGCGGACCACGGGGAAGGATTGGGAAATACGGATTATTCCAAATAAATTCGCGGCACTGGAACAGACGGCGGTTTACCGCCACAAAGAATTTTATATTTCCCACAGCGGGGACGGCGAACATGAGGTCATAATTACGCGAAACCACAATGAGCCGGTCGCTTTGCAGTCCATTGCGGTAGTGGAACTGTCTATTCGCACATTCATCGAGCGGATAAAAACCTTTGCCAAAAACCCGGAGCTGGCTTATGTGCAGATTTTCCATAACCATGGACGCGACGCCGGAGCCAGCATTATCCATCCGCATTATCAATTACTGGCCACTCCTATTGTTCCGCCCCATGTCCACAGTGAAATTTTAGGGTGTTACCATTATTACCAGACCCACAAAAGTTGCGTATATTGTGATATTATAAAGGAAGAGCTGGAAGTAAAACACCGCGTGGTTCACGACAGCGAGCATTTTGTGGTAATTTCCGCTTACGCCAGCCGCAGCCCGTTTGAAACCTGGATTTTGCCAAAAAAGCACGGCGCGCGGTTTGAGGATATGGGTGAAGAGGAAATTAAACACCTGTCCTTCGTTTTAAAAGTGACGCTCGGCCAGCTGTATACTAAACTTTCCGACCCGCCGCTGAATTTTTATATCCACACCATGCCTCTTCGCCAGCAGGGCGGCATGCACAGCACCTACGAAGAAAAAGATTTCCACTGGCACCTGACCATCTTCCCCCGCATCACCATTTGGGCCGGCTTCGAATTCGCCACGGGGATTCCGGTAAACCCGATAGCGCCGGAGGTGAGTACGAAGTTTCTTAAGGGAGAGGGTTGATAAAAGAGGGTGAAGGGTTGATAACACAATGCAAAGATATTATGCCAGCGAACTCTTATAAAAATCTGACAGCGTGGATTAAGGCTATTGAATTGGTACAGGAAATTTATGTCATTACTGATAAATTTCCAAAAATGGAATTGTATATTTTGGTCAACCAAATGTTAAGGGCGGCAATCTCAGTACCTTCAAATATAGCCGAGGGTTATAGAAGAAATCACAGATTAGAGTATATACAATTTTTATCAATAGCAATTGCATCCGCGGCTGAATTGGAAACACAGCTAATAATTGCTAAAAATAGATACCCGCTCGTAGATTATCAAAAAGCGGAAATTTTATTGGACGAAATTCAAAGATTGTTGTACGTCACAATTAGATCTTTGAAAGGAGGTAAATAATGAATCTTTGTACTACTAACCCGAACACCACTATATGAAAAAACTTATTATCGCAAATTGGAAATTAAATCCTACCAACCTCAAAGACGCTCAAAAATTGGCGGCGTCTATTTCAGTGAAGGCCAAAAATAAGGTCATTCTCTGCCCGCCGACGATTTATTTAGCCTCAATTAACTTTCCAAATATTGGGGCACAGGACTGTTTTTGGGCTGATAAAGGAACTTACACCGGCCAAACTTCGCCAGCACAATTAAAAGATCTGGGGGTGGAATATTCCCTCGTTGGCCATAGTGAGCGGCGGGAAGTCGGGGACACGGACGAGATGGTGAATTTAAAGGTCAAAGCTTGCTTGGCAAATAAAATTACGCCGGTTTTATGCGTCGGTTTTGGAACCAAGGTAGAACAAGATGATTTAGAAGTGACCGATGTATTAAAGAGTCAGCTCGATATTAATCTTGCGGGAGTTGATGCTTCTAAAGTCGTGGTGGCATACGAACCGGTCTGGGCAATTTCAAAAGGTAACCCTTATATGACTAGAGCCGCTGATGCCGAACACGCAGAAAAAATGGCAATTTTTATTAAAAATAAATATAAGGTTTCGAAAGTAATTTACGGAGCCAGCGTAAATCTTAATAACGCGAAGGGTTTTTTGTCCCAGCCTAATATAGATGGATTACTGCCTGGTGGTGTAAGTTTAATTTCAAAGGACTTTAATCAGATAATTAATTTTTAGGGAAGAGGATATTTATGACCCTATCTACCCTCACCCCTATCCCCTCATCAATATGATCTACATTGCCTCTGACCACGCGGGGTTTGAACTTAAAAATAAAATTATTGCGCATCTAAAAGGCAGCAACCAGGCCGTGGAAGATTGCGGGCCGTTTAAAGTTGACCCGGATGACGACTATCCCGACTTTATTTATCCGTGCGCGCAAAAAGTCGCTCAAAACCCGGGCAGTATGGGTATAGTAATCGGCATGAGCGGCCAGGGTGAGGCGATTGTGGCTAATAAAGTCAAAGGCATTCGCGCGGCGCTTTATTACGGCGGCCATGAGGATATTATTAAATTATCCCGCCAGCATAATAATTCCAATATCCTATCGCTGGGCGCGAGATTTTTATCGGTTGAGCAAGTCGAACGCGCCATAGACTTATGGATAGAAACCGGCTTTGACGGCGGCAGGCACCAGAGAAGGATAGACAAAATTAACGCTTTGGAAAAATAACAGATGGAATTTACGAAGTACGAACAGGTACGAACTTACGAAGTTTGTCCGTTCGTAAGTTCGTAAACATCCATACTTCGTAAACTATGTCGCAAATAGTCCCCGCAATTTTAGAGCAAACAAAAGACGGCTTTAACCAAAGGCTGTCTTTAGTGTTAAAAATTCCCGGCGTGGAGCGGATCCAGGTTGATTTTGGCGATGGAGAGTTCATTGAAAACAAACTTTTGTCTGCCGCGGACATGGACACGCTTAATCCGGCATTTAATTGGGAAGCGCATTTAATGGTAAAAGAGCCGAAAGACTTTTTGGATTATCAGATTTGCGGGTTTAATACCTTGATTGTGCATTACGAAGCCTTCGCGTCGGCGGCGGAATTAAAGAAAACATTGAACGAAATAAAAAAAATGGGTTTTAAGAACGCGGTGGCAATAAATCCGGACACATCGGTCAATGTTTTAAAGGACATTATTGCGGATGAATACCTGGTTATGAGTGTGGTTCCGGGCAAACAGGGCCAGGAATTTATTGCCTCCACACCCCAAAAAATCCGCGACCTGCGAAAGCTATTCCCTCATGCTATAATAGAAGTAGACGGCGGAATAAACATCGGCAATGCCAAACTGGCCGCCGTAGCCGGGGCTGATTTAATATGCGTCGGTTCGGCTTTGGTTAAGGCTCCCGATGTTCCAAAAGCGTTTGAAGACCTGACATCCGCAATCCTTTAGTATTATGACGTAAGTCCTAAGTTTTAAAAATAACAAGAAATATGAAAAAACTATCGGGTAAGGATTTAAAACTCAAAGCCAACGATATTAGGCGGGACATAATCAAAATGCTTGTGGAAGCCAAAAGCGGACACAGCGCCGGTCCTTTGGATATGGCGGATATTTTTGCCGCGCTTTACTTTAATGTTATGAATGTTCATCCTGAAGATCCAAAGTGGGAAGGCAGAGATTACCCGGTGTTGTCGTGCGGCCATATTTGCCCGGTACTTTACGCCGCCATGGGAGAGGCGGGTTACTTTCCGAAGGAAGAATTGTTGACTTTAAGAAAATTCGGCACGCGCCTGCACGGACATCCGCATAACCTGGCATTGCCCGGCATTGAAACTTCATCAGGTCCTCTTGCCCAGGGCAGCAGCCAGGCCGTGGGAATTGCCCTTGGTTTAAAAATGGATAAAAAACCCAATTATGTATATCTGGTTGTTTCGGACGGCGAACAGCAGGAGGGCCAAACGTGGGAAGCGGTTATGATGGCCGGAAAAAACCATCTGGATAATTTAATCGCGGTTATGGACAGAAACCGCATCCAAATAGACGGCAACACCGAAGACATTATGCCGCTGGACGACGTTAAGGCCAAGTACGAAAGTTTTAACTGGCATGTAATTGAAATTGACGGAAATAATATGGACGCGGTATTAAAGGCCTACGAAACCGCTAAGACAGTTAAGGGCAAGCCGATAATGATAATCGCGAATACTTTGGCCGGCAAAGGCGTAAGCTTTATGGAAGGCGACTACAAATGGCACGGCATGCCACCGAACAAGGAGCAGGGAGAGAAGGCGTTGGGAGAGCTCGTGGCGGAAAGGGAAAAAATTTAGTGTCATTGCGAGTGCATCCGAAGCAATCTTTTTATAAATAGACTGCTTCGTCGGCTGCACTCATCGTAACGACATGACCTCTATCACAAATAAAATTTATGATCAAACTTAATCCAAAAATCGGACAAAGCGATATTGAGCAGGAACCTACGCGTAAGGGCTATGGTCTGGGCGTGGTTGATTTAGGGGACGCCGATAAAAATGTTGTCGTACTGACCGCGGATTTGGCCGAATCGACTATGGTGCATGAATTCCAGAAAAAATTTCCGGAACGGTTTGTGGAATGCGGCGTGGCCGAGCAGAATATGATGGGCGCGGCCGCGGGCTTGGCACTTTACGGTAAAACCGCGTTTGTCTCGTCGTACGCCGTATTTTCTCCCGGACGCAGCTGGGACCAGATGCGGGTTTCGGTTTGTTACAGCGAGGCTAACGTTAAAGTGGCGGGCGCGCATACGGGGGTTACAGTTGGTCCAGATGGCGCAACCCATCAAGCGTTGGAAGATGTGGCGATAATGCGCGTGCTGCCGAATTTGGTCGTGGAAGTTCCGTGTGACTCCATTGAAGCACGTAAAACCGTCGTGGCGCTCGGAAAAATGAAAGGCCCGGCATATTTTAGATTGGGGCGCTCTAAAACCGCGGTTATAACAACATCGGAGACTCCTTTTGCGGTGGGCAAGGCGGAAATTTTCCGCGACGGATCCGACGTGGCGATTATTGCCAGCGGTCCGGTTTTATATAATGGCTTGTTGGCCGCAATAGAATTGGAAAAAGAAGGCATATCGGTTATGGTGGTTAATAATCATACTATTAAACCAATTGATAGCGCGACAATCATCGAGGCGGCTAAAAAGTGCGGCGCAGTGGTAACTTTGGAAGAACACCAAACCCAAGCCGGTTGCGGCAGCGCGGTTTGCGAAGTTTTAGCCATGAATTATCCGGTCCCCGTAGAAATGGTCGGCATGCCCAACACCTTTGGCGAGTCCGGCGAGCCGGAGCAGCTGATACAAAAATACGGAATGGGGAAGGATCATATTATGGAAGCAGTTAAAAAAGTTCTTCAGCGGAAGAAGTGAAACCTCTTTATGTCATTCCGAGGGAGTGCATCCGACCGAGGAATCCCTTAGTATATGAAAGAGTATCAATATTTCGTATATATAATGGCCAGTAATAGCGGCACGTTATATACTGGCATAACAAGTGATTTGTATAAAAGGGTTTATCAGCATAAAAATAACCTAATTGAAGGTTTTACAAAAAAATACCAATGTCATAAACTTGTCTATTTTGAGGAAACTACCGAGGCGGAATCGGCGATTGCAAGAGAAAAGCAAATTAAAGGTTGGAGCAGGTGGAAGAAGGAAGATTTGATAAGGTCAAAAAATTTTTACTGGGAAGACCTATCCAAAAGCTGGGAATAATAAACTAAGGGATCCCTCGGCCGTATTCCCAGGCCTCGGGATGACACATGGCATAAAAATGAAAATTTTTAGCTTAAAGTCAAGAACTGGTTTGGTGGCATGGAGTATAATATTAGGATTTATCATTAATGTTATAGTAAGTGCTTTAGCTTACGCATTTGGTTACGTTGAAAGAACCCCGGCATTTTGTTTAACTTGTATATCACCTCAAACGGTGAGTTATTTTTATGGATTTCCATTTCAGGTTTGGTTGGATCGATTTTCAAGTCCGGGCATTTGGGAATATTATTTTTTCTTTAACTTGCTTTTTTGGATTTTTGTCATTTTAGTCATTTTAAGTTTGATCAGATATTTTAAGCATAAGAAAGTGTAGTTAGCCCATTTATGGGCTGCTGTGATAGGAACAGCCGATAAATCGGCTAACTACAAAAAACAAAAATGTTTGACATAATCAGCATCGGCGATCCGACAATAGACACGTTTTTGATTGTTAAGGACGTGGAAATAAAGGAAATTAACGGGCAAAAAAAAGCTCTGATTAATTGGGGCGACAAATTGCCTGTTGATCAGTTTTATCGTACCGTCGCGGGCAACGCGGCTAATAACGCCGTGGGTAGCGCCCGCTTGGGCCTGGTAACGGGATTCTATTGTGTCGTGGCCCACGACACCGGCGGACGCGAAATCGTCCACAAAATGGAAAAAGAAGGCGTGTCGGCTCGCTACATCATCAAAAACGACAAACATCCGACCAATGCCTCCACGGTTCTGTCGCATGACGGCGAGCGCACGATTTTTGTCTATCATGAGCACCGGCATTATAAACTTCCCGAGTTCGCCCATTCCAAATGGGTCTATTTAACTAGTATGGGGGTGGGGTTTGAAAAAATTTATAAAGATTTGGCCCGCTACCTCGACCGATATAAGGTAAAATTGGGTTTTAACCCGGGCACGTTCCAATTGCGGGCCGGCCCTAAAGCCAATGCGGAAATGTTAAAACGGACGGATTTGTTGTCGGTAAATGTCGAGGAGGCTCAGAGCTGGGTGGGGGAACACGGGCGTGACCCGGAATTGCTTTGCAAACATCTGATGAAGCTGGGTGTCAAAGCTGTGGCACTTACCGACGGCCGCAAAGGCGCGTATAGTTATTCCAATGACGGCTTTTACTATATAGAAGAATATCCCGGTCCAAGGATTGAGGCTACGGGGGCCGGGGATTCCTTTACCACGGCCTATATTGCCGCTTTGGCGCACGGCCTTTCGCATAAAGACGCGTTGCGCTGGGGACCGATGAACGCGGGCTCGGTTGTCCAGCAAGTCGGCCCGCAGGCCGGTCTTTTGACCAAAAAAGAAATGGAAGGCCAGTTAAAAAAATTGAAACAGTTCCAGGTGGTGGAAATCACGGAAGAAAATAATGAAAAATTAAAGGAAATGGTCAGTAAGAAAAAGGATTAAATTTATAAAATTGGTGTAATTAAGGAACTAAGATTCCTGCCTTCGCAGGAATGACACAAGTGTACTAATCCTAGAGGCGGGTATCTCCTAGTGAGTCATTCCTGGCAGTAGCATCCGAGACCAGGAATCTTGAATCCCATGAAGAATTATTTTGTTTATATATTGGCAAGTAAAAAAGATGGAGTATTGTATATTGGAGTTACAGGTGATTTAATAAGAAGAGTATGGGAACATAAAAATAACATAATAGAGGGTTTTACCAAGAAGTATTTTGTGCACCGGTTAGTATATTTTGAATCAACGACAGATGTTGAAAGTGCAATAAACAGGGAGACGCAATTAAAAAGATGGAAGCGCGATTGGAAAATTAAACTTTTTGAAAAAGATAATCCCAATTGGGAAGATTTATATCCAAAAATAATTTAAGATTCCTGCCTTCGCAGGAATTACGCACTTAGAATATGTCATTCCTGGCGAGTGCAGCCGAGACCAGGAATCTTACAACCAAACTGGTATTAAAATTTATAACTTTTATCATAAATAATTTAAGATTCCTGCCTTCGCAGGAACGACATAAAGGGAAAACATGAAGACAATCAAAGTCGGCATAAATGGGTTTGGGAGGATTGGCAGGCAGGCGTTTAAAATCGCCCTGGAGCACGAGGAAGTGGAAGTGGTCGGTATTAACGATTTAACTTCTACTGCCGTCCTGGCGCATTTGCTGAAATATGACAGCGTTTACGGGCGTTATCATCATAAAATTGAATTTGACGAGACAAACATAATCGTCGAAGGTAAAAAATATCCGGTATCCGCGGAAAAAGATCCGGCGGCATTGCCGTGGGGCAAGCTCGGCGCGGAAGTGATTATTGAATGTACCGGCCGATTTACCGACAGCGAAAAAGCCGGCGCGCACTTAAAAGCCGGCGCGAAAAAAGTGGTTATTAGCGCTCCGGCTAAAGACGAAGGCATTACGCCCACAATCGTTTTGGGCGTTAATGAGCAAAAATATACCGGCCAGAACATCATAAGCAACGCTTCCTGCACTACCAACTGTATTGCGCCGGTTTTGGCGGTTATGAATGAAACCTTTGGCGTAGAAAAAGCGCTAATGTCCACAATCCACAGCTACACCGCCGAGCAGAATTTGGTTGACGGGCCGCCGCCGGGGGGGAAATCCAACGACCTTCGCCGGGCGCGCGCCGCGGCTTTAAATATTATTCCGACCACGACCGGCGCGGCCATTTCAGCTACTCAGGCCATTCCGGAGCTAAAAGGCAAGTTTGACGGCGTATCGTTCCGCGTGCCTACCCCCGTTGGTTCGTTATCGGATTTCACAATGCTCCTTAAGAGAAATGTGACCAAAGAAGAAATCAACAAGGCCTTTACCGACGCGGCCGCAACCAAGCGTTTTAAGGGAATTTTGGAAGTAACCAACGAGCCAATAGTATTATCGGACATAGTCGCCAATCCCGCATCTTCGATTGTCGATTTGGCCTTAACCCAAGTTGTGGACGGAAACTTTGTTAAAGTCGTCGCCTGGTATGATAATGAGTTTGGCTACAGTCATAGGTTGGTGGAAGAAGTAATAATGGTCGGTAAATCATAATAATGATGAAAATTACCAGAAAAAATTCTGTAATATTTGGGTTAATTTTTGCGGTCTCGTTTATCGTGGTGTATTTTCTGCAAAATTATATTTTGGTCGCTTTTGGTCTTGATTATTTTAACAGTCTTGGACTCGCATTTCTTCTGCCCTTATGTATTGTCTTTTTTTCTGAGGTTGCTATTTTGTATTTTAATCAGGAATTACCAATAAAAGAAAAATTTGTTGATTTTATTGTTGCGGGCATTTCCTTTGTTGTCGCGTTGACGATAGTTTGGTATGGGGCGGTATATCTCCTTGCTTCTCGAAGTTACAATCTCGAAGGCTGTCATGCGGCAAATGGCATAAACTGCGGTGTTTAAGTTATAAGTCGGTAATCGTGTCAAGGGCGACCCTTGACACTCAATATTTAATCAATCCCACGAGGGTGGATTAATAAAAAATATATGGCAATTAAGTATTTGAGCAAATCATCGGTTAAAAATAAAGTTGTGCTGTTGCGCGTGGATGTGAATGTGCCAATAGACGGCGGTAAAGTGTCCGATGCTTTTCGGATTGAACAGATTATCCCGACAATCAGGCATTTGCAGGCGGATGGCAATTCGGTAATTGTTTGCGGGCATTTGGGTAGACCAAAGGGAAAGGTGGATTCGACGCTGTCTTTAAAACCCGTGGCCGAACTTATGGCTGACATGCTTGGCTATAAATCTTTAACAACGGCCCACGCTCTGCCGGATTACGGTATTAACCACCTCATTTTTTACACCGGGAGTATAACGGAAGAAAAACACCACGCTCAGCTTTCGTCGGTGCCAAGCAAGGATGTCGTGCTTTTGGAAAACCTGCGCTTTTATCCCGGCGAAGAGGAAAATGACCCGGTATTTGCGAAAAAATTGGCAAGCTTTTCCGATGTCTATGTAAACGACGCGTTCGGCGTGGATCACCGTGAATCGGCATCCACGGTCGGCGTGACCAAATACCTGGATAGCTATTGCGGTCTGCTCTTGGAAAAAGAAATTAAAGCCCTGGATATGGTCATGCAAAAAGTCCAACACCCGTTTGTGGTTATGACCGGCGGTATTAAACTTTCCGAAAAAGTCGGTACGCTGCAAAATTTGGGCAAACAAGCCGATAAAATTCTGGTGGGTGGCGGCGTGGCCAACCTGATTTTTAAAACCAAGGATTATGAAATCGGTTTATCCAAAATTGAAGAAAGTGAAGCTAAAACCGCCTGGGAAATCAGCAAAAATTTTAAAGACAAATTAGTTCTGCCTTTGGACGTTGTGGTCGCCAATAAAAATCTTGACAAGCACTCCATTCGGGCAATCGAGCCGTTTGACGTAAAAAAAGATGAGCAAATGTTGGACATAGGCCCAAAAACCATTTTAGAATATTCCAAAATTATCAAGGAGGCTAAAACCATTGTCTGGAGCGGACCGTTTGGCCTGTTTGAAAAAAAGCCTTTTGATACCGGCACTATGGCACTCGCCAGGCTGCTGGGCGGGCGCGGCAAAGGCATTGCCTTTGTCGTCGCCGGCGGGGGAGACACCGTGGACGCCATCAAACAAGCCGGCCAGTTTGAACATTTTGACCACGTCTCCACCGGCGGCGGCGCCATGCTCGAATATTTAGCCGGCAAAAAACTGCCCGGGATTGAAGCATTAAAATAAAAATTAATAAAAAAATGAAAAATAAACAATCCCCGAAAAAGTTATTTTGGGATTTTATAATAGTTGTTGTCATAATTATAATCGGGGCGATTTTGTCGTTGGTTTTTAGATTTAAAGGGTTGACATCAAGTTTATTTTTTTTCTTTCTTCCAAGTTTTTACCTGTTATGCCGTCAGCCTAAAAGGCTCCACAGAATCTTCGGCGGATCTTTTTTAATCGGAACAATTTTTGGATTTATTTTTGATTTTATGGCGAACATCGGACATGCTTGGGCGGAGTATAATAGTCAGCTGGTCTTTCCATACAGGATATTGGGAGTGGTTCCTTTAGATGAGTTGATTTGGTATTTTGGGTGGGTTTTAGTAATTGTAACTTTTTACGAACATTTTTTAGAGCACGAAAGAAGGGATACAATTTCCCATAACTATAAGTATGGCTTGCTCCCAGCTTTATTTACCACGGCCTCTATCTTAGTTATATATATTGTTGCGCCAGACAAGTTGGTATTAGGGCACACCTATTTATTGTTAGGCCTATGTACCTTGGTGCCGTTTATATATTTAACAATAAAAAAGCCGGTTCTATTTATAAAATTCATGAGTATTAGCCCTTTCTTTTTCTTTCTTTTTTCAATACATGAAATTACGGCGCTCATAATCGGGCAATGGTATTTTCCGGGGAGGTATATTGGCGTTGTCAGCATAGGAAACCTTTCATTTCCTTTTGAAGAATTCTTTTTTTGGATATTAATGAGTAGCACAATAGTGCTTTCTTATTATGAATTGTATGTAGACGATGAAAGGTGATAAAGCGCGGATTTTTAGGGCGGGTTTTTATTTGTGGTATAATGACATTGAAATTAATCCAACAATACTTATGAAAATCACAAAAATTCAGGCTCTGGAGGTTTTGGACAGCAGGGGAAACCCGACGGTGCAAACCACGGTTTGGGCCGGAGATTTGAGCGCTAAGGCTTCTGTCCCGAGTGGCGCGTCAACAGGCGTGCATGAGGCTTTGGAATTGCGCGATAATGACAAATATCGCTTCGGGGGCAAAGGCGTTCTCAAAGCCTGCCTTAATGTTGAGAAAAAGATTTTTAAAGCCTTAAAAGGCTTGTCCGTAGCGGATCAGCAAAAAATTGACCGCACCATGTTGGAGCTGGACGGTACGGCCAATAAGGCAAAACTGGGCGCTAACGCGATTTTATCAGTTTCTCTTGCCACGGCCAGACTGGCCGCCAAAGCCAAAAAAATTGAACTTTATGAGTACCTGGCAGCTACGTACGGCTATAAGGTAAAGAGTTTGCCCACGCCGTTTTTTAATGTTATAAACGGGGGTGTCCATGCCGACAGCGGTTTGGATATCCAGGAATTTTTTTTGATACCGCTTAAAGGCAATTTTGCAAATAAACTTAGGATGGCGGCGGAAGTATTCCATTCGCTTAAATCGCAATTGGCCATTCAGGGGCTTGCCACTTCGGTTGGAGACGAGGGCGGCTTTGCGCCAAAACTTTCTTCTAACGAGGACGCGCTTAAACAATTGGAGACTGCTATAAAATCGGCTAAATATAAATTGGGCTCGGATTTTGCCTTGGGATTAGACGCGGCGTCCAGTGAATTTTTTGATGAGAAAAAAGGAGTTTATGAATTGAAAGCGTCAAATATAACGGCGACCCCGGCCAATGTCTATCAGATTTATAAAAAATGGCTGGCCAAATATCCGCTGCTTGCCCTGGAAGATGGCTGCGCTCAGGATGACTTTTCGGGTTGGAAAGCTTTAACTCAAAATTTGGGTGATAAAACTTTACTTATTGGCGACGATATTTTTGTCACAAATCCTATCCGCATCCAAATGGGTATAGAGCAAAAAATTGCCAACGCGGTGTTAATAAAAGTTAACCAGATTGGCACGTTAACAGAAACAATCGACGCTATTAAGCTTTCGCAAAAGCATAAATATAAAATAGTATTTTCTCATCGCAGCGGCGAAACTTGCGATAGTTTTATTGCCGACTTAGCCGTAGCGACAAATGCCGATTATATTAAGAGCGGAGCGCCGAGCCGGGGCGAAAGGCTGGCCAAATATAATCGATTGATGGAAATAGAGGAACAATTGACAAAATTTAAATAATTGACAAAATTGACATAATTTTGAGCCCGTACATTTTGCTCAATTATGTCAATTATGTCAATTATGCTCAATATTTTAATGAAGCATAAAATTTACAAGAAAGTAGCGCTGGTAATTTTAGACGGTTTTGGCGTGGCGCCGGCCGGGCGGGGCAATGCCATTTCGCGGGCCAAGACTCCGACTTTGGATTATTTGGTGGACAATTATCCCAGCCTGACGCTGCAAGCCTCGGGTCCGCTGGTTGGCCTGCCGTGGGGGGAAATGGGAAACAGTGAAGTTGGCCATTTAAACATTGGAGCCGGACGGATTGTCGGACAGGATTTGCCGCGCATTAGCAACTCCATCCAAAATGGCGGCTTTTTTTCGAACGCGGTATTGGTTGAGGCGGTCGAGCATGCCAAAAAATTTAATTCATCCCTTCACCTGGTGGGCATGGTCAGCCCGGGCGGGGTCCACAGCCTGGACGAACATTTGTACGCTTTGCTGTCTTTGGCGGCGGAACTGGGTCAGAAAAAAGTTTATATCCATATGTTTACCGACGGTCGCGATACCGATCCAAAAATCGCTCCGGAGTCGATAAAAAAATTGGACATAAAGATGGCCGAGGTCGGAGTGGGAAAAATTGCCACGGTGTCCGGACGTTTTTACGCCATGGATCGCGGCGGACATTGGGCGCAAACCATGATGGCTTATGGCGCCATGGTGGACGGCTTGGGGGAAACCTCGCGTACGCCGGAAGAATGCGTGGCCAAAAATTACCAGGCGCAAATTTTTGACGAAATGATTAAGCCGACCGTAATTGTGGACGACGATAATAAAGCTGTGGGTAAGATTTCCGACAACGATGCGCTTATATTTTTTAATTTTCGTTCCGATCGCGCTTTGCAGCTGACCGAAGCGTTTGTAAGTCCGCAGGGCATGCCTCCCGAATTCGAGCACCGTTTGCTTCAAAATTTATATTTCGCGACCATTACCGAATACGCCCCGGGCTTGCCGGTGCATGTGGCATTCGGGCCGATGAGCCTGAAAAATAATCTGGCGGAGGTCGTGTCGAGCAGCCGGCTGACCCAGTTCCATATAGCCGAAAGCGAAAAATACGCCCACGTGACCGCGTTTTTTAACTGTGGACGCACCGAAAAGTTTCCGGGAGAGGAACGGATTATAGTTACCAGTCCGACAAATAACGCGCGCAATTATTCCGACCATCCCGAAATGTCCGCGGAAAAGCTGGCCGATGAACTGACTCTGAAGATTTCCAGCACGGACATTAATTTTTTCCTTGCTAATTTTGCCAACACCGACATGGTCGGCCATACGGGAAACCTGCTGGCCGGCATCCAGGCGGTCGAATTTGTGGATAAATGCCTGAAGAAAATTCTAGATGCCTGCATGATGGCTGACGCGGCACTGCTGGTGACTGCCGACCACGGGAACATAGAGCAAATGATAAACCCGAGAACAGGCGACATAGACAAGGACCATACGACCAATCCCGTACCGTTGTTGCTGGCGGCCAATGAATTTAAATTCAGCCATCCGTACAGCCGCGGCCTGATGTCGCTGGCTGAGCGTGTGCCGGCCGGAGCGGTTTCCGACGTGGCGCCCACGGTTTTGGCGCTGTTCGGCTTAAAAAAGCCCCAGGAAATGACCGGGATTGATTTAACCGATGAAATTGACGAGGTTCCGGCCGCCCACTAATCGGCGATGCCGGAAAAAGAGTAGCCGGCATATCGTATTAATGTACTAGTACGCTAAAATACGAAATTCCGCGTTGCCAAAATAACCGAAAATTTTATGGCGGCCGACTGGAAAACTAAGCCGGAAATGCCCGAGGGTATTTTTGGAGTCGTAAATGACTTGCCGCGGCTGCTTCTGCAGCTGCTTTTTAACCGCGGCCTGTCCGGAGAGGAAGAAGCGCGTAAATTTATTGATTGCAAATACGAGGGCTTGCACGATCCGTTTTTGTTTCGGGACATGCGCCGGGCGGCGGATAGAATTTGGGAGGCGGTGGAGGCCGGCGAAAAAATTTGCATTTATGGGGATTACGACGCGGACGCGGTAACGGCCAACGCCGTTTTGCGCCAGACATTCGGTTTTTTGGGCGTTACGGCCACATCGTACATTCCGGACAGGTTTACGGAAGGATACGGGGTAAATTTGGAGGCGCTGATGAAGATAAAAGACGAAGGCACAAAGGTAATTATTACCGTCGATTGCGGCACGAATTCCGCGGACGCCGCCGAGTTTTGCGCGGCAAATAACATCGACTTTATTATAACCGACCATCACGAACTAATCGGTGACGCGCCAAAAGCTTACGCTTTAATAAACCCAAAAAATCCTGAGGACACTTATCCGTACTCTGAAATTACCGGCGTGGGCGTTGCGTTTAAATTGGCCTGCGGAATATTATCGTATTACGACAGGGTCACGGCCAGGCTATGGTCCGGAACCTTGTCTACTCCCACAATGCCGGCAAAAAAGTACGCCGGCGGTTTTGAAAAATGGCTTTTGGATCTTGTGGCTATCGGTACCGTGGCCGACTGCCACAGCCTTATGGGCGAAAATCGGATTTTGGTCAAATACGGCTTAAAAGTTTTGGAGAAAACCAGATGGCCGGGCTTAAAGGCAATTATTTTATCGGCCGGGTTGGATTTTAAGCGGCGGCCCGCGGATACTTATTCGCTGGGCTTTGTTATCGCCCCGCGCTTGAACGCCGCCGGCCGGCTGGAACACGCCAATGTGGCATTGGACGTTTTACTTGAAACTGACGCAAATCTCGCGGCCGAAAAAGCGCAAAAATTGGATCTCATAAACCGCCGCCGGCAGGATCTGACGGAGCGGGTGCTAAGCGAAGCCCGCGAACGGGCGATTTTGCTTAAAGACCGGAAAATTTTGGCGCTTATGGGCGAAGGTTGGGCTAAAGGCGTGGTCGGGCTGGTTGCCGGGCGGCTGGCCGAAGAGTTTAATAAGCCCGCAATAATTTTGGAAAAATTAGAAACCCTGTCGACCGGTTCGGCGAGGACGGCGGGGGAATTTAATATTTTAGAGGCGATAAAATTTGCTTCCGCCCATCTGGAAAAATTCGGCGGACATAAACAGGCGGCCGGCTTGAGCTTAAAGCCTGAAAAATTCGAAGTTTTTTACCAGCAGGTCCTGATTTACGCGGATGCCAATATGCCCCGGGAGCAGGCACCGCGGGTTTTGGAAATGGAAGCCGAACTTTTACCCGAAGACCTACAGCTTACAACTTACAGCTTGGTTGCTATGATGGAGCCCTTTGGCGTGGATAACCCCAAGCCGAAATTTTTAATAAAAGGCGCGCAGATTATTTCAGCCCGGGTGGTCGGGCAAATCGGCAAGCATTTGCAGTTTCGGCTCAAGGCCGGTAATAAAGAAATCGCCGCTATTTATTTTAACGCCCCGGAATTTGCCAAACACTTAAAAATTGGCGATACTGTAAATGTCGCGGCCGAACTTATTGAAGACGGCTGGAACGGGAGGCGGGAAGTAAAATTGCGGATTGTCGACTTGAAGAACAAGTAAACAAGGATACAAGTAAACAAGTAAACAAGTAAACAAGTAAACAAGTAAACAAGTAAACAAGTAAACAAGGATACAAGGATACAAGGATACAAGGATTGGCCCAGATTGCTAGATCGTTAAATTGACACAATGAATTTAATTATAAACACAGACGGGGGAGCCAGGGGTAATCCGGGTCCGGCCGGGATTGGCGTGGTCATTCGCAACGCCGAAAATCAAATTATCGCGGAACATAAACAGTATATTGGCGAAGCGACCAATAATGTGGCCGAGTATAAGGCTCTGATATTGGCGTTGTCGGAAGCCTTAGCCCATAGCCCTACTCCCTTAGCCCTGGAAATCCGCATGGACAGCGAACTGATTGTCCGCCAGATGCAGGGCCGCTATAAAATTAAGGAACCCACGCTAAAACTGCTGGCCGCGGAAGTGTTAAAACTGATTAAAAATTTTAAGCACGTGGCCTTTAGTCACGTGCCTAGAGAACAAAACAAAGAGGCCGACAAACTGGTCAACGAAGCCATAGACGCGGCAATATAACCGTGCCGGTCTAACTGCTTTTGGCCGGCTCCGATAAGTTTTCCTGCCGGGTTATATTCCACTTATTTGTTTGCCGATTATAACGGAATTGCCTGAGGGTCGGCAAAACGTCTTTTAAGGCATCTAACATTGGGGCGTAGGCTTTTATTTTAAGCGCGCGTTCCTTTGGTGATTGGGAATAATATTTTATACCTTCCAGGTGCGCGTCGCCGTATATGCAGGTAATATTTCGGGGGCTGTCCTTTTGCTTGCTCAACCGATCCAGGCCTTCCGCGGACATAACATCCCGAAAATCAACGTATTCATATAATAAAGCGCTAAACGGATCTTTGGCGCGGCGGCCGTGCCAAAATGAGTCGGCGCTTTCGTAGAGTGATGCTGCCGCTCCCGCCGCGACGGTACCGCCTAATATTTTTAAAAAGCCCCTCCGGCTTTGCCGCCCGTCACTTTTTTCCGAGACGTCGCCGCGTTCATCGGCGTTTAAAGGCCTGACATGTTTGCTTGTCTGGCGACAAATCTCATCCAACGCGATTATCCCCATGCCTCCGAGCATGGTCAAAACCTTAAAGTTCCGGAAGACTTGGTTTTCGTCGTGCATTATGGCGATGGCGCGCGCATTTTCATTAGCATTGCCGCTGGTTTGAGGATCGGCGATGGCTATTGGCTTGCCGTTTTTTTGGCAAAATTGTTCAGCGCGGGCAAAAAAAGGCCGAAACTTTCCCCGCGACAAAACTTTTTGAACTAATTCCCAGTTTACAATATTGGTTTTGCCCAGTTTGGCGGCTATTTCTTTTAACGTTTTAACGGTAATTTTAATATCTTCCTCAAGTTCTCCGGTCGCGGTCGGCGCGCCTTCCAAAACCACAATGCCAGATTTGATAATCGCTTCTTCAATTTCCTTGCCGTACAACTCCAATGTTTCCGGAACATGCGCGACCCCGTAAAAATCTATTTTTTTCCCGTTTAAGTTCCAAGTTTCATGTTTCCAATTATTCCTGATTTCAGTATCCGGAATTCTTTCACGCGGTTCGTAAAATTTTTCATATTCAGGAGGCAGATCGAAAGACTTTAGGGGGATTGGCGGGCCTTCTTGAAACATATAATTATCGGGACGGTTTAAAATTTAAACTTATGGGATGTTGAGTGACGCTCAAATTTCCAAATAGTAAAAGGCAACAATCAATTTAAGGGGTTGGCGCCGGCGAATAATCTATCTAATGGTTAAGGTATTTAATTCGGTGCCGTCTAAAACGACCAAATTTTTCCCGGCGTTGTCTACGGCCGTTTTTTTAATGTCCGAGCCGTTGTATATAACGTATTGGTTTTGGCGGTCCCGGGTATCAAGCTCAATCGCGTCGATTTCGCTGCCGGTTCGGAACAGAGCGTAGCCGATATTTTGGCGGATTTGCAGGTCGGCCAGAGCCCCGCTGCTTCGGGTCACAAAATTTAAATTGCCGGTGAGCGGGTCAAAATAATCCAGCTCCCCGGAATCCACAATGGCCAAAATGGATGTTTGGGCTTCAAATTTGGCCACACTGACATTGCCGGCCATTTGCCCCATGGAATTATTGGCCAGATACAGGGTGTTGTCGGCCAGCAGGAAAATTTGCTTTTGGAAGGTAATGTAGAGGTGAGCCTGGTTAAACGCGGGCAGGTTGGCAAAGAGAGTCTGAGTTTGGTTAAATGGCGGCTGGCTGACCAAAAGTTCCGGTGTGCCGCTGGCGTTATTTTGGATAAAATAAACGCTGCCGTCCTGCAGGCCGAATGTTTTAACGCCGGAAAACAGGAGTGTTTTTGTCTGGGCGTCCGGGTCTATGGCGTAAAGCTGTCCGTCGCTTAATGCATAGAGCTGGCCCCCCTCGCTAAAGGCAAATTCCGACGGTGTGGAAAATAAGCCGCTCAGCTTGGTAAACTTCCCGTCGTTGAGGCTAAAAAATAAATACGCGGCCGCGGCCGGGGAATTTGCGGTTTCCGATAAGACAAAGTTTTTTCCGGATGCGTCGGCAGCCGCTATGGTATTGGCGGGTTGGGGCAGCGTAAAAAGAGTTTGGTTGCCTAAATTTGTTCCGGAGGCCGCAATTAGATTGTTTTTTTCCAGAAGGACCGCTTCACCGTTATGGAAGTAAAAATCCTGTACCCCAGTTGCCACGGTTACGACCGGTGGTTGTTTAAAAAGAAGATAAATGTCGCCAAATGAAGGATTGGCCCAGGTTACCTGTCCTTCTTCAACCTCGAGTCTTTTGCTCCAATCCTGGTAGCCCGGTTTTTTTAAAGTAAGTTGATGTTCCCCGGGGACAATAAAGTCCAAATCGCCGGAGCTGTCGCGCCTGAGGCGTCCGTCCAAATAAATTGCCGCTGAGTTTGGTACGGAACGTACTGACAATATCCCATTTGTCACGAAGGAACCGGTATTAAAATTAAAGCTAATGCCCCGGACGTACAAGACCATCAACGGCGCCAAAATTAAAAAAATTAATACGCAAGCGGCCAACAGAAAATACCGGGTTTTTTTGGTCATATACGGTGAATTATAGCCGATTTTAGGTCATTGATACAAGTGTGGCCTTTTGTTATACTAGTGCTTGAATGAGAAGTTTTGAAACTCCTAACTCCTTTTTAAATGTTCGAAACTAAAATCGGTATCGACCTTGGCACGGCCAATACTCTGGTATATGTCCCCAAAAGGGGGATTATAATTAACGAGCCAACGGTAGTCGCGATTTCCTTGGAGGACAATCGCGTATTGGCGGTCGGGCAGGAAGCCAAGGAAATGCTCGGCCGGACCCCGGAAACCATCGTCGCCAGCCGTCCGATGAAAGACGGCGTAATAGCGGACTATCGCGTAACCGAGGCTATGCTCCGCTATTTTATAAATAAAGCATTGGGCAATATTCGGTTTTTCCGGCCTGAGGTTATGATTTCCGTTCCGGGCGGAATTACTTCCACCGAACGGCGCGCCGTGATTGACGCGGCTATAGCCGCAGGCGCAAAAGGTGCTTACGTTATAAAAGAGACGGTTGCCGCGGCCATAGGCGCCGGAATCCCGATTGCCGAGGCCAGAGGCAATTTGGTAATAGATATTGGCGGAGGCACCACCGACGTAGCGGTACTTTCTTTGGGCGGCATTGTCAACTCCACATCTGTGCGCGTGGCCGGCAATCGGTTGGATCAGGCTATTATAGATTTTGTCCGCAAGCGTCATGGCCTGGCCGTCGGCGACCGCACAGCCGAGGAAATTAAAATCACCATCGGAAGCGCCCTGGCTTTAAACGACGAGGAAGTTATGGAAATAAAGGGACGCGACATGATTTCGGGACTGCCCAAAACGGTCACGGTTTCCACTAATGAGGTGGTTTCGGCCATTAGCGACGATTTGGGAGAGATCGTCCGGGCGGTTAAGCATGTGCTGCAGGAAACTCCGCCGGAACTTGCCTCGGATATTATTGATAAAGGAATGGTAATGACCGGGGGCACGGCGCTGCTCCGGAATTTGGGCGAATATATTGCTCAAGCCGTAGGCGTACCCTGCTTTGTCGCCGAGGATGCGCTGTTATGCGTGGCCAAGGGCACGGGCGTGGCGTTAGATAACTTGTCCAGTTATAAAAAGAGCATCTTAAGCACAAGGTAACTAAATATTTGCCAAGTCTTACAAAGTATCCTATAATACCAACAAAGAAATCAAAACTAAAAATATGAAAGATTTTAGGAAATCTCTGTATATTTTTTTATGTTCCCTGTTGGGTGTTCTTATGTTTATGCTGCTGGAGCGTCTGGCGGTATTTTTTTATTTATACCTTTTAGCCGGAGGCTATTTGGTTACGAATATGTCTTACCTGCAAATCGCGATATTTGATTACATTGTCTTGGTTTTGGCCATGATGCTGGGAGCCTGGTACGGAGTCTGGCTGGGGCTTTATTGGTATCGGATAATTTATGAGGAACAAAGCCATCCGGGTTTGGTTGGGCATGTATCGGAGCATTATTTTCCCCGGCCCAGTTTCGCCCGATCCGAAGGAGTCGCGGAGTTGAAAAAACGCCTGGTCGAAGACTTGTCGCGGCTGGAAACGGTTGAGGTCGCCACTGTGCCGAGCCCCTTGGAGCCGGTTCCGGTAAAAAGAAAAATTGTCCGCCGGAGCGCGCCAAAAAAGCTAAAAACGGCCGGGGCCAGTTCCGCTAAAATATTGCGCGATTCACAGCCGCAGCAGTAATTAAATATAACGGCAACATATGAACCGAAAAAATTTCCTGCTGTTTTTTTTGCTGGAGTGGCTGTTGACCGCAGCGTTGAAAATTTGGCTGTTTAATTACCAGGTTTTTGCCAATCTCGGCAGCCAGCAGATTTTATTTTGGATCATAACTGTAGTTATAACTGCCGCCATTGTCAGGCGGTTTGGTTACATTTCCCTGTTTGAAATGGCAGTCGTCGCTATTTTTTGGACTGTGGCCGGTATGTTTTTAGATCTCATTTTAACAAGTAAATTTACAGGACTGGGCATGTTCAGATCTCAGGCCTATTGGGACAGTTTTGGCATAATGATTGCCGCATTATTTTTATTCCACAAAAAAAGGCATATTTTAGCGCGCCACAAGCTGCATGCCGCCAAACTCGCCGCCCAGCACGCGGCCGATCATCCGTCGGAGGCTCATATGCCGGATATTAAACGGCATTAGATTGGGAGGAGATGGTTATAGGTTATAGAGGTTGGAGTGGTAATAAGTCCTGGAAGTTTTCCACAGCTTGACTGGCGTGCGCATTGTGTTAAACTATTTTTACATTTGAATATTATAAAGCCATAGCGGAGTCGCGATCCGTTTGCTGTCCCGAATAAATCGGGAACGGTCAGCCTTTCCGTACAACTAGGTAAATAAGTGTCCCCGCGAAGTAGCGGGGGAATCGAGGTGGTACCGCGGTAATGTTTGAATCCATGAACGAGTCGTCCGGCTCCGGTTCATGCCAAACCCGCCCTTGAAAACAACTACGTTGTTTTTGTGGGCGGGTTTTGATTTATTCTAATCCAGCCTTGGATTATAAAAAAACATCCGCCGTACCCTTGGGCTATGGCGAAGGCGGATAAATGCTTTATTACTATCTAGTAATAAAGTGCCCCAGGTAAGGCATAAATGACGCGAACTAGTAAAAATAATTCTCATCGGAAAATTTGTAAGACTTCTGTTGAGAACAATTTTTGTTAGTCCAAAAGGAGAGCTTATGAAGTCCTTTGCAGTTGTTGGGCATTCGATAACCGACGAAGAAATAGCAGCTTTGCATCAGCGCTGCCAAAACGCTTGGGTAAAGTGGTACGACCGGGGAAATAACACGGCTTTCATATTGGGCGAATTGCGGGGAAACTTGCCGGATGTTCTGATCATACACCCGAATATCGACGAGGCGGCAATAGGGATCTTGTTGTCCGGCCGGGAAGTCCGGGTGGTAAAAGCGGCGAATGCAATCGTCGCGATGTTTCAGATCGCGACTGAAGCATAATAACTCAACAACTGGAAGGCCATCAACACTGGCGCCGTGAATGGACTACTAACATGTAGTTCTGAATCGGCGCCTTTGGTTATATGAATAAGCGGCTTGCGCCAAAGTGTACAACCAACCATTTTAGATATCAACAAGAAAAGTGTCAAAGGTGCTCTTTGCCACTGGTTGCAAGAAGCGCTTTCAAGAGAAAATTAGCCACAATTACATATTTTGTGGTATAATATATTTACCGCTAATTAATCAATAGGAAACAAAAATGTCAGACCAGGATGAATACAAAAAAATGCTGACAGACTTAATCCAAAAACAAATGGTTGTTTTGGGCCCGAATATTGCTTTGGACAAGGCGCGCAAGGTTCCCGGGGTTAAGGTTGCGGATGATGGTACGGTTTTGGATATGGATGGCGATCCGCCAATGGTTTTAAAGGGCGTGGCAAACGAATACATGGCTCTGTCCGGCCAGATTGCCCAAATGACCCTGAACTCATTATTGGAAAAATATCCGACTGTAAAGGGCCTTTAAAACCGCCGATCCGACGCTACTATATATGCGGATAGGTCGCTGAGAAGGTACTTGAAACTTCAGTGTTTGTCTCAGCGGTGGTCTTAAAATCGGCGTCGCCTCAGCGTCATAAAAAACAAAATGTTAATCAACATCCTTTTAGTCATAGATTTTATAATGCTGGCGGTAGTCGTTAGCGCTTATATTTACGCGTCCCGGAGGGAACGTAAGTACTTGCGATCGGAAGCCGACCAGTCATTGGAACTGCAGCAGAAAGTTTACCAGGCGCAGGTGTTAAAAGAAATCAGCGAACGCATCGGTTATTCGTTAAATACCGGGAAGATTGTGGATATTATTACCAGCAGTCTCGGAAATTTGCTGGATTACGATACAGTGGCCTACATGGTTTTGCAGGAAGACGGCAAAGTGGTTTTTAAATGCCAGGTGGAAAACTCCGTTAACCATGAATTTATTGAGCAGGTGAAAGAAAAAATGCTCATGTCCTACGAAGCTATTTTAAACAAAAAGATTTCCACCGCCGGTTTGGACGAAAGCGTTACCGGAAATATATTAAACGATAACTCGAAATTCAGAGTTACGTCTTTTTTTAATCTGCCCGTGGTTATTTCGCGGAAATTGGTGGGGCTGATTAATGTTGCTTCCCACGAACCCGGCCGGTACGGCGAAGAACAGGCGTCCATTTTATACGCGATTACCAACCAGGCCGCCACGGCGGTTTCCAAACTCCAGGAAGTTTTGGAAAGTGAAAAAGGCAAATTGGCCGCGGTTATTTATTCTTTGGCCGACGGGGTTATAACCGTGGATTTAAATTACCAGCTTACGGTTTACAATCCGGTCATTAAAAATATTCTGGAAATCGCCCATAATAAACCGCTAACAATGTTTGACATAGTTGACGCGCTGGCCGGCAAAATCGACTTGCGTACCAAAATCGAGCAGTCTATTGCGGAGAATAAAACCTTAAACGTACCGGATGTGATTTTAAAAGACAAAGCCCTGGAGCTGACTATATCTCCGGTCAAAGACAGCGGCGGAACCGTTATTGCCGCGACCGTGGTATTCCACGACATTACCACGGAAAAAACTTTGGAAAAAACCAGGCAGGAATTTACCGCCATGATGGTTCATGAACTCCGGGCGCCGTTGACCGCGGTGCGCTGGTCCAGCGAATCTTTAATTAAAAACCTCGCGGCCAACACCGGCGTTGACCCGGCTAAAGTTAAAGATACGGTGGTCACCATAGAAACCGCTTCCAATAATATGCTGGAACTGGTGAACGACCTGCTGGATGTTGCCAAAATTGAGGCCGGTAAATTCGAATTGAATATACAGGATTATGATTTGGTGGAGCTGATTAACGAACAGGCCAAAGTTTTCCGGCCCCAGGCCGAAGTTAAACATTTGGCCATTAACGTTATTACTCCGCCCAAATATATGCTAAAATTTGATAGAGTAAGGGTTGGCCAGGTTTTAGGCAATTTATTGAGTAATGCCATAAAATATACGGATAGCGGCCAAATAGAGGTAAATTTGGTGCCTAACGCCCAGGAAAAGACCGTGGCGATAGGGGTAAAAGACAGCGGGATAGGGGTGTCCCATGAGGATTTATCCAGCCTTTTTTCCAAATTTAAACAGTTGAAAACCGGCGACCACGCCAGAAAAGGCACCGGTTTGGGCCTGGTGGTGAGCCGGGGAATCGTGGAAGCCCATGGCGGCAGAATTTGGGCGGAAAGCGCGGGGGAAAATTTGGGTACGACATTTAATTTTTCATTACCAATTATATAATTGAGTTTACGAAGTACGAAATTTTACGAACTTACGAAAGTTCGTACGTTCGTATCGGTTCGTACTTTGTAAAATATAGAAAGGATAACTATGACTAAAATTCTCGCGGCGGAGGACGACAAATTAATATCAGGCTCGTTATGCGACGCGCTTAAGAGCGCCGGCTATGAGCCGACTCCGGCTTATGACGGGGAAGAGGCCGTGGCCAAGGCCAAGGAAATAAAACCGGATTTAATTTTGCTCGACATTATGATGCCCAAACTGGACGGAATTTCCGTATTGTGGGAACTGAAAGCCGACCCGAACACGGCCAAAATTCCCGTAATTGTTTTAACCAATATTGGCGACGTGGAAACCATAAGCAAAATCGTGGAAGCCGGCGCCGTGGATTATCTGCTAAAGAGCGACCAATCGGTTGATGATATTATCCAAAAAGTTAAAGACGTTTTAGCGCGAAATGTGCAACTAACATAAATTGCTGATGAGTCCTGGTTTGGTGCTGAGGTGGAAATTTTGATTCAGCGTCATATCAGCGTAGTTATCCACCTCCGCCAAGGCTACGGCGGACTCACGTCAGCGAAAAATCAGCGAATTATGAAAGCTATAATCCAGGACGACCGACGCTATATGCTGCGGTTTGACAAAGGCGAAGACGTTATTTCCGGCTTGGCCGATTTTATGAAATCGCAAAGCATTGGCGCCTGCGTTTTTTTTGGCATAGGCGCTTGCGAATCGGTCGAGCTTGGTTATTTTAACCCATTTTTGAAAGATTATCGCAAAAAACCATACGTGGAAGAATTGGAAATTGCCACTTTTAGCGGCAATGGGTCTTTAAGCGGTGGGCAGCCTTCGATTCACGCGCACGGGGTATTCAGCCGGAACGACTTCACCAGCCTTGCCGGGCATGTATTCAAATTGGTAGTGTCCGTCACCTGCGAGATTTTATTGATAAAATTGGAAGGTCAAATGAACAGAGGGTTAAACGCGGAGTTTAATTTGAATCTACTCCAATGATCAATTTTTAATAAAAATTGAAAAATCAAAATTCTAAATTAATCATTCCGAGGCAATTCTTTGTCATTGCCCACAATATCCGTTCGCTTTATAACGTCGGGTCGATTTTTCGTACGGCCGACGCGTTAGGGGTCAGTAAGATTTATTTAACCGGTTATACCGGCAGCCCGGAAAACCCGTCCCATAAAGACAAAATTGCCAAAGTGGCGCTTGGGGCTGAGGATTGGGTGCCTTGGGAGCATTCGGAATCGGCTCAGGCTGTTATCCGCATCCTTAAAAAGCAAAAAGTGTTAATCGTCGGGCTGGAAAACAACCTGGAAGCGGGGCAAAAAGCCGTTGCCTTAAACTCGTTTAAACCCAAATTCCCTTTGGCGTTAATTCTTGGGGAAGAAGTTAATGGGATTAATAGCACTTTAATAAAGTCTTGTGACAAGCTGGTGGAAATTCCCATGTCCGGTAAAAAAGAAAGCCTTAATGTTTCCGTGGCTTTTGGAATCGCGGCCTATTATATTTCTTCGAAAGTGTAAAATATTTTGTAAAATTGTATTTTTATGTTCTAATAAAACGAATAAAATTTAGCTGCCTAAAAAATTTAAAAAAATATTGAAAATTTTGGGAGTATTTGTGGACAGGCTTAATGAAATCCACCAAATTAGGTTGTATACCGCTTGTGAAAGCGGTTTTTTTATTGTTTGACGGAGCTTAACGAGCTTTGACTTATGGGTAAATGTGGTATATAATACTAGAGTCATGGCAAAAAGTGGATAAAAGTGGGGACAAGTGGGTGTTTTAGTGGATAACTGTACCGCGGATCAGTCGCGGATCTTAACTGCAGACGCGGAATAAACGCGGATCCGCGTTAAGATCGGCGTAACGGATCCGCGTTAAGATCGGCGGTTAATATGTTTATTGGTGAATATCAGGCGACAATTGATGAAAAGGGGAGAGTTTCCGTGCCGGTTAAATTCCGGCAGTCTTTAAAGTCTAAAATAGTTGTTACTCGGGGCTTGGATAATTCCCTGTTTTTATACAGCATAGACGAGTGGAAAAAGCTTGCGGAAAAATTGGCTAGTCTCCCAATTTCTACTGCCAATACCCGGGCTTTTTCCCGTCTAATGCTGGCCGGAGCCATGGATTGCGACATAGACAAACAAGGACGTATTATTTTACCGGGCTACCTAAAGGATTTTGCCAAAATCAGCAAGAAAGTTATAATCGCCGGTTTGTACAACCGCATCGAAATTTGGAGCGAAGAATTGTGGATCGCCTACAAACAGCAGACCGAAGCGGCAAGCAACCAGATTGCGGAACAACTGGGAAGTTTGGGAGTTTAATAATTAAGTAAAAATAAATAAAATTAAGTAAAATTGTACCGCACAAAATTTTATTTAATTTTACTTAATTCTGGTCAATTTTATTTAATGAATTATGAACATACTCCAGTTCTACTTAATGAAATTCTTGCATTTTTGGACGCCCGTCCCGGTCAGAATATCGTGGACGCGACGCTGGGAGGGGGAGGGTATACATCAGAAATACTAAATAAGGTTGGTTCGGGCGGAAAAATACTGGCGATTGATTTAGACCAAGATGCGGTTGAAAATTACAAATTACAAATTACAAATTACAAATTCAAAGATCAAATCATTGTCGCGCAGGGGAATTTTGCTCAGATTGATAAAATCATCAGCCATCATAAATTTCCGGCGCCGGATGGGATAGTCGCGGATCTCGGATTGTCTTCTTATGAACTGGAACATCGCGGCATAAGTTTTAAAACCGACCAGCCGCTGGATATGAGGTTCGATTTGTCCCAGCCGGAAACCGCAAAATTTATTTTAAATAATTACGATGAACAGAGGCTTAGGAAAGTTTTTGAAGATTACGGTGAGGAGAAGTTCAGCAGGCAGATTGCGAGGAGGGTTGTAGGGTTAAGGGCTAAGGGCGAAGTGATAAAGCATACAGCCGATTTATATCAGCTAATTGTAGAGGCGCTGCCCAAGCCCGTAAAGCATAAAGCTGATGACAGTGCCCGAAGGATATTTCAGGCTTTAAGGATAGAAGTTAATCATGAATTAGAAAATCTGAAAGATTTTCTACCCAAAGCCTTTGATTTGTTGGCTCCGGGCGGCAGGCTGGCAGTTGTCAGCTTCCATTCTCTGGAAGACAGAATTGTTAAACAGTATTTTGTGGGGCTGACCAAAGGCTGTGTATGTCCGCCGGAATTTCCCCAGTGTCTGTGCGGTAAAAATCCCAAAGCTAAAATTTTAACCAAAAAACCGATTACGGCTTCAGCCGAAGAGTTAAAGAAAAATTCCCGCGCTCAGCCCGCCAAGCTGAGGGCAATAGTAAAATTTTAACAACAAAAATTTATGGACAATACCATGCGCGGCGGAACGTGGTCCGATGCCGCCGGAAAAATAAAAATTAAAAATAAGAACAGCGGACTGCAAAAAATAAAAATAAATATTTCCGCCGGAAACGCGAATGCTTTTGGCGGAAAAGTTAACGCAATAATAAAATCAAAATAAATTTATGATAAAAGAACTGGCGCTCAACCGCATTTGGCCGGGCGGATCTTTAAAAACCCACCATCGTGTCATAAACAACCAATCGCAAGCAAGCCGCCTGAGGGTTTGGCTGTCCGCCGCCTTGGTGTCGCTAAACGTTTTACTGCTGCTCAGCTATATTTACGGCGTAAACCAGTTTGCCTCGCAAGGCTACGAAATTACCGCCCTGCAAACGCGGCTAACCGGCCTGAACACGTCAAACAAACAGTTAAACTTAAAAATCGCGCAGGCGGCTTCCATGGTCAGCATCCAGAATGATTTTTTAAATTCCGGCTATGTTCTGGCTGCCACGCCCAAATTCCTGCAAACCGAAAATTTGTCCTTAAGATAAGTTTGAGCTGTTAAAGCTATGTCCGGACGCAACGTAAAAAACGCCTTTGAATTCAGAAGCAGTTTATTGGCTGTTTTTTTATGTCTGCTTTTTGTGGTGTTAGCGGCCAAGCTGTTTTATTTGCAGGTGCTGCAAGGCGCCGAACTAAAAAAGGCCGCCGAAGCCCAGCACAGCATTTACCAAAAACTTCTGCCGAGCCGGGGCGAAATAGACATGGTGGATAAAGCCTCGTCCGCGCTGGTGCCGCTTGCTACCAATGTAAAAAGCTACCTGGTTTACGCCGTGCCGTCCGAGGTTTTAAATCCCGGACTCGCGGCGGCCAGTCTGGCCGGCGTATTGCAGTTGGATTCCAAAGACATTTTGGGCAAAATTACGCAGACGGATAAAAAATACGTTATTATTAAAAAACAGTTAACCGACGCCGAGCAGTCGCAAATCAAGCAGCTCGCGCTGGCCGGAATTTTTTTTGATTCGGAAGATACCCGCGTTTATCCCCAAAACAGCCTGCTCAGCCAGACCGTGGGGTTTTTGGGATATTCGGGGAAAAATCCCAACAAGACCGGGCTTTACGGTCTAGAAAGGTATTTTAATCAGGATTTATCGGGATCCTCCGGGCAGGTAACGGCGCAAAAAGACAGCGGGGGAGCAATGATTTACGGCGCCGGTATTGACCGCGAGCCGGCTCTAGACGGCGCGAATTTAATTTTGACCATCGACCAGACAATTCAGTTTCAGGCCGAAAGCATGCTCAAGGATATGGTGGATAAAAACGGCGCAGACAGCGGCAGTATAATTGTAGCTAACCCGAAAACCGGCGCCATATTGGCGCTGGCCGGTTATCCGAATTTCGATCCGAACCAGTACAATACTGTTGCCAATCCCGCGGATTTTAATAACCAGACGGTCACGGGAAATTACGAACCGGGCTCGGTGTTTAAGGCCATCACCATGGCCGCGGCATTGGATGAAAATAAAGTTACTGCGACTTCCACTTATGTTGACACCGGCGATGTCGCGGTTGGCGGGTTCCACATTCATAACTCCGACAACAAGGCGCACGGCCTGACGACCATGACACAGGTTTTGGATTGGTCTTACAATACCGGCGCGGTATACGCGGAAAACCAGCTAGGCAACCCGGACTTTTTAAAATACGTAAACGCATTCGGCTTTGGCCAGGCCACGGGTATTGAATTGCCGGAAACCAAAGGCAGTCTGGACGGATTAAAAGGCAATAACCAGACAAATTATGACACTGCCAGTTTCGGCCAGGGAATTTTGGTAACGCCTATGCAGATGCTTCAGGCATATACGGCTTTTGCCAACGGCGGGAAAATGATGAAGCCTTATATTATCCAGAGTGAAATTTTTCCGGACGGTAAAATTGTGGATACCAAGCCCACGGTGGTCAAGCAGGTCATTAGTCCGCAAACCGCCAGCACGCTGGATGCCATGCTGGTGGATGTGGTAGAAAACGGCTACGGCGCCAAAGCGGCCGTGCCGGGCTATTTTGTGGCCGGCAAGACGGGTACGGCGCAGGTGGCCGGACCGGACGGAAAATATTTGGTTAACGATAACATCGGCTCGTTTATTGGTTTTGCGCCGGTCGATAATCCCCAGTTTGTCATGCTTATCCGCGTAGACCACCCGCGCGATGCCGAATTTTCCGAAACTACCGCGGTGCCGGTGTGGGGCAAGCTGGCGCAGTTTATTTTAAACTATATGGGCATTCCGCCCTCGCGACCGATTCCGGCAAACAAACAATAATTCCTTTACTAACTACGAATCCGTACTAATATACGAATTGAGAACTAAAATTAGTATATTCGTAAAGATTCGTAGTTAGTAAAGGTAGTAAAGGTAGATTATTGGTACAACTGTTGAATGTCCGAAGGTTTTATCTGCTCAATTTGCTGGGGAGTAACCCCGGCCGTGGAGAAAAACGCTTTGTAGCCAAAATAAAAAATCAGCAGGGAGACGACCGTCAAAATTACGCAGACCCAGGCGACCTGTTGGGAGTCGTCCTTGTCGTCAAAAAAATATTTTACCGCGAACAGCAGGCCAAACGGCGGGACGCTTATGCTAATCAGGTATGCCCATTTTTTGGCGGCCGGGGAAACGAGGTTGCGGCTTTGCGTTTCCAATGCGTTCATCATTAGCGCGCCAATGTCCACATTGGGATTTTCTTTGGCCACGCTGGCGTACAAATCCACTTTTTTTGCCAATTTGTCGTCTATGTCCATAAGAGTTATGGATATTAATAGATATTTATAGATATTGGGATATTAAGTTGTCATCCCGACCCCCGCCGTCGCCAAGGCTTTGGCGGGCAAGCCGGCATCATCATGTGCTTGTGCAAGCGAAGGGGATTTCTTAACCATCGGATGCTATTTAAAGGCGCTGCCTTTTTGCCAGGGAGTGCCTATTGCCGGTAGCAGCCACATATCAATGCCGTACCAGCCGGCTACGCGCCAGGCCAAAATTAAAAATAGTTGAAGCATAAGCAAGACCGGATTTATACTCACGGTTCCAGCCAAAAGATAATTCAGATTCATAAACGTGCCAAAGAAGGCCGCGATGCCGGTAAAAATTCCCAAAATTAAGGCTAGGCCGACAAAAAGTTCGCCAAAGGCCACCATTACCCCAAACCCCGCGGCGTGGGGGATAACGAAATTTTGGATGAATCCCGCGTACCATCCCTGCACATCGGGATGCGCCCCGGCCGCCTTAACTAAAGCGCCATTTAAAAAGCCCCGCAAAGCCGTACCGGCCTGTCCGCCCACCCACATAGGCGAATTTATTTTTCCCCAGCCTGCCTCCACCCACTGCCAGCCCACATAAAGCCTAATAATCAGCCACAACCAAGCCATCTTCGTATTGGCAAATAAAAATCTCGCAAACGGCGGCTCGGCAATTTCAATATTGTTTTGTTTCATTTTTAGTAATTAATTTTCTATATTATACCATATTTATCACTACCACAAAAAACCCGCAGATTGGCGGTAAGGTTCGTGTCTGACCCGTCATTTGCAATCACATTGGCAAGCCTCGTATGATAATGACGGAACTGAAATAGTTAAACTTTTTTTACAAAATAAATTCCCGACAATATACCGTATCGGGGGCGGTGCAGGCTCGGGTATCGGCCACATGCGATGCCTTTAAAGTTCTGCGGAAACTAGCGGAAGGTAGTCGGCAGATAAGGTGAAGAGAAGTGATACGTCGCGCCAATTCCAGGTACATTGATTACCTCCGTTTGCACGATTTCGTCATCGTACTTGGGAAGATTGATGCGCACCTCTTGAGATGGCTTTATCTGCCTTATCTGTTCTAAAAGCACCGCGAGTACCTTGGGTAGCGTTTCCGCCCATAGGAAGCCTTTGCCTTTGCTGACCGAGACGTTATTGTTTTGGGCAAACACCTCTTGAACCCCATCGACTTGCGCAAGTTTCGTGACGAGCGCGGAGTTTTTATCTTGACCGATTGCCCAATCGAACATGTCTAGATCAGCGGGTGCCATTATGGTGTCGAAGTACAGAATTACCATGTCGTGGTTAGGCGGGCATACCATAATGTATCTTGCCATACCTAAGGTTTTTAGCGCCGGTTTTTGTTGCTGACAAGGGACTTCGTTCGGCCTGGGTTCAACCTGCGTCATGGCTCCCGAGAACCGAGTCATAGCACTCTTGACTTGCGGACCGATTGTGGACCAACTCGCGTTCGGCCTTTTGAATACCGAGAGCTCATACTTTTTCAGATAGAGACTCTCCAATCCTTGAATCCGGGTTAGATTCTTAAGTAGTGGCGGCAAAACCCCGTCTTCCCCGTCAAACATGGGCTCGCCGTTTTGCCTGAACATCACCATGCGGATTGTCTGATCAGTGAGCGGGGACGTCGCATGGAATGTCAGGCCATTTCCGTGGTGATATTGGACAAAATAAGTGGAATTCTGTCCGGTTGCGGTTAAGGCACCCAAAATTAGCAGCGCCAAGAAAAGCGTGGGCGTAATTTTTCTCATGTATCCCTCCAATTTAGGGATACAATACCATAACAAAAATGGTCTATGACTGTCCAGGATTGGTACTTATTGATAAAAATAGACGTTTTTGCTAAAATAAGCCAAGCCGCCTTAGTTAATTGTAAATTGTTAAACGTTAATTGTTATCACATTGGGGTGTCGCCAAGTGGTAAGGCAGCGCCCTTTGGAGGCGCCATTCGCAGGTTCGAATCCTGCCACCCCAGCCAATCACTTAAAACGAGATTTTTCGGACTTTCCGCGAGCAGAGAAAATGGAGACTTGAATTGATATTGTTGAACAATCTGATTTTTAAGTTTCAGGTTCCAAAGTAATTTTTTTAGCAGTTCAAACTTTTCAACATCAGTAGATTCTAAATACTCAAAAGACGCTATTGAGGCCTGTAAAAAGGTCTTTTTTGTTAGTTCCAAAGTGAATAAGGCCTCTTCAAGCGTTTGGGTCTTGGTGTTCAAAACTTGGGTCTGAATTAATTTTGTTTCGGCCTCTAGGTTTAAAATTTGGGGCTTTAGGGCATTTGCCATACTTGGGTCAGTAGAAATTACCTGCACAAGATTTGCTAGTCGCTCTTGTGTAGTTTTAAGCTTTTTAGCCAGTTCGTCTTTTTGAAAATTGATGTTGCCGGCTTGGGCGATAGTTTTTTCCTTTGCGGCACGATAAGCAATTTCAATATCGTGTTCGTCAAACTTAAGTTCCTGAAAAGTTTTGGCTATGAGTTCATCAATGGCTTTATCCCTTAAATATTTTTTATGTTCCAAACAATTTCCCTTGCCATTGGTGCAATAATAATAAGCGTGGCCTTTTTTTGTTGAGGCGGTAAGCAGACAGCCACAGGAATGGCAAAACATAAAACCACGGGCAGGAAAAAAATGTTTTTGTTTTTTGGAACGGGATTTACCGGATAACACATCCTGCACAGTATCAAATAAAATTTTGCTGATAATCGGCTGATGTATGCCTTGGTAAATTTGGCCGTTGCGGCGGATAACTCCGTAGTAAAATGGATTTTGTAAAATGTGATGAAATTGGGCTTTGCTGGGTTTAAGCCCGCCTTTTGTTCTAAAGCCGTTTTGGTAAGTGATATTATTTACATCCTTAAGCGAATAGCCGCCGGTAGCATAAAGTTCAAATGCTTGTTTAATGAATACAGATTTTATTGGGTCTATTTCTTTTTTCTTGGTCGCCAAATTATCCAAATAACCAATCGGTGCGGCTCCGGGCAACTCGCCTTTTTCTAGTTTAGTTTTGTTGCCGCGCTTAACATCCTGCGACAAGTTTCTGACAAACTGGTTAGCAGTGCCAAATTCCAAGGCTAAGTGCATAACATTGTCGCTGGGGTGGTGACTACCAAAAGGAGTTATGATTTCGGAAATTATGTTCTCTTGCAGGAGGCTGATAATTTCCCCGCTGTCCCGTAAGTTCCTTGCTATTCGGTCAAGTTTCCACGCCAAAAGCTTACAACCCTGATTAGCCTTAATATACAAAACCATTTTATTGAACTCCGGACGGCCAATGGTTTTAGCGGATTTACTTTCCTGAAATATTTTATCAATGCTCAAATTTAACTTTGCGGCCAAAGCCTTTATTTCGCCGGCTTGAGATTCCAAAGACAAAGCCTGCCGGTCTTCGGCTTCACTGGATTTTCGTAAATAAATAATTGTTTTCATTTTTTTTTGTTTCTTAAGGATTTTTACAAATCCATAATACGCCGGAAGTAAATAATTTTCAAATATTTGCCATAAAGCGCGATTTGCTGTCTAACCATTTTCGGATTAAGTGTTATATTAATCGAGTGTAACAGGCGGCGGCGTTGCCGCCGCGCCTCCGTTGGGGTGCGGCCGCCTCGCCGCCTGCCTCTTGGCCATTAGCAAAAACAAATCAGCCAATGCTTCGGTAGCTGAATTAGCCTCATCGTCTGACATTAATTTGTGGTGCTTATCGTTAAAATGCTGTTGCGTGTAGCTGATAAGCCCCTCGCTGAACCGCATACAAACCCCGGCGGAGAAAATATAACTTGAATCGTATGAACATAAAATAAAAACAAAAAGCTACTCCCGCTTATTGCGTAGTAGCCATTGGGCGCTAGTCCCTCTTGGGCTAGCCCACTCCCTGATTAGCTTTTACACTAACCATTTTAAGTTTAACGCTTAAACAATTTATGTCAAGCGGATTATCCACCGCTATTTATTTTTAAGACAAAACTTGCTATAGTTTAAGTATAATTTTAACTTAAATCATTATTATGAAAAAAATACTCTTTGCTTTGCCGTTTATATTATTATTAGCGTCAGGGTGTAGTTCTGAAAATAATCAAACCTCTCAAAGTTTACCAACAGCCAGTAATTCTAGTCCGCAATTTACTACCACGACCGTTGCGGATATGGTGCAGGGAGGGATGGAACATACCCCCACTTTGGTCGAGACTCAAACTAAAATTCTTAAAAAAATTACTTTTTTAAATAAAAAAGCCACGCCACCCACACAAGAATATTTATTTGAAATTGGAGATAGTAAGGCAGTTGCCGTGTTTGATGTTTCAAAATTTTCACAATTATACTCACAATTCAACGCCGGAAATTCCGTAGTTGTCCGAGGGGCTTTCGGAAGTTTTAGCTGTGACACAGATTCAATGGCCGGGGACGCAGGCATTACGTATCTTTGCAAGACATTAAACACTACACAAATTTTTATTCCTTGGGTTGTTGCTATTGCTCCAGACCCAACGCTTGGAAATAAAAATCCAGTAGAAAAAATCACTCAATAATATGGATAAAAATCTTAAAAATTCTTTGCTATTCGGCGCTGCAACGGGCGGTCTTTTTGCTCTTTTTCGTAACGCTGGAAATAAACAAAAATTAAGCGACTTACAGCTTAAAGCAGTTAATGACCTTAGAGACGCTTTTGCTCAGTTGGTAGGTTCGCTTAATGGAAACATAGCACTCGCTCCAATATTAACAAGCGTTAAAGAATTTGAGGTTCAAAAACGGTATCAGCAAATAGTAATTTTTCTAGAAAAAAATATACAGAAAGACGCCGAAAATCTTGGTTTGGTAAAAAGTTTTAAAAGCAGGCTTCAATATGTTTTAAGCGGCAGATTTACTGAGGAAAAAAATAATGCTAAAGCCCACCAAACCCAAGCATTTTTTGTTCCTTTTAGAGAATTACCAGCTTTGCTTGAAACCCTGCTTGAAAAGCACACACAGATTTTTCGCTTAATGCAAAAAGGATTTGGTTATATGGAAACAGAAGGGCTTAAAGATTTTAAGCCAGAGGATAGTACGCTCTTAAAATCATACGTAAGCCAATTTCAGGCGTTAGACAAACAAGCAACAAGTTTACTTTCAGACTTCAAGTAAACTAAAAAATAAACTGAGATTATTATGCGAGGATATTTTTATTACAACTCTTTTGCGGGAAATCATTTTGATATTTCCACTTGGGTAGCCATAATTGCGGCGTTTGCTGCTATTGCCGCAGCTGTTGCTGCGTTTTGGCAAGCAAATGGGCTTAAGCTTTCCATAAAAGCTGAGACTTTATTAAAATTTATTGATAGATTTGAATCGCAAAATTTTAAGGCAGCAAGAAAAACAGCTACCTTAGCTTGCCACACTATGCTGAAAGATAAAAATCCCGGAATAGATGTTGATGACGTTCTAGATTTTTTTGAGGACGTTTCTTTTATGGTTGAAAAGCAGGCCTTAGATGAGGAAATGGTTTGGCACGCTTTTTATCATTGGATGAGGTTATATTATCAAGCCTCCGCAACATACATAAATGAACGCAGGCAAGAAGAGCCGACGGTATGGAAATATTTTATTTGCCTGTATCCAAGATTAAATGCTTTGGAAAGAAGCAACAGTTTTGGCCAATACAAAGAAATACTGGATGACGCTGAGTTAAAAAAACAGCTAGAGGATGAATTAAACTAAAGCAATTTCTTTAATTTTTGTTCCAACTTGGTCAAACAAGGCCAGCCAACAATTTTGGTTCCTACAGACCTACCAACCCTTGAACCAAAGTTACAAATCTTAAGAAAATAAGAGCATGGATTTTCGTCCATGCTCTTATTTTTTTCTACATTCAGTAAAAATATGCTAAAATAAGGTCATAATTTCAATAGAATTCTATGAACAAAATATATTCGGAAAAACTAAAAGTTGGAGATGAAATTAGAATTATAGCGCCTTCAAGATCGCTCGGCATTATCTCAAATAATTTAAGAGAGATTGCCAACCGCAGGCTTAGGGATTTAGCGCTTAAAGTCAGTTTTGGCAGGCACGTTGAAGAAAAAGACGAGTTTGATTCTTCCGGTATAGAATCGCGCGTTGAGGATTTGCACGAAGCGTTTGCCGACAAAAACATCAAGGCAATTTTTACCGTCATTGGCGGGTATAATTCCAACCAGTTATTGAAGCATATTGATTGGCAATTGCTCAAAAACAATCCAAAAATACTTTGCGGTTATTCTGATATTACGATCTTGAATAATGCCATTTACGCCAAGACCGGTTTGGTTAGCTATTACGGCCCGCATTATTCCACTTTCGGGCAGGAAAAGCACTTTGACTACACTTTGGTTTACTGTAAAAAATGTTTGTTTTTTGACGAACCGTTTGAAATTAAGCCCAGCGAAAATTGGAGTGATGATTTATGGTTTAAAGATCAAAACAACCGCACCCTCATTCCTAACGAAGGCTGGCTGATAATAAACGAAGGCGAGGCTAACGGCACTGTCCTTGGAGGTAACCTTTGCACTTTTAATTTGCTACAAGGGACGGAATTTTTTCCAGACCTAAACGGCAGTATTTTATGTTTGGAAGACGATGACTTGCCAAAAGAAAATTCCGCTGTGGAATTTGACCGCAACCTACAGTCCTTAATTCAGCAACCAAATTTTGGAAAAGTCCAAGGTTTGGTTATTGGCAGGTTTCAAAAAGCCAGTCAAATTACGAACGAAAAGATAAAACAAATTATAAAATCAAAAAAAGAGTTGGCCAGCATGCCCATAATTGCCAATGTCGATTTTGGCCACACCGATCCCAAAATCACCCTTCCAATTGGCGGAGAAATTCAGATTAAAGCGGATTTTCAGAATCCCCAAATAAACATAGTCAAACACTAAAGTTATTATTCAGGCAAAAAAATAAGGGCATGGACAAAAAATCCAAGCTCTTTTTTTAATGATAGTCCAAGTCTTTTAAATATATGACAATAGGGGTCGACGAGAGCCGGCCCCTATTTGGTTTGAGCGCCATTGCGCTCAGTTGATGGTGACGGGACGCAGCTCGAGGGGTTCCTGTTCGTAGGGAACGAAGAACGCTTTGGATCCCTCCACAGCTACGCCCTTTCCGGAAGTCCCGTCCGCCAAGGCGAGACCGATGTTGCAGCGGCAGCCTAATCCTGGAGTGGTGATGAGTTCGTGATACTGCTGAAAGGCCTCGCTCCACCTCTCCAGGACGATATGGTGACCGTGGTCGTCAGTGTAGACGTTGACACCCTCTTCGTGCAGGAGGCGGAGAACGGCGTTCTCCACAACCTTGCCCGAGAAGGGCTTGTCCGCATTGATTACCAGGTGAAACAGGCGGCCGGTCATCCGGGCGCCGTTCATGATGATGGTTTCCGGGTTGCCGACAACGAACTTCGTATCCGGTTGGCCGAATCGTAAATGCATTGCCAGCGTTTCCGCAATCTGTCCTTGACGTTCCGTATACATAACTGCTCCTTGGTGGGTTGTCTGACTTATGCCGAGTGAACGCAAGTGCCGTCGGAGTCGTAGGCATAAACTTCAATGCCAACGCCGCGGTTGCTGTGAGCGATGTCGTCTATTTCCCCTTGGCTTAACGGTGCGTTGTAGTCGCCAATAAAGAAATCTTCGCCATGCTCGTGTCCGATGAAACGGATCTTACCATCCGGAGCCTTGGGCTCCGTATCTGACTTTCGGAATTGCATGATTCCTCCCCCTTTGCAAATTTATACCGCACGTTTCAAAACATATTTATAAACTCTGTAAACCGTAAAATAATGAAAATACTACTTATTGAGAAAATGGTCTTGGTTTGAAATAATTATATACCTATTCAATAAATAAAAACAACCTGAAAAAATCAACCCGGCGCGTCCTCCTTCGCGCCGGGCGTGGTTGAAGAACAACAACTTAAACCTCCTGGAGCACCTGCCCCAGGGCATTCCGGACATCGGCCTCGAAAGCGGAGCGGCATTCGAGGGCGTGGGTGAGGGTGGCTTCTTTGCCGTTGACGCAGAACGCCAACTGGCATCCACGGAGTTTGGCCTGTTCTACCGCTCCCGCGGAGGAAAGCGGGTCGTAGCTCAGGTCAACGTTGATGCCAGCATTGCGAAGCTGCTGGGCGAATCGGAAAGCCATGGCTGTACTGTCGTTATTGCCGCAGTACGCTACCAGGACTTTATCCGGAAGGACAAGCTCGGATTTGAGCATGTCCAATTCCTTCATGACTGCAAGGATGCGGTCGAGGCCGAAGGCCATGCCGACCGCCGGTTCAGGCGGAGCGCCGAAAGCGCCCACCAGGTTGTCGAATCGGCCGCCGCCGAGCACCGCGCCGATTGGCACGCCGGGAATCACTCCTTCCAGAATGAAACCGGTGTAATAGTCGGCGCCGCGAGCCAACGTGAGGTCGATTCTGACGTGAGAGAGCACTTCGTCGGGCAGATAAGAGAAAATCTTCCGGAGCTCAGCGATGCCGGTTAATCCGGCCGGCTGGTCGTGAAGATTGTCTTGAAGGTGTTGAAGCATGTCTTCGAGCGAGCCGGAAATAGCGATGACGCCCATAATGCTTTCTATCAGGGCGCTGCCAACCCGGCGGCGTTTCAGGTCTTCGCGGATCCCTTCCAGGCCTGCCTTGGTCACCTTGTCGGCGTAATCCATGGCGCGTTGCACCTTGAGGATGCCGTCTTTGCCGGTGATACCGGCGCGGGCAGCAATGGCCTGGATGATCATGCGATGATTGACGCGGATGACGAACTGCCGGAAACCGAGGTCACAAAGGCCGCGGCACGCTACGGATATAATATCGGCGTCGGCCAGAAGGCTGGAGGCGCCGATGATATCCCCATCGCATTGCATGAATTCGCGGAAGTGGCCTTTGTCCGGTTTGTCATCGCGGAACACATAGCCGAACTGATACCGCTTGTAAGGGCGGGGCAGGTCGGGATGCGAACTGGCGACGCGAGCCAGCGGTACCGTTAGGTCGTAGCGGAGAACGAGGCGGTGTTTCTTGTTGTCTTCCAGGCGGAAGATGAGCTTCTCGCCCTCGCCGTGGTGGCCGTCAAATACGACCTCGTTCTCGATGGTGGGGGTATCGTGGGGAGTGAAACCGCTCTTCTCGTAGACAGAACGGAGAATACGGATAACGTAATCACGTACCCGCATTCCAAGCCCCAGCTTATCAGTAGTGCCCGGCGGGACGGCGTTCTTAAGCCGAGACCGGGTCTGTGGATGGCCCATTGTTTGCGCTCTCCTTGGCGCGGATGAGGCTAATAGCCTCTTTGGTGCTCACGTTGCTGGTTTGTCCTGTGGACATATCCTTGAGGGAAACATAGCCGCCGGCGACTTCGTCGTCGCCGATCACGATGATGAAAGGAATTCCCAGCCGGCTGGCGTAGGTTACCTTTTTTTTCAGCTTGGCATCATCGAAGTATACGGCCGTAGGTATACCGCCTTCGCGCAACTCGGTAGCTGCCTGCAAAGGAACGCGGAGATCGGAAGTTTGCGGAATGACCAGCACTATGGCGGGCGTTGCGGATTTGGGAGTAATGATGCCCGCTTCGCGAAGCTGGTAAAACAGCCTGGTCAGGCCAATGGAAATTCCGACGCCGGGCAACTGTTTGTTGGTATAGTACCCAGCCAGGTCGTCGTAACGTCCGCCCGAACAGACACTGCCGATGCCGGGGTAGTCATTCAGTACCGTTTCGTACACGGTGCCCGTGTAATAGTCGAGGCCGCGGGCGATTGTCAGGTCAATAGCGTAATTCTGCCCGGGAACCCCAAGCGCCGAGACGTAGGAAATCACCTTCTCCAATTCGTCGACGCCGGTACGGAAAGTGCCGTTGCTGATCTGCATCTGCTTGAGCTGGGAGAGGATGGCGGCCGTGTCGCCTGTCAATCCGATGAACGCAAGAACTTCGCGCGCCGCATCGGGTGGCACTCCTAGACCGGCCAACTCCTGCTGAACTGCTTCCTGCCCGGCTTTCTCCAGTCTGTCGACCGAACGGAGGATGTCCGCGGCCTGGCTGGCAAGTCCGAGCGATTCGAAGAAGCCGTTGAGGATCTTGCGATTGTTGATTTTGATGGTGAAGCGAGAAAAGCCGAGCGCCGCAAAGGTTGCGTAGATGACGCTGGGAATTTCCGCGTCGTTTAGCAAACTCAAAGCGCCGTCGCCGATGATGTCGATGTCGCACTGATAGAATTCCCGGAAACGGCCTCTCTGCGGCCGCTCTCCGCGGAACACTTTTCCGATGTGGTAGCGCCGGAAAGGAAACGCGAGGTCCGGATAGTGCTGCGCTACATAGCGAGCCAACGGAACCGTGAGATCAAACCTCAAGGCCAAATCGCTGTCGCCCTTGGTGAAGCGGTAAATCTGCTTTTCGGTCTCACCGCCCGCCTTGGCCAAAAGCACTTCGGCCAATTCGATGACGGGGGTATCTAGCGGAATGAACCCGAACCGTTCATAGCTTTTCTGGATTACTCCCAACATGCCGTTGAACAGCATTTGGTCTGCCGGGAGCAGTTCCATAAAGCCGGAAAGGATCCGGGGGGTGACTTTACTTGGGTTGTTGTTCATAATATTTGATCAATCCTCCTTCATGGTACAAACTACGGAACGACTGGCTCCATAATTCTGCCAATCGATGGTAAAGAACAAACAAGCTCATCCTTATTGCACGGATAAACTTATCGTATTACTATAAATCAATTTAGCTCATATTGTCAAGGAGATTGGGTTTGGCCAGAGAAGCCCCTGACAAAATTTTTTAACTTGATTTTATTGGATAAATAATATATATAAAAGTAGAGTAAACTGTAAAAAAAGATATCCGGGCAGATCCTAAGAGGAACTGCCCGGAATATAAAACCTTTGCCAAACGGCTCGGGTCTAAGTGGTCAACGCGTTGCAGACTGACTGCAGCAGACTTCCGTCTGCCAGCATGCCCTCGACTGCGTCCAACTCGGCCTTGAGATACCGGTCGTTGAACCAGGCCTGGGCGCCCTTGTCCGTTTCCTTCTGGAATACGCCGCGGATATGGCCGTAAGCCTCGCCCGTTCCGAGCCCGAGCTGCTGGAGGTTTTCCGGCAGCAAATGCTGAGTGAGGGTGATCCCTTGCGACGCCATGAACAGTTCGGCGGCAAGCACGCGACGGATGATCGGCAGTATGGAGCGAACTTTGAGAGCGCTGTTCATTCCCATGCTCACCCAGTCTTCCTGGTCTGCCGAGGTCGTGATCGAATGAGTCGAGCAGGGATTGGCCAGAAGTGCAATCTGGTTTACCAAGGAGGCAACCCCATATTGCACGATCATCAGGCCGGTATTAGCCGTATTGGGACCGGCAAGATCCGCAGGTAAACCGTAGCTTAACCTGGGAGTAGTCAGAGCGAAACCCCGCCGGTCACTGGCGCCGGCAAGCGGCGTCAGGGCTATTGCGAGGTAATCCAGCGGCGCTGCCAAAGGCTGGCCGTGAAAATTGCCGCCTGAAATGGCTATGTATTGCGCGCCGTTCTCACCATCCTCGAACACCAGAGGATTGTCGGTTGCCGAGTTGAGTTCGACTTCGAGAATCGACTCCAGATGAGAAAGGGCTTGGTATGCCGCCGCATGAATCTGGGGCGCACAGCGGAACGAGTAAGCGTCCTGAACGCGGGGAACCTGCTTGCCGTGGCTAAACTTCTTCTGTTCATCCGGAAAGGCTACGGATCTGGCTTCTTCCGTAATTCTCCTGGATCCTTCGGTGAACTTCCTGATGCGCGCCGCAGAATGAACCTGGCCGGGTAATGGCCTGGCTTCGTGGATGCGGGCATCGAAAGCGTTCTGCTCTCCGCGAATAGCCTCCAAAGACAAGGCCGTAGCGAGATCGGCGGTTTCCAAGAGGATCCAGCCGTCCACTACCGCAAGACACGCAATCGCCGCAATGAAGTTGGCGCCGTTTGTCAGTGCCATGGCTTCTTTGGCCGCAAGCGTGAGGGGTTTGAGGCCGTGGTTTTCAAGGGCTGTTCTGGCCGGTTGAATTTCGTCCGCCACGAACATTTGGCCTTCCTCGAGGCCGATTATGCCCGCGGACATGTGAGCCAAGGGAATTAGATCTCCCGAGGCGCCCACCGACCCGAACTCAGGGACTACCGGGGTAAGCCCCAAATTCAGGCAATCGCGAAGCCTTTCAATCAGGCAAGGTCGCACGCCGGAGTGACCCTTCAAAAAGTTGTTCAGCCGAACAAGCATGGCTGCTCGGGTGACTTCGGGTGGAAGCGGGTTCCCATAGCCGCAGCAATGGGCCGGGATATAACGCATCTGGTAATCGGACAGTTCGTCCGACGGCAACACTTGGTTCTTGCGAGAGCCACAGCCGGTATTGACACCGTACATGATGTCTCCACGGATAGCGGCGGCTTCGAGTCCTTGACGGAAACGTTCGATTTTCGCAAACGTCTCGGGGTTGATCTGAACCTCGTGATGATGTCTGGCCACGGCTATAACCTGTTCAATGGTTAAGCTGTGACCGTCTACCTCCACGATTCTCTGCGTAAGCATGGATTTCACTCCTAAACCGAGATTTCAACTGTACTGAGACTTAGAACAGACAACCCAAAAATAGGTGCGTTGATGTTATTTTTCCTCCAAATTCAAGGCAAAACAAACAACTCAACCCTTTGAGCGGTCTGGTCTGTGCTATATGCATATACCTTTTACTGACCTCCTGTCAAGATCTTAATAAAAATTGTACTTTTAATTTCGGTTTAAAAATTTTATCTATTTAATAACAATTTGTAACCTCCGCTGCCATTCTTTAGCCGTCTATTAATTTTGGCTATTGTAACAGGGCTCATATTTGTAAGTTTGGTAATTTTTGAATAAGAAAATTTTTTGTTCAGCATCCGAGCTACTTTCCAACGCATACTGATCTCTTGAATTTCTTTGGTTGTTAATACATCCGACAAAAACATTTTTGCCTCTTGAAAACGTTCAAGCGATAACAACGCATTAAAAAGATCTTTGACTTGTTGATTGTCCAATTTTTTTGAATTGGTATTTTTAAGCATAAAACATTTCTTAATTAATTGAAGTATAGCTTTATTTATAACTATTTTCAACGACAGCCGTCCCAGAACTAAAAAATAATGCCAACCTTAATGGTTGGCATTATTTTTTATCTGCGTTTATCGACTTCGTCAGTAATATCTTTAAAAGAGATATCTTTTTCTGCCAGTAAAACAAACAGGTGGTAAATTAAATCCACGGTTTCCTCAATTAACCTGGGTTTGGTTTGCTTTTGCGCTGCGTGTACGACTTCAAGCGCTTCCTCGGCCACTTTTAGGGAAATTTTGTCCAAACCGGCTTTGAATAAAGAGGCTGTATAGGATTTTTTTGGCATCTTTAATTTTCGCTCCTGGATTACGCTGAACAACTCCAATAATTTGTTGGGGTCAAAATTTTCTTTAAAACAGGAATAAGTACCCGTATGGCACGTCGGACCTACCGGTTTGGCTTTAATTAGTATTGCGTCGTTATCACAGTCTAACTTTATATCAACAAGGTTTAAGATGTTCTTGCTGGTTTCGCCTTTCATCCAGAGCCGTTGTTTGCTTCGGCTGTAAAACCAAACTTTTTTTGTCTTTAAAGTTTTGGCGAAGGATTCCTTATTCATATAACCCAGCATCAAAACAGCGGACGTGTCGGCATCTTGAATGACGGCTGGTACCAGACCTTGGCTTTTTGTCCAATTTATTTTTTTGATTAAATTTTTCATAAGCGTATTGGTATGTTGTTAGTTGATAAATAATTTTTAACTTGGTTGACGCTAAATTGTCCATAATGGAACAAGCTTGCCACCAATGCCGCGTCTGCCTTGCCCTCGGTAAAAGCCAATTTTAAATCTTCCAAAGATCCGGCGCCGCCTGATGCGATAACAGGGATTTTTACCGCTTCCGAAACTTTTTTCAAAAGCTCTAAATCATAACCTGATTTTGTGCCGTCCTTATCCATAGAGGTCAATAAAATTTCTCCCGCTCCTCTTTTTTCAGCTTCTTTGGCCCAGTCGATTGCGTTTAATGAAGTTTCATCGCGGCCGCCCTTTAGAAATACTTTATATACGCCATCCTTCTTTTTTGCGTCAATTGCTACCACCACGCATTGCCGGCCAAAAGCAAGCGCCGCTTCGGAAATAAATCCCGGATTGAGTACGGCCGTGGTATTAATGGAAATTTTGTCAGCGCCTAATTGCAATAATTTGCGGATATCATAAACGGTCTTAATTCCGCCCCCGACGGTAAAAGGTATAAAGACCTCTTTGGCTACCTGGGCTACCATGTCAAATAACGTCTGCCGTTTCTCATGCGACGCAGTAATGTCAAGAAAGACCAGCTCGTCAGCGCCTTCTTCAGAATATCTGCGGCCTAAGGCTACCGGGTCGCCCGCATCCCGTAGGTTTACAAAAGATACGCCCTTAACCACCCTGCCGTCTTTAACGTCCAAACAGGGAATAATTCGTTTGGTTAAGTTTGATACAGGCATTTGAGAATTTAAAGCCTCGGCCAACGTTAGCCTGTTTTCATACAAAGTTTTGCCCAAAATGGCGCCAAAGGCACCCAATGTCTTTATTTTTTTCAGAGATTTTAAATCGGAAATTCCTCCGGACGCTATAACATTAAACCCTAAATTTACCAGTTCTTTTAAAACTATAAAATTTGGCTCGGTTAGGCTACCGTCTTTTTCCACGTCCGTAAACAAGATTTCGGTTACCCCAAGGGTTTTGAGTTCTTTGGCAAAATCCAAATAATTTTTATCAACGGTTTCCTGCCACCCTTTTATCGCAATTTTGCCTTTTTTAATTTCCAGCGCTACTACTATTCGCTTGCTGCCGAACTCTTTAATTAAAGATGATAATAGGCCAAAATCCGTTAATGCCTTGGTGCCCAAAACAGCACGCCGCACGCCGGAGTTTAAATATTTTTGCGCGGTATCTATATCGCGGATCCCTCCGCCGACTTCTATGGGAATTTTTATAGCCTTACAAATTTTGGTAATCAGTTCCTGGTTGACCGGCATCCCTGTTTTAGCCGCATCTAAATCAATAATATGAAGCATGGTCGCCCCTTGCCGCTCAAAGTCCTGAGCCATGCCTAAAGGATCGGAAGAATAAATTTTTTTTGTGGAAAATTCTCCCTTAGTTAATCTTACGCATTCACCGTTCATTATGTCTATTGCTGGAATAATTAACATAAATCGCAAAAGTTAGATAATAATTTCATTCCCCAAGTCCCTGATTTTTCCGGATGGAACTGAGTGGCATAGAAGTTATCTTTCTGCGCAATGGCCGCAAAATCAACATCATAAGCGGTTTGGCCGATAACGTATTTTAAATCAGTCGCCAAATAATACGAGTGCACAAAGTAAAAGAAACTGCCTGTCGGAATTCCTGCCGTAAGCTTGGATTCTTTAATTAGCTCAACCTTATTCCAACCCATATGCGGGACTTTTAAGTCTGTTTGGAATCTTACTACCCGGCCGGGAATTATAGACAAACATTCGGTATTATCTTCTTCCGAAAATTCCGCCATCAACTGCATGCCTAGACATATCCCTAAAGTAGGAACTTTAAGTTTAGGTAAAACTTTGGCAAAGCCGCTTTCTATTAGTTTTTCCATAGCGCTTCCCGCCGCGCCAACCCCGGGCAAAATAACCTTATCAAAAGCAGCCAAGCTTTCCGGTTTGTTTACAATCTCAAAAGACTTGCCAAGCGAAGTTAACGCGTTGGCCACGCTTTGTAAGTTACTCGCGCCGTAATCTATAATCGCGATTTTCATTTATAATGACCCTTTCGTGGAAGGTAGTATATCCTTTTGCCGAAAATCCTTATCAACCGCCATACGCAAAGCCTTGGCAAAAGCTTTAAAGATTGCCTCTATTTTGTGGTGTTCGTTCCTGCTGTATTTAACATTAATGTGAATATTGGCCTTCATTGTTTCGGCGACTGAACGAAAAAAGTGTTCTACCATTTCCGTTGGCAGATCTCCGACTTTCTCTCTTTTAAAATCACAATTAAATACTAAATACGGCCTACCGCCCAAGTCTATTGCAACCTCCACAAGCGTATCGTCCATTGGCAATAAGAATCCATAACGTTTTATGCCTTTTCTTTCGCCCAATGCCTGTAATAGAGTCTGCCCCAATGTCAGCCCCACGTCTTCTATTGTGTGGTGGTCATCTATCTGTAAGTCGCCCTTGGCTTTAATTGTTAAATCAATCAGCGAGTGTTTGGAAAGCTGTTCCAGCATGTGGTTGAAAAAATTGATTCCCGTATCAACGCTAAAATTCCCTTGTCCATCCAGATTGCACAAAATAAAAACTTCAGTTTCTTTTGTGCCGCGCTCCAAGCTTGCGATTCTTGGAAATATTGAATTGGTTTGCATGCCAAAAAACCTCACTCCGATATTTTTGGCAAATCCCGCGTCACTTTCCCTGTCTCCGACCATAAAAGATTTTTCAAAATCTATAAGTTCCTTTTGCAAGAAACTTTTCAATAATCCGGCTTTCGGCTTCCTGCAATTGCATTTATCTTTAGCAAAATGAGGGCAGGTAAATATTCCGTAAAATTCTACCCCTTCCTTTTTTAGCAGTTTCAAAAAGGCATTTTGCACTATTTCAAAATCTTTTTTTGGAAAGGATGTTGTACCCAGGCCGTCCTGATTGGAAACCATAACCAGCTTATAACCTTGATTTATCAGATTCTGTAAAACCAAAATTACCCCGGGCAAAATTTCAAGTTTGTCCAGGCTGTCTACCTGCTCGGTATCAGGCGGTTCAATAATTAGAGTGCCATCCCTGTCCAAAAAGGCAATTTTTAACTGTTGTCCGAAATTCATATAATTGATGATAAATTTTTAATTAATAATTGATTTTGCTCCGGTGTACCAGTGGAAATCCTGATGCAGTTTTCAAGTTTGGGTTTGGAATTAAAATCTCTTACAATAATTCCAAAATCTTCAGCTAATTTTTTTGCTATTTGCGATGCGTTAGGATAACGAACCAGTAAAAAATTGGCTTCGCTGGGAAAAACTTCAAACCCTAATTTAGTTAATTCCAAAGCCAGTTTTTCTCTTTCCCTGAGTATTAAAGTTTTAAATTCCAACATCTTTGGGTATTGCTGCAAGGCCTGTATAGCTATCTTGCTGGAAACACGGTTTAAATTATACGGCGGCTTAATTTTGTTTAAATATTCAATAGCAGTCTCCTGCGCTAGGGCATAACCTACCCGAATACCTGCTAATCCCCAGGCTTTGGAAAAGGTTCTAAGTATAATCAAATTTTCCAAACTTGATATTTTGCCGATTAAAGACGGTTTTGAAGCAAACTCAACGTAAGCCTCATCAACCACTACAATGCCGCGGAAATTGCCGCAAATTTTTTCTAATTCTTCCGGCTGAATTAAAGTTCCGGTAGGGTTGTTCGGGGAACAACAAAAAATAATCTTTGTCTTGCTGTTTATTTGGGAAAGCAGGTTTGGAACATCCACTTGGAAATCGGAAGTCAAAGAAATATTTTTTACTGCCACCCCGGCAACTTCGGCCGCAACTTTGTACATCCCGTATGTGGGTTCCATTATTATAATTTCTTCGTCTGGCTCTACAAAAAGACGAATAAGCAAATCTATGGCCTCGTCCGAACCGTTACCCACAAAAATGTTTTTTTCCGAAACATCTAAAAATTTTCCCAATGCTTTGCGCAAATCAAGGGAGTAGGGATCGGGATAACGGTTAAGTTCGTTGTCGATTGATTCGTTAATGACGCTACCTAGAGAGTTTTCGTTAGCATCCATAAAGACGCCTTTTTGATAAAGACTGCGAGCCGAACTATAAGGCTTAAAGCCTCTCAAATTGGAACGTATTAAATCGGTAATCATAAATTTTTCTTGAATCTTATACTTACGGCATTTTTGTGGGCATCAAGGCCTTCTTTTGCAGCCAGGACTTCAACCGTGGTTCTTAAATTTTTAATTCCTTCTTTGGTGACTTGTTGAATTTGCATTTTCTTTCCAAAAGATTCTACGGAAAGCGCCGAGAACATTTTAGCATAACCGGAGGTAGGCAAGGTGTGATTACTGCCTGTGGCGTAATCTCCCAAAGGCTCGCTGGAATAATTTCCCAAAAATATCGAACCCGCGTTGTTTATTCTTTTCAGTATGGCATTCTCGTTCTTACAAACTATTTCCAAGTGCTCGGGAGCATAATCGTTAATTAAATCACAAGCTTCCGTTATGGTTTTTGTGATAATAATAAAGCTGTTTTTTAAAGACTGCCGCACAATCTGCAACCGGGAAAGTTGCTCGGCCTGTTTTAAAACTTGATCGTAAACCTGTTTTGCCAAAGTTTCGGATAAAGTAACCAAAATCGCCTGAGAGTCTTCGCCGTGTTCTAACTGCGAAAGTAAATCCGCGGCAATCCAATCCGGGTCAGCGCTTTCGTCCGCTAAAACCAAAACTTCCGAAGGCCCGGCCGGCATATCTATGTCCACCTCTCCATATACCATCATTTTTGCAGTGGTAACGTATTGATTCCCGGGACCAAAAATTTTTGATACTTTAGGTATGGACTCTGTACCGTAAGCCATGGCCGCAACAGCCTGTGCCCCGCCTACTTTAAAAATTTTTGATATACCGCACAAATCAGCTGCTATCAGCACCGCGCTTGGAACCTTTCCTTCTTTATTCGGAGGCACGCAAAGCACAATTTCCTTACAATCGGCTATTTTGGCGGGAATAGCTAACATTAAAACCGTGGAAGGATAAACAGCCTTTCCGCCGGGAATATAAAGGCCAACCTTTTCAATTGGGCGAAACTCCCGCCAGATTTGGACGCCTTTGGCGGTTGTGACTTTTTGTTCCTTAATTTGCACGTTGCTTTTGTGAAATTTTTCAATGTTAGTTTTAGCTACTTTTAGCGCCTTAACCAATTCCTTACTTTCTTGTTTATAAGCTGTAGCGATTTCTTGTTTAGAGACTGCCAGAACTTTTAAATCCGCCCCCTCAAATTTTTTGGTAAAAGCAAAAAGCGCTTTGTCCTTATTTTTTCGGACATCGCCAATTATTTTACTTACTACCGCCTCTACATTTGTTTTTTTGCTTTGCCTTTCCCGGATCATATTCAGTATGGTTTGAAAGGAATATTGCTTTGTAGATATAATTTTCATAAACATTAATTAATACCACACTTAAGTAAGAATTTTTCTTTAGCCTGCTTATTAATCGGACTTTCGATTAATACAGCTTGGGATTCTAAAATCGTGAATAACGGCACCAAATTATGCGCTTTTAAAGTAGTGCCGGTTTGTACTATATCGCAAATAGCATCTGCCAGATTCAAATCCGGCGTTATTTCCACGGAACCGGAAATGGGAATTATGGCCGCCTCAAGCTTTTCTTTTTTTAAATAATCGGTAAGCAGTTTCGGATAGGAAGTGGCGATCCTTTCTCCTTCCAAGTCCTTGGGGGTTTTTATAACGGAGTCTGCCGGAGCCGCTATCATCAGCCTGCATTTGCCAAAATCAAACTTTTTTAATATTTTCAGTTCAAATTCTTTTTCCGCGAGGACATTTTGTCCCACAATACCAAAATCCGCCACGCCCCGGCTTACGTATTCCGGAATATCATCGTCCCTAAGATATAATACATCAAGGTCAAAATTTTGACAGGGCAGAATTAGCGAATGCCCGTTTGGAGCAAAAGTCAGCCCGCAAGAACCAAGGAAGTCCATACTGCCCTGATTCAGCCGGCCGCTTTTTTGAACGGCAATTCTTAGTCTTTCCGGAGTTTTCATAATGAGCTATATCCTTTAAAGTAATTAATAATCTGGTCCTGCGGTATAGTTTTTTGCTTGCCGGTCTTCATCATTTTAATGGTTACCTCGCCGCGCTCCTTTTCGTCCGATCCGCACATTACAACAAAGGGTATGTTTTTTTTGTCCGCGTATTTTAACTGCTTTGCTATTTTGGCCGGTTCAAAATAGATTTCCGCTTTTAACCCCGCCGTCTGTATGTCGCCCAAAATTTTAAGTGAATCCGGCAATGTGGCCGCGTCAAAATAAGCTACCAATGCCTGTGAATTTAAGCTTATTTCGTCAAGCAACTTAAGTTGTTCCATCGCTACAATAATACGGTCAAATCCAAAGGCAACGCCCACCCCGCTGAATTTTTCAGGGCAAAAAAGCGAGCACAGGTCGTCATACCTGCCTCCGGCGCAAACGGCTCCGATGTCAACTTCCGGTATATAAACTTCAAAAATAACGCCGGTATAATAATCCAGGCCTCGCGCCAGACTGGGATCAAAAACCAAAGCCTCATCCGGAATTCCAAATCCCTTGGCAATTTTCAAAAACTCCTGAATTTCAGTAGTGTTATATTTTTGAAACAAGCTTAATCTGTCGTTTGAGCTGCCTTCTACGCATACTAATTCCAATAATTTTGAGGCCTCGGAGTCAGAAGCTAAAGACTTAAGCTCCTGTTTGATTTCGGGAAGGCTTAACTTATCCATTTTATCCAATATCCTAATCATACCGGCTTGGTTTTCGGCCGGGATGTTTAGGTCTTTCAAAATACTGTTGATCAATCTGCGGCTGTTAAACTTAATTTTAAACTTGGAAAAGCCCAAGGCGGTAAAAACCTCGGCCATTACTTTAGCGATTTCGGCTTCAGCCACCAGGCTCTGCGTGCCGATAATATCTATGTCGCACTGGTAAAATTCCCTATATCTGCCTTTTGCAGGTCTGTCAGCGCGCCAGACTCTTCCAATCTGGTACCGCTTAAAAGGCATCGGTAAAGTTTTGTAGTTGGCGGCCACCACTCTGGCAAAGGGGACGGTTTGATCATAACGCAGGCAAATATCTCTATCGCCATTATCCTTAAAACGGTAAACTAGCTTGGATCCTTCTTCGCCATACTTGCCTAATATTGTTTCCGCGTATTCAATTGCCGGTGTTTCAATGGCATCGTAACCGAACTTCGTAAATACAGTTTTAATTTTTTCCAAAACATAATCCCTCTTTGCCATTTGTTCGGGCAAAAAGTCCCTTGTTCCCTGTAATATTTTTGGTTCAATAAATTGGTTCATAAAAAAATGTTAATAAAAATCCACCCTAATAACTTGGGTGGGATGTTTTAAGGCTTTAATTCGTCTTAACACCGAGACGCTTAAGCACCAAACCATACCCACCCATGCCATGATGCAGCCAATGGGCAACACGGGTAATAGTGGCGGTGCTGGAACCGGTTTGTTTACAAATATCCCTATAAGATTCCTGATTGGAAACTTTCTTGGCGACCTGAAAACGTTCTGCCATAGCTTCAAGCTCGGCAATCGTGCATAAATCTCTGAAGAATTGTTTGCATTCTTTGGTGTTTTTGAGTTTAAGTATGCCCTGAAACAATTCTTCAAATTCTTTAGTATTTAACGACTTGTCTTCCATAAATATAACTGTTTTAACGTGTTAATACACTAACACGATTATATTAGCAGGATGCTAAAAATTTGTCAATAGTTTATTCCACGTAGACTTTTTTGTCTTTTATAAACAATTTTGTTTTTAGACATGATAGCAGTTCACGTTTTTCGTCTCTGCTGCCGTCTTTAAGTATGTGCTTGGCGTAAGCCTTGGTGTCCACCTGCGGCAGTTCAATGGCCGGTATGCCCGGCTGTCCTAAGACGCTTTTTATTAATGTTTGATAGCGAAATAGTTCTTTGTAGACCCGATCTTTAATTCCCAGCTGGTCAATCTCCAGCTTGTCTATAATATCCATCAGCTGGCTTAAAATTTCATCCTCTCTAATATACAGCTGATTGCAGGTCCGGTCAGAACCGCCAGTACAGTGGTAGTAGATATATCTCCGTATAGTTCCGTCTTTTAGGTTCTTGAATTTTTCCTCGGCAGTTATGCCCGATCCGCAGGCTCCGCAGGTAAATATTTTTGTGAAGCTGAACTCTTTGGTGCCGGGTTTGGATTTCGGTGCCGTAAGGAGTTGACTTTGTACTTTATCGAATAGCTCTTTATTTATGAGCGGCTCATGGGTTCCTTCGTACCAGTTTCCACTTTTAAAGGGATACTCAAACATGCCGTAGTAAAAATTATTTCTGAGCATGACATAGACGTTACTCAGTGCCACCCGTTTGCCGGTTCTGGTCGTAAATCCCGCATCAGTATTTAACCAGTTTAAAATGTCCCTGCCGCTGTCGCCGCTGTAGGCAACCCGCTCAAAAACTTCCTTTACTATAGGTGCCCGGATTGGGTCTATTACTATCTTACCTTTATTCCTATCGTGGCTTAGTTCGTTATAATAACCTAACGGGGCGAGCCCGGGTCTGATTCCAAGTTCGGCTTTGTTTTTTAGTCCGCGTTTAACGTTTATGCCTCGATTGTCATTTTCCAGTTTTGCCTGGCTGCATAAAATCATCAGTAGGAATTTTTCGTTTGGTGAATTGCTGAATCGCTGGCCGTGGGTGCGGATTTCTTTCAGCAAACCTTGGTCCATTAAATCCACCAGCACGCCCAGGTCCCCGGCGTTCCTGCTAAGCCGATCCGGCGACCATGTTAGTATCCCAGCGAACATTCCGGTTCTAACATCTTGCAGTAGCTGGTTGTACACCGGCCTGCACCCGGATGCTTTTGCCGAATGGCTTTCTTTGCGAACTTCGGATATCACCAGATGTTCGCGTTCCGCTATGAGCATCATTTCTTTAATCTGACTGTCGATGCTCAGTGCTTGCCTTTCGTCGTCCTCCGAGCTTTTCCTTGCGTATAGGCAGTAGCTTGCCGCAGTCCCCACGTACAGTGGCGGCGCGGCTATCTGGCTGGCCAGCCCTACCGCCTGATTTGTCATTATTCCTTGCATTTTGCTCCTTTCGTTTTAATGCTTTCCTACTACAAGGAATGACGCAAGGGCTATAGGAAGTCCAGGAAACAGAAGTAGATAACTTTCGCTCAAAAAGCCTCCAAAAACCTTCCGTATTCTCCGCACCGCTTACCAAAAGCTGAAAAAAATGCTAAAATTAAAGCACATTTTATGCAAAAAAACGATTATTCCAATTTAAGCAAAGAAGAGCTCTTGAAAATAGTTGAGAAGCTTGAGTCTCGAAAAAAATACGGGTTAATTTGGGATGAGGAAAAAGTAAAAGAACAATTTGAAAAAGATGCCGAGAACGCGCTGCCTGTCTTAAAAGAAATAAGCAGTAAAGAAATCACTGATAAGGACTCGTCAAAGCCGGTAAATATTCTCATAGAGGGCGATAACTATCACGCCCTTTCGGTTTTAAATTTTACCCATCAGGGGAAAATAGACGTAATTTATATAGACCCACCATACAACACGGGAAATAAAACTTGGAAATACAACAACGATTATATCGAAAAAGAGGATTCCTACCGCCACAGTAAATGGCTCTCTTTCATGAATAAACGACTACGTTTGGCGAAAAATTTACTCAAAGAGGATGGTTTTATAGTAGTAACCATAGATGATTATGAAGTGTTTACTTTAGGTGTATTGTTGGATGAAATTTTTGGTGAGCAAAATCGTTTAGGGAATGTTGTTGTGATCAATAAGAAATCCGGCAGAACAACGGATAAATTTTTTGCTACAAGCCATGAATATTACTTGTTTTATGCAAAAAATTCTGAATTTGCTAAAGTTGGAAATATGGCTGTATCTGGCGATCGCGCGGAAGAGTACACTTTTGAAGATAATATATCCAAATTTAAATATAGAGACTTTCTAAGAACTGGCGGATACTCGACTCCAGAGGAACGGCCTAATTCCTATTATCCAATTTATTTTAATGAGCGAAAAAATATTATTTCCATTGAAAAAATTTCTGATAGCATAGAAATATGGCCGATTGATTCAAAGGGCGCAAAGAGGGTCTGGCGGAGAACACGGCCAACCCTCGTAGAAGATGTCAAAAAAGGAGACATCATAATCACAAAAAATGGAAACGGTAAATTTACGGTAAAAATTAAAGAACGGTTAAAAGAAGAAAGCAAACCAAAAACGGTTTGGGACAATCCCCAGTATGATGCGGCTAGCCACGGCACAAAATTACTTGAAAGTATACTGGGTGAATCAAGAGCTTTCGATTACCCCAAATCACTTTATGCAGTAAAAGACGCTATACGCCTCCTTCTTAACGATAAGGAGTCCCCGGTGATATTAGATTTTTTTGCCGGCTCTGGCACGACCGGACATGCTGTAATGGAATTAAATAAGGAAGATGATGGTAAGCGGGTTTTTATTTTATGTACCAATAATGAAAATAATATTTGTGACGAAGTTACACTGGAAAGGGTTAAAAAAGTTATCAGGGGTTATAAAAACAGGAGCGGCGAGCAGATTACTGGTCTTGGTGGTTCATTGAAATATTTCAAAACAAAGTTTGTAAAAAAATATTCCAACGGCGACGATTTTAAAACCCGTATAACTAACGAATGCACCGAGATGCTATGTTTACGCGAGGGCGTGTTTGATGAGATTAAAAAAAACAATCATTATCGCATATTTCAACGTGGAAGCAAAACTCTCGCAGTTTATTATTCCCTTGCTCGGACTAGTTTACCAGACCTCAAAAAAATACTTGAAAAAATTGAAGGCGAAAAAACGCTTTATTGTTTTACACTTGATCCGATAGGTCTCTCAAAATCTGAGTTTGTGGGTTGGCATGGCGTAACACTTGAGCCAATTCCGCAAAAAATATTAGATGTCTATAAACAAATCTATGAATATTGATCTTAAACCGTATCAAGAAAAAGCTGTTAACCAGCTCATAGAAACAACGGTGAAGCTTTTGGATTATGACGGCCCGGGCGAAGTCTGTGTGTTCCAGGCCCCTACCGGCTCCGGCAAAACCATTATGCTTGCCAAGTATATTGAGGCTCTTATTAAAGAGCTTCCGAAAGACGATTTTTGTTTTGTCTGGATGAGCATCGGTAAAGGTGAACTGCACTTACAAAGCAAACATACACTGGAAAGGGTGTTCGCTGGATTTCCCCGAGTGACCCTGGTTGAAGATGCATTCAGTGGTGGACGAGAGCGAATTGTACAAAACGAAGTTGTGGTTGCAAATTGGGAAAAACTACGAAACAAAGAACGCGAATCAGGTGACTGGAAAAATTTGGTAATGAAGGATGGCGAAAAACTGAATTTTCGGGACGTTCTTGAAAAAACTAGAGAACAAAGAAAGATTATACTCATTATCGACGAAAGCCATGTTAGTGCCGATACTAAACGGGCTAACGAACTTCGCGACTTGATTGGTGCCGACATAGTAGTGGAGATGTCCGCTACTCCCCGCCGACCACAACAAGAATTAAATTTTACGCAAGAACTTGCGCGGGGTGGCGCCGGCTACGTTATTGTCGAGCCAAAAGACGTGATTGATGAGGGAATGATTAAAAAAGAAATAATCATCAACGAAGATATCGAAAAAATTGCCGCTTCTGAGGAAGATTCTCAATCGGCCGTACTGGAAGCCGCGTATAGGAAACGATCGGAGCTAAAAAAGATGTTTGTCAAAGAAGGCTCGAACATTAATCCTCTGGTATTGGTGCAAATACCCACAGCTGAGGCCGGTGAGCAAAAGATTGAAGCGGTTAAAAAATTCCTTGATGAAAAAGGGATTAATGAACGTAAAAATGGCCACGGCAACGGTAAGTTGGCAATTTGGCTTTCCGAACAAAAATCAGAACTTATTGATTGGATCGCCGAACCAGATAACGAAATTGAGTTCCTAATTTTTAAGCAGGCTATCGATACTGGCTGGGACTGTCCCCGCGCCCATATTCTTATTAAATTTCGCGAAACTCATAATATTGTGTTTGAAATCCAGACAGTCGGTCGCATTTTGCGTATGCCAGAACAGAGACACTATAATAATGAAGCCCTCAATCGCGGTTATATCTATACCAACCTGAAGTCCATTGAAGTTAAGAAAGAAGAATATAATCCCAATATTATTAAGCATTTACGCGCCAGTCGTGTTGCCGGTTATAAACCGATTCAGATTGAATCGTATTACAAAGCCCGAGCAGATTATGGTGATGTTACGTCCAGTTTTCACCATGTGCTTGAAAAAATTGCAGATCAATATTTTGGGACTTCCAGGAAAAACAGTTACGCGGAAAATGTTAAAAAGGTTGGATCTAAGGGTGTTGATTTAAATATAAAAAAATACCAGCAGGAGCTCATAGCGGATACCCATTTGGATGTAAAGAACTTTGACGAACTTGAAGGCAAGCTGGGTGCCGAAGGTTTTGCCAAACTCCAGGTCGCGGCCGACGAGCTTATGGTCTTTTTTGAGCAGACAATAAAAAATAATCTTGGTCCCTTCAAAAACGTTAAACGTTCAGTGCCTGCGGTAAAGACCGCCATCTATATTTGGTTCCGTGAAGTGCTTGGTTCGGAAAGTTGGGGTGAGAATGACTTGTTTATGGCGCAGAAGATTTTTTTGCATGACAAAAACCGCGGTTATTTCGAACACATTCTTGCTACGGCCATAGATCGCTACAAGGCTGTTAAGGAGCAGGAAGTACGGGAACGCATTGAAGAAAGTGAGCAGCGGAATCCATTTGAGCTTCGCCCCGAGCAATTTTATAATGAATACACTGATGAAATTATAAAGTCTAAAAAGTATGCTTATGAGCCGTGCTATTTAAGCGTGGATCGTTCTAAGCCGGAACGAGAATTTGAAAATTTTTTAAATGAACATTCTTCTCAGATTGACTGGTGGTGGAAGAATGGCGAAAACAAACAGGATTATTTTGGCATCAAATACGAATACGTCGGCGGTATTTATACATTCTACCCCGATTACCTTGTAAAATTGGCTGATGGCCGCCTTGGGCTTTTTGAAGTTAAAGAAGCCGGTGACCGTGACGGTAAAACATACACCAAAGCTAAAGCCGAGGCTTTACAAAAATATATTTCCGGCCAAAAAAATAAGAAACTTTTTGGTGGTATTGTGATTGAAAGGAATAAGGCCTGGTATATAAATAATGGCAATACTTATCATTGGGAAAAATGCGAAGAAGATGACTGGAGCGATTGGAATATACTGAAAATATAGGTAAGTAAAATATTTTAAAACGCCCGGCAAAACCAGGCGTTTTAATTTATTGTAGTAAAGTTTTATTATTCCCGAGGATTAAAACTCCAAGTCCAGCACGCATCCTTTGCCTTGTTCAAAAATCATAATGCCGCAGTATGGTTTGACATTGTCGCCAGACATGACTTGACCAATCATCAGAGTCGTTGCTTCTACCAAATCATCATGCGCTTCTGTCCCGAACCCAAGAATTTGCTGCATCAGCGCCTCCGCACCTTTTCTTGGGAAAAGTACCACGCCCTGCTTGATGTAATGACTGACGCCAATAAGCCGGTCTTCCTTGCTGTCGGATACGTTTATAGGCTCAACAGGATACTTGGCGTTAGTTAAAACTTCCGCCAGCACGCCCTGGTAGCCGTTGGATTCTATGCATAATTTACTATGCCAGCCGCGGACCAATTGGTCAGAAAGCAGCTTTAGCCGATACAAAGGGGTCAGGAGCCTTTTTTGATAATTAGTGAATTATTTTTTGTGGTATAATATTAAACTATGAATTCTTACAAAGAAGGGGATATTTATTATGGTTTTCGGGAGGGTGATGGCTTGTAGGATGCTTTAAAAATTTTAAAATATGGATAAACAATTTAAAGTTATAGATTTAACCCATACTCTTGCCGCTAATATTCCTTCCTGGGACGGGACCGGCGGGTTTGGGCTGGAGATTGATACGGATTATAAGGATTGCGTGGCGCCGAATTTGTTTCGGACGCAGAAGATTGTTTCTAATGCAGGGATGGGTACGCACATGGACGCGCCGGCGCATGTTATACCCGGCGGCAGGACAATTGATCTTCTAAAATCTGATGAGTTAGTTGTCGATTGTATAGTGGTAGATGTTATTTCTAAATCCTACGATAATTATTTGGTAATGCCGGAAGTCATCGAAGAATTCGAAAAAGCTCATGACCAAATCCCGGCGGGAAGCTTTGTAATTTTTTATACCGGCTGGAGCAAGTTTTGGGAGACTCCAAAAAAATACCACAACGACCATAAATTTCCTGGCGTGCACTCATCGACTGCGGATATTTTAGTTACCCGAAACGTGGCGGGCGTGGGCATAGATACATTATCGTGCGATCGGGGAGACGCGGGGTTTCCAGTGCATCACGCCATTTTGGGTGCCAACAAATACCTGGTGGAAAATATTGCCAACGCAAACTTACTGCCGCCCACCGGCGCGAAAATTTTGGTTTTGCCGATGAATATTAAAGATGCCACCGAAGCGCCTATCCGGTTAATCGCGTTGGTTTAATATTGAACCCCGAATGGTGACAGTGATTTTGGTTACAAATTTTTAATTTGATTTATCCACAAGCAAATATTCCCACTAAAGTCCCTATAATCGGGACTGTTTTTGTTTTTTGTAGCGGTTTGACAAAATGCTGTAAACTTTGCATAATTAAAATGCCAGGTTAAATTCAGGATAGAAATCAAAATTCTTATTATAGGCCAAAGAGCCAGTTATATGTAACTCTGGTAATTGTTTTGTAATTGGCAAGAAAAATAGAAAAAATAAATTGCTAAAACAAATGATTCGGGGGCTGGGGGTCAGTAAAATTGACGGTCAAATAGCGCTGCTATATCGGGATTCCGAGGATTCCGGGAAAATTTTTGTCGCCAAAAGTTCGGACGGTTTTACTTTCGGCAAGGAGATTGACGCAGTTAGCATGGCAAAGAGCGCGGCTGTAAAATTTTCGGCCGAAACTGTAGGCAACATCCGCGCTGCCGACGGCGTGCGCGGTTTTTTTATAACTTTTACAGCCGAGCAAAATAAAAATTTGGGTTTGTATTCGGCCGCCGGCTCAACGCTCCTAAAATGGAAAAGTTTAAAACACGCGTCTAAATCCGTTTTGAGTTGGCCGGCGGCAATAGTCCCGGATTATGTTTTTGAGCGCCGAAAAATCGCCTACGTCGGGAACGAAAACATCCACATTGCCGCAGCCTCTTCAACCGGCGATTGGAAAATTAGCGGGCAAGCGCTGCTTACGCCCCGAAAGGATTTTTTTGACGACGGGTCGCTGACCGTGGGGCAGGCCAGACTAATTGACCAGGGAATTGTGGTAACTTATTTCAGCCGCCGGTCGTGGGACGGCCACTCGAGCCAGGCCATTGGCGCGGCGTTGTTTGATGCCAAAGATCCCGCCAAGCTTTTATGGCGCTCGTCGTATCCGCTATGGGAACAGCCCGAAAGCTGGCAGGGCAAAAAACTTTATTTAATTGGCGAATGCGAACTGGATGATATTTTTTTGGTCTTTTGGGGCGACGAACAAACCGGGGAAATTTTTTGCGTAAAGTTTTCCGCCAAAAGCTTTCCCGAAGGCACGCGCTACGAGCCGAGGCACCATCCGCTGGCTTTAAAACGGCACGATAAAAATCCCGTGCTAAAACCTAAACCCGAAAACGCTTGGGAAAGTAAGGCCGCGTTTAACCCAGCTGCTTTTTACGCCGAAGGCCGCGTGCATTTAATTTACCGCGCTATTGGCGACAGCGATATGTCGGTGTTCGGTTACGCTTCCAGCGGCGACGGCCTGCATTTTAACGAGCGTTTAAACCAGCCGATTTACGCGCCGCGAAAAAGTTTTGAGGGCGCGAGTTTGAACATGATAACTGACCGCGGCAACAGCCCGTTTATGTCCGGCGGCGGGGGCTGGGGCGGCTGTGAAGACCCGCGGGTCTCATTAATCGGCGACACTTTGTATATGACTTACGTCGCGTTCGACGGCGCCAATCCTCCGCGCGTGGCCTTAACTTCCATCGCCCTGCGGGATTTTTTAAATCATTACTGGCACTGGAAAGATCCGGTTTTGATTTCGCCCTACCTGCCCGGCGAAGGAAATAAAAACGCGTGCATTTTGCCGGAAACCATAAACGGAAAGTATGTGATTTTCCACCGGCTGTTTCCCGACATTTTACTTGATTATGTGGACGATTTGGAATTTGATGGGCAAAGCAAGTGGCTTTCGTCCGGACAGCACCGCATAAAACCAAGCCGAAGCCACTGGGATTCGCGGAAAATCGGCGCCGGCGCAACGCCAATAAAGACTGACGAGGGATGGCTGATGATTTATCAGGCCGTAGGCTTCCAGAACCCCAGCCAATACAAAATCGGCGCCATGCTTTTGGATTTGGAACATCCGGAAAAAGTTATCGCGCGTTCCACTGTGCCGGTGCTTCAGCCGGAAGCCTGGTACGAGAACGAAGGGTGGAAGTACGGAGTGGTTTACCCGTGCGGCGCGGCTACGATAGGGGACGAATTGTTTGTTTATTATGGCGGTGCCGATACCTATACCTGCGCGGCTAAAACTTATTTGCCCGATTTTTTGCGACACCTCTTGCGCCACCAGCCTGCTCAGTTGAGTTCGGTAATATTATAAATTCCGGATTCCGGCTCGGAGGCCGGGATGACGGAAAGTCATTTTGAGATAACTTCATGTTATAATTATATTCTATGCTCCAGGCCGAACGCTCAAAAAATAATCCGCTCCTGTTACCGGACCCCAATCATCCCTGGGAAGCCGAGGCGGCTTTTAACGGCTGTCCGGTTAAGGACGGCGGGAATTACCATATGGTCTACCGCGCGTTGTCCGGTCCGCATAACATAGGCGGAGTAAACTTAAAATTATCCACCGTCGGATGCGCGGATAGTCCGGATGGCGAGAGTTTCCATAGCCGCCGGCAATTAATTGTGCCGGAACAGTCCTGGGAAAAATTCGGCTGCGAAGATCCGCGCGTTACAAAAATAGGCAATGAATATTATATTTTTTACACCGCATTGGGCGAATATCCGTTCCGCGCCTCTGGTATAAAAGTCGCTCTGGCCAAAAGTAAAGATTTAAAAAACATAAGCGACAAGTATTTAATTACGCCGTTTAACGCCAAGGCTATGTCGCTGTTCCCGGAAAAAATAAACGACAAATTTATGGCGGTGTTTACCGCGCATACCGATTCGCCGCCGGCGAGGTTGTGTTTGGCCACGTTTGAAAATGAGCAGGATATGTGGTCACCGGCATTTTGGGAAAAGTGGCAGGAAAACTTGGAAGATCATTCGTTGTTTATTAAACGGCGCATGCATGACCACGCGGAAATTGGCGCGCCGCCCATCAAAACCAAAGACGGCTGGCTGTTGGTATTTTCTTACATCCAAAATTACCTGACCCCGCCGGCCACTTTTGGCATAGAAGCTGTCCTGCTGGATTTGGAAAACCCCTATAAAATTATCGGCCGCACCCTGGAGCCTTTTTTGGTGCCGCGCGAAAATTATGAATTGCACGGACAGGTGCCGAACATTGTCTTTCCCAGCGGGGCGCTTTTGGAAGGCAATGAATTAAAAATTTATTACGGGGGCGCCGATACCAATTGCTGCGCGGCCAGCCTGGACGCGTCCGCCTTGCTTAAGCTTATGAAGCAAAACGGCGCGCCCATTGCCAAACTGCGCCGTTACGGCAATAATCCCATTTTGGCGCCCAATACCAAGCACGCCTGGGAAGATCGCGCCGTGTTTAATCCCGCCGCGCTGTATGATGACGGTAAAGTTCACCTGCTTTACCGCGCCATGGGGCTGGATAATACGTCCGTGTTCGGTTACGCGAAAAGTTACGACGGGTTTAAGTTTGACGATCGCTTTCCGGAGCCGGCCTATGTGCCCAGGGCCAAGTTTGAGCAAAAACTTAATGTTGGGGGGAATTCGGGATGCGAAGACCCGCGGCTGACCAAAATCAGTGAAACGATTTATGTTTGCTATACGGCTTACGACGGCAAAAATCCGCCGCGCGTCGCACTGTCATCGATTTCGGTTAAAGATTTTCTCGTCGGCGTTTGGCGGTGGTCGGAACCGGTGCTTATTTCGCCTCCGGGCGTGGACGATAAAGATGCCGCGCTGTTTCCGGAAAAAATTAACGGCAAGTTCGGCGTTCTGCACCGCATAGGGGAGTGTATTTTTTTGGATTTTGTCCCGGATTTTAATTTTGGCGGGGAAAAATGGCTGCAGGGAAATATATTAATGCGGCCGCGGCCGGGAATGTGGGACAGTATAAAAATCGGCACGGCCGCGCCGCCGCTTAAAACTCCCCGCGGTTGGCTCCTGCTTTACCATGGCGTGTCCGAACATCATAAATATCGCGTCGGCGCGGCGCTGCTGGATTTAAATAATCCCATGAAAGTTTTGGCGCGCACGGACGAACCGATATTTGAACCGGAAATGCCTTATGAAAAAAACGGCCAAATTCCCATGGTGGTTTTCCCCTGCGGCGCCGTGATAATCGATGATAAATTGTTCGTCTACTACGGCGGCGCGGATACGGTTATTGGCGTTGCCACGGCAAAGTTGGGGGAGATTATTTAGGGGCAAGTATGTAAGTAAACAAGTATGTAAGTACGTAAGTACGTAAGTAAACAAGGATACAAGCGCGCCTTTGCTTACCATACTTGTATCCTCGCATACTTACCATACTTGTATCCTTGCCTCCCGCATAAACTAAACTATTTTTTTATGTTAAAATAAGATAATGCACAAAGTTTGGCGAGTAATTAAGTGGATTATATTTTGCGTGGGGGGACTTCTGGCAATAGACTTGGCTATTGTCATATTTTTTGGCATTTATCGTCCGCAAATACAGCCCTCGGATGACATTATAGTGTTGGGCGCGGCGGTTAACACCCCTGCCGCGTTTAACCGCAGCCAGCAAGGCCTAAAACTCTATGAGGACGGCCTGGCTAAGGCGATTGTTGTGTCCGGCGGCATAGACTATCCGCGCGGCCAAAGCGAGGCCGAATATATGAAGCAGGCCATACTTGCCAATACCGCCGTTAACCCGCCAATAATAGTAGAAGACAAATCTTACTCGACTTATGAAAATTTGGCGAATGCCCGAGCGTTAATTGGCGCTAATTCCAGTATAATAATTGTCAGTGATGATTACCATCTGGCGCGGGCCGTCCTGCTTGCCGAGCGCCTGGGTTTTAAAAAAGTCTATTGGAGCGCCCCCTCGTCGTCGTACTATTCTCACGACGAGTTGGCCTATTATTACTTTCGCGAAGTATTTGCGATTATAGACTATTTGCCGAAATTTGTAACTGGCAGGTAAAAGATCCGGAACTGCGGAAATGTTCCGGAACTACAGAAAACTACGGAATGCCAATTCATTTATATCACAATAGCCTTCTTTGTTGGCCTGCTCTCCGAGCCTGAATTTGACGGATTTTGGGGGATTTGGTATAATTTAGGCAAGTTAATATCCAAAGACAGTTGGCGGCCAAATGGCCTTAATACCTGAGTGTAAGATTCCTGCCTGCGCAGGAATGACACCGGGAGCCCGCCGAGGAAATGTAGCGCAGGCTCGTGGCCTGCAACCTAGGCAAGCCGGGGGCTTGCGCTACGGCTACAATTCGTACTCGGTTAAAACCGAGTCTTTTTATTGCCAGGATATTTACCGGCTACATTGGTCGAACTAGCCTACAACTAAATGCTAACTACTAAATGCTAATTTATGTCAAAAGGAAAATCACAAAAAGCGGACGATTTAAAAGAGCTCACAGCCAAACTTAAAGAGGCCAAGAGCGTGGTATTTACCGGCTATCGCGGCACTACGGTAAAAGATTTGGACAGGTTCCGCAAAACCCTGCGCACCGAAAACGTTTTTTCCAAAGTTTATAAACTGACTTTGTTAAAAAAGGCCATTAAGGACGCGGGACTTAACGGCGAAATTGCCGACTACAAGACCCCGGTAATAATGGCTATATCCGCCGAAGACGAAGTTTCTCCGGCCAGAGTCATAAAAACCCTGACCAAAGACTTAAAAACCATTTCCATCTTAGAAGGATTTTTTGAAGGCAAGCTGTTTTCCAAAGCCCAAGTTGAAGCTTTGGGCGACCTGCCAAGCAAAGACCAGCTGCGCTCGCAGTTTATGTCCGTGTTAAACGGCCCGGCCGCCGCGTTTGCGCGCTTGCTCGACGCGTATGCCAAGAAAAAGGGTGAAGCCGTGCCGGTGAGTGCGCCTGTAGCAGCGTAAAGGAATTATGAAGTATGAATTAGGAATTATGGTTTTAACGTCCTGATTCATAATTCCAAATTCCTAATTCAATAAATAAGTATTAAGAAAGGAATAATATGTCCGATGAAGTAAAAGTTGAAGTTCCCGAGAAATTCAAAACTCTCGTGGATCAGGTGGAAAAGCTTTCCGTTATGGAACTTTCCGAATTAGTTAAAGTATTAGAAGGCAAATTTGGCGTTTCTGCCGCCGCCCCCATGATGATGGCCGGGGCCGGAGCCGCCGCCGCTCCGGTTGAAGAAAAGACCGAATTTACGGTGGAATTAACCGAAGCCGGTGCCAACAAGATTAGCGTCATTAAAGTAGTCCGCGAAGTAACCGGTCTTGGCTTAAAAGAAGCCAAGGACATTGTTGACGCCGCGCCGAAAGTTATAAAAGAAAATGTGGCCAAAGCCGACGCCGAAGCCTGGAAGAAAAAAATCGAAGACGCCGGTGGTAAAGTGGTTTTAAAATAATTTTATTGCCATAAATTATTTTAAAACCATCCTGAGCGACCCAAATTTTCTTTGCGTTGAAAATTTGGGGAGTCGAAGGATCCCTGAAATAGCATAACATTGCTATTTCAAAACCATCCCGAGGAGTGCATCCGACGAGGGATCCCTTAAGCGGTATGAAATTATTATTTTAATACCATCCTATGCGACACTGAGCTTGTTGAAGGGGAGTCGAAGGATCCAGAATTTATTAAGATTCCTGCCTGCGCAGGAATGACACACAAAAAACCGTCCCTATTCAATTGGGACGGTTTTTTATTTGTCGGCAGGCGGTAGTTCTTTTATTTTTTCAATATTAGAAGTTATAATTGGTTTCTCCATTCCATTTTCATCACGGTTAGCACCTTCAACTATAAATTCAAGGCGCATATCTATGCCAATAAAATTTGATTTAATACTGCGGTTTGAGGAACCAATTTTAGACCCGATAGATTTAATTTTTGTCGCCTCACGACAATATATTGGATGGCCTTGAATGTAAAATTCCCCCGCTTGATTAGTTAGTGTGTACTTTGTATTTGCTGTCTGGATCTCAATCCCTCCGCCAGGGGGGATTTTATCTGTCGTAATGCCGCCTTCAATTTCCGCCGTTGCAATTAAGTCGTTTATTTCCGGACTGAGATTTTTGTGGGATTCAGAGAGGTTTGGCTCAGGTATGTTATTTTCTCGCATAATTTTATTAAAGAATAATGGTTACCATAATAGTATAGCAAATAGGGTAAAATTATCTATCCCCAGACTTATCCCACGCCATTTGATACCCGAAACATAACCCCTGCCCCAAGCCACTTGATACCTGTACCGGTACTGACCTCTCAGAATTAAGTTCGTAGTTGCTATTATGGAAGTGAGCCGCCCCGATTGCATCAGGGCGGGTTTAATAGTATCTTTAATGAAAGGTTGCACCTAGAAAGAAAATTGCGGCTAATATCAAAATCAAAATACTTAATACAACTAATCTTTTATTCGTATTCTCATGGCCGGTATTTTTTACAAATATCTTGTAGCCTAAATTAGAGACGCCAATGCCTAAAGAAAAAGCACCCAAAGTCACTATCATCGAAGAATAATCTTTTCCCGCAAGCCAAGCTATACATAGCAAGATTCCTCCAACCGGAACGAATATTTTCCAACTAAGTTTGTCTAAAGTTTTTAACCTTGCTTCTTGTTCTTGTGCCAAAGAGTTTCTCAAACTACTATTGCCTTGCGTTTGATTTGGCTTATTTGTTTGTGTTTCCATAAGTTTCTTTTGACTTAATAATGTATCAGCAGTATAGTAACATAGAAAAATTACTATGTACAACTTTTGGCAACAACTTAACAAGCCCATTTTTTGCCTGGCTCCCATGGAAGAGGTGACGGATTTTGCGTTTCGGGAAATGTTTGCGCGTTATAGCTCTGTGTCATTGCGAGGGAGCGCCTCCGACCGAAGCAATCTTAATTACGAAACCTACGACAGGATTGCTTCGTCGCCGGACAAAGCCCCGGCGTCTCGCAATGACACGTATAACCAATTCGTCATGTTCACGGAGTTTATAAATGTTGACGGATTGACTCATCCGGAGGGGCGAAAAAAGTTGGAAATCGATTTAAAATATTCCGAAGCCCAGCGGCCAATTGTGGCGCAACTGTGGGGGAGAAATCCGGAGAAATTTTCGGAGGCGGCCAAGATAATTGTAGATTTAGGGTTTGACGGTATTGATATAAATTTTGGCTGTCCGCAGGCCAAGGAAATTGCCGGCGGCACCTGCGCCGCGCTTATTCGCGAGCCGGCTCTCGCCCAGGATATTATCCGCGCGGTAAAAAAAGCGGCCGGGGATTTGCCGGTGTCGGTGAAAACCAGATTAGGTTACAGTAAAGCCGACGAAATGGCCGGCTGGGTCACAACTTTGCTGGAAACGGGTATTGCCGCCCTGACTTTGCACGGACGCACCAAACAGGAAATGTCCAAGGTTCCGGCGCAATGGGAGAAGATTGCCGAGGCAGTGGCAATAAGGGACAAATTCCAAATTCCAAATTCCAAATTCCAAAAAACGCTAATTATCGGCAATGGGGATATTAAGAGCAGGGAGGAGGGTTTGCAAAGAGTTGCGGAAACGAATGTGGACGGGGTAATGGTGGCTCGGGGAGCGTTTGGCTGCCCGTGGTTTTTTAATCCCAATATAGAAATCAGTCCTCCTGTTGCGCAGGCCCGTGCCCTGCCAACCTCGGAAATAATGCCGCAAGAGAAGGAGGCCGGGGGTCTGCGCAATATAAGCCCGCAAGAAAAATTGCGCGTTATGCTGGAACACGCCGAATTATTCGACCGCGAACTTGGACAATATAAAAATTTTGTAATAATGCGCAAGCACTTTAAAGCCTACTGCAGCGGCTTTCCCGGCGCCCACGAATTAAGGGCAAAATTAATGGAAACAAAAAATTTGGAAGAAACGAGAATAATTGTAGAAGAGTACTTGATGGATATTGATGGATATTGATTAGCCTTTTTAGCAAATATATTTCGTGTCATTCCGGTATAACACATTTAAGTTTTTATTAAAAAAGTAAAGCGCGAGGGGGTGCGCCTCGCGCCACGTAGTTTAGGGCTTCGGGATGAGCCGAAGCCTGCTGCCGAATAAATCGTTGATCGCCGCGAACACCAGCGGGTGCACCTCATCGGTATCGTGGTATGATATTACGGTTTCCGCCGACGATTGTCCGACGTCCACTACCCAGCAAGTAATGCTCTCGAGTTCCATCGCTAAGATGTGCCGCCTGCCATCATCCATGGTAGGGAAATCCCAGCCCAAGTGAATGGTAGCCAATCGTCCCTGGTGCTCGGTCCAGTACGGAACCGCGGCGGAATCAATTGCCGGCCCATTTGCTCGGGAGGTATCGTCACGTTCAACAAGTTTGAGCTCGGCTTTAAGTCGGTTTTCTACCGCCGACAAGACTATCTCAAGCCGGCCTTTTTTGGCTCGGGCAACGCTAAGCTTGGTGTTGTCACCAAGTTCGCTGAGCATGGCCAGGCAGCCCGGGCCTGCGGCTAATTCGACCTCCCGGATGAGTAATGCGACATCTTTCTGGCTGGCCTGAATCCGTGGAGCCAAATAAATATCGAACCCACCGTCCGCGCGATCCACTAAATAGTACTCGTACTCGGTCTTGCCCGCGCCCAAAACTCCGGTCGCGAACGTAGTCAAAGACAACAAAAAAACTACAACTACGGTTTCGGTTCTTGTGTTCATGGGTCCCTCTATTTTGGATTTTACACATTTTAACATAAAATTAAGATTATTCAAATAAATGATATAATATTTCCTAAATTTGACAATTGAATTTGAAGAGTCTATATTTAAGTCATAAAATTAAATCTAAAATTATGTATCCAAAACCTGAGGGTCCTGCTGTAGAAAGTACCGAAGCTACCTCTACTATTTATTGGAAAAGAATAGGTAACGCAGAGAGCGAACTTCAAAGAAATAAATTAGAATATGCCCAATATTTGCTGACAAGCGGAAATAATGACGCAAGGTTTTTAGCAACATATCCCGATATGGCGAATTGGTTGGACGAAGAAAAGGCTAAAAAAGCTGTTACACCGGAAGTAAAATAAGGTAAAAATTAAAAAATAGTCTAACACTTTGGCGGACAGCCCCTTGACAAAAGGGGCTTTTTTATGGTAGTTTTAGCTGTCATCCTATGCCAGTACGGGTGACTTTGCCGCATACAATAAGGCATGACAAAACGACTGGTAAGCCGACTTAAGGAGGAGGCTTATGAATTTTTCCAAAACCCTGTTGGCTGCCGGGCTGGTGGCTTACTTTTTCGTTGCAATCGGCTGCGGTCCGTCCGCTGAACAGCGCCAAGCCGCAAGGTTGGCTCAGCAGGAAGCGGCTAAGTCGGCAGCTTTGACGGATTATGCTTCGTTTCGCGCTGCCACGACAGGGGCGCAGGCGGAGCAGTTCCGCGCAAAGATTAAGGGTGAACTGGCGACAGCCGATCTGGGGGTTGAGGCCATCAGCCTCAGCGACAACGAGCTCCAGGCACACCAGAACGAGCTCTACAACGTCGATGCAGTGGCCGCGGCGCGCCAGCTCCACAACACCCATGGCAACTCGCAGAAGGCTCGCGAACTTGCCACCGAATGCCGGAACCTCAAGGGTAAATCCGGCCAGCCGGTTTCGCCGGCGCTGGAGAGGGGGCTGGAATTGGCTGTCGCGCGCAACATGCGGGAAGAGGCGACTGCCATCTCCCTCGCCCACGGCGTCAACCCTCCCACGAAAAAGGGCAGTGTCCGGCGGAGGCTGCGGGCGCAGCGCTAGGGGTCAAATTATTCGGAACTTTCACGTTCCCAGGCGGTCACGCGCATCGTGGCCGCCTGTTTCTTTTTTAGGTAATTTTTGTTATGCTTTAAATAGATACTTTTAAATAAACCAATTTTGTATATGGACAGTGAGGAAAAAACGGGTTTTTTTGGCGACTTGGATCAGCAGATGCAAGACATTAAGGGTGGGGACAGACTAACAGATAAGGAGCGGCGGGCAATTAAAGGCGGTGTCGGAAAAGATGATGAGTTTGCCATGAATGCATTGGCCCGGCAAATGCGAGAGTTAATGGCCGAGCAGAATCCAAAAGGGTTGCCTTTAATTTTTAAAAGCGGGTATGTCATTAAAGTTAAAAGAAGTTCCGGAAATATTGACACTGACTGGCGCGTCAAGCAGTTTGACAAGTCAGGTTTTGTTATAGTTGACAAACCAAATCCCGAGGTACACAAGAAAAGAATGGAAAGAACTTTGTATTTTAAGGAATTTTATGAACTCAATCCTCCTGACGCAACCTGCCAAAATGCCGAGTATTTGGAAGAATATTCAAAAAAATAATTAAGGCTATAAATTTTATTAGAAACGTCATATAGTATTATTACGTTTTATTTATTGCCGCGGAAAGCGGTTTTTTTGGAGGAGGAGAGATGACGGCGATAGTTTTGACGTTAATGGCGGGTATGCTGGCTGGAGGAGTGGCGCGTCCACAATGGCTGTGGCTGAAACTATTATCGTTGGCCTTTATAGCCGCGGCCGTGACCACGGGCTTAGTGGCGATGCGAGACGAGCGCGACTGGCTTGGCGGAGTTGTGACTTTTGGCTATTACATTTGGCCGGGCGCCGGCTACTGGCTGGGCAGATTCCTTAGGTATGCGTTTGCGGACAATTAAATAGCCACAGGCGTATTCCGGGCGGATGCATATCCGCCTTTTCTTGAACTTTCTCGCCCGTTATGTTATATTGACTATATAAATTTGAAAAGTCTTCCCGAGTTTTGGGATCTCTTTTTTTTGACATTAAAATCTTTAAAAATTGGCTTATGGGTACAATAAAAATAATCCCTTTCGGGGAAGTTGAGGCGTTTAACGCCGTAATTGAAGTGCCGCAAGGAGAAATGAAAAAATATGCCTATGACCCCGAACTGGGAAGCATTAAATTAACCCGAGTGCTATACGACGGCATAAAATTTCCTTTTAACTACGGATTTGTGGCCGGGACGGAAAATCACGATGGCGGTCATTTGGACGTGTTTGTCATAAGCACGCACGCGATTACCAGGGGAACGGTCGTAGTCTGCCGGGCAATCGGGGTAATGGAGATGGAAGACCAGGGCAAGCCCGATCATAAGATAATCGCAGTGCCCAACACCGAAACACGCCTGGCGAATTTGAAGGATATAAAAGATTTTGAGGAAAGCGAACGCGAAAAAATAAGTTTATTTTATCGCAGCGCGGCCGAACAGTGGGGCTTGGCCATTAAATTGCTCGGGTTTGCCGACAAAGCCAAAGCCAAAAAAGAATTGTTGCGGACTCTGCAATTCGAATAAACTTCTAAAACTAAAAAGGCCGTTTCCGCGAGCGCGGATACGGCCTTTATTGTTGGTAAAGATTACGGTTTTAGGAATTTAACCATCAGCAGGGCGACAATGTTGATAATTTTTATCATCGGGTTAATGGCCGGGCCGGCGGTATCTTTATAAGGATCGCCAACGGTGTCGCCGGTAACGGCCGCTTTGTGGGCCTCGCTGCCCTTGCCGCCGTAGTTGCCTTCCTCAATATACTTTTTCGCGTTGTCCCAGGCCGCTCCGCCGGTAGTCATGGAAATTCCGACGAACACGCCGGTAATAATAGTACCCACCAGCATCCCGCCTAAAGCCGCGGCGCCCAAAACCAATCCCACCAAAATCGGCATAACAACCGGAATCAGCGCGGGGATAATCATTTCTTTAATGGCAGCTTTGGTAACAATGTCTACAGCGCGGGTATAATCGGGCTTGGCCTGCCCGGTCATAATGCCCTTAATTTCCCTAAACTGCCGGCGCACTTCTTCTACCACGGCCTTGGCCGCGTTGCCTACGGCCGACATAGCGATTGACGCGAATAAATAGGGGAGCAATCCGCCAATAAGCAGACCGACCAAAACGCGGCTGTTGGACAAATCGAATACGGTGGAAATTCCATTGGCCGAAAGTTCTTGCGTATACGCGGCAAAGAGCACCATTGCCGCAAGCCCCGCCGAGGCAATGGCATAGCCTTTGGTAACGGCTTTGGTGGTATTACCAACGGCGTCCAGAGGATCGGTCACGTCTCGCACACTTTGGTCCAGGCCGGCCATTTCGGCAATCCCGCCGGCGTTGTCTGTAATCGGCCCAAAGGCGTCAATGGCAACGACTATTCCGGTAAGTGACAGCATGCTCATAACGGCCAGCGCGATTCCGTACAGTCCCGCGAGATGGTTGGCCAATAAAATCGCGACAACGATTACAAAAATCGGGGCGGCAGTAGCCTGCATACCCACGGCAATGCCTTTAATGATGTTGGTGCCGTGTCCGGTAGTCGAAGCCGCGGCAATGTCTTTAACCGGAGAAAAAGATTTGGAAGTGTAGTATTCGGTAATAACGGTAATTAACCCCGTAACGGCCAAACCGATAAGCGCGCAGTAGAACAGATTGGCAGGGTCGTATGTCCCGTTGTCGGACATAATTTTTTGGGTAATCGGCCAGAATACAATCGCGGATAAAATTCCGGTAACGGCAAAGCCTTTGTACATGGCGCCCATAATGTTTTTGGATTTACCCAAACGGACGAACCAGGTGCCGATAATGGTAGTGACAATGGAAGCGGCGCCAATCATCAACGGGTAAATAATGGCATTGGCGTAGCCCGGAAACAAAGCGGAACCGAGCAAAATAACCGCCACGGCGGAAACCACATAGGTTTCAAACAAATCCGCAGCCATACCGGCGCAATCGCCAACGTTGTCGCCCACGTTATCGGCAATAACTCCCGGATTTCTCGGATCGTCTTCCGGAATGCCGGCTTCCACTTTGCCGACCATGTCGGTACCCACGTCCGCGCCTTTGGTAAAAATACCGCCGCCCAAGCGGGCAAAAACGGAAATTAAGGATGCGCCAAAAGCCAGACCGGCCAAAGCCGGCAAATCAAAACTAAAACCGCCCGTACAAGTATTGGCATCCCCTAGATTTATGCAGGCTCCGCCACCCGAGGTTTTTGTAGCCATCATAAAACCAGTCACGGCCAAAAGTCCCAAGCCGACCACAAATAATCCGGTTACCGAACCGCCTTCAAAAGCCAGCGACAGCGCGGAACCCAGGCCTTTTTTTGCCGCCTCGGCGGTGCGCACATTGGCGCGCACGGAAATATTCATGCCGACAAACCCGGCTACGGCGGAAAGAACCGCGCCCAGCACAAAGCCTTCCATAGTATGCGCGGAAAAATGTGCCAGCCACATTAAAATTAAAATGACAACAGCCACAATACCCACTGTCTTGTATTGCCTGTTTAAATAAGCCTTGGCCCCATCCTGAATGGCTTTGGCAATCTCAATCATTTTGCCTTCCCCGGCCGGCTGCTTTAAAATTTTAACAATTAAAAATACGCCGTACAAAAGGGCTAAAAAAGCCGCTCCCAAGGCGTACCAGAGTATGCTGTCTTGCATAAGGTTTATGTTTAGATATTAATTATCTGTTAGCAATTATAGCGATTTTTACGGATTTGGGCAAGGGAACTTTGGGTAACTGTTCACAAGCCTGAGTGAGGCCGAAAATCCTGCCGATTTTCCGCAGCTTGGGGGCTCCTCGTTCATCAGACTGCGCCTGATATCACTACGCCTCCCAATCCTCGCAGCATAAAATTGCCAGTATTTCCGGCCTCCGGGTTTGTCCTACTCAAGATTGTGAACTGTTACAACTTTGGATATTAGTTGATATTGGGATATTTATAGATATTAAAAAATACTGGCTTCCGCCAATATTCTTCAATATCAATTAATATCTACCAATATCAACTACGATTGGAAATTAACCGTATGCACCAGCGCGTCAAACTGCGGCAGCAGATTAAAAGACTGGCCAACGTCAAAGGTGTAATAATAATTGCTGAATTTTATGCCAAACAGGGAATTTAGAACGTTATACGCCTGGATTCCGCCAATACTTTCGGTATTAAAAGGCAGCCCGTCCATAATATAAAAACTGCTCGGGCTTATGTAAATGGCAAAATTATAATATTTTGCCCCGGGGTCAACCTGTAATACCGTGTAACCGTTCTTTTTTTGAGCCGGCAGGATTTTCCAGCCGGGTTGATATTTAAAACTAAAGTGGTATTGGGAATCGCTGTACGTTTTCCAGTCTGATGTATCTACCGCCGGCGTCTCAGCCTGCGCGTTTTGGCTTTGATTTTGCGTTTGAGTGGCGTGGTAAGCCGTCATTTGGTAGTTGGAACCAAAACGCCCGCTGTAATTTTGGGTCGGTCCGGATAAATAAAGCCACCAAATGGTCAGGCACAAATAAGAACCGATTAAAATCAAAACCAGCAAAACAAGGAAGCTTTTGGATTGTGGCGACATTTTGTTCTTCATTTTGTTTCCGATAAGGGGACTTTATACCTTTAGGTGTATTATAAAATACTTTAATTAAGCCTGTCAAATTTGGCTTTAGTTTACGAAGTACGAAGCGTTACGAACTTACGAATGGATACGCCTGCAGATAACGGGCAGGAACCTTTATTTTCCGGTGCCAAAAAGTTTGTCCAGGCCCGCGTTGTTGCCGCAATAGTAAATGTGGGAAGTGAGGTTAACGCAATAACCGGGGTTTTTGCTAATAAAGGAATATTTGGGTAAAAACCAGTATAAAAAGAAGACTACAAGGATAATAACCAGGTAAAAAAAGATTTTCAACAGTTTAAACATTTGGTTTCCAAATAGGGATTGTTAACTTAATTATATCACAAATATGGGATGGTTGGCGCCGGTATTTCAAGTAACTGCCCACCTGGCTGGCTTCCCGGTGGTTGAAAAGGAGTAAAAATCAAAACCGATCGATTTTTTGACTTCCATAAAAATACCAAACCCGGCGTTTTTTTTGCCGCCCCGCCGAGCTTTTTAGAATTTAAGTTGTTTAAAATTTGAGAAAAAGCCGGAGATTATATCAGGTTTTGCCCAAATCGCCATTTTGCTTAGCTTGTCTGGCAGTATTCATATCAAAAAAAGCTATTCAAAAACTGCCGCGGCATTTTTAAATGCCTTTTAAGCCGCTTGTTGCGGTATAAAAAACGGTATGGGATAATAACTTTGCCGCAAATTAACATTAAGTAATGAGCAAAGCGCTAAAAAAATCCTATATTCGCCTGGTTAGTTTTAATGTCCACTCTGGTCGAAATACCAGGGAAATCGCGCAAGTTTTTGTCCGGGACAAAAATCTCTCTAAGGCGGACATTATTCTGCTGCAGGAAATAGAGTTTCATCAAGTTGAAAAAATTTGTCGCGCGGAATCAATTGCGCGGCATTTGGGTTTTCATTTTGTTTATGAACCCGCGCGGCAGCTTGGGGCTTCCGCCACCCACGGTCTGGCCATACTGAGCCGCTATCCCATTAAAAAGGCTCTCCCGATACGGCTTCCTGAATTTAGGCTATTATTTAAGCTTCAAACCAGGATTGCCTTGGTTGCCGGCATAAAAATATCCGGAATAAATATTACGGTTTGCAATATACACTTGGATACCCGCCTTAACCCAAAACAAAGAATGCGCCAACTTAATGCATGTTTGACGCAGCTGAAAGAAGATTACGGGCAAAATATTATTATCGGAGGGGACTTTAACACGATCCCGTTCCGAACCGCGGCCGGAGGCATTCCTATTTTTTACTCTAATCAGGCAAAGCATCTTCATAAAAATATGATAGATATGGGTTTTAATCATTTTTGCGAACCTTTGGGCTTTACGATGACGAGCGGTTTTCTGAGGATGAGGCTCGACCATATTTATACCGACCGTCTGCCAATAGCCAAATGCGGCGTGGAAAAAAATATCCATGTCTCTGACCATAAGCCGTTGTGGGCGGATATTGAAATTTTTTAGTATTGTTTTATAAACTTCACAAACAGCATCTCGCCGAGCCGGTCCCAAATTCCTCTTTTCTTCCACTGCTCCAGGTTGATTTGTTTCGCGTTTCGCTGATCTTTTAAAAATACACCGCCAAGCTCCCGGCCAAACCGCGGATTATAAATACCCAGAACATTTTCTTCATTAAGTTCCACCGAGCGAATGTCCATGTTGGACGAGCCAATAACCGACCAGGAGTCGTCTATTATAAGCACTTTGCTGTGAATCATGGTGGGCTGGTACTCATAAATTTTTACTCCGGCTTTCAAGTATTTTTCAAAATAGTAATGGCTGGCCAGGCGGATTGGCTTGGCATCGGTCTTGTTGTTTGGCACCAGTAAGCGCACGTCAACTCCGGCCCGGGCGCGGTCCATAAGCGCGTGCCTTATATGATCGTCAGGAACAACGTAGGAGGAATTTAAATAAATCTTTTTTTGGGCCGAAGCGATGGACAGCCAAAAAAATTTAGTCAGCGGCTGGGTATCGGACGCAGGGGAGCTGGCAACGCTGACATATTTACAGAGAGGACCCGTCTGCTCGGCCGGAGAAAATGCCGGATAAAATTTGCCGCCCTCCAGAATCTCTCCGTTAGTAGTGGCCCATAGTTGGGCGAAGGCGGCTTGCAGGCTTTTGGCCATATGGCCGCGGACTTCAAACATCATGTCCCTCCATTCTTTTTCATTGCGGGCGTTGCCCAGCCAGTGGTCTGCTACGGCCATGCCGCCGGTAAAGCCAATTTCACCGTCTATAACAATGGCTCTTCGGTGGTTTCGCCTGTGTAACCGGGAAAGCTTGCCAAAGCGGGCCAGGCGGAAGTGCTCTACGCGGCCTCCGGCGAGTTTAAGCCTGTCCATTCTTTTATATGATGCAAAAAATCCCCCAAACCCGTCCAAAAGCAGCCTGACTTCCACGCCTGCTTTAGCGCGTTCGAGCATAGCCTCAAAAATCGCCTTGCTCATAACCCCTTCTTCCCAAATATAGGTAGTAAAATTTATTGTTTGCCGCGCGTTCCGTATTGCTTCCAAAAGGGCCGCTAAAAATTCATCGCCGTTGTTTAAAATTTTTACGTCTTCGCCCTGCTCAATGGGGGAGTTGGAAAGCCGTGCAATGGCTTGGATAAATTCTTCGGAATCGACGGGATGATTTTCGGTTACCGAGCGCTTTTTGGTGTGGTCGCCAAACGTGGAAAATAGCTCGAGGAGCACATCAAATATAGCTATAACGCCAATAACCATTAGCAAAATTTTCCACCAAGCGAGATTGCCAAAAAAATGAATCATAAACGTTATACCTCACCCTTACTCGTAGAAGATCTGGGTGTCGCGTCTTTATTATTATATTATTGGACTTAAGTATACCAAAAAAATTTGGAATCGCAAAAGCAAGATACAAAAAAATCGCTCAACCAAAAGCGAAATTAGTGTTGGCTGTTGGCCTTGGTTTAGAACCTTGCCTTTGCCAATTCTTCAAAGTGTTTTTAGGAATTCAATTAATAAGTTTTTGATGCACCCCGGTCAAGCTCGCTTGCGGATTTTTTAATCCAAATTTTAAAGGAACTTTTCTTTGAAGTAACTGCCTGCCCTTGCCTGGGGATTGCTCCTATCCGGACTGCCCAGATGTAATCGGCATTTGCAATAATAAAGGTTCCCCGCCGCATGCAGCGGGGTATTACTGCAAAGACATCGCTACAATTGCGCGGCGAGCCGCGCGGTATTGAACCTTTCTTTCCGCCAAAGGCGGATCCGCCTCCGGCGGAAGCTCCCTGCCTGGCGGCAGGCAGTCCTCGGCTCGCTCGGCCATAAATGGCCGGACTCGCTCTACGTCGCTAATAAAAGCAATAACACCAAGAGCCAGCCATCCGTAAGGTATGTCACGCAGACTAATAGAGTTTGTTTGCAGCAAGGAAAGAATCAAATCATAACCTAGCGGGATAAGGAACACAAATGACTATTTCTTCAGTGTGTAAACTTCCCATTGCCGGTTATTATCGTCTTTAACGATTCTCATATATTTTCAATGTAGATTATTTTTTTCTTGAACCAACAATGGCCAACATCACAAACCCTAATCCCACGATTCCGATAAATATCCCAGCCAGTCCAAATGTTGAGTTGTAATGCACGGGAGTAGGCGCTGTTTGAAACCAGGAAATTCCACTTGTTGCTTTGTTAAATTCGTTAAAAAACAAAGCAAAGCCGCCGATGACCAATATTAGACCGACGGTTAAAGTTACTCGCCAATTTATATTCGTAAGTGATAATTTTATTAACGACGTAGGCGAGTCTGTTTTTGCTTGCAAAGACAAGCGAGCCGAGGAGTTAATACAGGTTCAATGCCTCGGAGCTCTGCTCCCAAGTAATAGTTGTTACCTTGCAGTTAATACCTCGTCAGCTCTGCTGCGAGGAACCTTTATTTTTTTTGCCATCATTTTCATTTGGCTGGCCTTGTTTGACCAAGTTGGAACCGAGATTAATAAAAATACCCCGCAAAATTTCTATCTAGATGCCCCACATTTCGTCTTGCAGGGACAGCGTCGGGTTTAAAAATTGCTTTCATGGAATATTCCTTACCCCAAATATCTTGATAACTTAATAATAACTTGCCTTCATGAAATAAAGGGTTATACATAGCCTCAAAAGTAAGGCTCACATCCCATGTTAGGATTAAATGATCTTCGTATTTTCTAGGTAATAAATCGGAACCAAAAAACATCTCCTGATTTATTGGAACTAGGGTAGCTTTTATATTTTTTGCCAAACCGTTCCCAACATTTTTTATTATTAATTTTAGTAAATGAGGGTTTGCGACATCTCCGATTTCTGGCTGAAGGATTGGAATTTGACTAACTCTGTTCTGTTGTATTGATTTGAACGCAAAGTAAGCGGAACCAACAGCGGCAAAAGCTGACACGGCTGTTAATATGACATTAGCCCAATTATTGCCTGTTGAAATTTGAGGAGCGATGAAATGGTGATACATTGTAATTTATTAAAATCCAAAAAATCTAAAAAATTTCCTAAGTTGTAATATAAGGTAATAATTAATTATTTTTACCATATGCCAGAGATAGGGAAACGGATTTCCAGATTTAAGTCTTTCAAAAGTATTTGGCAATGTCCACCATAAGTCAATTAATTTTTGACTGCGCAACGCCCCTTTTTCATCAAAAAGATTTCCGTTTATATCTGTAAATAATAAATGAAATTCGTGTTTTGGGATATAAAAAGCTGCTCCTGGCTGAACCGGCTTTTTGCTATAAACCAATGCTTTGACATGGGTTCCAGTCAAACAAATTTGGAAATTAATCTTTAAATGTTTTCCTTCATAGGGTGAAAACAAAATCGGTAGAGAAATTTTATTTTGATTTCCGTCATGGACTTCTGCTCCAATTCCGTTTGTTAGCGACCTAGTTCTTGACCCATTATCCCAAATGACATATGAGATTTCTATAATTGAATTAGGCTCTAAGCTTTGATTTTTGATATGGCCATCAAAACTCAAATTGTAAAATTCCAAATTGTCTTTTTCTGTAACTCCTCCGGCCGAGCCTCTAAAGACAAACGAAAATCTTTTTTTCTTTTTAACATTTTGCCCTATGACATAAATAAGTGAAATCAGCCCGGACACCGAACCTATCTGAAGTATTATCGGCCAAATTTCTTTGATAGTCATAAATATCTAAATTATCCTTTTCCAACGCTTGAATGCTTTTATGTCTGTGGAGTTTAAATCAAACCATTCACCATTCATTCGTTTTGAATCAAAACGCCTGTGCCAATACGCCTCAATGCCGCTTGGGTCATCGGTTTTAATGGAATGGATTAAGTCCATTTTTTCGGGTAACTGAATTCGGAGTTCGGTTCCGCGGCGGACGGTATCGTTGGTCTTTCCAATTTTATAATACCGACCGTGTTTAAAAAGATATACTTCTCCCAAACTTTGGCTCGTGTCGTTACCAGAAAAAACATTTCCAGTACCAAATTTTTGGATAACTGATTCACATAATTTAATTATATCGTCGTATCCAGTTTTGCTTTTGCAATAATCCATCAATTTTTCAGCCATCTGATGTTTTGATGAACCCCAACGATAAAAGGCGCTTGTACTTGGGAATTCCGGATTGTTATTTTTTTCAACTTTAATCTCTCGCAATGTAGGAAATTTTCCTAACTTGTGTATTACTTCAATTATTTTATTTGCTAAAAATTCATCTGAATACCCGGACTGAAATTCGTTTGGGGCAAAACCAGCTTCTTTTAGCGCATCACCAAAACGAGCCCAGTATTTTTCCCAGTCGTTTGCTTTAATGACCGTTTCTTTTTCAAACCTACCCGCACCTAAAGGTTTACCACCATTTTCCTTTGCAGTGCGTTTTATCTCTTCTAAAATTTGTTGTTTGGTAAACATTGTTTTTATAAAATTATTTTATAATTCGTCAGCTACAACTTGCCAAAACTCTAGGAGCTTAAAGTATCGAGCAAGCTGATTGTCTGTATGAAAATGTTTGCGTCTTTCGTCGCCTTGCTCAAAATTTGTCAGCACTTGATTTACATCAAATATTCTTAAACCATTTTTTGTAACTTTTAAATTAAATGGGTGCACCATATCGTAAGGAATCTCTTTTGTCCGTTCCGGTAGTTGTCGAGCAATTTCGATAAATTTTACTAATTCATTTTTTATTTGCTGGGCTTTGTCTGGAATTTCAGTTTTAATTTGTTTAGCCCAAGATTTTGCGTTTTCAATAATCTGAATATCTAAAGGAACTTGTTCATATAAAAAATTACCCGCCCCCGGTCTACGAGTTGTACCTGTTTCCATATAATCTTTAACAAGATGCGCGTTTAAATTTAACCCCTGAATACGAGGCTGAAACTCATAAAGATATTTAGGGCCATCGCGTTCCGGCTCTTTTTTGTTTTTTTCTGTTCCAATAACAAATTGAGTGGGGACAATAACATCTGGTAACTCTTCCGAAAAATAACCCTTTATTCTATCGTGTCGCTGTTTAAGTTTTTGAGCTTTTGATTCAATTGAATATTTATTTAAAACCCCGGCTACTAATTTTAGGTCAATATTAAGTCTCCGCCGGTCTTCTTCGGAAATCATATCGAATACTTCTTCCGCATTTGGGTGGCGGCCAAGTGTATTACAAGCACCTTCAATTTCAAATTTTACCCAAGACTCTGACTTATTATTTTGTCCTGCTTCATCATCAAATAACTCATACCAAATGGAGCTATATTCATCCAAATAATATTTTTTTAATACAAAACCTTCCGGCACCATTTTTCTCATTTCTTGTGGAATTCTCTTGAGTTCGCCTACAATTGAATAACTACCCTGATGATAATGCTTCTCGCCTATTTCCGGTTCTGTGAATCCGGGTTTTATAGAAGTTTCGGGTCTTAAAAAAGTTGGGCGGGGAAATTCTTTAGGCATATAATTAGCTTGTTAAACAGGCACTAAAAATTAATCTATCTGCCCCTAAAATATAGCAAATTCTGCTTAAAAAATACAGCTCGGTGGATAACCGCCTTGACATAAACTTTGGAAGCGTTAAACTAAAAATGGTTAGTGTAAAAGCTAATCAGGGAGTGGGCTAGCCCAAGAGGGACTAGCGCCCAATGGCTACTACGCAACAAGCGGGAGTAGCTTTTTGTTTTTTATGTTCATACGATTCAAGTTATATTTTCTGCGCCGGGGTTTGTATGCGGTTCAGCGAGGGGCTTATTGGCTACACGAAAGAGCACTTTAACGATAAGCACCACAAATTGATGACAGACGACGAAGCTAATTCAGCAACTGAGGCTTTAGCTGATTTGTTTTTGCTAATGGCAAAGAGGCAGGCGGCGGGGCGGCCGCACCCCAACGGAGGGGCGGCGGCAACGCCGCCTGTTATACTCGATTAATATAACACTTAATCCGAAAATGGTTATACGATAAAACTTTATATGCTGTCAAATATTTGTAAATTATTTACATCCGGCGTATTATGGATTTGTAAAAATCCTTAAAGAAACAAAAACTTTATGAATATTCTTTACTGCCGAAAATCCAGCGAAGCCCAAGACCGGCAAGTGGCTTCCATTGATTCCCAAAAAGATAATCTTTTGGAATTAGCCAAACGGAATAATTTAAACATTTCTAAAACCTTTACCGAATCTATGTCCGCCAAACAGCCAGGCCGTCCGCAGTTTGAAAAAATGATCAAGCTGGTAGAAGCCAAACCCGGCTCTGTGATACTGGTTTGGAAACTAGACCGGCTTGCTCGTAACCCCGTGGACGAGGGCAAAATTAAATGGCTACTTCAAAAAAGAATTATCAGCCAAATTATCACACCGGAAAGAATTTATTTGCCAGATGACAACGCTTTAATTTCTGCCGTAGAGTTTGGAATGGCCAATCAGTATATCCGGGATTTATCAACCAACGTAAAACGAGGCAACAAAACCAAACTGGAAAAAGGCGAATTACCCGGAGCCGCGCCTATTGGCTACTTGGATAATCTTGCTACCAAGAAAAAAGAAATTGACCCAATAAAATCCGTTTTTATTAAACAAGCCTTTGAGCTTTATGCTACTGGCGGCTACAGCCTCAAGGATGTAAACAATATTACTTACCAAAATGGCTTTAGGACAAAGGGCGGACTTAAACCAAGTAAAGCCCAGTTTCATCACATTTTACAAAACCCATTTTACTATGGCGCTATCCGCCGCAATGGCCAACTTTACCAAGGCATACATCAGCCGATTATCAGCAAAGTTTTATTTGATACTGTCCAAGATGTATTGTCCGGCAAATCACGCTCCAAAAAACAAAAACATTTTTTTCCAGCTCGTGGTTTTATGTTCTGCCATTCCTGCGGTTGTCTGCTTACTGCCTCCACAAAGAAAGGCCACGCTTATTATTACTGCACCAATGGCAAGGGAAATTGTTTGGAACACAAAAAATATTTAAGGGACAAGGCCATTGACGGACTTATAGCCAATACCTTTCAGGAACTTAAATTTGATGAACACGATATTGAAATTGCCTATCGTGCCGCAAGAGAAAAAACTATCGCCCAAGCCGGAAACTTAAATGGACAAAAAGACGAACTGGCTAAAAAGCTAAAATCTACACAAGAGCAGTTAGCAAATCTCATTAAGGTAATTTCTACTGACCCCAGTATGACAAATGCCCTAAAGCCCCAAATTTTAAACCTAGAGGCCGAAGCAAAAAACATTCAAGGGCAGATTTCTAACCACAAACCCCAAACACTTGATGAGGCCTTAGCTACTTTGGAACAAACAAAAAAGACCTTTTTACAGGCCTCGGTAGCGTCTTTTGAGTATTTAGAATCTACTGATGATGAAAAGTTTGAACTTCTGAAAAAATTACTTTGGAACCTGAAACTTAAAAATCAGATTGTCCAACAATACCAATTCAAATCTCCATTTTCTCTGCTCGCAGAAAGTCCGAAAAATCTTGTTTTAAACGATTGGCTGGGGTGCTAGGATTCGAACCTAGGAATGAGCGGTTCAGAGCCGCTTGCCTTACCGCTTGGCTACACCCCAATATTCAGGCAACTGATATATTATAAAATAATTCCAATAAAAAGAAAAGGGCACTATTTGGCCTTGAATATACAAAGCATCTGATTGTCGTGAACAAATTCAAACTACTTCAGATAGTTTTGACGCACAAATACACAGTTATACCTGCGCGGGCTCCGTTTGTAGCCGAGTTGAGTTAGATGGCCAAGGAAAATGTACTAAAGCTTATACATATTTTTTACAAAATTCAACACAGTACCAATCTAGCAACCAGCCAGTTCAACAGACCCCTAACGATGGGTCTTCTGATGATTCTACTCCTGCTTGGGTAGGGTGGACTATGCTTGCTATTATTTTTATAGCTGGCTATTGGGCGGTAAAAGAACGTGCAAAGATGATGAAAAAGAAAAACCTAGTTCACACATCTACCGCTCTTACGGATAAAAAATAGGTTTCCACTTCGTCGAATAAGGCCAGCCAAGAAAAATCACTTATGTTGGCGGATTTTTTTTGTTTTTTGTGGTCCAAAATTTTTGCGTTAGTTCTACACTTTATTTTTTTTGCCAAAAAAATCCCCGAAGCCAAATTGCATGCTTCGGGGTTGCGACGGTAATGATTAATTATTCCGTCTTGATTTTGAGTCTGGTCAGAAATCTTTTGTCGTCACCCTTTATGGTTAGGGCGAACTGTTCTTGGGTCTGCTTGTCCTTTGCGTCTCTCGCATAGGTACCGAGTGTTTCCAGCGGGATTTCGAAATCTCTCTGTTGGTTGCAGCGGTCACACCACGTTTCAACACCGAGCTGAAACTCGCTGCTGACATAAATACGCTTTATCCGAGGTGCTTGCTTGCAGTGTAGACATTTCAACTCAATGCCCACAAGATAGGGCTGTGTTGGTTGCATGGTGTATGTTCATCCGTGCAATTGCCCAAAATCGCTGCAGGTCGCCGTTAGTATTGTTCTGAGTTTCATATGTCCTTCCCTAAGGTTGTCGTTGTGCCTACTTAGGCATAGCTAAAATAACAGAAAGTAATTATCATGTATGTAAAGTTGCAGGGCCTTGAATAACAAAGAGCCAGGAGCTATTTACAAGTAGCTTACTCCGCGATATGCGGGGGAATATGGCTTGGCCCGAATTTAAGATGGGAAATTATTACGCGGCTTGTACTTGTACTTGCAAGAAGGCGGGTTTTGCAATATAATCGACGCAAAGGAGGTCGTATGCCGATGCACGGCGGCTTCATACCGAAAGAAGCGAGCGAGGAACAACAGAATGGAATGGTCATGATTGACCAGATTCATTTTCTCATAGAGCATTATGAGAAATGCAATCGCAAGGGGTCTCCCGATTGCGATGCCTGCCAAAGATATCTGAAAGTTCAAACTGAGCTGTTGCGGCCCTTTGCCATGGGGCGAGGGGCGTAGTGCATTACAAAAAGTGATTCGGCGGCGGGAATGCGCACGCGCGTTTTTATACATGATCTACCCGCCGCCGATCATGTTTTTACAAAAATTAGACGGTATTTATTGCCACCTAAAATTAAAATCTACCGCCACGAAACTTCCTGTGGCGGGCTCCTTAGAGCTTCGTGGAGCTTCCGGTTGATAGGCTTTCCAATCTAAGGCGCTTGCTTGCCTTAAAAGCTAACAACCATAGGAGCCCGCCATGCCTGAACCGTTTCCCCTGAATAACGATTACTTCATTGCACCTCCTAATTTAACCATACTCCATTATTTGCGATGGTAAATGTTTTTAGCCGGGGATTGCTCCGTTGTTAACTTGTCTTATAATCTGCCCTTTAATATAAGATAATTTCAGAGAGCGGGAGCGGCTTGTGACAACGTTTTTGCCGTCGCGCTGGGATTAATTTCCGTTTGTGCTATGATTATGGTAAAGAGGGGGTTTTATGCAAACCCAAACGGTCATTGAACAATTGGGATATTCAAAAAGCCAGGCCAAGATTTATCTGGCATCTTTAAGGCTGGGCGAAGCCATAGTTTCCGAGATTGCCGAGCGTGTTGCCATGCCGCGAACCACCGTGGAAGAATTGATACTGGGTATGAATAAACAGGGGCTGATGAATTATTACGTCAAGCGAGGCAGAAAATACTGGGTGGCGGAAAAACCCGGCCGGCTCCTGGAGATTTTAAAAGGACGGGAAAGCGCCTTTGTGGAAATTCTGCCACAGCTCGAACAGCTGGGCAAAAAAAATGGTAACAAACCCTCGGTCCACTATTATTCCGGCTTTGAGGAAATAAAAAATATTTTTGACGACATTATAGAAACCAAGCACCATGTTAAAGCCCTGCTTTGCTGGGAAGACCTGCAGGAAAATATGGGGCGGCAATTTATGTCCGATTTTGCCGAACGGCGGTGCAAACATTTTTTAAAAATTCAGGTAATTTCCCCAAACACCCGGGCGGCGGCCGCCATGAAAGCCAGGGACACGGAGGAATCGCGGCAGACCCGCTTCTTACCGGCGGACGTCCCTCTCCAAAACATCTCGAATTTTATTTACGGGGCTAAAGTGGCGATTATTTCCTTTAATCGCAGGAAAAGCACCGGCGTGGTTATAGAAGATCCGGTTGTCGCCCGCGCGCAAACAATTTACTTTGATAATTTGTGGCAGCATAGCGGCATTAACTAATTTGTGAACACGACGCGAAGCGCAAAATTTAAAAATTCGTTTACCACGGCGACAATTTTGTCGCCGTTTTTTTGTCGGCAATCGGTATAAAAATTATCGGGAAAAAATTCGGGCGTATTTAAGGGACGGTTTTCGATTAAAATCGCGGAAAATTATAATCGAAATCAGCCGTACTTTTAACGCAAAATCTTGCCAAATAGCCGCTAAGGTTAATAATTAAAGAGCCAAGAATAATTTTTATATTCGTTAGCCGCCGGAAAAAGGAGGTGGTAAAATATGCAATTTAATCACGCAGTTTCCAACAAAGTTTCTTCACAAGCATTTGTCCGCGCGTGGCCGACATTGCCCGCGGGGGAAATTGACATTGTGGAATCGGAAATAGAGCCTCTACCGGGAACTTCAATGTCCGAAGACGGGGGATATCTTTATATTGAAGCAGCGTTGCCGGGCGTTGACCCCGAAAATATTGAAGTGACATTTGACCAGGACGAAGACGTTGTTTGGATTAGCGGTAAAAGAGCGGAACTGGGAAATGAAAACAGAAAATATTATTATAAAACTTTGGGAAGTTTTTCCTACCGCGTCGCCATACCGGAAGCGGTGGTAAAATCGGCCGACACCCGCGCGATCTGCAAAAACGGCCTGCTTACGGTTTCCCTAACCAGGCTGCCCCGCTTGCTGCCGAGAAAATTGGAGGTGGCGAGCGCGTAATCTACAGAAAAGTTTTATCCGCCCGCGCCGCCAAAATTTTTAAGGCAAATTAGGGGAGGTGAACGCTTATGAGCAGAACTTACAAATGGCGGGCGCACAAACCACGCCGCAAAGCCAGGCAGACAAAATCCGTCCGACCCAAACCGATTTTGCGGGCGGCCGCAATTGTCCCATCCTGGTTAAACAACGAATAATTTAAACTATAATATTTTGGATGTGTAAAAGGGTAAAGCTACGCCCTTAGAGACAAAGGCCGAATCATTAAATGAAAGGAATATAATTATGGATGATATTTTTATGGAAAATACGGAAGATGACGAGACGAGCCAATTTTCCTGGGTTAAAGCCCTATTTTTTGGCTTGCTGACTTGGTGCACTATGTTTATACTCGGGGCGCTTGTGGTAACCGCGCAGCTGGGTTTGGGGGCTTGGATTATGCTTATTCTGGCGGCCATTGCCGGGCTAGTCAGTTTTGGCTTCGCGACAATCGCGACTCCGGAAAGCGTCGGCCAGGCAATTGGCTATGGCGCGGTATTCGCGGCTTTTGGCCTGATCCTGGACGTCTTAATCAGCCGGCATTTACAGCCCGGACTTTATGCTGTTTGGACTTACTGGCTGGCATATGCGCTGGTTTTGTTGTCCCCAATAACCGCTGTCAGCGGACATCATCACCGAACGACCATCCAGCCGCAGTCGTAAGCAGTCTTGAAAATTTAAGGGCGTAGCTAAAAAAACTTAAATGCGAATCTAAATTTAAATATATGAACGCGTTGGAAATTCCCAATTTACGAGAGTACACCATACACAAAAGCGTGGTAGTCCTTCTGTTTAAGGGCGGCTTTGCCTGGCTGCTTTTGGTTTTAACAAGTTACGGTTTTAACCGATTGCAGGATTTATCGAGTCTGGCCGGCAGGGCTTCAATATCCGGTGACGCGCCGTCGATATTCCAGTTGATTTTACATATCCTGTATGGTTGGCTGATTCTTTATGTAATTCTGTCGTGGTTTTTCGAATATTATATAGTCAGAAAAGACGCCATAATTATAAAAAAAGGAATTATTTTTACCCGGGAAGACGTGTTCCAGATTGAAGATGTTAAAATTATCGATATCGTCCAGGGCTTTATGGGAAAATTATTAAAATACGGCACGATGAAAATTTACGCATTCCGATCCCAGCGCTGGGTCTATTTGGAAAATATTGACAACCCTCATGCCATAGCCGCATTCATCCATTCTCTGCATCCGGCGCCAATGACCGTCCAGCGTTCGGCCAGAGTTTTAATGCCATCCGGATCCGCGCGGCGCGGCCGCCAAAGGCTGGTTTACGCGTACGATGACGGTGAAGACGAAATTGGCGGTGTTGCCGATGACGAAGATGAGGATTAAAAATCAGGGAGCGAGATTATTTGTGACATAAATTTGGCGTAGGGGCAAAATTTAAAGATTTGTGTTATACTTTTTAAAGAAGATTTATGTTTCCCTAAGAAACTTATGTGGTATTTTCTTGTAATATTAGGTGCAGCTGTCAATTTTTACGGCTGCACTATTTATATCCGTGATATTTTTCGCGGAACCACCAGGCCAAATCTGGTTACTTGGGTACTTTGGGCCCTGGCGCCGTTAATAGCCGCGGGCGCGGCGTTTTATGCCGGTAATCGTTGGGTGGTTTTGCCGACTTTTATGGTTGGCTTTTGTCCGATCTTGGTCATTATTGCCGCGATAATAAAAAAGAACGCAATTTGGCAACCGTCCAATTTTGACTACTTTTGCGGCAGTTTGTCCTTGATGGCTTTGATTTTACTGTTGTTCACTAAAAATGCGGATCTGGCGATAGTCTTTTCAATCATCAGCGATTTGCTGGCAGGCCTCCCCACGCTAAAAAAGGCCTGGCTGTTTCCGGATACGGAATCGGGGATAACTTATATTGCAGCCCTGTTTAATATTTTTACTTCTTTTACGGTTTTAAAAATATATAATTTTTCCGAACTCGCTTTCCCGATTTACAGCGTGTTTTTGAATTTTTCGATGAGTTTTTTTATTTACAGAAAAAAATTCAAATTGTAATAATTATCTTATGCGCAATAATTACTATCGGTAGACCACAATTAACCGCAGGCAATACGCCCGCGGTTTTGTTTGTTATACCGCCGGCAGAGTTTCGCGTTCGTAGTAGGTGTAAAGTTTTTTTCGGGCCCGGTATTGGAGGAGCCGGACGGCCAGACAGCTTTTGTTTAGGGCTTTGGCCACTTCTTTTATGGGCAGTTCCTTAAAAAATCTTAGTTCCAGGACATGGCGGTGTTTGGGCGGCAAATACTGAATGTTCGCCCGAGCTGTTTCCAAATCCGAATTGGCCAACACGGATTGGAACAGGGAATGACGGTCGGGGATTTCGAAATTTTCATCAATGCCAATAATTTCCGGCTGGCGATATTTTTTTCGGAGATGGTCGTTGATGGTGTTGCTGGCTATCTTAAACAGCCAGGCCGTAAAATTTATCGTACCCGGGCGCAGGGAAGACATTCCTTTGTAGGTTTTAATAAAGACTTCCTGCAATACGTCTTCGGCGTCTTGGCGATTCTGGATTTTTCGCCTAATAAAGGAAAAGGTTCTTTGCGCGAATCGTTCATATAATTGTTCAAATGCCGTTTCGTTGCCATTTTTGGCCAAAACGGCGAGGTCGTTGGTTTCCATATAATTTGTTTTAATTATTTGCGGTAGGGGAGAATGAGGACAGTTTGAGTTTATTCCTTACGTCACTTATTACTTGTTCAAAACTCCAGTGGTTATCCATATAATAGTTTTCCTGAGGAGGATCAATTTCCTCGTGATCCTCCAGCTCCGATCCTATCCAGCCGCTCAGGAACATAACGGGGGTACTTTCCACATGCTTATTCTCCCGGATTTTTTTTATTAAGGTAAAGCCATCGGCATTGGACAGAACCAGATCCACCAGCAACAAATCGGGCCGGAATTTTAAAACTAAATTTAGGGCGCTGTCCGCGTCATTTGCGGCTAAGACGTTCAGCCCCTCCCTGCGAAAAGCTTCGACCCAGGCTTTTAACAGGGATTTCTCGTCCTCAACGACTAATATGGTAGGTAAGTTTTTTTGCATACGTTTTTTTCGATAATGTTTAAAAATAAAAACCGCACAATTTTTTATTGTCCGGTTTCGCCACTGGCCTATCCGTGATTATAAGGCGACCAAATAATAAATCACGGGTTACTGGCTTACACTTACTGGGACTTGGGCGTTTTGTCAAATTGTTTAATTTAGACGAAACGTTTAAGTCCTAAAATATAAAATTTTATTTAATTGTCATCAAGGCGACCTCGAGCGATTTGGCCTCGGCCGGCCGGGGTTTTTTGACCCCGTGCCAATTTAATAATTCTTTTGCTTCCATTGGTTTGGAAATATAAAATCCCTGGGCGAAGTTGCATCCCAAGCTTGCCAAAAAATCAAAATGTTGCAGGGTTTCCACGCCTTCGGCCACGACTTTCAAGTTCAAAATTTGCGCCATGGCAATAATGGTCTTGGTAATGCTGGTATCCTGCGGGTCGGTTATGCAATGCCTGATGAACGACTTGTCTATTTTAAGGCTGGTGATGGGGAAGCTTTTTAAATAGCTGAGGGACGAGTAGCCGGTACCAAAATCATCAATTGTAATGCGGATTCCGAGTTTTTTTAACGCGCGCAGATTAAACGCCGTCAGCTCTAAATTGTTCATGGCCAGGCTCTCGGTAATTTCCAGTTCGAGGATTGCCGGATCCAGCTCGTGCTCAGCCAGAGTTTCGGCAATACCGGAAATGAAATCCGCTTCGCAAAAACTTTGAGCCGAAACATTCACGGCTATCCGGAATTTTCCCAACCCCAAAGTCTGCCACATTTTGGCGGCCGCGCAGGCTTGTTTGAGAATGGCGGTGTCCAGGGTGGAAATTAATCCGGTTTCTTCGGCCAGACCGATAAATTCGGCCGGTGGCAACAACCCGCGTTCGGGATGGTTCCAGCGGGCCAGCGCCTCCACGGCCACCAGTTTGCCGTTTTTTAAATTGACAATCGGCTGGTAGAAAGGGTTGATTTGATTGTACGCTAAAGCCTCGCGGAGTTCATTTTCCAAGGAAAAACTTTCAACCTGGGTCCTGCTGTCGAGGTTTTCATCATAAAAACTGAACCGGTTTCGACCGTTATTTTTGGAACGGTAAAGCGCGATGTCGGCTTTTCGCTTAAGCGTTTCCAAATTTTCGCCGTTACCCGGAAAAGTCGCAATTCCGATGCTAACCGAAGGATACAGTGTGTGCTCGGCAAGCTTCAATGGCACATTAATGGCCTTTAATATTTTTCCCGCCGCCACGGAAGCGTCCTTGTCCGAATCTATTTCATTAATTAAAATTAAAAATTCATCGCCGCCGAATCTGGATACTACGTCTTCCGGACGCAGGCAGGACAGGAAGCGGGAGGCGATTACTTTAAGCATGGTATCGCCGACGCTGTGCCCGAGGCGGTCATTAACATTCTTAAACCGGTCCATATCCAAAAACATCAGCGCCAACTGGCGATTATGGCGCTTGGCTTGTTCGAGAATACGCTCAAAACGCTCGCCGAAATCCTTGCGGTTGGGTAGTTCGGTTAATGGGTCGCTTAAAGCCTGGCTTTTTATGGTTGCCTCGGCTCGCTTGCTTTCCGTAATATCGTGGACGTTAACGACTATGCTGCCAATAGCCGGGTTTTCTATCATATTCAGCCAGGTTGATTGCATCCAGCGCCAGCCTCCGTCTTTGTGGCGATAGCGGAATTCAATGGTGTTGGAGTTTCCGGGCGCTTCAAGAATTTTTTTGATTCCGTCCTGAGCAAGGGGAATATCATCGGGATAAATAAAATTTGCCATATTTGCGCCAACAAGATCCTCGGGAGAGTATCCGGAAAATTTTATAATCGGCGGGCTGGCGTAAACTATTTTTCCCTGAGGGGTCACCAGCCCAATGGCATCAAAGCTATTTTCAATTAAAGCCTGAAACCTCGCCTGCTGCCGTTCAGCCTCCGTCCGCTGCAGTTTCTCGCTGGCCAACAGCCGGTTAATCGTAATAGCCTGTGCCGTGGCGTTACCCAATGCCACGCATAAACCGTTTTCTTCTTCCGAAAAATTGTGACTATTTTTATAACAAACAATCAAATTTCCGTAAATATAGCCATTAAAGTAAATCGGGATAATTACGTAGCTTTTCATAAACAAGCTTACATCATAATCCTCCTCATAATTTTGTCCATTAACATCGTTTATAAATACCGGCTCGAGATTTGTCTGGGCCAATTGGTTGCCTCCCTGTTTTCGCGGCAATTTTGGTTCATATGGAGTAGCTCCGCTTTTATAGGCCAATTTAAAATCGTCACCTTCTTTTTCCTTCATCCATCCAAAACCAAAATCGGCTCCTAAAATGATTATGGCGGCGTCAGTAAATTTTTGGACGATGTCCGATTTATCAAACGCGTTAAAGGATTCCAGAGTTGTCCGGTTTAGTAATGTTATTTTGTTGGAAATAGTAATGTCAATCATTATATGGGAGCGGGGATTATATAGTGAACAAATACCTTTTCTATATAATCCCCCCAAGTTAAACTTGAGCGACGAAAGTCCAAGAGCTATATACCTGATGGTAAAAACTTGCCTGGTGCATATCGATAGCCTCAATGTGATAGCCAAGTCCGGCTTCAAGCGGTGCCTTCAGGTCGACCAGTGCATACGGGGTTGTGTCACCCCATTGTACTTTGTCGAAGGATATGTTTTGCCAGACCCGCGGTTTGTCGTTGTCCCTACGGAATGGATGGACAACAACCATTCGAAAATTTTGGGGTTTGTTGCGGTACTGGCTGGCCACATGGTGGGCAAGCTTCTCCATAGTATCCGGCAGAAGAATCTGCCAGAATTCCGCGGTGTCTAAGAGCACGTCGGTGTCAGGGTTCAGTGCGACCTCCGCGAGGTCGGCCGTAATAATCCTGCGCGTTGTTCCGGCAAGCTTGGGTAACTGTTGGAAAAATTTCGTACCCAATTTGCGGCTAACCGAGCTTTTGTCCACAGTTGTGATATTCGCTCCATGGCTTGCCGCATGGTGGTAGACTTTCGCGTCTCTTGAATATAGGCCCGGACCGACCATAACGACCGTGTTGCCCAGCAACTTGTCGGCGTCTTCCAACCGTCTCATCTCGCTAATTGCCTGACGTTCGTTCAGGCCGCCAATTATTCCAGATTGTGCGACATAATTGCGAACCGTATTTAAACGTGTGCCAACGATGTCAATTGGAAGCAACGGCCTGTCCGCCGAAAGCTTGGCATCCCAGTATTCCGGACTTTGATGATCCGGATATGCCGAGAAATCGCCGCGAGGGTCCAAACGGATGCTCTGCCCGCTCATTTTAAGTTATCCTCCTTAAAGGTAATTATACCATAGGGAAATAATTCAAAATCTCGGTGGTTAAAATTAGCAAAGAACAAAGCTTAAAAGATTATCCCCCGTTTTAATCCTGAGGAAATACGCGAAGGAACCTACCGACATAAATAACTACTGCTGAGCCGAACATAATTAATAACCAAGATAAAGCACTGAAGGAAATGGTGACATTATTTATCAACGTCTCAAAAGTGAACGCTCCTAAGGCGCCAATTAAAATATCCCACTTTTTATTGTATCTTTGGGACTTGGATACCAAAAGCCCTGTGGCGATGCCCAAAAAAGATAATATGATAATGTTCATAAACCGCCTTGTCCTATTATAATATAATTTTAAATCGGTATAAATTCCGCCACCCCTCCAGAACCCTCCTATGGCGGAATTTAAACCTATATGCAAGGACTTACTCATTATTATCGTCTTTATCGCCGTCCCGGCCGGGTTTGTTTCCCGGGTCCTGGCTGCCCTGCGTGCCGGTTTTGTCATCGTCTGCCATATTGATAATGTTATCCATATTTTTCACCTTCTTTCGGTCAGGCGGTTAATTTTGCTTTTAAACCCGTTTTGCCGCCACGCCTATTGCCCGATGTTAAGGCGAAACGGAAAAGTGCTAAAAACAAAAAAACCGGCCCAAAAATTGTCCGGTTTCGCCATTGGCCCCGTCCGCCCATATATGGCGGACAAGCTGTAATTATAAGGCGACCAAATGATAAATTACAGGTTGCGGGCTTACTACTATTAAATTTTTAAAGCACTATTGATATATTATTAAATAAAAAATTTATTGTCAATAATTTTTATACGACTTATCCACAAAATTTCACCTATGGGTAATTTAACCTTCAAACTGCCGTTAAATTTGAGCATAAAAAACTTGTTTCTTTAATCGACACAATTCTTCGGAGCCCTGCTCCGGGGTTGGAAATTGTGTCGTCCCGGAATTTTTCAGGGCTGTGAAAAATATCCGGGATCCGGTCAGGGCAGCATTGTGGATCCTGGCTCTGAGATGCATTCGGCCGGGATGACACGCTTGGAATTTGCGATTGATACCTCGCAGCTCTGCTACGGGGCAGTTCATTATTTTACAAAATCCGTCCGGGTTTAACCGGGCGGATTTTGCTTAAATTCAGTTGCCACATTCATTAATGGTTCCAACCAAAATTAAACATATTCTTTATTCCTTTGCTTAAGTCGGGCATGGTCAGAAAATTTATATGGTAATAGCCGTTGTCATCCCCGTCCTTGTCATTGTCGCCATTTTTGGTGCCATTTTTTAAGACATTAATGGCCGCGCAATAATATGTGGTGCCCGCCACCAGCGGACCCGTGACCGCGTCATAATTGTCATAATTTAAACCGTCCGTATTACAGAACAGTTCCGCGGATCGCGTATTGGGGTGCGGGGCGGTGCCGTCGGCGTCGGTAAAGTGTATGTAGCCTTTTTGCAGATTTTCCCTCACCCACAGCAGGCTCGGCAGGCTCGATGTGCCTAAAGTCAGCGTCGCCGGGGTGGATGATGTCCCGCCGGTACCGGTGTCAAAATTTTTCCAGGCGCCGCCGGCCGGTCCGATGAAGTTGCCGCCTCGGGGTTTAACATTCGGTCCGCCGTACTGGAAATTCCAGTTATTGGCGTATGAACAATCACCGTGCGAGTTGGCCACAAAATTGGCAATAACCGCCGGAGTCATTTGGCTGGGTCTCGAGCTGTTGTTGGCAGTACCCCAATCGGGCAGATCCGAGACATTTTTGCAGATAACTTTATACGCCGCGACCGTCACATTTTGCGGTGGTGGCGGAGCCATTACATTGTAGGCGATGCAATAAGCGTTCGTTGGCGCACCGCCGGAAAAATTGATATTTTCCAGGTTGTCGCCGTTGTTGGCGTCGTTATAACAGCGCAGGGCGCCGAACGCCGCGTTTCCGGATTGAGGAACTTCACTGACCCATAAGCCGCCGCCGCTTAAAGCGGCTTGCTGGTTTGAAGTTAGAGATCCCGAGGTAACGTCAACCTCGCCGTTACTGCCGGTTGAGGCGGTGGTCGTTACGTCCTGCGTCTGGGTCTGATCGGTGGAAATTTTAAATTGCCACCCTGAAGCTGGAGCGCAACCGGCGGGTATTTCCGCGGTTGAAACCGGCTTGGCTACATATGGATTCGGGAAATGGGGCGTTGATGACGCGTTGTAATTGCTGAACTTCGTAAATTTGCCGCCGGTGGCGTCAAGATTGTCAGCCGTGGCATTGCCTGCAATATCGTCGTAAGACGGGCAAATGACTTTAACAAAATGCAGCGTCGTGTCGCCCGGTGGGGGATTGACATTGCCGCAACTTGTGTTCCAAACCACCACGTATTCATCGGAAGACAAATTGGTGAAGTTTGGCATAGTCATGCTGGGCGTAGCCGCGGCTGCCGCCGCCAGGCTGTCGCCCCAGCTGTAACCCGCAAGCACATAAGGCAGGTTGGAGGCGCAAGTCGGCCCCACCGCGCCGTACATATTTTCGTAGGTATTGTAACTGTTGGTGTCCGATGGTATTGTTTCCACAATCTGGTAGGGATTGGAAGTGTTAACGCCAACCGGCCCCAATAAATAATCGCCTTCGCCGCCCGTGTATTTTACGTGCATAGAAAAGGTCGCGCTGTTGGTATTTTGCGCCGTGGCCGGCTGGCCGTCGACGTACTTAACCAAGGTTACATTAACTGTTGCCGGCGCGGCTAGCGTAAACGCGGCCGGGGTTAGGGCACCGGCCAGGCTGCCGAGGCTGAGAACCGCCGCGGACAACCCGGACAAAATTTTCTTCCCGCCTTTTAAAGCAGGCCTGCCGAGCGGGGATCCCGCTGAGCGGGACGTAATATTGCTCATATCTCTCCTTTCATTTTTTAATTAGATGTTAATTAATTTTTTAATTAATCGACCATACAAGAATAACGGTAAAATAAAATTTTTGTTTTAGTCGAAACTAACGCTTTGCCACCTGGGGTGGTCCATAAAAATTGAAAGCGGTTTTTAAAAATAAAGGATTATTTTTTAATTTCGCCCCATCCAAGGAAAATTTTTTGTTCGGGGAAACAGACGCGACACCTTAAGCGATAGCTTAATTGCAAAACTTTGGCGGGGTCATATAAGTTTTGCCAATTCTCTCGGCTTTAATCGCGCCTCATATCCAATGATGAATTTTTTTCGTAATAAAAAATCCACTGCCGCAGACGGCTTTCAGGCCGCGAACTTAAGGCTCCCATTACATAAGACCGCGAAAACCACCCTGGATTCCAACCAAAAAATTTGGATTTTGGTATTTGCGGCTGTTTTCGGGCTGTCCGTCAGTTTTAACTGGCGCTTGACCTTACTTAGCGTCATTGCCCTGCTGATGATTCTGTATTTTATCGACCTGATATTTAATTTATTTTTAATTTTCAGGAGTTTTTCCTACAGGCCGGAAATAGTTTCGGATTCGACCGAGTTAAATAATTTAGATGATGCCGCGTTGCCGGTTTACACGGTGTTCTGTCCGCTTTATCGCGAATCGGCCGTTCTGCCGCAGTTTATTCGGGCCATGGGCTCCCTGGATTATCCGAAAGACAAGCTCCAGATTTTGCTGTTGCTTGAAGAAGACGACCGGCCGACTATTCGGGCGGCTCGCGCGGCGTCTTTACCGCCGTATTTTGAAATTGCCGTAGTTCCTCATTCATTGCCCAAAACCAAGCCCAAAGCCATGAACCACGGCCTCGGGCTAGCCAAAGGAGAATACATTACGATTTATGACGCGGAGGATGTACCCGATCCCCGGCAGTTAAAAAAAGCCTATTTGGCATTCCACACTCTCGGGCCAAAAGTCGTCTGTGTCCAAAGCAAATTGAATTTTTACAATCCTTCCCAGAATTTCGTCACGCGCCTGTTTACCGCCGAATACTCATTATGGTTCGACCTTGTTTTGCCGGGATTGCAGTCTTTGGGCGCGCCCATTCCGCTGGGCGGGACCTCCAATCATTTTCGCACCGCCGATTTAATCAGGCTGAAAGGCTGGGATCCGTTTAATGTGACCGAAGATTGTGATCTCGGCGTCCGTTTGGCCAAACACGGCTACCGCACCGCCATTATAGATTCCACCACGTATGAGGAGGCTAATTCACATTTGAAAAATTGGTATAGCCAAAGATCCCGCTGGATAAAAGGGTATATGCAGACGTATTTGGTGCATATGCGATCGCCCAAGGAAATGTGGAAAGACTGGCGGGAGCCGCACCTGCTGACTTTCCAGCTGGTTGTCGGGGGAAAAATTTTATCCATGTTCATTAATCCTCTTCTGTGGCTGGTAACGATTATATATTTTTTGTTCCGTTCCAGTGCCGCCCCGTATATTGAGCCATTTTTCCCCGGCTGGATTTTGTACCTTGGAGTGTTCTCGCTGGTCTTCGGAAATTTTTTATATTTGTATTATTATATGATCGGCCTGGCCAAACGGCAGTATGACGGCATGATCAAATACGCCTTTGCCGTACCGTTTTACTGGCTGGCGATGAGCCTGGCGGCTTGGCAAGCCTTTTACGAAATAATTTTTAAACCGCATTATTGGGCGAAAACCGTCCACGGCCTGCATCTGGATAAAAAGGCTTTTGAACGGGAGCGCTCGCCGGAGCCGGCGGCCGAGATTGCCGGCGGGCCGGATATTATTACCGTGGCGCCGGCCAATGTCCAAACTCCGTCCGTGGCCGCGGGCATCGCGCAAAACTTTGCCGTCAGCGCCGTGTCCCAGGCCAGCTTCAGCCTGCTTGACCGGTCGCGCACTATATTCCGCACGCCTAAAAAGTTTTTGCGCGCCTCATTCCTGGTTTCCAAAAATAAAGTCATGCCGCTGCTATCCACCGGCTTGGGGGCGGGAACCGTGCTCGCCGCGGCCATGATGACGGCGAATTTTTTTAACTTTTTCTATAACGCGTATTTGGGCAGGGTGTTAAGTTATGAAACTTTCGGCATTGTAATTTTATTCAACACCTTTCTGTCTTTTTTGACCGTATTCGTCGGCGCGCTTTCCACCACGGTCACGCATCGGGCCGCCTATTTAAAATCCAGGTTCGGCGGGTCGGCGGCCGAGGAATTTATGGAGCTGATGCGCAGGAAAAGCTTATGGGCGGCGCTTGCCGCCTGCGGCATCTGGTTGGTTTCTGTTCCCATGCTTGAAAGCTACTTTAACCTGCCACATTTTTTGCCGTTTATCCTGTTTGCCCCGGTTATTGCTTTAAGCGTCGTCGCTTACAATGAGCGGGCATTTTTGCAGGGCGGCCTCTTTTTTAAGCTGGTCGGCGCGGCAATTTTGGCGGAATCGGGCGCAAAACTTTTTTCCGCGTTTTTGTTAGCCGGGGTTTTCCATCTTCCTGACTGGGTTTATTTATCCATTCCGATTTCCCTCGGCGCGTCGGCACTTTGCGCCTGGTTATTGGTTAAGAGAGTCAGCGTAAAAAATTTGGCGGCCGGACGAAATTTTGTCCGGGAAAAAGAAGTGGCCGGGGAAGGATTCCCCGCGAAATTCTTTTTGGCTTCGCTTCTGGCGGGCCTGTCGACTTCGGTATTCCTGAACTTTGACGTATTTCTTACCAAACACTATTTTCCCGCGGCACTAGCCGGGGAGTATTCGCTGCTGTCGCTGATCGGCAAGATGATTTATTTTCTCGGCTCGCTGTTAATTTCCTTTATAGTCGCCCTTGTCAGCTCCAATGAAGGCCAAAATGCCAGTTCGCAAAAGACTTTTTACAGGATATTTGCCGCAACCGCGGCCCTGGTCTTTGCGTCGGTTATTGCGCTGGGGCCGCTTGGCGGCATTGTCGTGCCGCTGCTGTTTGGTGCCAAGGCGGTGCCTATTCTGCCATTTTTGACCGATTATATGCTGGCCATGGCTCTATTCACCCTTTCCACTGCCATACTGATGTACCACTTGGCCCGCAGACAATACGTATTTTCGGGGGCCGCGCTTTTGTGCGCGGCGGTCATGTGCGCGGGAATAATATTGCGGCATGGCGGAATTTTGCAGGTCACGCATGTTATGTTGCTGGCCGGCGCCCTGAGCCTCGCGGTTTTGGGAATTATGCACGCTTTGGAGCGGCAATATAAATTTATTCGCAGCAATTTTTTGGATTTTTTGGGTATTTTCTCGCCCAATTTTCCGGCCGTTCCCATGGGCTCTTTGGGAAAAAGGGTGTTGATTTTTAACTGGCGCGACACCAGGCACGCGTTTGCCGGCGGCGCGGAAGTTTATGTCCACGAGCTGGCCAGGCGCTGGGCGGATTCCGGGACCCGGGTCGTCTTGTTTTGCGGCAACGACGGCAACTGTCCGCGCGAGGAAATAATTGACGGCGTGCATATTGTCAGGCGCGGCGGGTTTTACTTTGTTTACGTCTGGGCGTTCTTTTACTATCTGTTCCGTTTCCGGGGAAAATTTAACGTAATAGTCGATTGTCAAAACGGCATCCCGTTTTTTACCCCGCTTTATGCCCGGGAAAAAATTTACTGCCTCATGCACCATGTCCACCAGGAAGTTTTCCGAAAACATTTGCGATTTCCATTAAGCACAATAGCCTCGCTGCTGGAAAATACCGCCATGCCCCTTGTCTACAAGAAAGTAAAGTTTATTACCATTTCCGATTCCAGCAAAAGCGAGATGGAAAATCTGGGCTTGGGCTCGGCCGGCATGGAAATAGTCCATCCCGGCGTGGATTTGCAAAATTTGGAGCCGGGAGAGAAATACAAACAGCCGCTGGTTTTGTATCTGGGGCGACTGAAAGCCTATAAATCCGTGGACGTGCTGATTAACGCGTTTCGGCATATTGCCCAACGATTGCCCGCCGCCCGCCTGGTAATTGCCGGGGACGGGGAAGATCGCGAACATCTGGAAAAATTGACCCAACTCCTGCGGCTGGGCGAAAGAGTGAGCTTTTTGGGAAAAATTTCGGAACAGGAAAAAATTTCCTGGCTAAAAAAAGCCTGGGTATTCTGCAATCCTTCCATGATGGAAGGTTGGGGCATAACCACCATCGAGGCCAATGCCTGCGGCGTGCCCGTGGTGGCGGCTAATGTGCCGGGGCTCCGCGACAGCGTCAATAATCCGCACACCGGTTTTTTGGTTGAGCACGGCAACGCGCCGAAATTCGCGGAACATATTTTAAAAATTTTGACCAACCGAAGCTTGCAGCAATTTATGGAAGCCCAATCCGTAAAATGGGCGGCGCATTTTGACTGGGACGCGAGCGCCAAAAAAAGCTTAAAAATTATTTATGGCTACTAATTATGTTAAATAATTTGCAAAAATCGGGTGACAATGGCATTCTTTCCGGTAACCGGAAAAGAATTATTTTTTCCAATTATGACGACATAAAAAATCCCTATTATGGCGGCGGCGGATCCGTAGCCGTTCACGAAATTGCCAAGCGCCTGTCTTGGGATTTTTCAGTCAACGTGATTACCGGCAGCTATCCCGGCGCAAAAAATGAAACCGTTGACGGAGTGGAATACCGGCGCGTCGGCTTTTCCCGGACCGGTCCCAAAATGAGCCAGTTAATTTTTCAGGCGCTTTTGCCATTTTACGTAATCTCAAAAAAATTCGATGTTTGGGTCGAAAGCTTTACGCCGCCTTTTTCCACGGCATTTTTGCAGCTTTTTACCCGTAAACCCGTGGTCGGCCTGACTCATTTGCTGGCTGGAAAAAGCATGGCGAAAAAATACCGCCTGCCGTTTGATAAAATTGAGAATTTGGGCCTTAAGAGCTACAAGTACGCCATTGCTTTGACGCCCCAGGTTGAAATGGCAATTCGGAAAGTTAATCCGTCTATAAGAATATCGGTTATACCCAACGGGCTAAATAAATCGTTGACCCGCGCCGAGTTCCCAAAACAGCCGGAACACATTTTATTTTTAGGCCGGGTGGATGTTGAACAAAAAGGACTGGATTTGCTGCTGGAGGCGTACCGTTCGGCCGGCGACAGGCTGAAGGATGAACTGCTGATCGCCGGGAGCGGCAATAAGGCCGACCTGGATTTAATTGTCGGGCGGATTGCCGATTTGGGATTGTCGCGGCAAGTTACGCTTGCCGGCCGAGCCTCGGGAAAATATAAAGAGGATTTGTACAAAAGGGCTAAATTTTTTGTATTGCCTTCGCGATACGAAACTTTTCCTTTAACTATTCTGGAGGCTTTTGCTTTTGGCTGTCCCGTAATTATGTTTGATATCGAAAACTTAAAATGGGTGCCCCCGGAATGTGCCGTGAAAATTCCACCGTTTGATGTGCAAAAATTCGGGCGGGCTATGGCCGATTTAGCCGAAGATTCCGTCCGGCTCCGGGTCATGGCCGGCGCTGCCAAAAAATTTGTCCGGCAGTTTGAATGGGACAGCCTGGCCGAACTGTACGCGAAATTTTTAAACGCGCTATAAATTGAAATCTTATGGAAACATCCGGGAAAAAAATTGAAGTTTTAGTCGACCATTTCTATCCCGTCACCGGCGGCTTGGCCATCCATTGCCTGCGAGTCTATGGGATTTTAAGCCGTCGCGGCTGGCAGATTACAGTTAGAGCCACTAAAAATACCACGGAAGAAAAAAATGTCCTGCCGGCTCGCGGCAGCGTATCCGGGATTGAAATTTTCCGTTATTCATTTGAAAATTATAATTTTAATCCCTGGGCCTTGAAAATCGATTATCGGGGCGCGGCGGTGGTTTGTTTGAACGAATTGGTAATTTTACCGCACTATTTTGTATATATTTACAGTTATCTTTTAAAACTGTTCAGCCGCAGGAATTTTGCCGTCGTGCTGACTTCTCACGGTTTATTCACCACGGATATCGGCGTCTATCGAAGTTTAAAACGCAAAATTAAAAGAATTATAGACAGGACTTTGGGCGTGTTTTTAATCAACCGGACGGTTAACCGCGTTCACTCCATTTCCCAAACCGAAAAAGATGGCCTGGTGGCGGCCGGGGTTAATCCGGAAATTATCGAAGTCATCCCTAACGGGGTGGATGAGGAAGCGTTTAAGGATATTGATAGCCTGGCTTCGGCGGACGTAAAAAATTTGGTGTCCGAGTTCGGTATTTATCTTCTGCAAATCGGCAGGCTGGATCGCCACAAAAATTACGAAGCGACAATCAAAGCTTTATGTTTGTTACCCGAAGAAATCAAATATGTGATATTGGGGGCCGATGAAGATCGAGATTACAAACAGGAGCTACAGCAACTAATCGCCAGGTTAAGTTTGGAAAAGCGGGTAATTTTTGCAGGGGTAATTAAGGGCGCCGATAAATTTTATTTGTTAAAGCATGCTTTGGTTTACATCCATATGGCGCACTCCGAAGGTTTTGGGATGGTCGTGCAGGAGGCAATGAGCCAGGGGGCCGTGTGCCTGGTTTCACGGGGGACCGGCCTGGAGGAGCTGGTAACCGACGGGGTAAACGGGTACGCGCTGTCCAAAGACGACGCCGAAGGCATTGCGCAAAAAATTGGGTTTATTTTTAATCATCCGGATGACCCGGAGCTGCAAGAAATTCGCCGGAACGGGTTTCTTTACGCTAAAAGCCGGGATTGGGAAAAAGTCGCCGGATCCATGGAAGAGCTGTTTAACCGGGCAATAATTGATAATCAACGGGCTTATGACGGACAATAAAAAAAATATTCTGTGCATCGCTTTTTTGGTCCTGGTTGGCGCGATTTTTTACTTCGCGACTTTAAAAGCCGTGCCGGGGTTTGTGGATTTGCGTACCGGCCTGCCCAATAACCCGGCCCAGTTCGGCGGCATCGGACCTTTTGAAAGTTCACACGAAAGATCGTCATACGCCATGGTCCTGTCCATGCTCGATTACCATACGGTCAGCCTGCCCAAGCCCCTGGCCGACTTCGGATCGCCCGATGTCGGCTACTACAACGGCAAATTTTACAGTTTTTTTCCGCCGGGCGTGGCGGCGATGGCTTACCCTTTTTATATTTTGGGGGAACACTGGAATCTTCCGATTGCCTTCGCTTATTTTTCGATGTGTATTGCCGCAATCTTGGCTTTGGCCATGCTGTTTATTATTTGCCGGGATATATTTGGTTTTTCGGCGCCATTGTCGTTACTGGTCGTTTTTATATTGGGTTTTGGAACGATTTTTTTGAATTATTCAATTACCCTTTATCAGCATATTCCGACGATATTTTTAATGTTCGTGTCGTATTATTCCGTTTGGAAATTCAGGAAAGGCGGCAAATTTGCCTGGCTGTGGGCGGCGGCCGTTTGGGCTTGCTACGGGCTGGGGCCGATTTTTGACTACCCGAATTTAATTTTAATGCTTCCAATTCTTGGCTACTTTTTTGCCTCTGCCTTCAGCCTGGCGCGGACGGATGACGGCCTGAAAATCGGCCTGCGAAATTCTTTTGTGGCCTCTCTTGTCGTGCTGTTGCTGCTCGGCGTTGCGCAGATATATTATAACCGTTCGGTGTTCGGCAACTGGCGAATATACAGCAACGCGCTGCCCCGCTACGACCAAACTCTCGGCTCCCCCGATCTGAGCAACGCGGCAACGCAGGCGATTACCAGGCAAAAGGAATCGGTGGCGTCGGTATTTTCCGAAAAAAACCTGCCGCTGGGATTTTATATATTGACTGTTTCGGTGGATAAAGGCCTGTTTGTTTATATGCCGATATTTGTATTGGCGATTCTGGGGATGTACGCCGTACGAAAAAAGATGACCTTGGAAATCTGGACGCTGTTGGCAATTTGCGCTTTAAACCTTATTTTGTATAGCAGTTTCGGCGACCCGTGGGGCGGGTTGTCGTACGGGCCGAGGTACCTGCTGCCCGCGATCGCCGTTTTGCCGGTTTTTATCGGCTTCTGGATTCAGAGCCTGGGCAAGCGCCGACTTTGGGGAAGCGCCGCTCTGTTCGCGCTCTTTGCCTATTCTTCGGCGGTATCATTGCTTGGAGCGGTTACCCGCAACGTGGTCTTTCCCAAACCCGAGGCACTGTACGCCGATACCAGTAATAAATTCTGGTTCAACGCGCGTTATTTAAAGCTCAATCAAAGCGGCAGTTTCGCTTACAATGAATTTTTTTCGGGCCGGATTTCATTAACCGAATATTATCTTATTTTGTTCGCGGCCATCCTTATTTTAATGCTCGCGCTTTTACTTTTAATCCCCAAATACGAGTATGGTGATTAGCTTGACTATAAAAAACAGCTGGATCGGCGGGGTAAAGCGCCTGGCCGGAATTATCAGCCCGGAGCAATGGGTGGCCGTTGCCGCTTTGTTTTTGGCTGTGGCCTCGACAGCTTACTCGTTTGCCATGGGCTATATAATTTCTTACGGTGATGCCGAGTCCCATTTAAACATCGCCAAAAGGGTTGTTGACTCGCTGACGCCGGGCTTTGCCCAATTGGGCGGCATTTGGCTGCCGCTGCCGCATTTGTTGCTCATCCCTTTTGTCTATTCCGATTTTTTATGGCGGACCGGGCTGGCCGGTTCGATAGTTTCGGGCGCGTGTTTTATCGTCTCCGCGGTATTTTTATATAAGACGGTATTTTTAGTGTCCAAAAATAGGGCTGCCGCCCTATTTGGCGCTTTGGTTTTTATTCTTAACCCCAATATTTTATATTTACAGACAACGCCGATGAGCGAGCTGGTGTTGATTGTGTTTTTTATACTGTCGACCTATTACTTTATTAAGTATGTCGGTGACCAATCGGATCTGCCGGCTCTGCTACTCGCGGCATTTTACGGTTTTTGCGCCACAATTTCCCGGTACGACGGTTGGTTTTTGGTCGCCATTGAGGCCGTCGTGCTGATATTGCTGCCGCTGGCAGGCGCTCCGAAAAGTCCGGGTAAATTTTGGCAATTCGCAAAGAGCAGCTACAAAAAAATTGAAGGCAAAGCCGTCCTATTTTCCACGCTGGCCTTTTTTGGCATAATTTTGTGGTTCGGCTGGGGCTGGCTGATTTTAGGCGACCCGTTATACTTTACCGACAGTGATTATTCGGCCAAATCCCAGCAGCTGGCCTGGGCGGCGCGTAATGAACTGCCCGGCAAAGGCCATGCCGTTGTCTCATTTTTATATTATTTTGTCACAAGCATGAGCAATGCCGGAGTAATTATGTTCACTCTGGCTATTTTTGGCCTGGCGGTTTATTTGTTTAAAAATAAAAGTCCGGGCCGCTGGTTTGTGGCCGCGGTGCTGCTGGCTCCGTTTATTTTTAATGTTTTGAGTTTATACCTCGGGCAGTCGGTAATTTTTATCCCTTCTCTAACGCCGACCTCTTACGATTGGACGCTGTTTAACGTCCGTTACGGAGTCATGATGGTTCCTTGCGTGGCGTTTTGCGCCGGCTACCTGTTTTCACAAATTCGTCCCGGCGGCAGGAGTCTGCTGGCCATACTGTCGGTATTACAGATAGGCCTGTTTGTAGTCGGATATTCCCCGGTCATTTCCATGCAGGACGGCGTGGTCGGTTTGTCTTCGGAAATCCACCAGGTGCCGGACGCCCAATATTTCGTGGATAAAAATTACGACGGCGGATTGGTGCTTCAGGATGATTTCGCGCGAACCATCAGTATTATTAAGAGCCCTATCCCTATGAAAAATACCATCTACGTGGGCAACAAACCCTATTACCAAGAGTCCCTGCAGGAGCCTGAAAAATACGCCCGGTGGATTTTTATGCAGCAAAACGACGAAATTTGGAAGGCGCTGTATGACGATCCGGCCATGCAGGGGAGGCTGTACAAATATTTTACGAAAGTCTATACATCGCCGACAATATTAATTTTTAAACGCAATAATGTCCCCGAACAATCGTAAAATATTATCCGGCCTATTCCTTGTTTTAATGCTGGCCTCGCCGAAAAAAATATTCGCGGCCGCCGCGCAGGGGACTTTTTGGCACTATCAATGCATAGATACGGTAAAATATTCGCGTGACACCGCTCGGGCCTGGAGCGGCAAAGAGGCTCAGCTTAGCGCCCTGATAAACGCCCAAATGGGGCAGATTGCGAACACCGGAGCAAACTGCGTGGCGATTGATACGCCGTATGATCCGGAATTCACGACGTTTTTATCCAAGTGGGTGCTGGCGGCGCGGGCAAACGGATTGATGGTGTGGTTTCGCGGAAATTTATCCGGCTGGGAGGGCTGGTTTAATTATCCGAGGTTGAGTTCCGGTTCTCAACATAATGAGGAAGTCTATCGGTTTATCGCACAAAATCCATCCCTGTTTAAAGACGGCGATATGTTTACTCCGGCACCGGAACCTGAGAACGGAATATTGGGCAGTCCTTTTGCCGGCCCTCAAGCCGCCGAAAATTTACGGCAATTTATGGTTTCTTCATACCGGAATTGCCAGACGGCTTTTAAGGCAATAAATAAAAATGTGGGCTGCGGTTTTTATTCCACCAATGGCGATGTCGCTAAGCAAATTTTAAATCAGCGGACGGTTCAAGGTATAGGCGGCCTGGTGGCCGTTGACCATTATGTGAAGACCGCGGAACAGCTGGAGAGCGATTTGCAAAATTTGCGCGACGAATTCGGCACAAACGTTTTTTTGGGCGAATTCGGCGCGCCGATACCGGATCTCCAGGGGAATTTAACCGAGGCCGGGCAGGCCATGGTGGTTGGGCAGATGCTTAACGCCGCTTATCGGAAAAAAAGTTTTATTACCGGCATAAATTATTGGACGCTGTCCGGCGGATCCACGGCCCTGGTCAACGACGACGGCAGCGCGCGGCAGGCTTATGATGTTGTGAGGGATTATTACGACCCGGGGAAAATTACTGGAACGGTTTATGATGACGCCGGTGATAGGTTAGTAAACGCCGCGGTTTCTGACGAAGGAACTAATGCAACGGCCACGGATAAATACGGAAATTTTTCCCTGCTCGTGCCGGCGGAAAACAGCATAGCGCTAAAAGTGTCCTTAACTGGTTTTGTCCCGGCAACCGGCGCGCTTACTGTTGGACCCGGAGGTGTTGGCCGTCTGGATTTCACGCTGTCCCCGGCTCATCCTTCAATTTTTTATCGGCTAAAAAATTTTTTTAGGAATATATACCGGAAATTTTTTTATCGTTCTTAAATTAAATGGCGGCCTGGGACATTAGCGGCGCTTTTGTGACACAAGTTGCGCCGGCCGACGATTAGTAATGTACAGCTGTTTGCGCAAACGGCGGATTGTAATTATTAATTATGAAAATTTATGAAACTTTCAATTGTCGTTCCGGCTTACAATGAGGAGTCGCGGATTGTCCCGACGTTGCTGGACATGAGGGACTATCTTGAGGAGCAAACTTATGATTATGAAATAATTGTGGTGGTTAACGGCAGTACGGATCAAACATTTATGGCGGCGAAAAGCCTGGCGGATTTGGGGATGAATAAAATTTTGGTCAAGGAATTGCCCGTCGCGGGAAAAGGCAACGCGGTCAAGCGGGGGATTCTTGATTATTCGTTCGGCGATATTATTTTGTTTATGGATGCAGACAATGCCACGAAGGTTTCCGAGATTGGCAAATTTTTCCGGTATTTTCAAAGAGGTTACGATGTAGTCATAGGTTCGCGCTATTTAAATTCGAGTTTAATTAAGAGGTCGCAGCCGTTTTACCGCGTGGCGTTAAGCCGGCTGAGCAACGCGCTTATCCGGTTAATGGCCGTGCCCGGCGTCCGGGACACCCAGCTCGGATTTAAAGCATTCACGCAACAGGCCGCCCTGGACATTTTCCCATTGGCGACGGTAAATAATTGGGCGTTCGACATTGAAATTCTCGCCATCGCCCGCGAACGCGGCTATAATATTAAGGAAGTCCCCGTAATTTGGGCCGAACCGGGAGGAAGCCATGTCCGACTGAAAGCCTATTGGCAATCGCTCCGCGAGCTGTTTGGGATAAAGCGGCGGATGATGTCGGGGAAATATCAGGCCCCGAGCGTCATTTCTGTTAAAGGCAGGGGCTCGGCCGGGGCGGATATTAAAACCCGTTATGATATAATGTAGACAGGTTAACAATTTTGGTGTATCGAAATTCCGCATAAAACTAATCAGACACTTTTAACTTGTTAATATGAGACGTAGCTGCGTCTAATATCAACAAACCTCCAGATGAAACAGGGCGAGAAAATTTTTTACAATCATCCCTATTTTTGGGCGGTTTTGGGTTTGGTTTTCATATTTTTGGCGGTGCTGTATTTGGAACACCGATTCTTGAGCCGCCAATTTTCGCCGAAATTGCAGGAAGTGGCGGAGGTAAAATCCGCCCAAACGCCCACGCCCACGCCGTTGCCGCAACTGGATTTTGCCGCCTACGACGCGAAGCTTATGTTAATCGCCAATAATCCGGTGTCGGCCACCGGTACGGCGTCGTCCACCAACATAGCCTTGTGGCCGGTAAAAACCGCTTATCCAAATTATGGGGCTCTTCTGCCATTTAATCGGATTGTCGCGTATTATGGGAATCTGTATTCCCAAAACATGGGGGTGCTTGGCGAATATCCTGAATATGAGATGTTGGATAAATTATCGGCCGAAGTCGCCAAGTGGCAGGCGGCGGACCCCTCCACTCCGGTGATTCCGGCGCTTCACTATATTGCAGTGGTTGCCCAGGGCGGGCCGGGGAAAGATGGGATGTACCGCATGCGCATGCCGGATTCGGAAATCAACAAAGTGCTGGCCATGGCCAAAGAAATAAACGGCATTGTGTTTTTGGACGTCCAGCTCGGCCAAAGCAGCGTGCAAACCGAACTCCCGCCGCTGGAAAAATATTTAAAACTTCCGAAGGTACATTTGGGTATAGATCCGGAGTTCGCGATGAAGCCGGGACAAAGGCCGGGTACGGCCGTCGGCACTTTGGACGCGGCCGATATTAATTATGCCGCCAACTTTCTGTCGGAAATAGTCAAACTAAACAATCTCCCGCCTAAAATTTTAGTTATCCACCGTTTCACCCAGGCGATGGTCACCAACTATCAGGACATCAGGCCTTTACCCGAAGTCCAGGTAGTTATGGATATGGATGGTTTTGGAGGCCAGGCCAATAAGCTGAATACTTATAAACAATACATATATAAGCAGCCGGTTCAGTTTACCGGATTCAAGCTGTTTTATAAAAATGACCTGGTACACGGCCCTATGCTGACGCCCGAACAAATTTTAAAGCTTACACCGATACCGGTTTATATCCAATACCAATAATTTTTTGCTGAAACAAAAGGATATTTTAAGCGATATAGATTTAGACTTGTAAGATTAATATTCGTTTGATAAGCTGAATATACTTTATCAATTAATATAAACAAATGTTAAATCGCAATATTTCCCGCGTCGCGGGCTTCGCCTTTGGCGGAAAGAAAATACTTTTTGCGGGCGCGGCAGTTTTACTGCTCGCGGCCGGCTGCAACAGCCAAACCGCCGGCAATGCCGACGATGGCGCCTCCTCGCCGACCGCCCAAAGTCAAAACAGCATTAATCCGCCCGCGACTCAGCCAAGTAATCCGCCAGCCGGAAATTCCGCTGCCGCTGCCGGTGCCTCGGACAACTCTAATGCCTCGCTCAACTCTTCGTTGAGCGGTATAGATTCGCAGATGGGCAATTTAAATTCCGATTCAGCCAATGTGGATTCCAGCCTGAGCCAGCAAACCGCGCCATAATCGAGTCCGCATGCCATTTATAAAATCATTAACCGAACTATATGAACAATAAAAGATTATCTTTGATTTCCGGAGCTTTGTCCGTGCTTGCGGTATCGGCCATGGTGATGCCGGCTTCGGCGGCCATGCTCGGAAGCAGGCTGGGCTTGAACGCTACAACCAGCGCGACAGTTTCGCTGGATACGGCTGCTAAAACAAGAGCCGACGCGCAAATCCAAGCGCGCATTGCCGCTCTTAACGAACTGCAAGTCCGCATTGGGCAGATGGTAAAAGTCAGCAGCGACGAAAAAGCGAATCTGAATTCCAATATTCAGGCTTCAATTGGCACTATGACGAACCTGCAGGCCAAAATAGATGCCGACACTGACAATACAACTTTAAGAACCGATGTCCAGTCTATTACCAAGTCATATCGTATATATGTCCTGATTATGCCTCAGGGGAGAATTACCGCGGCCGCGGACAGGGTGATGACTATTGTCGGATTGTTTGGCGATTTGAGCGCTAAACTCCAAACCCGCATTACCGCGGCACAAACCGCGGGTCAAAATGTTACGGCGTTAAACGCCAGCCTGGCCGATATGAACAGCAAGACGGGTGATGCAAACGTCCAGGCTCAAGCCGCGATTGCCGAAATAGCCGGACTCCAGCCGGACAATGGCGACAAGACCATATTTACTTCCAATCAGGCGGCACTAAAGGATGCCCGGTCTAAAATAAAACTGGCCATGACAGATTTAAAGACCGCCCGGCAGGATGCGGGTAATATTGTAAAAGCTCTAATTTCTATGAAAGTCACGGCATCCGCCACTACCACGGCGCAATAATAAACTAAAAAGGCGCCCGGATTCGGGCGCCTTTTGATTTAATTTTAGTCATCCCGGCCTCCGAGCCGGAATCCAGAATAGAGTTATGCGAAAAATTATCGTATTTAATATGATTTCCGTGGACGGTTTTTTCTGCGGGCCGAACGGGGAAATAGACTGGCACAATGTTGACGGGGAATTTAACGAGTTCGCCATAAAGCAGTTGACCGACGAAGTCGGCTTATTGCTCTTCGGCCGCACAACGTACGAGCTTATGGCCGGGTATTGGTCAAGCCAGGGGGCGGTAAAAGACGATCCCATTGTGGCTCGGTTGATGAATAACGCGGAAAAAATTGTGTTTTCCAAGTCCATGAATAAGGCGGAATGGAATAATACGAGATTAGTAAAAGATATAGGCACCGAATATATTAGGAAATTAAAATCTGAAACCGGCAAAGATATTTTTATTTTTGGCAGCGGAACTATCGTGCAAGAATTTGCCTCGTTGGGATTGATTGACGACTATCGTTTGATGGTAAATCCGGTGGCTTTGGGTATAGGCAAGCCTTTATTTAAAGAAAAAACCAAACTAAAGCTCCTAACTTCACGCGAATTCAAAAACGGCAACGTTTTGCTTTTCTATCAAGCTAAAGGAAATAAAGGATAAACAATTAGAATCTAACCTAAAGATAATTTTTGATCCCTTTACGTCATTCCCGTCCGCCCGCCTAAGGCGGAAGGAGAAACCAAGTCAAGCAAGTCGAATTCTGGATCCCCGTCAAGCCTGCACCCGCGAAGGCGGGCGCCGGGGATGACGTAATATTATTTTAAGATTACTTGTAGAAATTCTATTCCTAACTTCGCAGGCCGGGCAATTAAAACTCCCATACTCCAGAGTATGGGAGTTTTGCGATGTGGAAATAGGCTGAGCAGATTAACCTGTTACGCGGCTGTCGCTGTTGGTCATGAGGGGCAGAATGGGGAAAGTCATATCGTAGGTTGTGGCGGGAACGATGTAGCTGGCTTGGCCGCCGTTGTTGGTGAAGATGTCCCAGCTCGGGACGGGAATTAAGCCGGTGGGGGTGAGGAAGTATACCGTGCCTTTGCTTTGGATCCAGGTGCCGCGCGGATGCGCTCCCTGGGCGGTAACCACGGTTTTGCCCGAAGGACCGAGCGTAACATTGGTTGCCGGAACCACATTGTCAAAATTGAATCCCAGGCCCAGGAACGCGGGCGCGTTGGCAAAACCGGTTTCCGTGTTTTGGTAAACCATGTAAATTGTGCCATCATGACTAATTAACTCTCCGCTGTGGTAAGTTGCTGACGATGCGCCTGCCGCCGGAATAGTTGTGGTAGTTGTCGTGGAAGCCGGAACGGACAACCCTGACGGTGTTGTAGGAGTTGTGACAACTGGGGTAATGCTCACCGAGGACATCGTCAAATTTATTGTTGAAGTCCCGCCGGCGCTGTCGGTAACTTTTAAGGTAAATGGCGAAGCCAACGCAGAGGTTGGTGTACCGGTAATCAATCCGGTGCTGGTCATGGCCAATCCCGTGGGCAGACTGCCATTACTTATCGAAAAACTATATCCGCCGTTGCCGCCCGAAGCCTGAAGTTGGTAGCTATAGGATTGGTTTAATGTCGGAGAGGTAATATTAGTGTTATTTATATAGACCGAGGTGGAAGAGGTTGAAGCGTTTGTCGTAGTGGCCGTGACCGTACCGCATACCGTGGTGCCAGTTTCGCAAATGGTTATGACCGTGTTTCCGGTTCCTCCTCCGGTTAAAGTCAGCAGTGTTCCGTTCAAAATGACTCCCGCCGCCGCAGAGTTGGTGTTATTGGAAATCGTAAACGCACCACCATAACTGCTGGGAGGGAATATGGTAATGGTTTGGCTTTGGCCGGACACCAAGCTCGGGTTGGGGTTGCTGAATGTCAGACTGCCGGAACTAGAGCCGACCTGAACCGTTACCGAGCCGCACAAAGAACTGTTGCCAATTTGGCAAATAGTAACGCTGGCGCTCCCATTGGCGTTACCGCTAACGTAAAGATTACTGCCTGAAACCGTGGCTGGGGCCGCGGTCGGATTGGTGTTGCCGGACAGCGTGTAGCTTCCAGAACCTGAATTTATAACCACCGTCGCGCTTTGTCCCGGGTTTAAATTAACCGTGGTTTGGCTAAAGGTTAATCCGCCTCCGCCGGTAATATTAACGGTCACGAAAGTCGTGGCGCAGAAAGTGGTTCCGGTTTGACAAACCGTTACCGTGCTCGTACCGGCCGACAGGCCGACTAAAACCAGTTGCGAGCCATTAATAGAGGCGCTAACAGAAGTTGGGTTGGTGTTGCCCGAAACGCTAAAGCTATTGGATCCGCTCGTGGCAAATATGCTAATGTTTTGGCTCTGGCCGATATTTAGTACTGGGTTAGTGCTGCCCAGAGTCAGGCCGGTGGAGCTTTGCGTATTGCCGCTGCCGCTTATTGCCACATAGAGGGTACCACAATGACTTGTTCCCTGGTCACAAATATTTAAGGTACCCGTACCCGCGCCAAGCGCGTAAACGGTAACCGTCGTGCCGTTTATTCCCGTTGTGATATCTGTCGGATTTGAATTGCTGGAAATATATATTGTGCCGGTCGATCCGCTTACCGCCACTGCGGAATTTTGTCCCGTAACCAGGCTGGTTAAGGCGGTGGGACTGAAAGTCAGCGTGCCGGATGAGTTGGTGCCGTTGGAATTTACGGTTACAACCAATGAACTGCATATATTGCTAGAATTTTGGCAGACAGACAGTGTAGCAGTACCCTGGCCTTGCCCGGACAGGGTTATAACAGAACCGCTTATACTGGCGTTTACCACCCCCGAATTGCTGTTGTTGGAAAGATAGTAGCTAGCCGAACTGTTATTGGCAGATGAAATGCTCACAGCAATAGTTTGCCCGGTGCTTAATACCGGATTGGTGCTGCTAAAGGTCAAGCCGCTACCCGAACCGGATGGAATTATTTGAGATATGGCTGATATTTGTCCGTTAACGGTTACATAAAATTGGAGGGCGTTGGAGCTACCGTCGGGAGTTATGGAAATTGTGCCCGTATAATTACCGTTTGTGTCGGTACTTCCGGGCGTGGCCGCAGAAATCCAATAAGAATTACTTTGCCTTTCGTACAGGTTTATTTGCGCGTTCGGATCGCCGTGACTAACATTAAGGGTGGCAAAGCCGGTGCTGGTTTGTGTGACCGTTAAACTCGGCGTGGCCGCAAAAGCTGTCCCAGCCAAAGCGGAAATGCCAATAACCAAACACGACGCCAGAGCGATGAGTTTTTGTTTCATAATTGTAAGTTAATTGTAATCTTTACGTATCTATTATAACATACGAGTCAAGTTTTCGCTTTGTAACTGCCCACTGGGCATAAGTCATATGGATTTATGGTCTAAAATATGATAAACTAAGGTTAGGTAAAGTTTTCAGGTTAAGAAACAAAAACAAAATTTAACAAAAATGCCCAATCAGCTATCCGAGCAAGAAATTGC
>JARLHZ010000035.1 GCA_031291995.1 Candidatus Doudnabacteria bacterium
ATGACCGTCATGTAGCAGGTCTTCTTATGGAGGTCGACTCCGATGTAGGTGTTAATGTTAGACATGCTTGGCTCCTTTCTTTGTTAATTGTTTGTGCCTTAGTCTAATTTTAACACTTGTAATTAATTTATAGCATTACACCTTTTTAGCGGGAATTTTTATAATTTTAGGAATTACGCTTTTTGTCTAAAATCAAACAATTTGGCGAAACCGGCAAGGAGTATGTCCGACTACTTTGATATTTTCCCGCGCCGCGCGTCTGGCCTGCCCGGGACTTGCATTTATTGTCGCTTTATTGGTTTTATTATTTCGGGGCTGTCGTTCTCCGGTTTGTTTACCAAAGCGGAGACGGTGTATTCAAACATCCGGCTGTCGATGGTCGGTTCTAAAAACATCAGGGCGTCGTTGGGGTCGGTGATATTTTTGTTTAACCATTGGGCTTCGTGTTCGGGGTACAAAATTACGGGCATACGGTCATGAAGTTTTGCCATAAACTTATTCGCGGGCCTGGTGATTATGGTAAATGAATACACTTCTTCCCCTTTTTCGTTTTTCCAAATATCATACAGCCCGGCAAACCCAAAAAGTTTTTCATCTTTGAGGCCGATAAAGTGGGGCTCTTTTCCGCGAATCGATTTGTGCCATTCGTAAAAACCGCTCGCCGGAATTAAACAGCGCTTGGCTTTAACGGAACTTCTGTATGACGGTTTTTCCGCGACTGTTTCGATTCTGGCATTAATCATCTTGTATCCGACTTTCGGGTCTTTGGCCCAGTGCGGAATCAGCCCCCAGTGCATCATTAAAACGCGGTTGGGGCTCCGGCTAATGACTACGGGAACCTGCTGTCCCGGGGCAATGTTGTATCGGGGCACAAGCCTGTCCAGGCGGTTCTCAATTTGGAACCGCTCATAGAATTTTGCCGTTGGTTCTAGGGTGAATCTTCCGCACATAAAGTTATCAACAATATTAAAATTGACAGGTGAACGAATGTTCAATTATAATTGACGTGTAAGCGATTTTTATGGATAAACTGCCCAAAAACATCAGTTCAATTACAAATTTCAGGCCTCTCCCCGGAAACATCTTTTATTTTATCACTCTGGCCGGGACTGTGGAAGCGGGCTGGCCATCCCCCGCCGAAGAGGAACTGTCCGATACCATGAGCCTGGACGAATATCTGGTAAGAAATAAAGAGGCCACATATATGCTGAAGGTTTCGGGAGACTCCATGGTTGACGCGGGAATAATGCCCGGGGATATGGTCTTGGTGGAACGGGGGGTGGCGGAAAAGGACGGGCATATTGTGATAGCGGAAATAGACGGCAAATGGACAATGAAGTATCTCCGCAAAAGAGGCGGTAAAATTTATTTGGAAGCGGCCAACAAAAAGTACCGGCCATTTTACCCGAAAGAGAATCTTAAAATTGCCGCGGTGGTCAGGGCGGTTATTAGGAGGTATATTTTATGAATACCGCGCCTCTTTCAATAAGCAACTTCCCCAGGGCGATTCTCCATATTGACGGTGACGCCTTTTTCGCTTCCTGCGAGCAGGCCCGCGACCCCAAACTGAAAGGCCGGCCGGTGATTACCGGCAAGGAGCGGGGCATTGCCGCTTCCCTGAGCTACGAGGCTAAGGCCAAAGGCGTGGTAAGAGGAATGAGGCTGGCGGACATTGTTAAAATTTGTCCGGATGTTGTCCTCTTGCCGTCGGATTACGAGACTTACAGCCTGCTTTCCAAGAGGCTCTATTCCATTGTGCGCCGCTATACCTCGGACGTAGAGGAATACGGCATAGACGAATGTTTCGCGGATTTAACGGGATTGAGGCGCCCCTTTAGGATGTCTTATGAAAGCATCGCGGAAAAAATTAAAGCCGATTTGGACGGCGAATTGGGTTTTACTTTTTCCGCGGGGCTGGCCCCCAACAAAGTCCTGGCCAAGCTGGCCTCAAAATGGAAAAAGCCCAATGGATTTACCGCCGTGCGCGGCCGGGAGATTCATTTGTACATTAAAGACTTGCCGGTGGTAAAAATTTGGGGCATAGGAAGCCAAACCACGGCATACCTAAACAAGCTGGGTGTTAAAACCGCGCTGGAGTTTGCCCGGAAATCCGAAGAATGGGTCAAAGCTCATTTTACCAAGCCAATTTTTGAAATTTGGCAGGAACTCAACGGACGGAGCGTGCTGCCGCTGGAAACAAAAGAAAAGGACAGCTACCATTCCATCCAAAAGATGAAAACCTTTACGCCGCCATCCGGCGACAAAAACTTTGTTTTTTCCCAGCTGTCAAAAAATATTGAAAGCGCGTGCATTAAAGCCCGGCGCTATAAGCTGGCGGCCAAAGGCGCGATAATTTTCCTTAGGGTTCAGGACTTCAGGGATATTGGTTTGGATTTAAAATTTTCCCGCTTAACCGCGTTTCCCAACGAAGTCATAAACACGATTAAGCCGGCCTTTGAACTTATATTCAAACCCGAACTCCGGTATCGTTCAACCGGCGTTGTTCTGTTTGGCCTGGAAGAAGATGTCATAAAACAGCTCGATTTGTTCGGCGCGCATTTAACGATTGAAAAAATGGGCAGGGTGTTTGATTGCGTGGACTCGATGAAAAAAAAGTTCGGCAAGCACACGCTATTTTTGGGTTCAAGCTTTTACGCCAACCACACTACCCAACACGACGGGGAAAGAGGCAAAGTGCCGGAACGAAAACAGCTTCTCTTTAAAGGGGAAACCTTCCGCCGCCGGCTGTCTATCCCCATGTTTTTAGGGGAAGTGCAATAATTATTGAGCCGCCAACCTGACACGCGTTCCTATTTAGCGCGTTAAAAACCGCCAATAATTTTGGCGGTATTTAACAGCTTAAATTGGTCACAATAATTTATTTTACTTTAGAATTGCCGGCAAGACGGCCAACAGCATTATGTCCGCGGTAAAATGCGCGGCCATGGCGTATTCCAATCCTTTTTTCCAGTAAAGCCAGCCGAAGACCAATCCCCCGATGCCGTTAAGCACAATGGCCCTGACAACTACCAGGGGCGTTATTTGCGTTATGGAAGACGTGATGGGCAAATGGCCGAGACCAAACAGTATGGCTGCCGCGAAAATGGCCGCCCACATAATCCAATTATTTTTAATGACATCCGCTGACCTGAAAAGTTTACCGATCAGCCAGGCAAAGAGGGATACCAAAAATAGCCGCGTTAAAATTTCTTCCGCTATGCCGCCGTACAGGGATGCCAACAAAGTTTTCCAAATTGCCATTTGGCTATTTACAATGGTCAACTGGGGAATATATTGGCTGAACAGTTTGTCGCCGAATATTATTATTACGGCTGTTATAATTCCACACGGAACTGCGAGCAGGGCGATACTCCGCAATTTATCTTTTAGTGAAGTATTTGGTTCAAGCGGCGTTAGGACGGGTAAATTTAAACTTCGCGACAATTTTAAACCGAAAAAGATGGCGATGGCCAAAAGAACCGCCGTTTGCGCGATGGACGCGAGAATAATAACAGAAAGCGGCTTATCTACTTTAGCTATTATTTCGCGTTGCAGAGTAAAAGCGTAGGGCAGGACAGCCGCCGCGCCCACAAGGCCGGCCGACCATAGAACAAAAAATTTGTTTTTCATAAAAATTGTTTACTTAATTACTTTACAAAACAGACCCGTCCGCGTGGACGAGTCTTTAAGACTTCCTTGTATATTATATACCTGAACCAATTTTTAGTCCAAAAACTTAAGTTCCAAAAATATTAATAATCCTTATAGCCATATTCCCTTAATCCCTTTTTAGTTTTTTTGACGAAGTTTCCAAATTTGCGGTCTTTTTGCCTTTTTTCAAGCTCTGTCATTCCATAGTGGGCGGCTTCTTTTTTTAAACCAATGTAGTTTAAATATTTGCTTTCATCCAGCTTGCCGGATTTTACCGCCAAAAGCACTTCGCATCCGGTTTCGTGAATGTGCGAACAGTCGTTAAATTTGCATTTGCGGGCCAGAGCGGTTATCTCGTCAAACGAGCTGTCTATGCCCGCGCTCGCGTCCGCCATGCCCACTTCCCGCATTCCGGGATTGTCTATAACAATGCCGCCATTTCCCAAAAAATACATTTCCCTGTTGGTGGTTGAGTGCTTGCCCCTGCCGGTGCTTTGGCTTACCTCCCCGGTTTTAATAATATTGTCTCCAAGCAAAGTATTTATTAAAGATGACTTCCCTACTCCGGATGAGCCAAGGAAGCAATAAGTTTTTCCGCCGGAAATGGAGGCTCTCAGCCCGTCCAGGCCTCCCGGGGTTTTAACGCTGGCCGGGATTATACTTACCCCGCCGAACCTATTTTTTAGTTGCGCCAGTTTGAAATCCAAATCTTCTTTGGAAATTAAATCTGTCTTATTCAGGACAACGGCGGACTTTACGCCCCCGTCAGTGGCTATGGCAAAGTACCTTTCAAGACGGTTTATGTTAAAGTCCCGGTCGACCGACTCGACCACAAACGCCGTATCGATATTTGCCGCTATAATTTGAATCTTGTTTTTATTTATGTCTTTTCTTTTAATTATTGTCCTCCTCGGCAAAACGCCGCGGATTACGGCCTGCCCCGCGCCGAGCGCGGAAATTGCCACCCAATCGCCCACGGCGGGATAATCTTGCCGCGATGAAGAATTAAACATTTGCCTGCCGGTTATTTTTGCCAAATACTCCCCGCCGGTATTTTTTACCTTGTAAGACCCGCGATATTCCGCGGTTACCCGCGCCATAGAAAAATCGCCCAATCCCAATTGGCCGCGGCCTGACGCGAAAAAATCGTCAAAACCCAAATCCTCAAGTATAATTGTCGGAATTTCTTCGTCCGCAGTCATAAAATGATTATACTCCTTATTTTCAACCCTTTCTATAATGCCTAACGAATTTTAAAACTTCATCTTTCGATGGAGTTTTGTGTGGCTCAGTCTCTTGAATGATTTTCGTACCTACTTAGAATTTTCGTTTATATAAGACCCGCTGCCTAACTTATATTTCCAAAGAGGTTCACGGGATTCACTGATTCATTCCTAAATTTATCATTTTTGACAAACTTAGGAATGGGCGGATGGGAACTAAGTGGTCGCATCCGCCGCAGCGTTGATGTTGAATCTTGTCAGAATTGAACGGGCCGGTAACCAAACTGCTTGACCAAGCCAGTCGCCCAGGTGTTACCGGTCGGACAGGCGATGAGGGTCGCGCGGATCCGGCTGGGATTGTCAAAGTCCGAAAACCGCGGGATGTCCATTAGCATCTGTTCCGTTCCGGCATCGCGTTTTTTGAAAATGCTGTAGAAAGGCGCGGTGGACATGAGTACCTCGCCCTTCATGCGAACCTGGTCCTTGCGGTAGATTTCGAACAAGCTGAGGGCGGCCTCGCCTTGGTCATCCTCTTTGCGCGCGAAACTGATCCAGGGCAGCCAGTGAATCCACTCCCCAATTTTCTCCCCATTGGCGAGAATGAAGCCGATGGGCATGCCCTTCGGCTGGAGGCTGGACAGGTACAGGATTCTTGACGGCCCGCCCGGTTCCTTGTAGTGGAGAAGGTTCTCGATTTCATTTTCGGACATGAGCTTGCTGTCCAAAAGGTTCTCCCGATAACCTTCTTTGCCGACAAACGTGACGAAGCGCCGTGCGTCATCATTGTACGGGCAGCGGAGGGCCGGAAAGTAAAGTTTGGTGCCGTGACTTCTAACATACTGCAGGTCAATCGGCGGACGGTCTTGAGGAATTGCCAGCATATAATTGCCGGCGCTGCAGGAGACAAACAGTTCCTGCGTAATATAGTTGACCAGTACCGAAAAGATTGGCACCGCGTGCCGGATGCAACTCAGGGCACAAAACGCGCCGGTAATGCTCGCCGGCGACCCGCCCAGTTTTTCCCAATTTGCGACGGCATCCTCGTGGCCGATGACATTTTTGACTTTAACGTTCTTGTCGGGAACCGTCGCAAGAAACTTCTTCAGGTATGCTGACCTGTCTGTGGGGTCAGAGATGTAAATTGTCCGAAATGCCCTAGGGTCGTGTGTGTGCGTAAAAACCATTTTGCCCTGGGAGCCTATCTCTTCGGTAATAACAACCGAATTGTCGTCGTATGCGCGCATGATCTGGACGATGTCTATTTCCGGACGGGCGTCCAAACCCAGCGTGTCCTTTTTGTCGCTTTTGCCGTAGGTGTCAACCGCTTGCAACACATCTTCAACGGTAGAACCTAAAAGCGTATAGTTTGCCGTAAGTGCCGCTTTGATTGCGGCGTCGCAATGACCTATTTCAACACCCTGCATTTTTTCCTCCTCCCAAAGCGAACTTTGGGGATATCAAAAACATACTCTTTTTTGGCTGAAAGTCAATACACGTTCAAATTTAAAATGGAAACATTGGGGACATGACCCATTGTTTTGCTTATGATCCAAATGGCCTGCCGCGCTGCCTGAGGGTATAGCTTAAATCGTACTTCCCTACTTGTCTGGCTACCCAGGCTTCACTGCCCAAAGGCCGACTTTTTTCTATGGATGTCCGTATGTTGTCCAGTTGAACTTTAGGCAGAGACTGGTTAACCAAAGACAAATAACTTCTGGGAATGTCTATGGGCCATGGGGCTAAAACCTTCTTGGCCAATTCAGGGTGTTTAAGTCTTAAATACAAACTCGACCAGGGCCAATCTTCGGCTTTTTTTACCATTTTTGCCCTAAGGGCATTGGCTTCCACATACTTTACCAACTGCAGGAAATAACTGTCTTTTTCCACTAAAAATGATTTAAACCGGCCCTGAAATAAATGGCCGGTACCAACTGTGCTATGTTTGGTATGCCAGCGCTGGGTGGCCTTTTGGGTGAACTTGCCAAAAAATCTGCCCATATCATCATTTTGTTTTGGCCTGATTACAAAATGCCAATGATTAGACATCAAGATAAAGGCAAAAATGTCTATTGGTATTAATTCCAGGGTTTCTATTAAGGAATTTACCACCCCCTGAAAATCTTTGTCTGTTTTAAAAATATCCCACCGCGCGTTGGAGCGGTTTATTACATGATAAATTTGATCGGCTATATCCAGCCTGGGTTGTCTGGCCATGTCCAGATTATATCACAAATTAATTAATGGGTCATGTCCCCAATGTTGTTTTTCCCAATTACCTTTACCGAAATATTTCTCTTTTAAATTAAAAAGCAAGGTGGTTTTTCCAACCCCGGATGCGCCAGTCAGCCAAATAATGTATTTTAATTTATCCATCTATAAAATATTCGTTAATTTTAAGAGTCCCTGGTTTGTATATATTTTTCCCAAAGTGCTTGAAATTCCGGCGAAGATTTTTTTAACTGTTCAAACGTTCCAGAAGCGATTATCTTGCCGTCCTCAAAAAAATAAACCGTGTCAAACAGCGACAGGAGGTGCAGCCTGTGGACGGAAGCTATAATGGCTTGCTTGGGGAAAGCGGTAAAGATGTTTCTGAATATGTCCAGTTCATTTTGGAAGTCCACGCTGCTGGTCGGTTCGTCCATAAGCACAATATCCTTGTCCACGGAAGCCAGCAGCCCGCGGGCCAACGCCAGCCGCTGTTTTTCGCCGCCGCTAAGGTTTACGCCTTTTTCCACGATGGAAGATTCCAGTTTTTTCGGCAGCCGCTCTATAATCTGGGTCAGACGGGACATGTCGGTAAAAATTTTAAGATGCTCGTCCGTGTATTCCACTCCCAGCGTAAGGTTCTCCCGTATGGTCGTTGCAAAAATCTCCGGATCCTGTGGGATAAGCGAAATGGAATCGCTGATTGCGGCAAAACCGTCCGGAATTGCTTTACCGGCCATACTCAGCTTAAGGGTCTTTGGATGGTAAAGGTCACGCATAATCCTAAGGAAGGTAGTTTTGCCCCCGCCGCTTTCGCCAATCAACGCCACGCGTTCGCCTTTTTTAACAGTCAGCGAAACGCCATCCAAATGCAGGTCGGCGCCGTCTTCAACGTGGTAGGAAAAAGACAAGTTTGCAATAGTCAATTTTGACCAGTCCTGCGGCAAGCGTTTATCTTCGGATAACGAAACTTGCCGAAAATCTTTGGAAAGTTCTTCGGTGTTGCTTACCGAAGCGCGGTAACGAACGATGTCGTTGTAGAGATAAGCAAACTTAAAAAATGTGTCGCGGATCTGATTTGTGTATCCGTACAAAATGTAAATTGTCCCCACCAAAACCGCACCAACGGCAATATGTGACAAAAGATAAATCCCCACGACGGTAATTACAGCAATGCGCCCAAAGATTGAGGCGGTAAACCACTTCCATTCGTTAATTTTGTTATTTATATGGAATCTGGGGAACGGTTTTTTTATGAACCCGTCAATGGATTTTAAGACCAGGCTTTCCACCCGCAGGATTATAACCGTTGTAACGTTGCTTAGAGCGTCAAAGATTTTGGCGGAGATGGTATTCTCCATGCGGTTAACAATTTTGTAGCCCGGCACCAGCCGTTTGTCGAATAGTGTTAAAGCAAAAAAGGTAAAAATACTGATAGCCAAGGCCACGCCGCCAGCCAGGGCATCAAAAAAGAACATGGCCGCAAAAGCGGTAATTAAGGTGATTACTCCCTGAATGATTTCAAACGTCCGTTCAGAAAAACTAAAAAGGGCCGTAGTGCCTTTTTCTATTTTATCTATGGTATCGCCGGAATGGTGGTCGGTATGCCATTCCATAGGTAGCGCCATCGTTCCTTCCAGCAGGTAATTTTTATAATTCCTGCGTATCTGGAAAGCGTTGCGGTTTTCAATGACTCTGGAAGGCCCGTGAAGTGACCAAAAACAAATTTCCAGCAGGGGCAGGAGGCTTAAAATAAAAAACAGATAGGGCAATGTTTCTCTATGCACACCGTTAATTTGAAGCGTGTTTAAAAACAAGCCCACGATTAAAGGCTCCAGGGCTAACAGTAGGTTAGCGGAAACGGACATCAAGATATACAAGATCACGTTTCTGTGGTTGCCCCGGGCATAACCCCACATTTTTCTAAAAAGATAAACTAGCGGATTTGTCATAAAATATGCCTTTATTTTAACACATTTTCACAGTATTTGCTCACTATTTTAAACTGGCTGGAAAGCAAAGCTCCCCGCCAGCTCCAAACCCAGGTTCAGCCAAGCACTTCGCGTCCGCCAGCCGGGCGGATAGGCGAATCCATTGGCACGTCAGTCTGACCGTTTGGGATACTACCTTCATTCAACAAATGAAGTCAAATAAAAAAGGCAGCCCGAGACCTTCACCGGCCTCGGGTTTTTCATTTTGTCCATTTAAATAACTGTAGTGGACAAAATACGGACTTTTTGACCACTGTGAAATTCCCGATTTTGCACACTAATTACGTTGTACTGTGCAAAAAGGAGACTTTTTGCATAATACAGTATGCAAAATAGGCGAAACGATGCATCAAGCTTTGTTCTTAGCCAATTTGTTGTAATACCTTTTTCGCTGTTTAAATTGCCTTTCCAGGAAGGCAATTTTTTTATCTTCGTAATCAATAATAACTTTTTGGTTGTCTTTGCCGCGCAGGCGGCCGATGTATTGGATAAGCTTGCCTTCAAAGGAAAATGGGAAAGCGATAATCAGGCAGTCGATGTCAGGGATGTCCAACCCTTCGCCAAAAAACTGGCCGGTAGACAGAATCGCCTGATAGTGGCCAGCCTTAATCTGCTTGAGTTTAATGGCTCGCTTAGCATTGGAATCTTCGCCCGAGATGGTGATGATTTCGCACAGGCCTTTAAGGTAAAGGCTTAAAATTTCCAGATGGTCTCGGCGTTCGGAAAGAAACAAAACTTTTTTGCCCCGACTGGTTTGCTCCTGGATATCTTTGACTATCATCTGATTTCGGTTAGTATCAAAACAGATAAGTTTGGCCAATAGCTGAAAGTTGTCGGTCGTAAATTTAAAAGGAACTTCGAGATTGGTTTCTCTGACAATGACTTGCGTCTTGATTGGTTTATAAGACACTTCGGCCGCTTCGGCTATTATTTCCGGAGGTGATTGTTCCATATGGGCGATAATGTCGCCAATGAACATATAAATTAACGGCTCATCGTTATGCTTGCGTTTGGGAGTGGCGGTAAGACCATAAATGTATTTAGGGTTAAGTTGACTAATAACCTCACGGAAAGTCTTGGCCGGAATGTGGTGGCATTCGTCCACGATTATGGTTCCAAATTTATTTTGCAATTCGATAAAATTTTCTGCTCTAACCAAAGTCTGCATCATGGCTATGGTAATTTGTTCGCCGGTCTTTTTCTTAACAGAATAGTATTGTCCAATATCCTTTTTAGGAATCCCTAAAAAGGATTGCGTCCGTTCAATCCACTGGTCAAGGAGCTGTTTGCGATGAACAAGGATTAAGGCCGATAGTTTCCTTTGGGCTATAATCTCCAGGCCGATGATGGTTTTGCCGCTTCCAGATGGCGCGACAATAACGCCACTGTCTGTTTCTAAGGCCTTTGCCACAATGGGTTGTTGCGCGGGCAGGAGTTTAATGTTGCTGGTAAATTTTACCTCGGGTATTTGCGGCCGCTGGTCTTTAATCTTATAAAGAATTTTGTTGGCATCTAAAAATGAAGTAAGCTCGTTTAAAAATCCCCGCGGCAATAAAACATCTTCGCCGTCTTCCTCAAGCAGTTTAAAAAACTTTTGAACTTTGTAAACGGATTTGCCCAGCCGCTTCTTTGTTAAATATTCGGTGCTGATAAAATTTAGTTTTTCTTTCAGAAAATGGATAAGCTGAGGGGTAAGCTCGGAACGATTTAAAACAATTTTGCTGTTTAAAATTAAACTTACCGAGGACAAATTCTCTGATGCTTCCGGCGCGAAACTGGCTGGCTTGTTAAATACGTTTGAATAAACTGTTTCAAGTTCGGCAGCTGTGTGTTTATGAATAGTGTGTAAAAAAGCCCACTGATCAGGATAAGGCTCAAAAGTTTCAGCGTCTAAAAATAGCGTATTGCTTTGCCGAGCAGCCTGGCCTTGTAGTGGAATGGCAATAAGATTACCAAACCCCTCTTTGGCTAAATTGTCTTGGTTTGGAAATAATCGGTCAAAACTAACCTCCTTGTCGAACTCCGAAAGCTTTAATACTCGCCGGATTATTTCCAAAACCGCCTGCCTGCTTTTATAGCAAGGATAAGGCGATTCAAAAAATATCCAGACATGACCGCCGTTGCCGGAACGGGAACGTTCAAGATAAGCGTGGAGGTCAACTTTTCGGCATTCATCTATAAAATTTTTACAGTCCTGTTGCCAGCTACTGCCATCGAAGTCTGCCGCTATAAAATAAGAAGTATTGTCTTGTAATATTGGGTAAACACCAATTGCGTGCGCGCCGATTAAATGTTTTTTAACAATGTCCTGAGTTAAGGGGATTAGTTTTTTATCTTTAAAATCCTTAAACGCCCCGCCCTTCAATTTAAAATTGTTATAAGCCGTCCAGTTAACATCATAAGCCGGGCTGTAATTGGCCTGGCCGTTTTTCTCCCAGTACCGGGCATAAACATCCGTTCTGCCACGAAAGAGCGATAGATACAAATTAAGCTGTTCTTCGGTAATTGTTTGGGTTATCATATCGAATTCAGACTCTAGAATTGGCAGGTAATATTCTAAATAAAAAATTTTGTCTTATCCGCCATTCGCAACTTAGTTTGTATGAATACGGCTTTATTTTAGCATATTTATATAGAAAATTATAACTGCTTTGCCATAAAATTTTTACACCAAACATGAGCTTACAAAAACACACACCTCTTTGCCGGGGTTTTTTGTATACGATTTTTACTTCAAAAAATTTATTAATTTTACTAAAGTCGACTCCTTATTTTTTCTTAAAGAATGTTCCCAAATAACTAGAATCTTCCAGCCTTGTTTTCGGAGGATCCTTTTAACTTTAACATCCCTAACTCTATTTTTTCTAATTTTGATTTTCCAGAAATCACTGTTTAATTTCTTTTCCCATTTTGAGAATCGCCAGCCATGCCAAAAATCACTGTGTAAAAATACCGCCTTCTTTATTTTTAAGATTGCAATATCAGGTTTCCCTGGAAGTTTGGAGTAGTTCTTTTTAAAAACTATACCCTTATTTTTTACCTCTTTAAAAACAGATAACTCAAAAGCCGTGCCTTTTGAACGTATGCGGCTCATTATAAGGCTGCGTTTTTTCTTGCTGAACGAATCCATCTGGCTTTACAGCGAGTGCTCAATTAAATGTTTATGCAAACTTTCGGCCTGCCGTTTGGCAAATATCGGAGGAACAGCATCTCCTATTAACCTAGCAACTGTTATTAAGCCGGCGTTAATTGGGAATTTATAATTTTTGGGAAACCCTTGTAATAAGGAAGCCTCCCGCATGGTAATTGCGCGATTTTGCCGCGGATGCAAAAATCTTCCTTTGGAAGGATTAAAGCATCCCCCCGTCAAAGTTGGTGAAACCTCGTTCCAACTCATTCTTCCGTATACGTCGCGAAATCCTTCAACTTTTTGATGGCAGAGCAATTGCTCTTTTAAAGCCGACCTACTTCCTCCATCCTTGGGGATTTGAGAAATAAGTTCCTTTATGCGAGGAGTGTTTTTTAAAAACATTTGATGCAATGCATCTTTTGTTGTTTTAGGCCGGGGTAGATATCCTATAGTGTCCTTAACAGTTTTTAAAACTTTATCAGCATTAGGAAGTTTAGGCTGCCCGATCCTAGAAGCCATAAAAATAAACCTTTTTCTTCTTTGCGGTGCTCCAAAGTTTGCAGCGTTTAAAACTGAACAAACGGACTTATACCCCATGTGGTGTAAGGAATTTTGGAATTTTTTAAAACGTCGATCAAGGGATAGACCCGGCACATTTTCCATAAGGACAGTCTTGGGTTTAAGTTCTTTGATCAATCTCAAAAATTCAAAAACCAAATTATTTCTTGGATCATTCAAGCTTTTTCTGTTTAAGTTTTTGATTCTTGAAAAGCCCTGGCAGGGCGGACATCCCGCCAGTAAGTCTAATTCCCCGCGCTTTAAACCGGCGGTTTTTAAAAGTTCTTTTCCGGAAATTTTCTTAATGTCGGATTGTATTAAAAAAGTTTGGGAATGATTTTGACAATAAGTTAAAGACGCAACAGTGTCAATCTCCACTGCCGCTTTTACGATGAAACCGGCTCTTTCCAATCCAAGGGAGAGACCTCCACAACCGGAAAATAAATCAATCGCTGTGTATTTTTGTTTTTTCATGGTATTTAATTTAACGGTTGAAACTGAAAGCTATTGCATAATTTCCGTCGGGAAAGCGCAACATCGGCCACCAAACGTCGACCCCTTTTTGACTCGGCTCAAGCCTATACATAACCAGAGTCAGTTTATCGGACGGAACCGTCTCCTTAAGTTCTCCTCCCTTGGTTTCAATACCTTGTGTCTCTCTTTGTCTGGGTTCGTTTCTGGAAAAGCCTTTACCATCGGGTCCGCGACGAACTCTGATGTAAGCCTTGTTTCCATGTATGGTTTTGAGTTTTTCAAGGGCCGTGGTTAAAGTCTTTATGTCCCACATCTCCGCCCCCACGTTTGGATCGGGTAAACACCTTTCAATCATCGCGATTACAAAATCTATAGTTATCTCGTAATATTCCGGGTTTCCATTTTCGTTATCGTATTTACTAAGTTGTTCATCCAGCCATTTTGTAGATTCAGACACGGCTTCTGATCGAAGAGGGTAAAGAGGATTGCAATAACCGCCGGCAACATACAAACCTATGGAGTTAGGATCAAGTACGCTTTTTCTAGTCGGATTAACCGGAGAAGTAATGTAGATTCCCTCAAATTTACCTTCCGGGTATTTTGCAACCAATTCTCTCAATGCCTTTTCCATCTGATGGATTAGACGGAAATGTTCCGCAAGTTTTTCGGGCAAAAACAATCTAGTGACACCGATATGCTTTTGTCTGTATCCATACATGCGGGCATGCTGTAATACTGTATCCGCATTGGGATGTTTTGGGTTTCTTCCGTAATAGCTGGTTATTAAATTAGGAATCGTGACGCCCCTGCCCAGTTTATTGCCCCCGACAAAAATACTGTAAACTCTCTCAGCTATAATCGCTGCGTCGGAAGTGGAGTTAATTTCTTTGATATTGGCGGCCGGTAATAAGAATTTTATGCGTTCAATTATTTTTTCAAAATCGGGAAGGGCCGGCTCTGTTTCGGCGAGGTCTTGATAAGCTAAGTATAAGTCATTTTTTAATTTGGCGAAAGCCGGCGATGTTTGATCGCCAAGTGAATTTAAAACCTCTTCTCTAAAAGAGTCGATGACTCCGGCCACACGCTTATGGTCTACCTTTACGTGGCTGATATGGCACAAAAAAGCAAAATTATCTTTAGGGTATTGAAGGTTTTTTGCCGCCGCTCCCACCAAAAAACTTAAGACCGCTTGCCGCAAGCCTTTAGGAATTTTCTGAGTCGGCGCAGGCTGGTGACCGGCTCGCATTTCATCGACTTCTTCGAGCGGAACCGGGCGCAGAAGTTTGGAGTCTGTTTCAAAGAAAGCCTCTCCTCCCACATATCCCGGCCCAGGTTCACTCAAAACAGTAAATGAGGGTCGGTATAAATTATCCGGTCTCTGTAAAAACAAAGCCTGCGGGGTAGCCGTTACTTGTAAATACGTATTGGTCTTAAAAAATTCTCGAAGTTCGGTAATTCTTTTATTTATGGCGCTAATCTCTTGGGCTCGCTTTTTGGCGTTACTCTGAGTATAAGTATTAAGGCTCGCTTGGTCGGCCTCGTCATCAATAATTAAAGTTGGAAGCCCGCGAGCGCCGGATGCGCCAACTTTTTTAAAAGCTTCCAACAGATTGGTTAAATGGCTTGAATTTTTGGAGCAGACTACTACAAAAGCCGAAGTACGGATTTGTCTTTCAAATCGGGCCTGGTCGTTCCAATCGTCTTTACCTAAGACAGGAAGCCCTCGTAGCTGGCTGCTGATTCTTCTGAGAGTTTGGTCGTATAGGGGGTTAATGTCGGAGGTTAAAATAACTACGCATTTAAAACCGTTGTCTGCCGACATTGCGGCCGTCACCGTGATAATGCTTGTTTTTCCGCTTTGAATCAAACCATAAAGTAAGCCGTATATAGGTTCGGTAGTTCCGGCTACTGGATCGGCGGCGTATCCTAAAATATTAGCGGCTCTTTCCGCAATGGCATGCAAGGACTCGGGCGATGTTATTTCGGTTGATAAAACATTCAGGGCTTCGGTGGTATTTTGACCGTCATGGATAATTTCTCTCGGCATATTTGTGACATTAATAATCTATCTGTCTAACTAGGCTGTCTGAATAGGAACTTCAAACGCAATTAACGGCCAATGATTTACAGGTATTTTATATTTTAATTCCCCGGCGCTACCCCAAACGGAGTAACTGTGGTTGTGTTTTCTTCCAGCAGCGATTCGTCCGGGCTTGCCATCCAGTAATCGATTAACCTCTTGCCAATCAAGGGCGCAAACTCCATCACCTCCGCAAATTAAACCAACAACAACCTTACGATATGAAACCAAGGCGTTCAGGCAACGATTTAAATCTTCTAGGTCAAAACTAAAACCCCACGGCGTTCTTCCCTTAGTTGAATATTTTAAAAAGACAAAAACTTCATTATTTACCACATAGCCCGGAAGCCCTTGTTTTTTTACCGAGGTGCAATTTTCGTTCTCAAGCAGACGAACAATGGCAGCTCCATGATAATACTCAGTTTTATCAAGCATATAAAGCAAATATTTTCTTTATTTTAGCACTTTTTTAGCATATAAGCCTTAAGTCGGCATCCATAGCTTTATTTTTTGATAGCAATACAGTCTTCTTTATTACCGCCAATCCGGATGTAGTATTCGCAACCATCAACCCAAATTTTCTTACATTTGCAGTAAGTAAGTTTTTTGTGGGTATTCCAAAAAATCTCATCCCCGCAATGGGTGCATTTGTAGTAAGTCAGTTCTTTGGTTTTGTTGGCGATTTCCTTTGACATTTATTTTATCTTTCTCCGTTTAATATCCTCTCAAATGCTTCGAGATTACCCATGGCATCATTTACGGGATTGTGGTCATGCGCCGTGATGCGTAACTTCTTCCATGAACTCGCATTGGTAAAGTCGCCGACAAGCCCGGCATAAAAATCACCAATTCGTCTTGCCGAATGACCGAACGGATTTTTGCCCAGAAATAGATGGAAATAATAATTTATGAACTGCCAGTCGTATGCCGGGTTGTCGCTAACGAATAACGGCCTGAATCCTTTCTCAATCACGGACGAAATCCATTTGTCGAAATCTTCGAACGTCTCTTTTGTCGCCCCAGTTCCGTGGAATGTTTGCCTTGAAGGATAAGCGACCGCGCCAAATTCAAATCCCGCCGGGTCATTCAGCGTTGGTGCCGGTCCGTGGCCTTCGCAATCCACGAATATTAAGTTTTTGATGGCGATTTCCTTCGGCATATTTATATTAATAAGAAATAATCGAGCGGAACTTTAATCACGTTAGCATCCTCTAATAAGGTAAGGGAATTGCGGTAAATCACTACGCCGTACTTGGCTGATCCGACTTTTTTCATTGTATTTCGGACTTGCGTACCCAACTTGTCGCCCATGCCGACTTCAATAGGAATTATGTTTTTATCCGCGATTGTCAGTATAAAATCCGCCCCGGCTTTTGAACTGTCGTAATTCAAAGCGCCGCGGCTGTTTGCTACAAATTCTCTGTATAAGGTCATGGCGACAATATCTTCCATGAGCCTGCCTTTTTGGCCGGCAAAAATTTGTTCGCTGCCGGCAACAGAAAGAAAAGCGGAGCGCATAGCGGAAGACATAAATTGATAGCGGGAGGGCTTCCTCACCTTCTTGGAGTTTGAGCCATAAGGCATTATGCGGATAAGCAGTTCGGCTTGTTCCAGCACTTCGAGAATATTTGAAATGGTATTTACGCTGGTCTCAAGCATGCTGGCAAGCTTTTGAATACTAACCACGTCAGATTCCACCAGCAAAAAAAGAACTCTTTTTATATGGGTAAGGGTTTTTGTGTCAAAGCGGCCCAAGCTCTGAACGTCTTGATTAATTACTTTATCCAGAAGCAAAGTAATTGTCTGGTAGACTCTGACTTCGTCCTTCATTCGAATCGCAAAAGGCAAAGTGCCAATCTTCAAATACTCGTCCACATAGTGCCGATCTATGGATGCCCAGGCTCCAACTACTGCTTGCTCGCATTGCTTTAACTTTTCGTAAGCGTCTTTGGCGGAATCCGCATTAAATAATGCTGCTTTTATATTCTTCTTTAAATCTTTAACCGGAAATTTACCATCGCGAATCATTAAAAATTCACAGAAACTGGTAGGAAAGAGTTTTTGAAAAATAGAGCGGCGGATAACGTCCGGGTTTGTCTGTAAGGAAACGGCCGAGGAACCGCTGCATGCCACAAATACTTTATTCGAGCGATCGTAAACTGATTTTAGAACAGAAGCCCATTTTGGGTCGTATTGCGCTTCATCGATAAAAATAAAAACCGGGCGGGTTAACTTTTCAAAGCTCTCGCCAATAATTTTTTCGTAAGCGCTTAAAACGTCCTTAAGAGACGAGCCCAGGACATTTACTACTTCATCCAGGGATACATAAAGCATTCTCCGGTCGCCGGCTTCTTGGTAGTGGTTTAAAAATAGCTGGGCCAAGACTGTGGTTTTGCCAACGCCGCGCAGGCCCGGAATAATAATCCAACGGTCTTGAGCGTTTGGATTATGCAAAAACTCCCTAAAATATTTATCTATTTTTATATAAATATTCCTTTGGGGATATTTTCTGCCCTGCTCGTCCTGGGTGTAGGGTTTGAGCCGAAAGGGAGCTTGGACTAGCTGATTTTGAACATATTTAAGGATTTCTTCCATAAGCTTGTACCTTGTTTAGATGATATAGTAACCTCACTTACTATACTACTCTACTGATATAGAACAGTCAAGCTCCTATTTTTAGGCATTATTAAAGGACTTTTTTGATATTTACTAAAACCAAATATATAAAATAAATTGAATTCATCGTATACGTTAATCATCCCAATAAAAATAAAAATTAGTGAATAGTGGGCACAAAATGGGTGTCATTCACTAAATTTTAGCTACCCCATTAACCGAGATATGGGCAAGTAATGGAATCTTTAAAGAAATATTTTACCCTTTATATTAACGCAATAACGGAATTTTAGACAAAAATGTTTGACAGGGCCGTTGGCGGCGCATAAAATATATTCATCAACAGAAATTTTTCGTGACCTGACGGCGTTGCCTTCGCGGCAGCTAAGAGTACGGGGCCATAACTTCTGTCTTCAATACCTGTTTTAGGTATGTTTGAAGGCAACAGTTATGGCCTTTTTTGTTTTTCGCTAGCCACGTCGCTCGCGAGCGACGTGGCTAAGCGGGAACTTGGTTTCTCGATTTGAACAGACAGTCCCGACACCCGACATAAACCAAAGCTTCCCGCGAGGCCTTGGTTTTTTGCCATTTTATTTTTAAAAATAATGAAAATGAATACTGCACAACAGGAATATTTCAGCACCTCGGATTTGGCTTTGGCGTCGGTGCTTTCTCTCTGGTTTGCCGTGGAAGGGGTGGATAGGCAAAACCCCAAACGGAGCCAGTTTTTGTTTGCCCAGAATGAGCAGGTGGAAGAAAAGGTGCGCGCCTACTGGCACGGCGAACTTAAAGTCGAGCCGCAGCAGTTCTTTAACCAGATTCGGGTGCTCAAAACCCGGCTATACGAATAACTACTATGCGGCTGCCTACGGAAGCAATCCAGGAGTTCAAAGCGCTGTTCCAAAAACAGTACGGCGTAACCCTCAGCGACGAGGAGGCTACTTTGCGCGCCACAAATCTGCTCAAACTGTATAAGGCGGTGTACGGCCCGCCGGATTACGAAATCATCTTAGACCGGCAGGGCGAATAGCCGGTTATAAAAAAATAATTAAAATTACAATTACAATGAAAGTTAAAAATCGTGTTTTCACACCCAGGCTACTGGCAGATGCCTTTTCAGACAAAAACCTCCATATTGACACGGATTCCGCGCTTTTACCGATGAAACTCGTCTCATTTCCGTCAGTTCCAAAAATTGGACGGTTAGAACCTGCGATTCAATATATAAACAAAGGACGAACCCGGTCTTTCGACCAAGTTCGTCCCATGTGGCTCGGGAGCTGGGATTCGAACCCAGGACCCATCGGTTACACTTATCCTAGTGTTTCCAAAAGGTGTGGACTATATCTTTGCCGTGATCCGCCGAAACGGATTTTAGGCACTTTGGTATCTAGTCTCTACGGCGCTCCCCGGCCTTGTGCCGGAGTTCCCACGGTATTAGCATGTTGGTTAATAACCAAGTTAGCCTTCACCGTTATCCCAAAGAGTTCATCTTAAGGTTTCCCTTAAGAGCTGCGTCACTTCACAGCCGATTGCTCTACCGCTGAGCTACTCCCGAATACTATTTTTTTGATAAAAATGTTTTGGACAGCCTCCGCCGGAGGCGGACCAGCCTTTGGCTGGGATTGCTCCGCCGCTCTTGTCAGCCTTTGGCTCAGAGCTACTCCCGAATATTTTCATCTAGCCATTTACGGCCTTGACCAGACTTCAAGAATTTTTCTCTTCTTAAAGCCTCGCTTTTGGTCTCAAATGGTTCTTGATAAATTAGTCTCCATGGTTTGTTATGCCTGGTAAAAGTATTGGCGCCGGAATTATGTTCAGTCAGCCGAACTTTCCCCGGTTTTGAGCTTGACCCCACTTACCGTTTCCCGTTTCTTTCGCTTTTTAGCACATAAATGCAAAACATATGTGACAGCCTTCGCCGGAGGCGGACCAGCCCTTGGCTGGGATTGCTCCGCCGCTCTTGTCAGCCTTTGGCTCAGAGCTACTCCCGAATAAATGACAATTTTATTGTCTTTTGATAGTTTAGCAGTTTGTTTGATTTTTATCAACCCTTGGCTTTTGCCTCAATTGGGGGTAAAAATGAACTTTATAGAGCTCTCAACAGCCCGATTAGGTGGAAAATTGCGGCCAAAAGATGTAATAACACTTCCCTGAAATTTCCCATCTGGGGATTGCTAATGCCTGCGGTGTGGTATAATAATATCAATAATTTAGCGCGAACCCTTGAGTTCCGGTTTCTTCTAAATAAAAATTTTATTTATATGTCTTGGCCGCAATTATGGTTTCCAAAATTGCCGACGGGCGGGATACCAACCGACAACAGGAGATGGCAAGAACTGGTTGACAAATCAAGAGCCAAACTTGATCTTTTTCACTATGAGGAGAGCGAAGACATAGCGGCTTCCATGGGAGTTGGCGACAACACTGTGGGAAGCCGTTCTAAAATGGAATTTACCCTGGAAAACGAAAGGTACATGATAGCGAGAGATTATATAGACTACCCCGATTTTCCTAAAACGGACGTAATTCACTGTTTCCTGATGAATCCCGATTACACCTGGAAGCTGTTGCCGGATGATTTTTTGGAAAAAATTAAAGAAAAAATTTCTTTGGGATAAATAAAGATTCCCCGGAGTAGAACCTTCTTGCCGGCAGGAAGGCTCGTCTACATGTGAATTAATTTGGAATGATTATCTAAAGTAACAGTTCATAAGCCTGAGTGAGGCCGGAAATCCTGGCGATTTTCCTAGCTGCGGGGCTCCTCGTTCGTCTGCCTTTGGCAGACATCACAACGCCTCCCAATCCTCGCTGCGGAAAATCGCCAGCATTTCCGTCCTCCCTGGTTTGTCCTACTGGAGATTATGAACTGATACTATTAAAAAGTTTCCCTTTGCGGTTAAATTTGTTAGAATAGTTACAAAGTAGGACTTACGCGCTTGGCCGAATACGAGGCATTTTCCGAGGATTTTTGGAGACGTAGTTTACCTACGGCGACAAAAACCGCAGGAAAATAACGAAGTAGTCGGACAAGCCCCTTGTGGGTTTCGTCTATTGTTTATTTTTAGACGAAACGCGTAAGTCCTAAGAGTATTAATAATTAAGAAAATACCAAATGACTAACAAAGAATTCTTTATTAAGGTGATAACGGAAGAGAGCCCGAAGTTTCGCAAAGCCATTGAGGCTTTGCCGGAAGACAAACATGCGCATAAAGTCCACGAAAAATCCCGCGAGGCCGGGAACATTGCCGCGCAGCTGGCTTTGCAGTGGAAAGCAATTTCCGGCATTTTGACCAAAGGCGCGCCGGATTTTAACCCGCACGAAATGGAAGGCCAGAGCAAGGCCGATATGCTGGCCAAATTTGACGCGGGCATGACCCGGTTAATTGCCGACGCCAAAGCGGTATCCAACGAGGATTGGGATAACGGCGAAGCCGCCATGGGCGAAATGTGGAAGGATAAAAAATATAATATGGCCTGGGGCTTTTTGTTTGACGCCATCCACCACCGCGGCCAGCTCTCCACTTTTTTGCGGGCCATGGGCGCCAAAGTTCCCTCCATTTACGGCCCTTCCGCCGATTCAAACAGCTAAACTCTATACGATTATATTTCCAAACAAAAATCCGCGGGATTATACCCGCGGCTCTTTGTTTTTGGTAAACGCTTTACACCCGTGGCCTTAATTGATATGTTATATATAGTGAAGCTCCCGGAAGCTCGCCATTGGGCGGGCTTTTTATATTACCTATAAATTAACACAAGTACCAACTATCCTAAGGTTCTTAAGGTTTTTGTAAGATTATCCCCAGCCGCTTCCTTTTTTAGATACTAGTCAAACAACGGTAGGCTACGGTTGTAGCAGCCTATCGTACGATAACGATATACAATCAGTTACCTATACGGGCTCTATGGAAAGTTGACCCAAATAGTGCCAATACGATAAAGATCTCTGAATTACACCCACGGTCTTAAGAAGACCATATAATAGGGCAGAGTATCCTATCGTTGCTTGACCGGTACGAATTCCCTAAAGGGCTGTCTGTCATTAAGCATGGCAAAGATGACGCTGCACAGCTTCCTGGCCGCCGCCACCTTGGCCTTGCCCGTGCCTTTGCTCTTTTTTAACTTCTTGTAAAACACCGATATTTTATTTGTGTTCCTGCTGCTTGAGGTCACGGCATCCACCAGGGCAGTCCTCAGCCACTTGCTGCCGCGCTTGGTGATGCTCCCGGTCCTGATTTTTTCTCCGGAGGCGTAAGTGGAAGGGATGAGCCCGGCGTAGCTGCATAGTTTGCCTGCGCTGTTAAATCTCTTAATGTCGCCGATTTCGGACTTAATCATCAAAGCCGTGTAGGAACCGACGCCGGGGATAGTGCAAAGGAGTTTACAGTCATAATCGGCTTTGGCTTTTAATTCAACATCCTTTTCCATTTCCTTAAGCTGCGAATCAAAAGTTTCCAGGGTCAGCAAGTAGCGGTCGAGTTCGATTCGGTAGACGGCGCCCAGCTCCACTCCCGCCAGCCATTTTCTGCCGGCCTTGGAAAATGGGCTTTTGACCGGACTCTTTACGCCGGTCTTAAACAGGATGGAATGGATTTTATTCTTGACCCTCGTCCGCATACCCACATAGACGGCCCGCTGGCGGATTATTTCCTTTAAGTCCCTGATGTCTTTGGGCTGAATGTATGCTGTTGGCAAAAAATCTGTGCGCATAAGTTCGGCTAAAATTTTACTATCGACCTTGTCATTCTTAATTCTAGCAGCAGCTATGGCTTTCGTCATCAGGGGGTTGCTTAAGACCACGGAAAAGCCCAATGCTTCCACCTGTTCATAAAAAGGCATCCAGTTCATGGTGGACTCCACGGCGACCTTGGCGTCATTAGGATAATTATTAAAGAACTTCTCAATTGACTCCTTGTCATTTTTAATCTCGGTTTGTTTGGAAACTACTCCAGCCTGATCCATGACCGTCATGTAGCAGGTCTTCTTATGGAGGTCGACTCCGATGTAGGTGTTAATGTTAGACATGCTTGGCTCCTTTCTTTGTTAATTGTTTGTGCCTTAGTCTAATTTTAACACTTGTAATTAATTTATAGCATTACAC
>JARLHZ010000036.1 GCA_031291995.1 Candidatus Doudnabacteria bacterium
ACGCCGGCCCAAACCTCACCCGCTGCTGAACAAACCGCGCCGCCAATTCGTGGAAATCTCGCATCGCAGCAGATATTGGAAAGGCAGACCACGCAATTATCATGGCCTTAACTAAGGGCCATTCAGGACTGACACTTGCCCACTTGCCCGCGGACCTGCTTATCATTATGTTTTTGATTGGTGGCATCAGAAAGACATGGGAGCCACAACATACGAGCCATATCAAGCGTCAACATATGATCAGGAGTTTCCAATATCTGACCCGACGGATAATATGGCAAATTTTTCATCAAATAATCCAGCGCCTGCCGACGATTGCAGTGGAAATAGCAATGTCAAACACGACCGGAAATATTTTCTTGACGGCCTTTTGCCGCCCTATTCACAGGCCAACAACTAACTTGTGTTTCTTATGTATATGCTAAAACAAAAACAGTTTGTGATGTTATCGATTGCGATTATTTTTGTTTTGGTCGTATGTGAAATAAAATTAAAATATGACAATAAAAAACTTATTGAAACGAATGAGGGTTACGTTACGCAGACTCGAGAGATACTGGCAACATGGCAGTTTATGGCAGATTTCAAAGGAACTTGGCGGCACTCCGATGAAATGGGGGTTTCCGACATGGTCGATTATCTTAATATAATCGGACATAAAAAATGTCAGTTTAGGGATTCGAATCTTAATGCAATTTGGAATAGGGGAAAAGAAATGATGATCGACAAAATCATTGATGAACTCCAAAAAAAACAGGGGATAATTTGGGTGCCGCCCCCGAGGCATGGGTTAAGAAATACGGCTATGATTCCGTAAAAGGCCACTTGGACTCGTCGCGCCAACCATAGCGCTCATGGTGCCAAAGGAAAACAGACGCTGGAATGGGTGGGCTTCCCAAGCCGCCATAGTTGGTTTCCCAGAGTGTTGTTATTTGCTTCGCAAAACGTGGCCTCGCTACGAACTATGTCACCATCAAATGCAGCCTTGGCGGTTCCGCCGGCAACCTTCGGGCAAGGGGCAAGGGCAAGTGTCAGTCCTGAATGGCCCTTAGTTAAGGCCATGATAATTGCGTGGTCTGCCTTTCCAATATCTGCTGCGATGCGAGATTTCCACGAATTGGCGGCGCGGTTTGTTCAGCAGCGGGTGAGGTTTGGGCCGGCGT
>JARLHZ010000037.1 GCA_031291995.1 Candidatus Doudnabacteria bacterium
ATAGCTACAATCACTACAGAATCCACACATCATTAAAAATGCCGCCGTCAGCATTTGCCGACCGGCAGCGAAATCAAGTATCATTAACTTAACCTAAAAAACCGCTTACAAGGTGTCTAAAGAAATGGGTACCTTACACATTGAAACTTTTAGCTTTGAATTTAGCGAAGGGACTTGGAAAGAAAACCTCACTAACAAGCTTAAGGCTTCAAATGTCAATTTTGCCCAACGGAATATGGGTGACATTCTTAATATCCTTAAAGAAAGCGGCAACGTCCGGGAAATTACGGAACTATTTTTAACTTTTTTAGACCTAAGCAAATCCAACGGCTACTCTGTACAAAAATTACAGGAAATAGTCTTGTCCCGGAATAATCCGCGGGAACAGGCGTTTTACGATATTTTCTCCCCGATTTACCAGGCTTACGAGGAATATTTAACCCGAACCAATTCCATTGACTTCCACGATATGCTTATTAAAGCCGCCAAATTTATTAATGAGGGTAAATACAAAACTAACTTTAAATATATTGTTATAGACGAATTTCAAGATTTCTCGGCAAGTAAATCCATGCTGATTCAGGCACTTTGTGAACAGAACCCGGAGGCCAAACTATTTTGCGTGGGGGATGACTGGCAATCCATCTTCCGCTTTACCGGATCGGATATTTCTTTAATGACCAATTTTGAGAACGCCTACGGTTTTACCAGAAAGAATCAATTGGTAATTACCAATCGTTTTAATAGCAGGATTGCCGTTGTGTCCAATCAATTTATTTTAAAAAACCCCAATCAAATAAAAAAAGAGGTGCGGTCGGATAAAGCCGTCTCCGATGAAGCCGTGGAAATTCGCTATAAAAAAAGTTCCAACGAAACCGAGCAACTATTACTGGAAATTTTTAACAGTCTTAACAAAAGTATTACGGGGCCAAAAGCTACAGTTTTTTTACTCGGGCGCTATAAGTTTAACAAACCTGAAAATTTGCCAAAAATCCAAAATCAATTTAAGAATCTGTCTATAGAATTTCTCACTATCCACGGTTCCAAGGGCGCCGAAGCTGACTATGTAATAATTATGGACGTTCTTTCCGGAAAGTATGGCCTCCCCTCGGAAGTTACGGATGATCCTCTTTTAGGGATTGTGTTAAGCAAAACAGACCCTTATCCGCACGCCGAGGAGCGGCGGCTTATGTACGTGGCTATGACGCGCGCCAGGCATAAAGTCTTTATTATTACGGAAAACGGCAAACAATCCGTGTTTGTTTTAGAATTGGAAGGCTCAAAAAAGCCCGAAGAAAACATTATAAGGTGCCGGGAATGCGGGGGAGAAATGGTTAAGAGGCAAGGGCCATATGGGGAATTCCTGGGTTGCCTGAACTTTCCTAATTGTACCTATAAAGTTAACATGCAAGGGTATTGAGCCCGCTTAGTTCTAATGCTATAGTTATACATATGGCGGAATTAAGCGATGTTGAGCTGGTGGACAATTATTTAAAGGGTGACAATGGGGCGCTGGAACAACTGGTCCAGCGCTATTTTAAGCAGGTGTTTTTATTTGCCAAAACTTATGTTAAGCAGGATGTTTTGGCCGAAGATGCCACGCAGGAAACGTTTGTTAAAGTCTGGCAGAATTTAAAAAAATTCGACCCGGAAAAAAAGTTTAAAACCTGGCTGTTTCAAATAACCAAAAATACCTGCATAGACATATTAAGAAAAAACAAAAATATTCTGGATGCCGGACAAATTAACGAGGAAGCCATGGAGTCGTCTTTGGACAACCTGGTCGACGAGCGCCCCCTGCCTCAGGACCTTCTTGACTCCCGGGGCTTTGAGGAAAAACTGGACCAAATAATCCGCTCGCTCCCCGAGGCGTACGCCCAAACCGTCCGCCTCCACCTGCAGCACGATTTAACTTTTCAGGAAATCGCCGACGTTTTAAACCAGCCGATTAACACCATCAAAAGCCGCTACCGCCGCGCGCTTATAAACATACAAACCCGCCTACGATAGTAGTCGCGAATATACAAATCGAAGGTAATATACGAAGCTGTCCACTGTAAGTTATCTTTTCTATAACAACAAGCCGACAACTATCGGTTTCGTATATTACGATAGATTCGTATATTCGCGAATACTATCGCGATTACTTCGTAGCGCACCTAAAAGCCTTTAAATTGCGTATAAACATTAACCGAAAAATTTATGGACAAAGCCATTTCATCCGCCAACATGCCGCATAGCCCGCTGGAATTAAGCATATCCCGGCAGCTTAAAGGCGAGCCGATGCCCGAATTTTCGGGTTACCTGCTGGAAAAAATTAACCTGCGCCTTAAATGCGAGCGGCAGCTAAAAACCCTTAAGCCTAAATTATGGCTGGCATCTTTTGTAATGCTTTCGAGCCTCGCCCTTCTCACTTTTGCCGTAATATTTTTGGCCAAAGATTTTTCCCAAAGCCCCAGTTACCGCTTTTTGGATTTAGTCTTTACCGATTTTGGCGTAATAGTCGCCAACTGGCAGGATTATATTTATTCGGTTTTGGAAAGCCTGCCCTTGGGCGCTTTGGCCTTAACGCTCAGCGCCGGACTGGCCAGCATGCTAATAACGGATTTCGGCGTCCACCAGTGGAGCAGTTTTAGAAAAATCTCTTCCGCAGCACGCCATTAATTTTTTATAGCCATGGATAATTTGGAAAACAACAACCCAACCCCGCAAGCAGAAACTCCGGCTTCAACCGGCGGCCTAAGCTCGCTGGCCTCCGGCCATTCCCGGCTGTTTAAATTTTTAGCCCTCAGTTTAATAGAACTGATCGTTTTAATCGGAGTGTTTGCCTTGGGCATAAACATAGGTTTGCATAAGGCCCGTTTTACTTACGCCTGGATAAACCAGTACCCAAAAAATTTCGGCGGGCCCCAGCCGGCTCAATTTATGCCCGTCCCTCCCGGCAATGTCTTTTTTAATTCCCATGGCGTTTCCGGGCAAATTTTAAGCACCAACGGCACATCGAGCCTGATTATAAAAGACAGCGACAACAACGAGAAAACTGTATTGATTGGTACCGGCGCGGTCATTCGTGAAAATTTCGAAACCATTCAACCGCAGAGCCTGAAAGCCGGCCAGGAAATAGTGGTTATTGGCGAACCCAACCAGCAGGGGCAAATTCAGGCGAGATTTGTTAGAGTTATCGATAACAATTAATATTTAATTCCGGCAATCAGCCTTAGCTTTATGAATTTTATAAAATCACTTTGGCAAAAAAAGTCCAGGCTCGCGATAACGATAATCGTTCTCGCCGTTATCGGCTGGCTGGTTTACAGCCGCTATAACACCACCGCGACCCTCACGACGTATTTAACCGCCCAGGCGCAAACGCAGACCGTTATTTCCACGGTCACCGGTACCGGGCAGGTCTCCAACGACCGCAGCGTTAACATTACGCCGCAGTCCACGGGTAAAATTACCGCGATAAATTTTAAACAAAACGACTCCGTAAAAGCCGGCGACGTTATTGCCATTGTCGACGAAACCAACAACACCCTGTCCCTAAACCAGGCCAAAGCCGGATTGGCCAGCGCCCAGGCCGCCTACGACCAGGTTATGGCCGGTTCCACTTCGCAGGACATCCAACTGGCGCAGCTGACCGTTTCCAGCGACCAGCAGGCTCTGGCAAACGCCAGCAGCAGTTTGGTGACCACAACAAAAAAAGACGCCATTAGCGTCGCCAACGCTTTAAACACCTATTTAAATTCCGGGATATCCGCCATACCCTCCACGCAAAATATCGGCAACGCCACCATTGTCATTAGCGGAAATTATACCGGAACGCAGCAGGGAACGTACAACATTACTATTGCCAACTCCAGCGGCGGGGCAACCTTTAACGCTTCGGGGCTCGAAAGCGCCAGCGGACCCGTTAGGGCAACGCCTGTTCCTTTGGGTACCGGCGGTTTATATATTGCGTTTAGCGGTACTCCCTCAGGCAACGACAATTGGACCATTACGATTCCCAACCCGGCGGGTTCAAATTTTAACAGCAATTACAACGCCTACGAAACGGCTCTGAATAACCAGCAATCCGATTTGCAGTCCGCGCAAAACGCCATTATTTCCGCTCAAAATAGGCTGCAACAGGATCAGATTAACCTCCAGGTCAAGCAGCAGCCGCCAACCCAGCAGCAGGTGGAAAGCGCGCAGGCCCAGCTGACACAAGCCCAGTCCCAGGTTCAAAACGCGCAAATTACTTACAATAACAATATTTTAAAAGCCCCGTTTGACGGCCAGGTCGCGCAGCTAAACAGCCAGGTCGGCGACCAGGTGGGCGGTTCAACCGTGGTAGCCACGGTGGTCACCACCGAGCCGCTGGCCGTAGTTACTTTAAACGAGGACGATGTGGCCAAAATTAAACTTGGCGACAAAGCGACCATGACATTCAACGCCATTGACGGATTGACTATAACCGGAAAAGTCGCGGAAATAGACAACATTGGCACCGTCAGCCAGGGAGTAGTCAGCTACAATGTCAAAATTTCGTTTGACACCCAGGACCCCAGGATTAAACCGGGGATGAGCGTTTCGGCGGCCATTATTACCGATATTCAGGCCGATGTGTTAACGGTACCGAATACCGCGGTGCAAACTCAGGGCACCACCAATTACGTTTTAACTTTAGACCCAAAACAGACGCATAGCGTTACGGGACAGACCGGCATAGTCTCGGATGTTGCGCCCAAAATGACGCCGGTGCAAGTCGGGGCTTCGGATGACACCAATACCCAGATTATCAGCGGCTTAACTGCCGGCGACACCGTGGTAACCCAAACCATTAACGCGACCGCGGCTAAATCTTCCGCTGCCTCGGCAACCAGCGCCCTTCGCGGCCTCGGCGGCGGCGGCGGGGGAGCATTTATTGGCGGAGGCGCAACCAGAGTAATTACCGGCGGCAGACCCGGAGGATAGCAATAAATAGATTGACAAGATTGACAAGAATTAAAAGATTGACAAGATTGAACACTATCAATCCTGTCAATCATTTAAATCATTTAAATCATTTAAATCTGGTCAATCTTGTCATTCATGTCATTCATTTAAATCTTGTCAATGAACCTATGATTGAAATCAAGAACATCACGAAAACTTATAAAAGCGGGGACAACGAAACCCAAGCCTTAAAGGGTGTGAGCTTTACCGTTAAGGACGGGGAGTTTGTGGCAATAATGGGGCCGTCGGGCAGCGGCAAATCCACCCTTATGCATATTATTGGAGCGCTCGACATACCGAGCAGTGGGCAATATCTGCTTGACGGTAAAGATGTGTCCACACTTTCGGAAGACGAATTGGGGGAAATCCGAAAAAAACATATCGGGTTTGTGTTCCAGGCTTTTAACCTGTTGCCAAGGACGACGGTGCTTCGCAATGTGGAACTGCCGTTAATGTACGCCGAAGTCCCCAAAGAACAGCGGGAACAAAGGGCGAAAGAGGCTTTACTCGCGGCCGGAATGAGCGAAGACCGGTTTTTGCATTATTCCAACCAAATTTCCGGCGGGCAGATGCAAAGAGTCGCCATTGCCCGGGCCCTGGTTAACAATCCGAGCCTGATTTTAGCCGACGAACCAACCGGGAACCTGGATACCAAAACCGGCGAAATTGTTCTCGGGACATTCCAAAAACTTAATGACGCGGGCCGAACCGTGGTATTAATTACCCACGAACGTGACGTGGCCGAGCACGCGCAAAAAATTATCATGCTGCGCGACGGAGTAATTGTCAAAGAAGAAACGACGCATAAGCGAAGGATAGCCAACCCGGAGTTGGTAAATGATATTAAATAAATATATGCTCACCCAGGATTTATTTTACGAAACCTACTGGGCCCTTTCGGCCAATAAAGTCAGGAGCTTCCTGACGATTTTGGGTATTGTCATTGGCATCGGGTCCGTTATCGCCATGATTGCCGTTGGGCAGGGCGCGCAAAACAGCATCCAAAGCAGTATTCAGTCGGCCGGCGCGAATCTTCTGACTATTACGCCGGGCGCGGCCAAGGGAGTGGGTGTAACAATCAGCGCCGGGCGCGGCAGCAGCCAGACCCTGACCCAGGACGATGCCACGGCCATCTCTCAACAGGTTCCTTTACTAAAAGCCGTTTCCCCCGAATTTACCAGGCGCTCCCAGGTCACGGCCAAAGGCACAAATACCAACACCGGAGTGCTCGGAGTTACTTCCGCTTATATGTCCGTGCACAACATCCAAATCGACCAGGGAAACTTTATTACCGATCAACAAAATACCAACGCTTCCCGCGTTGCCGTACTCGGTCCAACCGCGCGGGACGACCTGTTTGGCGCGGGCGCCAACGCGATGGGCAGCACAATAGTTATTAACAGCCAGGAATTTAAAGTTGTCGGCATTACGCTGACCAAAGGCGGCACCGGCTTTAATAATCCGGACGATTCGATTTATATTCCGCTCACTACCATGCAGCATTTTTTGGCCGGCGACACCACCGGTTATTTGAGCGATATAGCGGTTAGCGTAACCGATCAAAGCTCCATGGACGAAGCGCAAAACGAAATTACCAACATTTTACTGGCGCGGCACAAAATTTCCGACCCCACCCAGGCCGACTTTAGCATTATCAACCAGGCCGATATTGTCGCGAGCGCTTCAACGGTCACCAACACGTTTACGATTCTGTTGGCTTCGGTTGCCGGCATTTCTTTGCTGGTCGGCGGCATTGGCATTATGAACATGATGCTGACCACGGTTACCGAACGGACGCGAGAAATCGGGTTGCGCAAAGCCATCGGCGCGCACAAGACCGACATTACCAAACAGTTTTTGGCCGAAGCGATTATGCTGACCATTTTAGGCGGCATTATCGGGGTCTTACTGGGCTGGCTGCTGGCTTTGGGCGTTTCCCGTTTTGCCGGCATTGCCACGCAAATTTCCGTTTCTTCAATTGCTTTGGCTTTCGGAGTTTCCGCGGGCATCGGCATTATTTTTGGCTACTACCCGGCTCGCCGCGCCGCGGGATTAAGCCCGATTGAGGCGTTGAGGTACGAGTAGTAATCGCAAATATACGAATCTAAAAATTAATATACGAAACCGCTAGTTGTAGGTTTACTAAAATAGAAAAGATTTCTTACAGAGGTGCGTTTCGTATATTACTCAGCGATTAGTATATTCGCGATTACTATTAATTAAGAACAAATATGAACAGCAAACAATGGGTGGTTTTGATAGTTGTGGCCTTAGTTTTTGCCGGAGGCGGATTTTATGGCGGCATGAAGTATCAGCAGAGTAAAACACCGGTCAGGACCGCGGGAGGCGCGGCGGGCGCCTTCGCCAGAAGGACCGGCGCGGGCGGAAACGGCGCGAGCTTTGTCAGCGGCGAGGTATTAAGCGTAGATAGCAACACCATTACCGTCAAATTGCAAAACGGCGGCAGCCAAAACGTAATTCTGGCGCCTTCCACGCAGTACGGCAAAATGGTTTCCGGTTCTTCCACCGACGTCGCCGTAGGCACCAGCATTATCGCCACCGGCAGCAGCAACAGCGACGGTAGTATTACCGCCCAGAACGTGCAAATCCGCACCAGCACATCCACCCCGGCCGGCTTTATCCGCACCGGCGGCCCGGCAGGACAATAGTGTCAAGTAGTGTCAAGGGTCACCCTTGACACATATCAAACCTTGGCAATAAGCCAAGGTTTTTGATTTTTCTTTTTATCTGATATAATTTAAGGGTAATCTGTGTGCGCTTTTGGATACATCGCCTCACGCCTTGCCCAACAGCGCGGGCTCGCAGAGACTATTGGTAAATGTGCATTTCGCACCAAAACTTGATAGTCTCACAGGAGCAGGATAGGCAAATCCGGGCAGAATCTTTTTAAATATTAAAAGATTTTGCGCGGGTTTTTTAAATCCCCAACAAATATGAAAAAAATAGATTTTAAAACATTTATCATCCCGATATTCACGCTTACCGGCCTGGTTCTGGGGCTGGGATTACACTTTTTTGGCATAGGCCATGAAGGCTACGACAAAGAGGTTTGGCTGGTCACTTTGGTAATCGGCGCTCTGCCGGCCGTGTGGCGAATGTTAAAAGATTTGCGTCGCGGACATTTTGGCGTGGATATTATTGCCATTACCGCCATTATAACTTCGCTTTTGTTCGGCCAGTACCTGGCCGGAACGGTTATAGTCCTTATGCTGTCCGGCGGCGAGGCTTTGGAAGATTTTGCCCTGCGGCGGGCGCGGCGGGAACTTACCCAATTGTTGTCGCGCGCGCCAAGCGTGGCGCATTTACGAACCGGCCAAGGGCTTTCCGATGTTCCCGCGGTCCATATTAAATCCGGCGATATTTTTGTCGTTAAGCCCGGCGAGGTTGTTCCGGCGGACGGACTGGTAGTAGAGGGCTCCAGCGATGTGGACGAAGCCGCCATTACCGGCGAACCGTTACCCGTGCAAAAAGTCGCGGGCAGCCAAATTTACAGCGGCAGCATAAACCGGGACGGAGCGCTGGAAATTAAAGCCCTCCGGCCGGCCAGGGAAAGCACTTACGAAAATATAATCAAGCTGGTTAAAGAGGCTTCGGAAAGCCGCGCGCCGGTTGTCCGGCTGGCGGACCGCTACAGCGTCTGGTTTACCGCCATCACTTTTGTTTTGGCCGGCGGCGCGTGGCTAATTTCGCATGACCCCATAAGGCTGTTGGCCGTGCTTGTTGTGGCCACGCCTTGTCCGCTGATTTTGGCCACGCCAATTGCCATTATGTCCGGCGTGTCCCGTTCGGCCAGCCGCGGGATTATAGTTAAAAGCGGCGGGGCTTTGGAAAAACTGGCCGAGGTCAAAGCCTTTATTTTTGACAAAACCGGCACCCTGACGCTGGGGGCTCCGGCTGTAGTAGGCGCGGAAGCGGGGGAGTACGCGATGAAGCACGACATTATAAAAATTTCCGCCTCCTTAGACCAGCTGTCCGCCCACGTGCTGGCCACCTCTTTAACCGAATACGCCACCAAAAATCTTAACCTGATTCTGGATTACCCGGAAAATTTCCAGGAAGTTTTTGGCGAAGGAGTACGGGGAAAAATTAAGGGTTACGAATACCTGTTTGGCAAGTTGTCCTTTTTGCAAAGCGAAGGAGTGGATGTTCCCCACGATGAAATTCAAAAGCACGCCGAACTGCAAAATCAGGGCAAGATTGCCGTGTATTTAGCCGAGGGTAAGCGTTTACTGGGGTTTGTGGTTTTTGCCGACATCATCAGGCCTGAAATTAAAACCTTGTTCCACCAGATGAAGCGGGAAGGCATGGAAAAAATTGTCATGCTGACCGGCGATAAAAAGAAGGTCGCGGAAATTATCGGCAAACAATTGGGGTTAACCGACATTCACGCGGAATGCCTGCCGCAGGATAAAGTTACCGAAGTCCGCGAACACAAAAAGGAATTCGGTTCCGTGGCCATGGTGGGAGACGGCATTAACGACGCGCCGGCTCTGGCCACGGCCGATGTCGGCATCGCCCTTGGCGGCCACGGCTCCACAGTATCTTCGGAGTCGGGCGATATAGTAATAACCGTCAATAATCTGACCCGCGTCGGCCAGGCTTTAACAATTGCCAAAGAGACTATAAAAATTGCCAAACAAAGCATCTTCATCGGCATAGGTCTAAGCATAGTCCTAATGGTCATCGCGGCCCTCGGCTACATTATCCCGGTCTACGGCGCCCTGCTCCAGGAACTTCTGGACGTGGCCGTAATTTTGAATGCCTTGCGGGTAAATTTTATAAAAATTTGAACGGTTGACCAAAACAACACAAAATACTATAATATGTCTATGGAAAATTCAATCAAACGATTGGAAAAAATTCTGTCCCAAGCGGCTCCCAAACAGCAGCGTTTGTTTTTGCGAAAGCTTCCGGGACTTTTAAAAATCAGCTGGTCCGATTCGACTTTGCTAAAATCTTCCCAAAAATCATTTGGTTTCTGGGATAATAAAGAGGATGCCATCTACGACAAATTATAATCCCGGTGACGTCATCTTAATTCCTTTTCCATACACCGACCTCTCAACTTTCAAACAAAGGCCGTGTTTAATAATTTCTTCCGCTGCTTTTAATTCCAGCCATCCCGATATAATTGCCGTCGCCATTACGTCCCAAGTTCCGGAAAAGCCTTCGGTTTCTGAATATCGATTATCGCCAAAAGAACAATTAGCCTGTGGGTTGCCGAAACCTTCCATAATTAAGCTTGGCAAAATTGTGACATTAGACCAGCGGCTGATAAGGAAAACATTAGGCAATTTACAGCACGCAAGTACAAAACGGGTTATAAACAAGCTTCAAAAAATCTTCAAAATTTAATTTCCTGGGCAGGTACCCAAGCGGTCAACGGGGACTGACTGTAAATCAGTTGACTTTATGTCTTCATAGGTTCGAATCCTATCCTGCCCACCATTGAAAAATTTCCAGCTTTTTTGGCGATTCCGCCATTAGCTGATAAGGTTGTTTTAGCTGAAAACATTGGACGTTGCTATCTTGGAGCTTAAGGTTCCAAAGTAACTTTTTCAGCAATTCAAACTTTTTAGTGTCATCGCCGGAAAGATAATCAAAACTAGCAGAATTGGCCTGTAAGAAGGCCTTTTTTGTTTGTTCCAAAGTAGTCAACTGTTGTTCGGGAGTGATGTCGTCCAAGTCGGAAATCTGCTTGCTGATTATTTTTATATCCTGCTCTAAACTTAAAATTCTGGGCTTGACGGCTTCTTTGAGTGTCGGGTCAGAGGAAATCATCTCAACCAAGTTTGCGAGTTTGGTTTGGGCAGTTTTGAGATTTTTAGCCAGTTCGTCTTGTTGAGTATGTGAAGTATATTCTTGTCCCTTGATTTTTTCTCTGGCTGATTCATATGCCAACTCCATATCGTCAATGTCAAATATAACTTCGCCAAAAACTTTAGCTACCAAAATATCGGCGGACTCATCACGCAGATATTTTTTGTGCTGTTCACAGTTTCCCTTGCCGTTGGTGCAGTAATAATACACGTGTCCTTTTTTGGTTGTAGCGGTTAAGGCACAGCCGCAAGAAAAACAATTCATATACCCCCTTAATGGAAAAAAGTGTTTTTGGGCTTTGGGGTGATGTTTGCCGTTTAAGACATCTTGGACATTATCAAACAGGGTTTTACTGATTAAGGGCGGATGATTGCCCGGGTAAAGTTTGCCGTTACTCCGCATTGTGCCATAGTAAAATGGCTGGGTCAGAATTTTGTGGAGCAAGGCCTTGCTAACTTTAAAGCCCTCTCTGGTATTTAAGCCCTGCTTTTCTAAAATCTCATTAACCTGCTTTAGCGAATAACCGCCGGTAGCGTAAAGTTCAAAAGCCTGTTTAACCAATGAGCCTCTAATGGGGTCAATTTCTTTTAGCTTGGTAATTTTGTTATCAATGTAGCCAAGCGGTGAACGGTTTGGCCATTCGCCCCTTTCAAGTTTAGTCCTGTTGCCGCGCTTAACATTTTTGGACAGGTCAATGCTATATTGAGCGGCCATACTAAACTCTACACCGGAAACTAAAACATTATCTTCAGGAAAGTAAGTTTTTTCAGGGGTGATTATTTTGCCGATTGTTCCAGTCTGTAAAAGCCATTTAATTTTGCCCTCGTCAATGGGATTACGAGCGAGGCGGTCAAGTTTCCAAACTAAAACCACAGAGCCTTTGTTGTGCTCAATTAGCTTAGTCAGCTTTTCAAATTCAGGACGGCCGGGGTTTCTTGCTGACATACTTTCAGTAAAAATCTTATCAACAACAATATTTTGTTTCTCCGCAAAGGCCGATAATTCCTTTTCTTGGCTCTCAATGGAAAGCACCTGATGATAGGAATCCTCGGATGAACGGCGACAGTAGATAATATTTTTCATACAAAGGGAATTAATTTTTGTTTGAACATTTTAGAGTATATACCCGAAGTTAAAAATCTAGCAAATATTTTTAAAAGTTTTTTCCAAAATATTGTTTAATCAGCTGTTCGTTTCTTGCCCTAAGCTCCGGGTGCTTTGACAGGTTAAAAATTATTTTATCCTTGGATTCTAGATAATTCACCTTAATTCCTGTTTTCACATATTGCAAACAATCCTTGGGCAAATCGTTAATTAGCATATTGGCAAAGTCCACGGAGTAAATGGTTCCGGGCTTTATTAATTTTTTGGAAATAAGATAACTAATCCGGCCGTTTAATCTTGGGTCGTTTCCGTCTTTGACCATATACTTGGTCATATACCAGCCAGCATCTGAGACTTGGCTAATGTCACGAATATCCACAAATCCATTGTCCCAAAGGTTGTGCAATATCTTTTTATCCTTGTTGTCCCAAAATCGTCTTTTTTCCGTTACTCCGGTATGGTCGTCAATCATTTCCCAGTTAAAAAATATGCAGTGATAATGCCAAACAGCGACCCCATATTTTGTTAACCTTTTGTTTTGGATTTCAAAGGTGGCGGCATATTTTAAAGCCGATGTCTTGCTATGGAATATTTGATAATTAACCCTACCCACAAATTTTTTAAATTCCAAATGAGCCTCATTAAGTTCAGTAACATCATCAGCAAAAGTCAGGGTTATAAATATGGGCGGTATTGGTTTACCATCTTTGCCTATGTCAGTTTTAACATTGGTATTTATCCAATCGGTTAAATTTCTTTTTGCGGCGTAAAGGTTCCGGGTTCGGGTTATGGGCTTATCGCTTTTAAAACGGGATGTTTTCTTCTCCCGAGGTTGTCTCTGGCCTATCCGAAAAGGCTTTGCGAAAACTTCGTAAGTCAGGATATCCCCCGTAATCTTCAATCGTCCGTTTGTAAATTCTATTGCGTTGGTGGTCATAAAATAATTCTCCTAATCCCTGTTTAGTTTGTCTTTTGAGTTGAGCTTTAATGTCATAGATTTCCCTTATCCTTTGGTCGCAGTAGAGCTTAAGCAATTTAAGCGGGTCTTCTTTTTGTAGTATCCAAGTTATGCACGGCTCCCCGGATTTGGTGTGTTTGTGGGGGTCTTTAAGCAAAATGAAGTCCAATTTTTCAGGAAGCATTTTTTCAATATCTTCAAGAGTAAGTTTTAATGGTTTGTCAGCCATATGATTTTTAAGATTGTTTAATGATTCTGATTACTATGTGCTAAGTATCAAGTCAGGGCGGACGGCTGGCCGGTTTGCCCTCTGGGGGCAAATCCGGCATAGCTCGTCCGCCTCCTACCACCAACAAATACAAATCAGCCCAAGAGTCCAAATACTCTTCGGCCAGCTCCTCCGTAAGCGAAGCTCCATATTTGTCAGCAAAATGTTTTTGCATTCGCTGAACAAGTTGTGCGCTGAATTTTGTCATAAAAAAACCTTGCAAATTAATGCAAGGTAATTGTGCCTACTCCGGATTCGCCAAAACTCAGCCGATTTTTACCAAATTGTTTTTGATATTACAAATACTTGGGATTAATTCTCACAAAGCCTTTATCGCCGGAGTGAAATTCCAAAAAATCAGCTATCTTTCCCTGTGTCTTTTTAGATACTTTGGCGTTAATTTTATCGCAAGCCGTGTAATACCGTCTGTGGCTGTCAGGGTCAAAAAGATATCCTTTATCGTTAAATTCAAACTCGGCAATATCTGAATATTTAAAAAAGTCAGCATGTTTATCCATATGCTCAAAAATGTATTTTAAAACTTTATGCTGATTAGTTCCGCTTTTGCGGATGTCAATGTTTATTACATCATTACCAATTTTTAACACGCTGTTAGCCACATCAAAACCTACTTTGCTCTTGGATTGGTTTTCCGGCAGAATTATTTTATTGTTTAACAAAATTAAAAGTCTGTTGTGAAGATTGGTTAGTCTGGCCGTATATATACCTCTATCCCAAAAATATGCTTTCCAAGAAAATATCCTCGCGGCAATCATAAATGGATGCCCCTTATCCTCTTCATATAAATCCCAAAATCCGTAAAATTTCCACTCGGCATTTTCCGGCTTGGTCTTCATTGGCTCATAAACTTTTTTTATCAACTTTTGGTAATATCCTAAAAAATTATGATAATGTTGTTTGGGGAGTTGCTTTTGGGTTTCTAAAATCTTTTGGATTTCGGGATGAGAAAACAGGTCAAGATAATTGCAAATGCCAATAATAAAATCCCTACCGATTTTGGAAACGGTTGTATCGTAGCGTTCTTTTAAGGCTGGAATTAGGGTGTCCATAGTTAAATTATGCTCCAAATAAAGCAAAAAGCCAAATTCGGGTTACGTTTAAGACTATTTACAAAACTTAGTTTTTTTGATATTCTAAGCTGTCCATTAAAAGTAGGACGGAAAGGGGGAATACAGTGAGAGAATTTGCTGAATTAGTAGGAAAAAGAGTTCGGGTTGATTTCCCGGATTCGGCGAAGAATCTTTACAACCAGCAGTTTCACAAAATTGAACTGGTTGGAGGAAACACAATGCTCTTGATAGGGATTGCGTGGTATAACCTCGCTTATATCGAAAGCATTAACGAGCAACATTAGCCGTCCGCCTGAACGGGAATCAGGCAGTGAAAGGAGAAGCAGAATGAGTATTACCGTCCATACTTTTGACGGTGGCGGTAGCGTCTGGTGGGATAACGGCGGCGAACTAACATCCGCCGGCATTATCGAATTAGGCTGCTACAACTACGGGATTGCCACCCGCGATGAAGAAATCACCATTCAGCGCGGCAAAGGCAAAATCAACGGCGAACCCGTTTCCAGCTATGACTACGATGAAGCCGGAGACACCAAGACCATATCGCGGGGAACCGAAATCCTCATCGAGGTCGAGGGTTACGAGGCGATGTTTTACATCTGCAAGTACGGGCCGCAGGTCTTCGACTGGGACTTTACCCGCCAAGTCGAAGAGTTCGACATCTCCGTGCGGGCGTATAACGCCTTGAAGAACGCCAACATCCTGACATTCGGCGAGCTTGTTCGGAAGACGGAAAAAGAGATGCTCGACCTCGAAAACTTCGGCCGGAAATCACTGACCGAAATCAAGGAGGCCTTAGCTTACTCCGACCTGAAGTTGGGGATGACGGAAAGCGATATGCTTCTGTGGACAATCAAGAAAGAGAAAAAGCTCCAGCAGCACAGGTAACAGCAATCAACACAAGGAGGAAGTCTATAGAAAAACGAATTTACAATTCGGCGAGGCGCGGCAGACAAGGAATCAGTCTGCCCGCCCATTCCAAGTTTATCAATTTTTGGTAAATTTAGACTGGGTTTTATACAACAACTTTCATTATTTCCGTTCCAACTTTGTCAAACAGTGCCCACCACCAAAAAACCATTCCAAGAATTGGAATGGTTTTTTGGTGTCCCGGGTAAGTTTGGTCAGCTAATTAGTCGGGGAGCATAAAAATCTCTAAATTATGCTTCTTGGCGGATTCCAGTTTTAACTTCCAGACGCCTGACCCGTTTCTCCAAATCTTTAACTTCAAATTTTGGAGCCAAGTTATCAAGCCGGAGTTTTATATCAGAAACATCAGTTTGTAGAGTTTGGACGTCGGATTTAACGCCTTTTATATCGGCCGCGGTATTTTCAAAACCCTTAGTGGTAATTCGCGCTAATTTTTCAATACCGACACCAACTTTACCAAAACCTGCATTCATCTCGGCTGCCAAACTATCCAATGTAGCTTTTTTAGTCTTTTTGTCCATATAGAATTATCATAAAACCATTTTTTTCTGTAGTCAAATTAACGGATTAGCCAGGTCTCAGGTTACCGGATAATGCCCGCCATTTGGGTTCCACCTATATCAAATAATGCCAACCCCTTATCACTGTAAACAAAAAACCGCGCGCTGGACTAGCCGGCGTGCGGTTTTTGATGATAAATGCTGATTACAATACTTCCACCGAAATTTCCGGCAAACCTTTGGAAGGTTGGGAGCCGATGGTGACAAAGGCCGGGATAAATTCAATTTGCGGATAGTCCTTTGCCAGTTTTGCCTTGGCATTTTGCAGTGATGCGACGATCACGGCCTTTTCCTCAGGCACCGTCTGAGGCGCGCCCTTAAGCGCAAATCCGCCGCAGTTGGCGTGGCCAACCAAGCCGACCCGCTTGACGCTGTGTGCGTTTAGGCATACGTTTTCAAACTGCCATCTAAAGGCCGCTTCATGTGAAGGCTCGTGCGGATCTGCCATCCACAGCGACGGACCGGCGTAATTTAAAACATCAAAGTCGCCAGGTTCTAAACCCAAAGCGCCGGCGATTTTTGTCTGGTTATCTCCCTGCAATCGGGAATCCATACAATTGACTAGTAAAGAAGTACAATGCATTTTTTATTTGGATAATTCCTTCTTGGGGTTTTACAACCCCAAAAGTTTAACAAAAATTTTATGTTTGGTCAATTAGCCTTAAGGCTGTTTGTCTAAGTCCCTTCCTGCCAGCTTGCCAGATATTTTTGCTGGGCCGGAGTTAAAATGTCAATTTTTACACCCATCGACATTAATTTCAGGCGGGATACGCGTTCATCAATTTCACTAGGCACATCGTAAACCTGTTTGCCTAAATTCTGATAATTCTTGGTCAGCCACTCGCAGGTTAGCGCCTGGTCGGCAAAAGACATGTCCATTACGGCGGAAGGGTGGCCTTCGGCCGCGGCCAGGTTCATCAGTCGTCCTTCCGCGATTAAATAAATGTGGCGTCCATCCTTCATTGTGTACTCCATCAAGTTGTCCCGAACCTGCTTTATGCTTCGCGCTTCATGCTCCATTTGCTTAACATTTATTTCCACGTTAAAATGACCGCTGTTGCCCAAAATCGCGCCGTCTTTCATCAATTTAAAATGTTCCTTGGTCAATACGTCTTTGTCGCCGGTGGCGGTCAAAAAAATGTCGCCAAGTTTTGCCGCTCGCGGCATCGGCATTACCTCGAACCCGTCCATAGCCGCCTGCAAGGCCGGAAGGGGATCGACTTCGGTAACAATCACGCGCGCCCCCAAGCCCTTAGCCCGCAGGCCAATGCCCTTCCCACAGTAACCGTAACCCGCGACTACCACAACTTTCCCGGATAACAAAATATTGGTGGCGCGAAGCAAACCGTCCATAGTCGATTGTCCGGTGCCGTAATAGTTATCGAACATGTGTTTGGTCGGAGTATCATTAACGGCCACTACCGGATATTTAAGTTTGCCGGCCTTGGCCATAGCCTTTAGCCGAATTACGCCAGTCGTTGTTTCTTCCTGCCCGGCTTTGACAATTTTTAAAAGTGATTTTCTTTTACCGTGGATTAAAGAAATCAAGTCCGCGCCGTCATCAATCGTAAATTCGGGATTTAAATCTAAAACCTGATTTAAACACCAGTAATATTTTTCATTATTAACACCGCGCCAGGCGAATACGTTTATACCGTCCGCCGCCAGCGCCGCGGCCACGTCGTCCTGGGTGGACAGGGGATTACTGCCGCAAACCGTCATTTTTGCCCCGCCGGCGGCCAGAGCCTTTACCAAAACCGCGGTCTCTTTGGTGACATGCAGGCAAGCCGCAATGGTCAGCCCGGCAAACGGCTGGGTCTTTTTAAATTCGTCAGCCAATATTTTTAATACCGGCATTTCGCGCTCCGCCATGGCAATTTTGTTCCTGCCCTGCGCCGCCAAATTGATGTCCTTTACTTTATATTTCATCTTAAAAACGGTTAATTATTCCAAATTAGTATATAAAAAATCGGCTCATTTGTCCATGAGCCGACAATTTATGTTATAAGGGGTTTTTGCCCAAACGTTTAACCTGATATTTATATTCGTGCCAAAGCACAATTACAAAAAAAGCGTCCAACACCGTCAAAGCTTCTAATAATGGCGATTGGGTATAGGCAATACGGTAAAGCTGATAAAGCATGAATGAACTTAAAACGCCAATGGCCACCAAATAGGCCCACAATTTTTCTTTTATCAATCCCATGACCAAAAGGAGATTTATCAGCCCGTGGGCCAGAATATACAGGCCGGCAAAAACCTTAATTCCCGGCGTCAGGTGCTGCATGTATTGATAAGGGTACGCCAGTAAAAAATCATCCGCGTCGGTTATTTTCCCGCCGCCGGACAGTCTTAGTAGAATTAACGATAATGTTTGGGGTTTTATCGACAACAAAACAAGGCCGCTGCAGGTTTCCACCAGCCCGGTAAAGCTTTTAATAATAATCCCGATAATAAAAAATTCGTGCCAATATTTTTCGCGCAACTTCATATATATATTTTAGCAATAAACCGGATTAATTGCCATATTTGCGGGATAATACCAAAATCTGAAACAAATTTATCGCATTGAGCGTAATAGTGAGTGAAAGCCGGGCGGCCGGGCTGATGGAGAGATCCAGCCAGACCGCCCCGCCCGGACTTTGCCAAACTTTTTAATAATTACCTATGGGAAAGACCATAAAAATATTTCTGGCCTTAGCCGCTGGCATAATCCTGCTGGAAACCCAAATCAAACCGAATTTCGCTTTTGCGGATTTTCCGACTGCCACAATTTCCGGCGCCGGCAGCGGCAGTTCTTACAATTGGGCGGGATATACCGCTGCCGGAGGTTCGTTTACGGGCGTTACCGGCTCATGGGTCGTTCCCGCGCCAACGGCATCCGGCAATTTTTCGGCGGACGCGGAATGGATAGGCATCGGGGGAATTAACAGCTCCGATTTAATTCAGGTGGGGACGCAAACTATTTTTAGCGGCAGCCAACCCGCTTACCAGGCATGGTACGAAACTCTGCCCGGCGCCTCGAAAAATATCGCTATGACAATAAAACCCGGCGACCAAATGTCCGCTTCCATAATTTCAAATTCATCCGGCCAGTGGACCGTTAGCTTAGCCGATTTATCTACCGGGCAAAATTTCCAGACCGTGGTTCCTTACGCCTCATCGGAATCGAGCGCCGAATGGGTGGTGGAAATGCCGACGCAGGTTGGCAGCGGGTTTATACCCCTGGATAATTTTGGGGCAGTGTCGTTTTCATCGGCCACGGCGATAAAAAACGGCGTAACTCAAACTCTGTCGCAATTGGCGGCCCAACCCCTGACCATGGCATCAACGGCCCAGCAGGTTCTGGCCTCAACCGGGTCTATAAACGGCGACGGAGCAAGTTTTAGTGTTACAAGGACGTCGGTTACGGCATCTACGTCGCCGGGCATTGGCAGCTTTAGCCGCAACGGATTCCGCCGCCAGGGCAGGGGAGCGCAGGGCTTTAATTTCCAAATCAGGGATAGGGATGGTTACAACCGGCAACACGCCTTCTTTATCCTTTCCGGCTTTGGCCGGCCGCGTGAATCCGGATTGCGATTTTACGCCCGCCAATAGCGAATACCCTCCGCAAATCAAAAGCCCTCCGCTCGGAGGGCTTTTTCGTACCGCACATACCGGCTGTTTTAACCGGTTTATCAGAACGATTTTGCCAAATCGGAAAGCAAACCCGAGAGTTCAGCCAATCTCTTATTTTTTTCCGGCTGTAATATTTCGTCCGCAAACAGACCCGCGCGCTCCATGGCTTCTTCCAATTTACGTTTGCCCCCTGGGGCGAGCATAACAAAGCTCACACGCGCATCATGTTCGTTAGATTGCCTTTTAACCAAACCAACTTTCTCCATAGGCAACAGCAGGCGAGTGACCCCCGATGCCGTCAGCCCAATCTGCTCGGCTAAATCTATCCGCCGCAATTTGCCGCCCTCGGCCAGACTTAACCGGTAAAGAATCATAAAATCGCTCAAACTCAGCCCGTTCAATTTCCCGTCAAACTTCCTGGCCATAACCGCCTGTATTTTGGCCAAATCCAAAAAAAACCCGAGCGACGCATTAACCTTATTCATAAAATTTCTCCCTATCCGGCCCTGGTAGACAAAACGTGCGGCCGCACGTTTTGTCTACCATTGTTTAATTACTACTTGATATGTCAAGTATATATTACTAATACATAATTGTCAATTATCAATCCCCAACATAAAAACCGCAACAGTTAATTGCGGTTTTTATGTTGGGCCGTGATCAAGGATTTTAGAACTCTGATACAGCAGTTAACCAAATGTTTCTATGTCCCAGTTTTAGGTTGACTTGATTTGCTTTTTAAGTAAAATTTTTCTAAAATCATTTTCTGGTTGCTCTTTTAACTTCTTATAGCTATCTTCGTTTTCTACCCTTTGGTCAAAATCCTCAGTATTAATATCTAACCGCATTTTCTGCTCCGTATTCAAAGAGTTGATTGGCATTATTTCGTAACCATTTTTAAGAAAAAAGTCTACAGTTTCAGTTTTTGCAAATGCCGGAAACGCTACTTTAACACCTAGATTCATAAATTGGGCTTCTAAATCAAGGAGCATGGCTCTTGCTAATCCCGAACCTTTTAAATTTTTTGCAAATTCTATATGTTTTATTTTAGCTAAATCTTCGGAAATGGTGCCCCACATAATTGCCCCCGAATTGGTTTCATTTTGTAATCCAGTAATATAAAAATTATTTCCATCAATATGAAATGAAACCGGAATTCGTAAATCCCCATTTTTTGACGAAATGTCACGAATATTTGAGCCTTCAGCAGCGTGAGGAATTACAAATTTACTTAGGCGTTCTGGGACCCGACTGTAGTCCTGGGAGTAAGGATTGTCCTGTTGTTGTTCGGCAGGTGCTTGCCAAGCTGCCCGGCGTTCTCTTGGCTGTTCATTAATTTCATCCATAAATTTTCTAACACAAATTGAACTTAAGACTGGCACCAACGATAAGAAAAATATTTACTTCTTAGTTGAGGTATAGCCTTTTCCTTCATGTAAATCTATCGTATTATTAGTGGGCTGCCCACCAAAATACTCGTCACCTAATTGGGCAATTTCATCAATCAGATTTTTGGTTTCTTCTCTCCACTGTTTTGAATTTGGATTTGCAGTGTGTACTAAGCTTCTATGCAGTTTTATCGCAAGTGACTGTAATTCAAAGACTTCACTGGGCAACTCTATATCTCCTTCTCGCGCGCCGCCTCTTACTTCAAGAGCCATATATTTATTATTTATAATTACTAAATTAGTATACGCCTAATTTTATTATTTACAAAGCTGTGGCCGTCAGGTAATTATTTAACTTTGCTATGTTATCAGAACGTTTTAGTTCTAACTTCACGGGCCTTCACAGAAAAATCGCCCTTTCCTAAAGGCGATTTTCTCTGGCAGCGATTGTGGGATGATGTTCAAACCGAAGTGCCTGTATTGCATCACATAATATAATTTCCTCTTAACGATTTTTAAAAAACTCGCTATACTATGCGCATGGAGATAGATTTACCAAAATTTGAAAAGATCAGGCAGGAAGCAGAAGTTGCGTATAAACTTATTGTGAAAGTTAAGTGCCCATATTTCAATGATTTTGTACATTTTAATTCCGAGGGCTTTGAGCACTTGCTCTTCAAAAAATGGAACGTGACTCGTCCGAGGGAAGATCAATATATGCGGCTTAGGCTCCTGCCATTAGCGGTCAAAGTTTTGACTTTGTCCCATACCATGCAGGAGTATAAAGAAGCTCAAGTTTTCGTGCGAAGGAAATCTAATTCAGTTTGGAAACAAGCAATGAAGCCAGTTAAATATTATGCTTTTTCTGCCATAATAAACAACGCATTAATTAAAGTTATAGTTAGACAGGTTGACAATGGGCAAAGAAATTTTTATAGCCTCATTCCTAAATGGAGATTTGAAGAAAAAAATGGTAATAAAAAAAGAATTACCCATTCAGGTAATCCAGAAGAAGATTAAAGTTTTAGATTGCACTTGTCTGCGGTTTCAGAATCTTCGACCGCGAGGGAGCCAAAGCCCCCACAAGTGCATTTATACTGTATATTAATTTTTGAACCTTGTCAATAAACAAAAAACACCTCAAACCTATGAGAAGTTTTTAGGGCAACGCGGCATGAATCAAACCAGCAAGATGTTTTGATCGCCTGCTGAACCATAACAAAACTCCGCTACCTTTGGCAGAACACATCGGTCTTACCCGCCCGGTTAGCGGCTTTCAAAGGGGTTTTGGGGTGACCCTTTCCTTGTAGATTGATGGCTCTCGGTAGGGGTCCAGCCGGAATGTTTCATATCCGATTTAAAAAATTTGGGACAGTTTGGGACAGTCCTTGGGGGTTGCCGAAATGTCCCAAAATTTGGCAATTTAAAAAAACTATGGCATGGTGAACTTTCGTTCCACAAGTAGATTTTAGGCATTTTTAGACAGTACATTAGCCATGAGACAGCCAAAAACGACTGTCCCATTTTAATTTTTCAGCTCTCAAAATTAAGCCAATATTTTTGAAAGTGGGACAAACGGGACACGACAGGGCGGTATTGGGACATTGTCTCATTTTGCCCGATTTTGGAACACTTGGAACACGCCTTAAGGGTGTGTACCGTGTTCCAAAACCGGTGTTCCAAAAAATTTTAAATCCAACAAATGCAACGTTAAAACTATGGCTTGAGGAATGTTGCGTTTGGAGGATGTTTTGAGTAATTTGACTGATTTTGTTGGAATTTTAAAAAACGAACGCAACAGATGGATGCGTTAGGTTGTGAGACAGTAACAAACTGCCGTCTCATTTCTATTTTTCAAGCCGCATATTTAAACAAAATATTTTGGAAATGAGACAAATAAGACACAGAAACGGGGATATTCAAATTTAAACCAATTTTTCGTAATCGTGCTCGCCGACTACTAATGTTTTTCTGATTTTTACAAGCCCATCCTTATACTCAGCAGCACTTTTTGGCACTGGCCAATCTTCAACTTCCACTAACGCAGGATCCTTGGGCATGAGTCGGGTGTTTTTTAATTCTCTGTTTGGCAGGGCAAAAGAATCTATACAAACTTCAAAGTAAGGAGGCTGAGATGGGCGGGCAACGATAAAATCCTTGTTGTAGTAGTTGTCTGGATGTTTCGGGTCATATTTAAAAATTGTAGGGCCTAGAGGAACAACAAGGCAGCGGTTTCCTTCCCTATATGCAAGCATCAACTCCCTACCTGCTTTACGAAGCTGTAGTTCCGATTCCAATCTGGTTACGGAAGTTACACTTGGCTGTATACGGAAAACCGAAAAGATTTTTTGTATCCGTCCTTCTATCAAAACAGGCACGCCAAAAATTTCGTAGCCAGGGTTTTTGTTAATAATTTCCCAAACGCGATTTAGAGATTGGCCGTAGGATTCTTCTCTTGCGGCTTGCCCCAAAACACTAGCGATTGCGCTTCCTGTTTCTTTGAAACGGGATTTTTCTATCAATCTTAGATAGTCTGGATTGGTTTCTCTTAGGTTTCGTCCTTCTTGCTGTTTATCTAGAGACGCTTTTTCTCTTGCAGGTTCCGCAAGTACGGAATCTATAATAGTTGCTTGCGCCAGTTTCGATCTTACGCCGTTATTGTCTAAAATGGATATTATGTCTGATTTTAAATTCAAAATTTTAGGATCGTTTTCAGTCTGAATATTATGCTGGAAAAACAACTCCTCAATATCCGGCACTAGACCGGGAAACGCAATGTCTTTTCCCCAAGAAAATTTAAATGAATATTGACCTGACTCTATAGCAAGTTGAATGCGATTACTTTTTCCCCGAAGTTCACTTAGTAATCGGTCCTGCTCGTCTTCAACAGCCTCCAAGTCGCTCGGCATAATTTTAGTGCCATGCAGTTCGGCTAGTTTCAGCCAACGTTGCGGTTCTTCCAACCCGACATAATCAAAAGTTTCATAACCTGCAAACAATCTTTTTAATTGGCGGCAAGCCTGATCGCACAAAGCTGAATCTTTGACGAGAATGTCTCTTCGACTTTGTTGATTTATAACATATTTATCTTTTATAACCAACGGATTTAGTTGTAACTGCCCACTGGGCATAAGTCATATGGATTTATGGTCTAAAATATGATAAACTAAGGTTAGGTAAAGTTTTCAGGTTAAGAAACAAAAACAAAATTTAACAAAAATGCCCAATCAGCTATCCGAGCAAGAAATTGC
>JARLHZ010000038.1 GCA_031291995.1 Candidatus Doudnabacteria bacterium
ATCCTGCCGATTTTCTTGGCTGCGGGGCTCCTCGTTCATCCGCCTTTGGCGGATATCACTTCGTCGGACAATCCTCGCTGCATAAAATCGCCAGTATTTCCGGCCTCCGGGTTTGTTCTGCTCAAGATTGTGAACTGTTACCGCACCTGTAAAATCCCAAAGACCGACAAATGTGCTATAATTATAGACGGATAAAAAATTAAACAAATAATCACAAATCATTATGAATCAACAAGTTCCGGGCCAAAATAGCCCTGGCACGCCAACTCCTACCGGCGATTTTATGCAGCAAATGGAAAACTTTTTTAATACCTATCTCCACAAAAAGGCCCCCTTCCACTTGCCGCTAAACGCCAAGGAATGGATAGTTAAATACGGCCCGTGGATTGCTTTAATAATTATGGCGCTTTCCCTGCCGGTAATTTTGGCCACGCTCGGCCTAACAACAGCTTTCGCGCCGGCCACGGTTATTTACGGCAGTTACCGCGGGAACTTTTTACTCGAAGGGCTGCTGGGTTTGGCATCGTTTGTTCTGGAAGCGGCGGCTTTACCCGGATTGTTTAAGCGCTCCCTGCAGGGCTGGAAATTGGTTTATTATTCGGCTCTAATTAGCGCCGTTGCCGAATTGTTGAGCGTTAACATTATCGGATTTATTATTTCTCTGGCCGTTTCCATGTATTTCCTTTTTGAAATTAAGGAATACTATAAATAATTCCGCGTTCTATGAGTGAATTCGCCAAAATGGACATATTTTTTTTCATAACCAGCGTGGCGGTGGTGGTGCTTGGCTTGTTGCTGGCTATTTTGATTATTTACATTATCAAGATTTCCCGCGACATAAAATACATTTCCCAAAAAGCCAAAAGCGAAGCCGATTTAATATCCCAAGACCTTTCGGATCTCAGGCAGAATGTCCGCGGCGGGGGTTCCAAGCTAAAATATTTCGCCAGCTTTTTTAGCGGCTTGCGTAATAAAGCCAAAAAGAGTGATAAAAAATAACCTTTACTAACTACGAATCAGTACTAGTATACGAATAGAGCGCTCAATTGGTATATTCGTAAAGATTCGCAGTTAGTAAAGACAGGAGAACAATATGAGCAAACACGAATCACACAATCTTATTAAAGGCCTGGGAGCGGCGGCTTTGATAACCGCGGCGGCGGCCGGTTACTATTTAACCGGGCCGGGAGGCAAAAAACATCAGGCAAAAGCCAAGGCCTGGGCTATGGCCGCGAAAAAAGATTTGGCCGCTAAGTTGGCCGAAATGCAGGAGGTTTCCCAAACGGCATACAAAAAAGCCTCGGCCGAAGTTTTGTTGAAGTACCGTCAAATGAAAAACGTCAAGCCGGAAGAACTGGCCGCTTTTGGCGAAGAGCTAAAACAGCACTGGGAAAACATACAAAAAAAAGCGATGACCCTCGGCACGCCAAAGAAAAATCCGGTAAAAAAAACGTCCGCAAAAAACAAAAAGAAATAACTTTGTGATAAAAATCAGAAACCAAACCACGCTGTATTTTATCCGGCACGGGGAGACGGCCAGCAACAAGAAAAAAATCCGACAGGGTGTGCAAATAGACGATTACCTGGACACCCAGGGCGTTTTGCAAATCCAAAAAATCGCCAAAATTATTCAGGCTCTGGATTTAGACGTTCTGTTCACCTCGTATTTGCGCCGCGCCGAAGAGACCGCGGCGCTGATTAATCAACAGTTAAAATCCCCTATTCCCATATACCACGATTTTCGTTTACGAGAGCGGGACTTTGGCAGTTTAAGCGGAAAATCCCACGAGGAATGGGATGTGCTGTTGCCGGACAACCGGGAAAAGGAGCAGATGCAAATGTACGACTACCGGCCGTTCGGCGGCGAAAGCGTGGCCGAAGTAAGACAGCGGTCAATTAGCTGTATTTTGGACATGGTGGAAAATTACGACCACAATAATATCGGAATTATTACCCACAACGGAGTTATTCGCCTGCTTCTGTTCCACTTTCCGGAAATTCCCCGCGTTTACCGCGGCCTGGATACCGACAAGGACATTGCCAACGCCGACATATACGAATGGGAAATGACTGACGGAAGAATCGCCAATTTAAAAAGCCTGTTAAAGTAAAATCCGCCGCCCTTTCGGGTGGCGGATTTTTTACATTCGTCTTTTTTCCGCGGCTATTACGCGTTCGTTTTCCACAGCCTGTTTGTATTTTCTCACGCCTTCCACGAGCCGTTTTCGCAAATGTTTGATATGTTCGCGGGATTTATAGATTAAAACCTTGGTTTTAACCACCCGTTTTTCCAATATTTTGGATTTCATACCAGTATATTATAGCATAAAAAGAGCGGCCCCGAAATCGAAGCCGCGCGAAACTGTCACACTAATGCAAGGTCATATTGCGTCCTGAGGCCTATATCCGGCCGAATTAGAACTTGAAGTTCCTCAGGAATGCGGCAAACATTCACCGCGGTCAAAATCCACGAACCAATAAACCCGCATCGATTTGCGGACGCGCGTAAACAACCTTTCATCCCGTAACAGGAAATTAAAACAATTTCCACCAGCCGATGACTGTGGCGGAGAGTTAAAGCAAACAGCACATCTGCTGCCGTGCTGCCTACGGCAACTCCCAACTCACGGCTAACGAAAATCTGGGGACCAAGCCACAGCAGGGTAAAACGGACAATAATATCGACCGTCTCTGTAAACAGCATTTCTGCCAGTGACTCTTTCTGCTCATCTTGCGCTCGCGGCAGCCATCTGCCAAGAGCAAAAAATGCCGCGTAGTATCCCCCATTTTCCGCCAGCCATTCCAAAGCCGTGGAAGCCAGTTCGTTCATTTGCCAGTGTTTTTCCCACCCGGCCACAAGTGATGCGGCAAGTGTGGAAATTAACCAAGGAACGCCATATTTTAGCAAAGCGCTCCCGACGCAAGCGGCAACCCTAAAGGTACCCCCGATCCCCCTTTTGGTTACTGGTGATGTTCGTTTGGGCCTTTTCCCAGGCCTTCATACAAATTACCTCCTACATTTCTGTTTCCTTTCGTATATGATTCTCCCTTTACCGGCTTGTTACGGCCGGTGGTAAGTAACGGTATTATATCATGATGAGCTCAATTTTATCTTCAAAATTGTAAGCAACGCTAACCCCTACCTTCCTTTTGAAAGCGGTGCTATACTTTAATTAACAATAAATTTTTCTTTATGGATGAATCTAAATTTCAGAAAGCGGCAGCGGTCGGAGCAGGGTCAGAATGGCCAATTTTTAAGCCAAATCCTCAACCGGAAGACAAAATTTCCCCAGAGCTAAGTGAAAAAATTCCGGATCAAGCGTTACAAAAGGAAACAAATCCGACCGCACTTGACTGGGAAACGATTTATCCAGTGCTGCTGAAAATTTGCCAAAAAATGGTTCCCAGGGAACGGCCTAACCGCCAAGAGGAAGCCAAAGACTTGGCGCACGATATTGCGATAAATATTTTAAAATCCAGCAGCCCATTCGATGGCTCAGCCAAACTGGAATCCTGGCTCGCCGCTATAGCCAGAAATGCCGTAATTAATAAGTACCACAGGATGTTAAATACTGCCAAATACGTGGACAGGGACAGTTTAAAAACCGAGCCATTGGATACGGAACAAGGTCTTAACTACCCCGACACTGCTTTTCTGAATCCGGAACAACAGGCAATTAAAACCCAACAATTCAGACTAATAAAACAAGCTTTATCTCAGCTTCCGGAAATTGACAGGCAAGTTTGGGAGCTCGGTCGCATGCAAGGTTATGAAATTCCGGAAATCGTCAAAATAACCGGATTAAGCAAAAGTTTGGTAAAAGACAAGCTGTTCCGAACAACGCATTTTTTGCGCAAAGAGTTGTCTCGCTTTTATAGTAGTCAGTCTTTTCCAAAAGACATCCTTGATGATAAAACTTTTGAGGCGGAAGATAAACAAACTTTTTTTGCCCGAAGACTGGGCATGCCCGCAACGGCCACCGACGAGGAAATTCAGCGGAAAATCGTTCAGCTTAGGCTAACAAACCCTAATTCGGTTGATGGAATATTTGAGGATTTTGAAAACTTAAAACGGGACAAGAAAAATCTCGGGCCAGCCGACCATAATTTTTCTAACTGATTTTTTGATCTTCGGGAAAAATGTACGATCATATTCAATATAAAAACCGTCCTGAAAAATACTTAAGGACGGTTTTTTGATAGCTAAACTATTTTTCCATTAAAATCTGGCCCACATTGTCCAAAATTCCGCAGCCGACCCATTCGGTTTGCGGCAGAGGGCTGTCGTTAATTGTCGTTATGTAATAACCCCAGGCCGCCAGATTATATTTTCTGCTGCCAATGCTGACTTTAGCCGGCTTTGGCGAGCGGTTGTCGAGCATCAGGGTTACCGGATTTTTATATGTAAGGTTGTTGGGAATGGCGCGGCAAGTGGGATCGAACTGAATCCGCCGGTTAACATACTCCGCGACCAGCTGGGTGTATTTGGTTGAAGGCTTTGGGGCGTTTGCGGCTTCCGGCGAAGTGGACGCGACGGCCTGCACTGTTGAACTGGCCTGGTTAGAAGCGCTGCCGGGATTTTCGACGGGGGGTGATTGATGACGGACGCTGACAACAATCAATACAATTATAATTACGACTACTACCGTACCGGCTATCCAAGCTCCCTGCTCTTTTTGCTTTTTGGTTATGGGCATATTTGCCTCGCTATTTTTTCACGATTTATTAACGTGAAAAATTAATTAATCATTAAGGACTAAGCCTTATATTTAAATTATAGCATATTTAGCAGACCAAGAGTTTGTACCGATTCGAATATTGGCAAAATGGACATTATGCTCAAGATTGTGACGATTATATGAGTAACAGCTCACAAGCTTGAGTAGGACAAACCCGGAGGCCGGAAATACTGGCGATTTTGTGCAGCGAGGATTGACCGACGAAGTGAAATCAGACGCAGTCTGATGAACGAGGAGCCCCGCAGCCAAGAAAATCGGCAGGATTTTCGGCCTCACTCAGGCTTGTGAACAGTTACTAATACTACGGTTGTCTTAATGCGGTTTTTGTGCTAAAATTGTAACCCATGGGGATGACGGATTTTGACAGGACTTTAAAATTTTCCTATATGCAAGACGAGCTAGCCTCGAGTAACTCGCAAATCCACTCAGGCATCATAAATGCTTACAACGCATCTTGGGAAAAAGTAAAAGCCGCTTTCGCGACTGCTACTTTATCTCCCGTATTAGCTTAATTTTAAGTTAATGCCTTGCCCCGCGGCCCGCCCCGGCCGCGGATAAGCAAGTTCATTGGGGCTGCCGTTTATCGGTTTGGTTTGCGCCGGTGAGCCTAAGCTAAGTAAACCAACTTTAATGATATCTGGTCAGCTCCTGTCATTAAAGCTTATGAGCTGACTAATCTTGTGAACAATGGGGAAGTTAAGAAGCCCTGGACCCGGGTTTAACTCCCGGCATCTCCACCAAGACACAACAAAGGTCAGTTTCAGATTTTTTTTCAAGGGCTGCACAGAGTGCAGCCCATTGTTTTTGGGGGGTGAAATGCACTTTGCGGTTTTGCAGGGACAGGTTTACGCCGCAGATTTTTTGCAGAAGAGATTTTTTGTCAGACAGGGAGGGAGAAAGAGCGGTTTCCCCTGCGCCCTGCGCCTGTTTTAGCCATTCCTCAAGAGGTTTACGCCAAGGGCAAATGCCTTGCTCTAAGTCATCGATTTTTTCCTCTAAAGCCTTCTTACAAAGCAGAAGTTCCGCCTTCTGCTGTTGGTAAGTATCACGGTCTATATCTTGCTCCAAATAGACCGTAAGAAGGCGGTCCAATTTTACAGAAATGCCCTGCATTTCTGTTCGCGCTTCTTGAATCAAAATATTAGACGAGGCGCGAACGTTTTGTTCTTCCTGCTCAGCCATTTTCTGCAATTGCTCAGCCCAAAAATCCGGCATCTTGAATTTTTGAATAACGCCGGACAACTGCCGATCAAGTTCTTCTTGCCTCATAGTCGGCTCGGGACACTTAATAGTTTTTGATTTTTTAGTGCAATGGTAATAATACCACTCGTTAACATTGCCGTTCTTTTGCACCTTTTTATAATAGCCGCCGGTTATCATCATACCGCAATTACCGCAGCGCAAAAGCCCACAATAACCCAAAGGGTCTTGATGCGGCTTTTGCGGCTTGCTCCGTTCTTGTAAAACTTTTTGAACTTTATCAAAAAGTTTTTTTGTTATTATCGGCTGGTGTTTACCCTCGTAAAATTCACCGGCATACTTAAATAGTCCATAGTAAAATGGGTTGGATAAAATCCAAGCAATTTTATCCCGGGTAAACGGCTTTTTGCCTCTGGTAATAATTCCATTCTTGGCAAAAAATATACCAACATCTTCCAGTCTGGAATTATTTTGTGCGTAAAGCTCGAACGCTTCTCTGACAACTTTCGATCTTTTCTTATCCACAACGACTAACTTTGTTCTCGTGTCATTTATATATCCTAACGGGGCCAAGCTGCAATATTCTCCACGCCGTATTTTTTCCATGAGGCCGCGCTTGGTGTTTGTCCTTAAGTCCAAAATGTACTGATTGGCCATACCAAACTCAACGCTCATTATGAGGACGTTGTCTTGTGGTAAATAGCTTCTTTCAAAAGTCCGAATATGATGGATAATATTTTTTTGCAAGAACCAGCTAATTTGCCCACCATCAATGGGGTTACGGGCTAAGCGGTCAAGCTTCCAGCAAATAATTCCCTGGGCTTCACCCTGTTCAATTCGCGACAACATATTTGCAAACACTGGACGACCCGGTTTTTTAGCCGAACGTTTTTCCACAAATTCGGTAATAATATTTAAATTTTCGTCCTTTGCCAACTTACGCAAAACCGCAAGTTGGTCATCAATAGACCTAACTTGCTTATCTTCCACATCTGTGGATTTACGGACGTAAAGAAAATAGTTTAGCATATTTGTATTTTTTAATACTTAAATAGCCGCCCTCGGTGCGACGAACCCAAATAGCTTGGATATGTTTCCGAAGACGGCTATTAAAAAAGCCATTTTGGTTAGTTCATCGCAAAGATATTATATCATATTTTTATTTTATGTAAAAAGAGAGACCTTGAGTAAGACCAAAAATGGGCGTATACTTAAAGCATAATTTTTCCTTAGCTTATCCCAATATCCATGCCGAGAAGAAAAAAAACTACTACAAAAAATGTTAAAAAAAATAGACCTGTTTTGAATTGGGCTGTAATTTCTAACCGATGGTATGGCAATTCCCTAATAGGCACAAAAGTTTTTTACGAAGGGAAAAGACCCAAAAGACTAAAGGAAGATGGCTCCTCAAATTTTGGCAAACCTATACTTGAATTATTAAAGAGAAAGTTTAAAAAATTTTGGTGGATTATTACACCAGAAAATGATTCCATTAAAATAGAACGGGGAATAGTTAGAGTTAGAACTTCAGTAAAGCTACTTGCTAGAATGGATGAGGAGCAGAGAAGCAGGACAACCGATATTAGACACGACATAATCAATAAAATGTTTAGTGTAGCGTTCCCATTAGAGTTTTTGATCTACCAAAGATTTCATCACACATTACTTTCATATAGGGTACTGCGCCTTCCCTACCAAAAAACAAGCGATTGATTTTGAACTGTATTTAAAACAAGGCTCCGCTTTGCTTTTGCCAAAAAACATTTGGTTTAACTTACAATGCCGACACAAAATTAAAAAAACGCGATGAGCGGTTTATTAAATGTCTAAATAAAAAGGCTCCTGACCCCTTTTTTCCGGCGGCGATAATGGGCGCTTTAACGCGAGGGAGGCGGGAGGATTAGGGATTGGCGGGGGCGGAGGACGGCGGGTTTGCCGATGGCTTGGGCGACAATAATGTTCCCCTGCCTGGGGCCCAAAATCAATATGGTGTCCCCTACCTTTAAACTCTCGGCCGGGGGAATTTGAGTTTGGGGGCCGACCACAACGGAAAACATTTCATCATTACTGCCGCATTCCACGCGATAGCCGTTGTTGTCGATTTGGGTAATAACCCCCACCGTCACATTGGACGGCTGGCGGCCGTAATGCTGGTACATCATCCCGGCAAACGGCAGCTGGCCGTTTTCGGCCTCGTCAAAAAATCTCTCGTGGAGCGGAGTTTCGCCAATCACAATACCGCCGATTATCCCGAGAAAAATTACCCCGAGCGCGGAATACAAAAACGGACGGCCATAGGCAAACGCATACCGCTTGATCAAAATTTCCAGGAGCAGCATAAAAATACTGGCCAGCGCGATAAGCAGCCAGGGCAAAGAGGCAAAAAATATCCCGAAATCCTGGGGCCCGAAGGCCGGAACAAACAATACGCCGGTTTGCCGAAGAATAAAAACAATAAAACTCACCAAATATAAAACTGTCAGAGCAATTAGCACAACCCCCAAAACCATCATCGCGGTCCTGGTGGCAAACAGCCACTTCGGGCGCATTTTAACCTGGCCGTCTTCTATGGCCTTAAGTACGCCGTCCTTCATGGACTGGATTTTTTGTTCGTCAGTCATGGCTTTAAATTTAAAGATTCGTATATTTTTTGCAATGAGGCCTTGCCGCGCTTTAGCCTGATAGCCGCCGTGGACACGGGGATGCGCATAATCTCGGAAATTGATTTGTAATCCATGTCTTCAAAATAATACAGGACAAGCGGCTCACGGTATTTAGGATCGAGCTTAGACAAACACTTTTCCACCATCTCTTTAGTCTCGGCTTTTTTTAAATCATCATCGGCCTGAGTGGGGGCGGTGGGGTGGGGAAATAAAGTATCGGGATCAAAAAACGAAAGCGGCTCTCTCCCCTTTTTCCGGATAGCGTTAATAAATTCGTTGTGCGCGATGCGGTATACCCAGGAAGAAAAGCTCCGTACGGTGTCGAAACTCTGAATGTTGGAATAGGCTTTAATAAAAATTTCCTGCACCATGTCTTTACCGTCCTCGTAATCAAACAGGAATTTTTTGGCATAGCGCATCAGCTTTGGCTCAAAGCGCTCGACCAGCAGCCCAAAAGCCTGCGAATCGCCATTTTGGACCGCTTTGGCTATGTCTTCATCGGTTTGCTCAGTCATTGTTCGCGAGTTTTAAGATGGACTGCTGCTTATATATACAACAAAATTTAAAAAATATTGCACCTTGCGGGGCTGTCCTCTTTAACCTAATTATATCACTTATCCGGCAAATTAAAATTTGTCGCTCAAAAAAAGCCGATTGTAATTTTAATGAAATTTTTTTTACAGTCCTGGGTAGTATAGGTTGAAAGGTCGAAAATTAGAATATATATTGATTGATATTAGTTGATATTAAATACTAATTGATATTAATCGATATTAGAAAATTTAATAAAGTCAGGAAATTAAATATGCAAATCTCAAAAAAAGCCGCGGTGCTGTTTGGCATTCTCGGACTAACAGCCGGCACTGTCGGCACAATAGCATTTCAGACACACGCCGCGGGTCCGGCCGCGACCACGGGGACCAACCTCGGCATTAGGCACGGCATTATACCGGCCGCCGCCGGAAGCGTTACCGCGATATCCGGCAACACGATTACCGTCAGCGATAAACGAACCGGCACGTCTTTCACGGTAGACGCCGGCGGAGCTACCATCCAAAAAATAACGCCTCCGCAAAATGGCACGCGACCGACGTCCGAACCGACTCCGGAAACAATTACCGTCTCCCAAATCCAGGTTGGCGATAACGTCGCTGTTGAGGGAACGGTTAGCGGAACGAATATTACCGCTACCAAAGTTTTAGACGGCGTCATGATGGGTATGGGAAATTTTAGAGGTCGCGACCCGCGAGGCGCCGCGGGAACAGTTTCCGCCGTTAGTGGCAATACTATTACCATGGCGGGCAAAAACGGCACAACGTACACCGTTAACGCCGGCTCGGCCACGGTAAAAAAAGTTTCGGACTCGAGCGTCTCAAATATTGCCGTGGGCGACACCTTAATGGTCAACGGCACAACTTCCGGATCGACCATTACTGCCAATAATATTGTCGATGGTGTGCCAGGCAAACAATAACTTAATTTTATTATTAATCTTAGGACTTACGCGTTTCGTTTACAATTATCAGACAATAGACGAAACCCGCAAGGGGCTTGGCCGACCACTTCGTTATTTTCCTTGCGGTTTTGCTCGCCGTAGGTGAACTACGCCTCGCAAAATCCGCGGAAAATGCCTCGTATTCGGCCAAGCGCGTAAGTCCTAAACCAGTAACCATTGCCTGTATAAAAAACTCTCCGGGATTTTATCCGGAGAGTTTTTTTGTGGATAAAATATTTGACAAAAAGCGATAACATAGGTAATATTTAGACAGATATCTAAATGTCTAAATATGTCTTTATCGCAAACTCTGCAAGCTTTGTCCGAACCCAACCGGAGAAAGATACTTGACGCGCTAAAAAAGCGCGAAATGCCGGTGGCGGAAATCGCCGCCGATTTGGATATTACCCTGCCGACCCTGTCCCATCATCTGGATATTTTAAAGCGCGCCAATTTGGTTTCCGGCCGGCGCAAAGGGCAGCAAATTCTCTATTCCCTGAACTTGAGCGTATTGGAAGAAATTACGGAACAAATTGTAAAATTTTTATCGCCGGGGTAATTTTAAAAATTAAAAATTTTATCTATGCCCTACCCTTTAAAGCTCTCAATAAAAACCGAAGCCGTACCGGTAATCCTGCTAATTGCCGCGTGGCTGCTGGCCCTATTTTTTTACGCTCACTTCCCCGCCCAGGTTACCAGCCACTGGGATATGCAGGGACAGCCCAACGGCTACATGGGACGGGTCGGCGGCGCCTATGCCCTTCCGGGAATTTTAACCGGCATGTATTAAATGTTCTTGCTTCTGCCCTGGCTTGACCCGAAAGGCGACCGGTATGCCGAATTTTCCGACGTGTTTAATTATTTTAAATCGGCGATTATTTTTGTTCTGTTCGGCATCTACGTATCTTCCGGCTTTTATAACCTGGGGTACCCAGTACCGATTAAATTTGTCGTCCCGGCGCTTGTCGGGCTGCTGCTGGTTTTACTTGGAAATTTTATGGGGAAAATTAAACGCAATTGGTTTGTTGGCGTGCGCACGCCGTGGACGCTGTCGAGTGAAAATGTCTGGGTAAAAACCAACCGCTTTGGCGGATTTATGATGGTGCTGTTTGGGCTGCTCATAATCCTCAGCCCGTTTCTGCCGAAAACCGCCGCCTTACCCCTGTTCATAGCGGGCGCGATTTTAGCCACCGTTGGGACGTTTGTTTATTCGTTCGTTATATACAAAAAAGAACAGAATGTAAAGACAGTAAATTAATAAAGGTCGAAAATCAAATTAAAAACAGGACTTACGCATTACGGACCAGGCCGGGCGGTCGGCAAAATTTTTTTGCCCCGCGCCTTGCCCGCCCAAGTTTTGCTACTACCGACACCGTTCGTTGGCAAGGCGTAGAGGCAAAACAAATTTTGCCGACCGCCTGGCCTAAACTTAAGTGCGCAAGTCCCAAAAATATCTAATCATATGTGGCATAATTATCCGGTTTTTGTGTTATCCCCCGGCGTTAAACTGTTACTGGCGGTGCTGATTATTTGGACTCTGATTTGGAAAGGCATCGCGCTGTGGAAAGCCGCGCGTAATACTCATAAAGCTTGGTTTATAGTCATGCTTGTTGTAAATACTTTGGGAATTTTGGAGATTATTTATATTTACGGCTTCAGCAAAAAAACCCCGAACGGCGCCATGCCGATGTCCGGGCAGCAGATAAAATGAAGAATTATCTCCTCAACTAAAAAACTCCTCCGCGCAAAGCGGAGGAGTTTTTTATATTGGTTTAATGGCCCAAAGAGGAAGCAGTCGAGGTCGCGGTAAAGATTCGCGTCGTGTCGCGGATCAAAGTCGCCGCGACATTGGTCGAACCACTGACGGCTCTGCCGTAAACTCTCAAACTGTCGCCGGTCTGCAATATCGAAATATCGCCTTTATGCCCGTTTTTGTAGATAACTCTGGCCTGGGCGGCATCGACGGAATAAACCGTACTACTGGCGGTCGTCACCGAAAGCATGGTGCCGCTTAGGGAACCAAGCGCGCCGGTAAAACTAAGGGCGCTGACTTTAATAACCACCCGGTTAGCCGTAACGTTGCTATTGGTTCTGTCCCAAACGCCGGATACAGTAACAGTCTCCCCAACCGCCAGGCTCGACGCGCTCGTGCTGGCGGCACCCTGCCGGAATATTGTTGTTGCCGTGAGATTGATGATTTGGTTGCCGCGCGCCTTGCTGGCCAAATTAAAACTGTTGCCATTTAACGCGCTGACCGTGCCGACAAATGTGCCGGAACGGGCTTGCAGCGACATATCGCGGACTGTCGTGGCTGTGACATTCATGCCGTTTATATTGCCTCGAATACTCAAGGTATCGCCAACCTGCAATGCGCCCAAATCGGTGGACGCGCCGTAGCGGCGGTCGATTCTTTTGACATTCGAAGCATCTACGGTATAAACCGTAGAGCTGCTACTGGGCGCGGTAACCGTCAACGTGGTGCCGTTTACGGCAGTTAAGGTGCCGGCAATTGTTCCTGTTTTGATTACGACAGTAACACGGGAAGCGGTCACGGTATTGGAAGCCGAATCCCAAATACCGAAAGCCGTAACATTCTCCCCGGCCGTAACATTATTGATGCCAACCGAAGCCAATCCTCTTTCTTTAAAAACAGTTGTTGATGAGGTATATACGGTCTGGCTGCCGCGCTGCTTGGTCTCGAGTATAAAGCTACCTCCGTTCACCGAACTTACGGTACCGCTAAAGGTCGCGTTCCGTTGCTGCTGGGAATTGTCCCGGATAATTTTTGCGGATATATTAGTCCCGGTAACAACGCCAACCACGGACAGGGCGTCGCCGGTTTGAATGTCCGCGACAGCCATGACCGCGCCGTATTTGCGGACGATTTTGGCATGGGTCGCGTCAACCGTATAGCTCGAACCGGTGCCGGTTAGCGATATTGACTCTCCCGATACCCCGGCCACCGTTCCCGAAACAGTACTGGCTCGCGTCGTGGTCGCGTTAACAGAATGTTTAATGAATGGCGTCATCCCCGCCCTGCCCGTAGGCGCAGACCCGGAATCAGACAACCTATACCCGTATCTTCCGCCTGTCGTTGTGGTCGTCGCAGTTTGGGCAAAAACCAAAGCTGGAGTTAACATAGACAATGCTGCTACTGCCGCTAAGAATCTTTTCGCGCCAGGCGCGAAGTTCGTTCTTTTCATATTTTTTTCCTTTTAATTATTTAAGTTTTCTTCCTGAATATAATTATAACGCATTATTAATCAAACCGTTTCCAAATCTCCGATTATTTGTTGATAACTTAAATATCCCCGTAAACAAGCGGACAATATAAATTTTTTTGAAATTTTAGAAAAATTCAGCTAGAATAAAAGGGCTATGGAAATTTTTAAACAACTCGATTCAGCCAGCGCGGCCGCGGAAGCCGGGGAATATTTAAACACTTTTTTAGTGGAAAATAAAAAATCCCCTGTTTTGCTGTTACTTTCCGGCGGGTCGGCCTTATCTATAACCAATTACGTTGGACAAACCACTTTGGGTGCAAATTTAACCGTAAGCATGCTCGATGATCGTTACAGCCAGGATGGAGGGATAAATAACTTTTTGCAAATGCAAAAAACCGAATTTTATCAGGATGTATTGGCTGCGGAGGCCGGCTTTTTCGGCACCCTGCCGCGTCCCCTGGAAACTATGGAAGATTTACGCCAAAGATGGGATAAAAATTTAAAAACCTGGCGTGAAAATAATCCCCTCGGCCTGATTATTGCCACTCTCGGCATGGGTCCCGATGGCCACACCGCCGGCATCCTCCCCTTTCCGGAAGACCCCGAAAAATTTCGATCGCTGTTTGACGGCCCGGATTGGACCGCGGCCTATAACGCCGGCGATAAAAATCCGTATCCCGAACGAATTACCACGACCCTGACTTTTTTAAAACTTATAGATTTTAGTTTTGCTTTTGTCGCCGGCAAAGAAAAACAGGAAATGTTCAACCGCTTAACATCCGGCGAAGGCAAGCAAGCGGAACACCCGGCCATGGTTTGGCGAGAAATGAAAAATGTAAAAATTTTCACTGATTTAACCTAAAAAACGAAAAAAGCCGCCGCAAATATTATAAATTAAAATCGCTTTTTTTGACGGCTGTCAAAAAAAGCGATTTTAATTAATCCCAAATTTCTTCTTCAGCAATCGATCGTTGTCTAAACCATCGACTCACTGCATCCGGATATAATCAATATCCGTTATATATCCAAAGCGTATCGCAGGAGGGCCATGCGGACGTAAAGGCCGTTTTGGGCCTGCTCAAAATACAGGGCGTTGGGCAGGGTGTCCGCGGCCGGCTCAATTTCGTCTATTCTCGGCAACGGGTCTAAAATTTTGGCTTTGGCTTTTGCCATGAGCTGTTTTGTAATAACAAACTTCTTCCGGTTCGCCTCGAATTCCGACGGGTTGGCAAACCGCTCCTGCTGAAGGCGGTTTGCGTAAAATATATCCGCCGAAAGCGCCTCCGGCAAATTATCGGTCAGCCGGACTTTCGCGCCCTTGGCTTTTAAACCGTTTAAAAAATCTTCGGCCAGGTGCAGACCCTTGGGGGCAATAAAAATAAACTCGTTATTCTTGTATAAAGTCAGCATTTGGGCCAATGAGCGGATGGTCCGGGAGTGGAGCGGGTCAAAACCAAACGCCACTTTTAAACCATGCAGCCGGCCCAGGGATTTTTTTATCGAATATAAATCAAGCAGCGCTTGGGACGGATGTTCGTTGCCGCCGTCGCCGGCGTTTAAAATCGGCTTGGTTGATACTTTTGCCGCGGCCTGCGGCATCCCCTCTTTAGGGTGCCGCATAACTATCGCGTCGGCATAACAACACAGCATACGCGCGGTATCTTCTATGCTCTCTCCTTTGTAAGACGAAGAGTTGGCCGCCGCGTTTTCCGCGGAAATCACCCCGGCGCCGAGACGCAAAGCCGCGGTTTCAAAGGACAAACGGGTGCGGGTTGAAGGCTCAAAAAAAATACAAGCCACAATTTTATCCTGCAGAACTTTTTGAATTTTCCCTTTATGACACTGTTTGTCCATTTGGGCGGCCAGTGATAAAATTTCTTCCGTTTGGGTCTTGGAAAATTGGTCCGCGGACAAGATATGTCTCATAAATTTCCTTAAAGATATTTAATAACACTTTATAAATTGGGCTTATATCCCAACATCTTAATATCCATCAATATCCTTCCAAATATTCCCGGTAGCTTCTAATTTCCAAATCTTCCCTCCGGTAATTTTCCAGCGCTTTGACGAACGCGCGAGCCAGGTGTAAGTCGGTAAACAGCGGAATCTGGTTGTCCACGGCGGCGCGGCGAATACGGAAACCGTCGGTTAGGTGGCGCTTAACCGTCTCCTCCCGCACCCGGTGGCCAACCTGGCTTAAGTTTACCACGAAAGAAACTTTTTTACCCTCTACCACGTCCAAAAAATTAGGTTTTTTGTCCCGTCCGTTTTTTTCGTACTCCGTGGCTTTGCGGACTTTTTCGCACGGCACGCCCTGGCTTTGTAAAAAATCCGCCGTTGTGTCGGTGGCGAAAATTTTATAATCCAGCTTTTGCAAAATCCCGGCGGCTTCCAAAAACTTGGCTTTATTAATTTCCCCGCCCAATGCCAGCAGAACCGACTTTTTACTGAAATCAAAATTATTGGCCGAGAGTATGGATTTTAACAATGCCTCATCGTAAGTTTTACCAAACGACGCCACCTCGCCCGTTGACGCCATTTCCACGCGCAGTACCGGGTCGGCCCCGGATAAACGGGCGAAAGAAAACTGCGGGCTTTTAACCACTACGGCTTTCGGATATTTATAAACCTTATCTTCGGGGGCTTTGCCAAAAAAACTGTCCACGGCCAATTCCGGCAAATTAATATCGAGCGCTTTGCTGAGCAATGGGAATGTCCGGCTGGCGCGGAGATTAACCTCAATCACGAACGGGCGATTGTTTTTAACCAAAAATTGGATATTAAACGGTCCGGTAATTTTTAATTCTTTGGCCAAACGCGAGGAAATGCGGATGAGCTGCTGTTCGGTGGAAGCGTAAACTCTTTGCGTCGGGTAGACAATGGTGGCATCGCCGCTGTGCACGCCCGCGTTTTCCACATGCTCGGATATGGCATAAACCACCATGCGGCCGCGCTGGGCCACCGCGTCAAACTCCAGTTCCTTGGCCTGTTGGACGTATTTGGAAATAGTTACCGGATACTTCGGGCTAAGCACGGCAGCGCGGCCGATAAAATCTTTAAGCTGGCCGTGGCTATAACACACGCTCATGGCGCTGCCGGACAATACGTAAGACGGGCGCACCAGAACCGGATAACCCTCCGCCTGCGCGAATTTTTCCGCTTCTTCCATGCTAGTAAAACTTTGCCATTTGGGCTGGAGGATGCCGAGTTTGTCGCAAAGCGCGGAAAATTTATTGCGGTCTTCGGCGCGATCGATGTCGGCCGCCGCGGTTCCCAGCAGCTTGAAATTGGCGTCGGACAATTTTTTTGCCAAATTGTTCGGCCGCTGGCCGCCCACGGAAATTATCAACCCTTCGGCATGTTCAAACTCGCAAATATCGGCTACGGTTTCAAAAGACAAGTTTTCAAAATACAGCCGGTCGGACAGGTCGTAATCGGTGGATACCGTTTCCGGATTGCAATTGATGATTATCGATTTCCGGTTGTGGCGCTTTAAGGCCATAGCAGCGTGCACGGCGGACCAGTCAAATTCCACTGACGAACCTATGTGGTAAGGCCCGCTGCCGAGCACCGCAATAGCCCGCTTGCCCAGCGGCTCGACATCGTTATGGCCCCCATGATAAGTCAAATATAAATAATTGGTTTTTGCCGGGACTTCCCCGGCCAGGGTATCTATCCGGAAAACCGACGGGCGGACATTGTGCTTGCCGCGAAGTTCCCTGATTGTACTTTCCGGTTGATTGGAAAGGTCGCCGATCTTTTTGTCGGAAAACCCCAGTTGTTTGAGGACAAGCAGCGCCTCGCGCCCCAACTCGCCCGCGGCCGCGTCCGCCCGGAATGTTTTTTCCGCCTTGACGATATTTTCTATCCGGAATAAAAACCATTCGTCAATTCCGGTAAGCCGATGAATCTCGGGTACGTTTATGCCGTGCGCGAACGCCGCGGCTACGGCAAAAATTCTTTTTGGGGTCGGCACGGTCAAAAAATGTTTAACTTCAGCTTTGTCCGCAAACCCGTTATCGGTTACACCCTCGGTATTGCCGCTCTGCATTCTGACGGCTTTTTGGATAGCCTCCTCAAAATTCCTGCCAATGGCCATAACTTCGCCCACGGACTTCATGGCCGAGCCGATGCGTTCTTCCGCGCCTTTAAATTTTTCCAAATCCCAACGCGGCAGTTTGACGACCACGTAATCCAGAGCCGGTTCAAAAAAACTTTGGGTAACTTTGGTAATTTTATTTTTAACCTCCAACAATGACCGGCCAAGGGCCAGCTTGGCCGCTACATAAGCCAACGGATAACCGGTTGCTTTGGACGCCAGCGCGGACGACCGGGACAAGCGGGCGTTCACCTCAATAACAAAATAATCAAGTTCGCCTTTTTTGGGGTGAGGATTCAAGGCATATTGCACATTGCATTCCCCGACAATTCCCAACGACTTAACTATTTTTATAGAAGCCTCCCGAAGCCCATGATATTCATGGTTGTTCAGTGTCTGGCTCGGCGCGATAACTATCGAGTCTCCGGTATGAATTCCCAACGGATCGAAATTCTCCATATTGCAGACCGTGACCGTGTTGTCGAATTTGTCGCGAACTACTTCATATTCCAGTTCTTTAAAATGATGCAAATATTTTTCTATCAGCACTTGCGGACTGACGGCCAAAGCGCCGTCCACAATTTCTTTGAGCTCTCGTTCGTTGCGCGCCACCCCGGATTTTTGGCCGCCAAGCGCGAACGCGGCGCGTACCATAAGCGGATAGCCGATTTTTTTGGCAATAATTTTAGCCTGATCCAAATTCGTGGCCGCGCCGGACGGCGGGACGGGGATGCCGATGGACTTAAGATGGTCGGCAAATAACTGCCTGTCTTCCGTGAGTTCAATAGACTTAACCGGACTGCCCAGGACCTGGACATTATATTTTTTGAGCGCGCCGGACTTTTGCAAAGCCAACCCGCAATTAAGCGCCGTCTGGCCGCCAAAGCTCAGCATTATCCCATCCGGTTTTTCTTTTTTAATGACCTGTTCCACAAAATACGGGTTAACCGGCAAAAAATAAACCTCATCCGCCAGGTGCTTGGAAGTTTGGATGGTCGCGATGTTCGGATTAATTAAAATCGATTTAATCTTTTCTTCTTTTAGGGCCTTTATCGCCTGGCTGCCGGAATAGTCAAACTCCCCGGCTTCGCCGATTTTTAACGCCCCGCTCCCTAACACCAAAATTTTCTTAAATTTTTTCATGTGATAAATTACTTTGTTTTTTACCCCTAAAATATTACCGCTTAGAAAGCTGTCATGTCGTCAAAGATTCAGCGTAGTTTCAGCGATGGCAGTCAATTCCGCGTTACTTCAGCGTCTTAACAAATTCATCAAATATCCAGTCGGCGTCGGTCGGGCCGGGGGCCGCTTCCGGATGGAACTGCACGGACATAAGCGGAAGCTTGCGATGGATAATGCCTTCGTTGGTGTTGTCGTTGGCATTATAAAACCATTCCTTAAAACCCTTGGGAATTTTACCGACGGCAAACCCGTGGTTTTGGGTAGTGAGCACGCATCGGTTGGTTCCCGATAATACGCACGGCTGGTTTTGCCCGCGATGTCCGAATTTTAATTTGAAAGTCGTGCCGCCCGCGGCCAGGGCCAGTATCTGATTACCAAGGCATATGCCCAAAATCGGAAGTTTTTTATTCATCAGCGCCTTTACATTTGCAACAGTCTCGCCTGCCATTTGCGGATCGCCGGGGCCGTTGGAAATTACCACGCCACTGATTTTTTGCTTTAACTTTAACGGATTAAAATTCCAGGGAACAATGACTACTTTTAACCCGCGCTTAGCCAAACTTCGGGCAATATTAGCCTTGGCTCCGCAATCTATTAAGGCAACGGTTGTTTTGCCGCTGCCGATTATTTGCGGTTTTTTTATGGAGACCTCGGCAACCAAATTGCGAAGATTGGGATCTTCAAAATTATCTTTACGGAATACGGAACCTATATCCTTGCCGCTTTTTCTACCGGCTCCGGATTCCGTAAAATCTATTTTCCCCAGCATGACCCCCTGCGTTCTCAACTTTAACGTCAAACCCCGGGTATCTTTAACCTCCAGAGCCGGCACGCCTTCTTTTTTTAACCATTGGGACAGAGTTTGTTTGCTTTGCCAGTGGGACGGCGTGGAATTATAAGTGCTCACGATTAAACCGGAAACCTGAATTTTTTTCGATTCCCAAAATCTTTTGTCCGGAACGCCGTAGTTCCCGATTAACGGGTACGTAAAAACCAAAATCTGCCCGCGGAACGAAGGATCGGTCAACGCCTCCGGATAGCCGACCATACCCGTGACAAAAACAACTTCTCCCGATATCGATTTCTCGGCGCCAAAAGACCTTCCGCGAAATTCCGCCCCATCTTTTAGTTTTAATAGCATCTCGTCGCGCATAATAATTTTTGGAAATAGTTCAATAGTCTAAACTATGATACTTTTTTTATTAACGACGTAGGTGAGTCTGTTTTTGCTTGCAAAGACAAGCGAGCCGAGGAGTTAATACAGGTTCAATACCTCGGAGCTCTGCTCCGAAGTAATAGTTGTTACCTTGCAGTTAATACCTCGCCAGCTCTGCTGCGAGGAACCTTTATTGTTTCGCGGCGGTAAACTTTACCCCTAATTATTGTTGCCGCTACGCTACCCGAAAACTCAAATCCTTCAAACGGCGACCAGCCGCACTTGGTTTTGAGCGTTGTTTTACTAATAATTACCGGCCGATCCATATTGAGAACCGTCAAACATCCGGCAAATCCGGTTTTGATTTCGCCAAACTTTATCGGCATAAAATTATTCATAAACTTTCCCGGGTTGTATGCGCAAACGCGCGCGATTTCCTGCGCCGTAAAACCGTGCTCGGCCATAAGCCACGAGGCAAACGAGCCGAACGTGTCCAACTGCGGGATACCCGACATGCCATTTTCTTTTTCCCCAATCGTGTGAGGCGCGTGATCGGTGGCCAGGTAATCTATGTCGCCTTTTTTCAGCGCCGCGATTAAGGCCAGCCGGTTTTTTTGGGTCTGCCTGACCGGCGGATTTATTTGTAAAAAAGGGTTTTTGTCAGCCGCGGAAGTTTCATTATCAAAAAATAAATGGGCCGGGGTCACCTCTACGGTCACGGACAATCCGGCTTGTTTTGCGGCGGCGATTTTTTCCATGCCTTCTGCGGTCGAGCAGTGGCAAATTTTGCCGATAAGATTATATTTCTTAATAAAGCCGAGGGCAAAATCTATCGCGGACAGCTCAGCCTCGGGCGGACGCCTTAAGGCATGCGTGGGCTGATTTTTATCGGCCTCCAAAATTTCCGGATCTTCGCAGTGGAAACTCACGCTTTGGCCCGAAAATTTTGATAAAGCGGCGTCTAAATCGCCCATTGAACTAAAATATAATTCACCGACGGATTTTCCCATAAAAACCTTATACGGCACTTTTTCCCCAAGCGGCGAGGTCTTCGGCCCGATGCCCGCGTAGAGTAAAACGTCGACCGCCGATTTTTCGGCCAGCCGCAATTTTTCCGCGTAACTTTTTTCATCCACCGGCGGTACGGGATTGTTGGGCATATCGGCAAAGGCCACCACTCCCCCGTTTAACGCCGCCTGACCGGCCGTCATAAAATCTTCTTTGTAATCCCATGAGTGGTCGGCGCATTCGCGGGCGTGGACGTGAATATCAACAAAACCGGGAAAGACCAGCTCTTGGCCAAATACTAAGTCGGCTTGGCCGTTTGGCCCGGAAACGTTTGAAATTAATCCGTCATTGCCGATTTCTATCCGGCCGCGGACGGTTTTGTCTAAATTTACAAGATTCCCTTCAATAGTTAACATAAAATGCGGATATAAAAAAATAACCCCATTCCCTATAATAGGGAGGGGTTTACGAATATAATTTTGTTGCGGTTATGTAATGTTTTCATGATTATCTTTATTAGAATAACAGTCCCGCAAACTGCCGTCAAGAGGCGTGATGGGTGTTTAAGTTTGTGTCAAAATATGCTAAAATGTAGGCAAATGTAATCAACTCGACACCAAAATAACTTGGAAAAGGAAACTTCAAATAAAGAACTCAACACTCCGGCCAACGGTTTCGGGAAAGCCCTGCGAACGTCGGAAAATTTTGTCCGGACAATCGGCAACGGCAAGCCGATAAAAAAAGCCGGGGCGTACTGGGAAATGCTGGGGCCTGGCCTGACCACGGGCGCGGCCGATGACGACCCGTCCGGCATTGCCACCTACAGCCAAACCGGCGCGCGCTGGGGCTTTTCGCTGTTGTGGCTGGCCGCTTTTACCTTTCCGCTTATGGCCGTGGTCCAGGAAATGTGCGCGCGCATCGGCCTGGTAACGGGCCGGGGACTGGCCGGCAACATTAAGCGCAATTATTCAAAAAAAGTTCTCTACTCCGTGGCTGTCTTGTTATTTTTAGCCAACACCTTCAACATCGGCGCCGATTTGGGAGCCATGGCAAAAGCTACGCAGCTGCTCTGGCCAAATTTTAGTTTTACTTTATTGATAGTTTTCTTTACGGTTTTAAGTTTGGGATTGCAAATTTTTACCAGCTATAAAGACTACGCCAAATATTTAAAATGGCTGGCGTTAGTATTGGTATCATATGTCCTGACGGCCTTTTTTGTGCATATAAACGGCCGGGAAATTTTTAAATACGTTTTTATCCCGCATTTGGAATTTTCCCGGGAGCAGATTTTCCTGGTATGCGGCATTTTGGGGACAACCATCTCCCCATACCTGTTTTTTTGGCAAACTTCACAGGAAGTTGAGGAAGAAATCCTCCAAGGCAAGACGACTTTAAAAATCCGCCAGAGCGAAACGACGGACGCGGAAATAAAAAAAATGCGGGTGGATATTTGGTCCGGCATGTTTTTTTCCAACCTGGCCATGTTCTTTATTATTTTAACCTGTGGCGCCACCCTGTTTGGCGCGGGCATTACCAACATCCAAACCGCGGCCGAAGCCGCGGCCGCGCTCCGGCCTTTGGCCGGCAATTACGCTTTTTTGCTGTTTGCCGTGGGCATTATCGGCGTTGGCCTTTTGGGCGTGCCGGTACTGGCCGGTTCGGCCTCGTACGCTCTCAGCGAAAGTTTCGGCTGGAAACAGGGCCTTTACCGGAAGTTTAAACGCGCGAGGGCTTTTTACGGGGTAATTATTTTATCCATGCTTATTGGCCTGGGCCTTAATTTTGTGGGTCTCGACCCCATAAAAGCGTTAATTTATTCCGCCGTGGCCAACGGCATTGTCGCTCCGATAATTTTGGTGCTGATTGTCGATATGGGCGATAATAAAAAAATAATGGGCAACCGGACGAATGGAAAAACAATATCCGCAATAGGCTGGATAACCGCCCTGGTAATGATTGTAACCAGCGTTGCCACCATCGCCGCTTTACTTATTCCGGGATGACCGGGGGTCGGCCGGGTCGGCGTGTTAGCAAAAATTCAAAACCGGACTTCTTAAAATTCAAAGATGGACTTGGGGCAGGTCTTTAAGCAGAATAGTTTTGGTCGCCGTAAGGGTGTTCTGATGCCAAATCCTGACTTCCGCATTGCCTGTCTCCGGCTCTGGC
>JARLHZ010000039.1 GCA_031291995.1 Candidatus Doudnabacteria bacterium
ACCAGAGACGGAAACAAGCAACGCGGAAATCAGAATCTGGCATAACGAGAGCCTGGCGGCGACCAAGACGATTCTGCTTAAAGATCTGCCCCAAGTCCATCTTTGAATTTTAAGGAGTCCGGTTTTGAATTTTTCCTAACATTTATTGTACGGCGACCTCAAACCACTGACACAAAACCGGCAGGATTTTCGTCCTCACTCAGGCTTGTGAACTGATATGTTTATTTAAATTCTTTCCTTCATGCTATAATAATTTCTGGAACCGCGATATGAAAACTAAAAGAAATCTCGACGGAATTCAAAACCAAAGTTTTATTAAACCCGCCGTAAAGGTTACCAGGCGGTTTGTTAAGATTGATTCGGTTGTTAAAAATATTTCCGGCAACAAGCGGGCCCGTCCCCAAGCAAACCGGACAGTATTTGTTGTGCCGCCGTTGTTACCAAGCCGTGCCGCCGTATGGCAAACCCAATTGCTTAGGTCCGTAGTCCGGCAAAGAGTTCCTCTTGTAGCCGCGGTACTGGCGTTATTTTTGGCTTTTGCCGGGGGCATATGGTTTGTCCTTGATACCAGCCGTTCCAGCGCGGATACGGGCCAGCCCCAGGTACTGGGAGCATCAACCAGCCAGCCTTCCGCTCCCATAGTCATGACCAACGCTGAATTGCCGCAGGCCAATACTGTCAGCAATAGCGTAATATTTAACACGCCGATTGAATATCTCAAACAGTATTTGGAGGACGTTTCCCAGCCGGATGTTATAGCCAAACGCACCGGACAAATTAAGGAGTTTTTGCAGCAGCGAAATTCGCCTCTGGCTTCCGCGGCCGCGACTATTGCCTCACAGCCGCATTGGAATATGATAATGGCCGTGGCCTTTGCCGAAAGCAGCCTCGGGAAAAATTGCAGCGACAACAACTGCAGTAATATTGGCGTAAAGCCCGGCGCGCCTTCCTGGCGGCGTTATGCCAGTTATGACGCCTGGGTGGTGGATTTTAACCGGCTGCTCGACAAGCGGTATAAAGACTGGACGCTGCAGGAGATGTGCGGAGTTTACGTGAAGCCCTGCAACCCCAATTGGCTGCTGGCCACGCAACAGATTTTTGACGCTCTCCAGGAGGAGCATATTGAGTAAATAGTAAATAGTTGTTGGTTGTGGAAACCGGTATGTATTAAGGCGTAGGGGAATAGAGGCCTTAAAACCAATCCGGCTTTTATAGCCTACAACATATAACTTTTTAAAAGTAATAATAAATGATGAACAACCAAAAAAAATTTTTGATAACCATCGCGGTGCTCGGTGTCTTATTTTTTGTTAACCAATCGTTAAGCCGCAACATGTCGGTCGATGCCATAAAAGCGTCAAACCCCCAGCCTGTCAGCGATGAACAACAGGGGATAGACGCGGTGCGCACGGCCAAGGCCTCCGTGGTGGATATTATCGGCGTCAATAACAATTTATCAACCAGCACGCTTTCGGCGGTTGCCACAAACCAGGGTTCGCCGAGCGTTATTTACGGGACGGGATTTGTCATGGAATCCGACGGCTTAATTGTCAGCAACAACCACGTGGTGTCCGATAATACTTTAAAGTATTGGGTAATTCTGGCCGACGGCACCGTGCATCCGGCAAAAATTTTAAACCTGGATAAGTACGACGATGTCGCTTTGTTGAAAATCGACGCGGCTAACCTGACCCCGGCGAAGCTTGGCGATTCGGATGCTCTGGAAACCGGGCAAACCGTGTTTGCCATCGGTAATACTTTGGGTGAATACCAATATACAGTTTCCCGCGGAGTGGTTTCGGCTGTCAATCGGTCGGTGGACGAGGGCGACAACAGCGGCATTGCCACCGGACGTTTGCATAATATGATCCAGACCGACGCCGCCATTAACCCCGGCAACAGCGGCGGGCCGCTGATTAATTTAAACGGCGAAGTTATCGGCATGAATACCTTAATCGACACCAGCGGCTCAGGCCTGGGATTTGCCGTATCGGTTAATACCATCAAAGACGCCGTCAGGCAAATTAAGATGTTCGGCAAAGTTTCCCGTCCTTACGTGGGAATAAGATTTATTAATATTGACCCTTCCATTCAAATCGCAAAGGGGTTGACGGTCAGCGGCGGCGCGCTGGTAACCGATATAATTTCCAGCGGTCCGGCGGAACAGGCCGGAATTATGTCCGGGGATATTATTACCTCTATAAATAATGAGGCTGTCACCCCGAATAACGCCATTGACACGCTGCTCGACAGTTACCAGTCCGGCAACCAGGTGACATTTAACATTTTGCGCAACGGCCGGAATATAAAGATATCCATGATGCTGGGCCAACTGCCGTAAACATCAAGCCCAAACGAAAAATGAAAAGCCCGGAGTTGTCTAAGACAACACCGGGCTTTTGCGAATTTTGCATCAGGAACCGATTACGCGGCGACAAACATCGTCCGGCTGGGCCGAACGGAAATTATCGCCACTCGCTTTCTGTTCCCGATTGCACGGCCGACACCATTGCCAGTAAAAATAAGGCGGCGACCAAATGCACTACCGAAGCCTGGCTGACGACTTTGAGCAGCTCCGAAAGTTGGGCGCTCACAATCAGCAAGGTTAAGGCTTTGGGCAGCAGCGACGGGAGCTTGCGGGGATTCAGCTTTTGCCGCAGTTTGCGGTTTTCGCGAATAGACGCCAGCACCACAATGCCGGCCGCTGCCAACAGGAACAGTAAGGAGTTCATAATGGCTCCTAAACTTCCCTCCTATAAATTGTTAATGTCTTTCTCCCGGCAAGCCCGTCGACGGCGGGCCAAATCGGGAGGACCCGCCAGTATAACGGGATATTTGACAATTGTCAAATAAAAGCTATACTTAAATTGTACCCCCCACCCGGGGGTTTAATTAAGCCAGAGTTTCCACAGCGCCACTCTTAGATCTTGAAGCTGAATTTAAAAGATGCTTTGGCCAATTACTTCGTTATATTGCTGCGGTTTTTGTCGCCGTAGGTGAACTACGCCTCCAAAAATCCTCGCAAAATGCCTCGTACTTGGCCAATGTGGAAACTCCGGCTCTGGTGGAAAATTTATGTCGACAACTCAAAAATCCGGTGACAATAAAAAGGATGTCCTAAACCGTCTGCATTATGCCGAGGGTCACTTAAAGGCTGTCGGCAAAATGGTGGAAAAAGGCAGTTATTGCCTGGACATTATTAACCAAAACCACGCGGTTATTGAAGCCCTTAAAAAAATTAACCAGATGATTTTAAACGGCCACCTGGGTATTTGCGCCTGGGACGCCATGCACAGCAAAAATTCCAGCAAACGCAAGCAGGCGATAGCGGAGTTAATGAACCTTTACGCGAAACAATAATTTTTTTAAAACGGCCGCCGTTTCCGGTTTGCCGGACGGTCCGTCAAACCGTCACCGGCCGCCGCCGGAGATGAAGAAGTAAAAATGACAAAATTAATCAAAAAATAATTGTATGGACAATAAAATTTATAATGTGATAATTATCGGCAGCGGGCCCGCCGGGCTTACCGCGGCATTGTACGCGGCGCGCGCCGAGTTAAAGCCCCTGGTCATTGCGGGGCTGGCGCCGGGCGGGCAGTTAATGCAGACTACGGAAGTGGAAAACTTTCCGGGTTTTGTTAATGGCATTTTAGGCCCGGAACTGATGGATAATATGATTAAACAGGTCAGCCGGTTCGGTACGGAAATAATTAATGACAACGCGGTTTCGATAGATTTTATCAAACAACCGTTTACGGTAAAAACGGACAAGGCGGAATTTTTGGCCAAGACGGTGATTATTGCCACCGGCGCCGAGGCCAATTGGCTGAACTTGCCTAATGAACAGCGCCTGCGGGGCAAAGGCGTATCAGCCTGCGCGACCTGCGACGGGTTCTTTTTTAAAGGCAAAGAAGTGGTGGTTATTGGCGGGGGAGACACGGCCATGGAAGAAGCCAATTTTTTGACGAGATTCGCATCCAAAGTGACGATTGTGCACAGGCGCGACGAGTTTCGCGCGTCTAAAATTATGATCAAGCGCGCGCAGGACAATCCCAAAATAGCCTTTGCCACTAACGTAACCGTGACCGACGTGCTGGGGGAAAATTCGGTGGAAGGCATAACCATAAAGGACAATAAGACCGGGGAAGATAAAACCATCTCCGCGCAGGGTTATTTTTCCGCCATCGGCCACACGCCGAATACCAAATTGTTTGCCGCCGCCGGAGTCGAGATTGACCAGAAAGGGTATATTGTGATAAAGCAGCAAACGAGGACTAATATAGACGGGGTGTTCGTGGCCGGAGACGTAAACGACCCGCGTTATCGCCAGGCCGTGGTGGCCGCGGGTATGGGCTGCATGGCCGCGCTGGATGTGGAAAAGTATCTGGCGGAGAAAGAAAGTTAATTGTAATATGGAAGAATTAAAAATAGAGAACAATCGGGATTCAAAACCCATCGCGTATTCCTGGAAACGGGTATTCAAAGTCACGGGCGTTATTGTTGGTATTGCCCTTATTGCCGGAGGGGCCTATTTTTTTGTCACCTGGCGCGCGGTTAGGGCGGCCTGGGCAAATATTGCGCTAGATCGCAAAGAAAATTATTTATCGTGTTACGATTTGCCGTTCGCGCTCCAGGTCAGCCAAAATATTGCCAAACACCAGGACGTTATTGATAAAGTTAAGTCCATAGCCGGCGTCAATGATTTTTACGCCGAACAGGTCAAATGTTATACCTCGACGCCCGGGACCTATTTTATTAAAGGCGATATGGTGCTAAGCTATCAGAACCGCCAGGCCAGAAAGCAGGCGGAAAGTTTAATCGGCAAGGATTTTTTTGGCATCCCGTTCCGCGGCGAGCAGGTGAATTAGGGTGCGACAAACAACAAACAATTAACAATTAACAATTGACCAAGAATTCTATTGTTATTACCGGTACGGTTATTCGGGGACTGCATTACGGAACGGCTCTGGGTTTTCCCACGGCGAATTTGGACCGGCGGCAGTTCAGCAGGATGCGGATAAAAATCAAACTGGGTGTTTTTCAGGGTTGGGCGGAGTTGCCATCGGCGCGAAAATATACGGCGGCGATTGTTATCGGGCCGATAGACAAAACCGGCCTGCCTAAGATTGAAGCGCACTTATTGGGTTTTAAAGGTAATTTATATGGTAAAAAAATCCTATTACAAATAGGGAAATTTATCAGGGAGTTTAAGAAGTTTCCCGGCGAAGCGGAATTAAAAATTCAAATTAAGGAAGATATAAAAATAATTAAAAATATATCTAAATGAGTATCGACAACAAATCCCGCGGAGCGGAACCCCGCTCCGCGGGGAAATACGGCGCTTATTTAATATTTTTCGCGGCCATGCTCTGGGCCACGGACGCGCCTTTTCGCCTGCATTTAACCCAGACTCTGAGCAGTAATTTTATCGTGCTGGGAGAGCATACCTTTGACGTGTTGTGCGTATTGCCCCTGCTGCTGATGAATTTTTCGGAAATAAAAAAATTAGCCGCCAAAGAGTGGCTGGCCGTGGCGGTAATTGCCATTGGCGGGTCGGCTCTGGCCTCGGTGGCCTTTACCCAGGCGTTTCATTATGTTAACCCGTCCGTGGCCATATTGCTGCAGAAACTCCAGCCGCTGTTGGCCATCGGCCTGGCTTCGACCATGCTCAAGGAAGAGTTAAGCCCGAAATTTTGGCTCTGGGCGCTGGCGGCGCTGTTCGGCGCGTATTTAATTTCCTTCCCCGGCCTCCGGCCGCAAAGTTATCCGGGCGAGGTATTTAACCCCAATCTAATCGGTGTTGGGCTGGCGCTGGTTGCCGCGTTCTTTTGGGGAGCTTCCACGGTTATGGGTAAAATTGTTTTGAACAAAACCAATTTTAAAGTTATGACCGCTTTGCGTTTTTGCGTGGCCTGGGTATTTTTGCTGTTACTGAATTTTACCCAGCACAGTTTTCCGGTATTTAACCAGGTTAGGGCGCTGGATTGGCTGTTTATTGCCATAATTGCGGTAACATCGGGCGTCGTTTCGCTGTTTATATACTACAGGGGATTGCAAGACACCAAGGCCTCCGTCGCTACTTTGGCGGAACTGGGCTTTCCCATGGCCGCGGTTATTGTTAACTGGATTTTTATTCCGAACTCCGCCCTTCTTTGGCCGCAGATTCTGGGCATGGCGATTTTGCTGTTCGCGGTGTTCCGCTTGGGCGGGGAGGGCGCGGACAAAAAGTTATCTTTGGAAACCGCTTATGAACCTAAATAATTAATTCCGACTTACGGATTGGCCGATTTTACAGTTACCCGCGGATTTTGAATATCCTCGGCTATCGGTAAAATCACGCCATCCGCACATCGGCATAAACAACATGAACATCAACCCCTTTGAGACGGCTAAAGCACAGCTCGAGCAAGCCGCACAAATTGCCAAGCTGGACGCAAATAAAGTTGAACAGCTAAAATTTCCGGATCGTTACGTGGAAGTTTCCATTCCGGTAATGATGGACAACGGGCAGCAAAAGATTTTTACCGGCTTCCGCAGCCAGCATAACAACGCGCGCGGCCCGTATAAGGGCGGCATCCGCTATCACCAGCAGGTTAACCTGGACGAAGTCCGCGCTTTGAGTTTTTGGATGTCGTTTAAAAACGCGGTAGTTAACGTGCCGTTTGGCGGCGGCAAAGGCGGAATTATTGTTAATCCGAAAGAGTTATCGGTAGGGGAACTGGAGCGGTTAAGCCGCGGTTACATTAAGAAGATTTATCCGATAATCGGTCCGGAAATGGACGTCCCCGCGCCGGATGTAAACACCACCGGCCAAATTATGGGCTGGATGCTGGACGAGTATCAAAAATGCTCTTTTAACAGTTCCATGGCGACTTTTACCGGCAAGTCTCTGGGCAGCGGTGGCAGCCAGGGCCGGGAGGAGGCGACGGGTTTTGGCGGCGTCTATGTATTTGAGGATGTCGTAAAATCCAAAGTTGTCGATTTGCCCGCCGGCTCAAAAGTTGCCATTCAGGGTTTTGGGAATGTCTCGACTTTTTTTGCCCAAGCCGTGGAAAAGTTGGGGTACAAAGTTGTGGCTCTTTCGGACAGCAAGGGAGGAATTTATAACGCGGAGGGTTTAAGTTATGACGCGGTTTTAGCGCACAAAAAATCCGCCGGCGCGCTAAAAGATTTTTCCGGCGCAAAAAATATCAGCAACGCGGAACTGCTGGAACTGCCGGTGGATGTTTTGGTTCCGGCGGCGTTGGAGAATGTTTTGACCGGAGACAATGCCGAAAAGATTAAGGCAAAATTAATCGTGGAAATGGCCAATGGCCCGACCAGCGGGGAAGCCGACGCGATATTTGAAAAAAAGGGAATTGTGGTAATTCCCGATATTTTGGCCAACAGCGGCGGCGTGTGCGTAAGTTATTACGAATGGTATCAGAATATGAAGCATGAATCATGGAGTAAGGAACAGGTTTTGAACAAATTATCCACACAAATTAAACAGGCTTTCGCGGATGTGCATGAAAGGCAAAAAAAATATAAAACTTCATTCCGCAGCGCGGCCTATATACTGGCCGCGGAACGGATAATCGATGCCATGGCGGCGTAATATCGCGGACGAAAGGTGACTTTTCTTAAGCCAGAGTGAGGCCGAAAATCCTGCCGAAATTTAGAAAATTTAGGCAAAAAAGACCCGGTTGTCCCGGGCCTTTTTTGATAAATTGGCCGTATAGCTATTGGTGAAAAATTCAAATCAGGCCTTGACGGCAGCCATAAACTGCATAATAATATAGAGCCAAGCAGTAACGAAAACTTTTATGAAAAACAACATGTCCGTTAAAGTCAAATCCGCCCTCGGCAGAAAAAATATTATAAAAATAGCGGTTTTGGTTTTATTCGCGAGCCTTTTTGTCGGCTCAGCCACACCGGTTTTGGCTTATTCGCCGGTGCTCTCCGCGGTTTACCAGGGCGGGACTTCTGGCAATGTACAAATTAACGTCAGCAATTCTAACCCTTTCTCCGGGGTAAATTTAAGCTACCGGCAATCCAGCTCCTTATGGACCCAGGTAAGCAATATCGGCCAAACCGACGGCGGCGGAAATTTTACCTCGGTAGTCAGCCTGCCGGGCGACGGCAGCGGCAGCCCTCTGCAAATTTACGTAACCGTGGGCGGCCAGCAATCTTCCACGGTTCAATTGTATCCCAACGGCAACAATAATAACGGCTGCGGTTATTACGGGTGCAATAATGTCGGCGGACTGACATTGAGTCAATCCAGCGTAAGCCTGAATGTCGGGCAAAGTGTTTCGGTAACGGCATCGGCCCCAATTTACGGATATAGCAACAACGTTTATGTTTCCAGTAACTCCAGCCCTTCCGTTGCATCGGCTTCCGTTTCCGGAAACCAGGTAACAGTTTACGGCATAAGCAGCGGCAGTACAACCATATCGATTTGTCTAAGTTCCGGCAGCAGTATGTGCGCCAGCTTGTACGTGACTGTTTCGGGCGGCAGTAATTGTTACAATGGTTCGGGCTATAATTGCGGCAATACCGGCAACGTCTGGTTTAATCCGGCCAATCCGACCATGTATGTCGGCCAGAGTTTGGCCGTGTCTATTAACAGCAGCGTGACTAATAACGCTTATGGGGCTTATGCGGCCGCGTACTATAGTATTTCCTCAAACAGCAATACGTCCGTGGTAACGGGAACGGTTAACGGCACGGTGCTTAATTTATATGCAGCGCAAAGCGGGAGCGCCAGCCTGGTGGTTTGCAGCAATAGTTTAAATTTTTGCGGCACGCTTTATGTGACGGTTAACGGCAGCGGCAACTGCGGCTATTACGGCTGCGGCACGGGTTTGACCTTAAGCCAGACGAGTTTGTCTCTGACTGCCGGGCAGGGAGCCAGCGTGACCGTGACCAACAATAATAGCGGCGGCACCCCTTATATATCTTCCAATAGCAATTCCGGCGTGGCCAGCGCCACGGTGTCTGGCAACGCGATTTATGTTACCGGTATTAGCAGCGGCACGACCAACATTTCAATTTGCCAAAACAATGCCAGCCAGTGTGCCACTTTGTCTGTGACTGTCAGCGGCAGTAACTGCGGCTACTATGGCTGTAACAATGGCCTGGTGCTCAGCCAAAATAATTTATCGCTCAATGTCGGCCAAAGTTTTACCGTCGGCATTTCTTCCTCCAATTATTACGGCGGCAGTTATTATATTGCCAGCAACAGCAACGGCATTGTGGCCAGTGCCAATGTTTCCGGCAGCAGCGTTTACGTTAACGCGCTTAACGCGGGAACTACCAATATTTCGGTTTGCCAAAGTTCCACCAGCGTTTGCGCGACTCTATACGTAACCGTCGGCGGGGGAGGCAGCGGTACCGGTTTTAGCTTAAGCCAGACCAGCTTGGCGATTAACATCGGTCAGTCCTCCACGGTGGCCATTTACGGGAACGGTAATTATTATCTGGCTTCCAACTCTAATTCATCGGTAGTTTCGGCGACAATTTACGGCAGCTCCCTGAGCCTTAATGGCCTGATTGCCGGCAGCAGCGTGTTGTCGATTTGCCAGACAGGCTCCACCTACCAATGCGCGAGTTTGTACGTGACGGTGAACGGCTATAATTACGGCGGGTATGGTTCCGGCGGGAGTTTGACTTTTAGCCCGGCATCGGTGAATATTGGCGTCGGCCAGAACGCCACGGTCAGCATTTTAAATAACAATTACGGTTACGCGACCGGTTACTATATTTCCAATAACAACAATTCTTACGTAGCCACCGTCAGCCTGTCAGGAAACCAGCTGAACATTTACGGCTTAACAGCGGGTACCGGCAGCGTGACGGTTTGCCAAAGCAATGACGGCTGCGGTTCGTTATATATTAACGTGGGCGGCAGCGGATCTTATTATACCGGCAGCGGCTTGTCTTTGAGCCAAACCAGCCTGTCTCTGAATTCGGGACAAACGCAAGCTATAACAATTTACGGCAACGGCAGTTATTATGTGAGCAGTAACAGCAACCAGTCCGTGGCCACGGCTAACATGTCGGGTAACGTATTAAATGTCTACGGCTCAAACAGCGGCAGTACCACGATATCGGTTTGCCAAAGCAATCCTTCGACCTGCGCGAGCGTGTATGTTACCGTTAACGGCAATTATTATAATAATGGCGGCAACGGCGGCGGTTTGCAGTATCCCGGCGGTTCGGGTTCCGGCGGGGGAGTGCTGGGCGCCAGTATATATCCGAACGGAACGCTTATTTCGTCCGGTGGGACTGTCTATATAGTTTACAAAAATACCGTGAGCGCCTTTGCCAGCTCCTGGGCATTTACCGGATTGGGATTTAATTTCGGCAATGTCTTGGCGGTCGGTAATTCCGGCTTGGCCAATTCCGGCTATATTGTTTCCACCCCTTACGCCAGGCATCCCTGGGGCAGCTGGATAAAAAATGGCAGTACAATTTACTTTGTTTACGAACAGGGTCTGATTCCGGTCCCCGACTGGAGCACCTTCCTAAACAACGGCGGCCAAACCGCCCTGATTGTCCCGGCCAATTCCTATGATTTTAAACTCCCCATCTTAACCCCGATGACCGCGGGGGACAGCAGGCTGCAGTAATACAGACAACGCGGATGGATACGGATTAACACGGACTTAAAACTCCCAAACTATTGAGTTTGGGAGTTTTTGTAACGGTTATTATAATGGGATGCAGCCAGGTCGTCTAACTACATTGAAGCTCTCTCAACATATTCTCCGGAGCGGGTGTCGATTCTTAGGACGTCGCCTTCGCGAATGAACATGGGGGCGTTGACGACCAGGCCGGTTTCCAGGGTGACGGGTTTGGTCACATTACCGCCGCTGTTGCCTTTGGTATCCGGCGGCGCTTCGGTAACTTTGAGTTCGATTTTTATCGGTAACTCAATGGAAACGGGTTTGTTATTAAAGCGGAGGATGCTGACTTCCATGCCTTCCTTAAGGAATTTTTCCTGTTCCAGGGTCACATCTTTGTTTATATCCACGGTTTCAAAAGTTTCGCCGTTCATAAAGTGAGTGCCTTCGTCGTCGGCGTACAGGAAGCTGGCTTTTTCGCGCGTAACATCGGCTTCTTCTATGCTTTCGCCGAACTTAAAGGAATACTCGTAAACTTTTCCGGTTATTACATTGCGCAGCTTAGTCTGCATAACGGGCTTTCTTTGGGCCGTGCGCATGCGGTTGCTCCAAATAACCATTACCGGCTGGTTTTCCCAGAGGATAATGGTGCCGATTTTCATATCGTTTAAATCCATAGAAAAATTTTGTTAAAATTTTATTTCTACTAAATACTAAATTTTACTAAAGATACGAAATACGAAAGGGGTACAGGTTTAGTATTTAGTATATTTAGTATTTTTTCGTATTTAGTAGAGGGCGTTAAGCCGCGACAAACGGCAAAAGCGCCATGTGTCTGGCATGCTTGAGCGCCTTGGTGACCATGCGCTGGTGCTTGGGGCAGGTGCCGGTGCGGTTGTGGTTTAAGATTTTGGCGTGGGGCGACATAAAGCGGCGCAGGGTCTGCGCGTCTTTGTAATCCACGGTGCTGATTTTGTTGGAACAAAAATAGCACTGCTTTTTCACCTGGGGCTGGCTGTCTCGGTTGTTATAATTGGGTCTCATAGGTTCATTAAATAAAATTAAATAAGATTAAGTAAAATTAAGTAAAATTAAGTAAAATTAAGTAAAATTAAGTAAAATTGACTGAAAAATTTTAAGTAATTCTGGTCAATTTTATTTAATCTTGGGCAATTAAAATGGAATGTCGTCTACGCTCACGTCTTCACCTTGCTGTATTGTTGGCAATTCTTCTGCCGGCGGAACTTGGGAAGCTTCCTCAGCCTTGCTTACCGGCGGTCTTGAGGAAGATGCCGGAGACGGAGATGAAGAGGCGGCGGGTTGGTAGCTTCCCGCGGATGAACCCTGGCCCGCGCGCTGCAGCATTATCATGTTATCGGCCACAATTTCCGTGCGATATTTTTTTTGCCCGTCCTGCGCGTCCCAGGAGCGGGTTTGCAGGCGGCCTTCCACAAAAATTTGCGTGCCTTTTTTTAGATACTGGTGGGCAATTTCGCCGAGCTTGCGCCACATGACAATGTTATGGAATTCGGTATTTTCAACTTTCTGGCCGGTTTGCTGGTTGGTATAAACGTAAGAAGTGGCCAGGCCGACCTGGCAGACATTCACTCCCGAAGGAGTAGTGCGCAGCTCCGGGTCGCGGGTCAGGCGGCCAATGAGCATGACTTTATTTAGGTCCATAATAGTAAAAATTAATAAATTAATTTTTAATTTCAAATATCAAATAATAAATTTCAATTCAAACCTAAATGTCCAATTAAAAATGTTTTTATGATTTTAAATTTGGATTTTGGCATTGATTTGATATTTGGTATTTGTAATTTGAAATTTTTACTTTGTTAAATCTTCGCTCAGCGCCTGTTCAATTTTCTTATCCAGTTCTTCCTGGTTGATTTCCGCCAGGGGAGCGGCCGGCTTTTTGGCGGGTTCTTCCGCGGCCGGTTTGGGGGTTTTGGCAAAGCGGGTTGCCGGAGCGGCTTCGGCGCTTTCCGCGGGCGGGCCTTTGCGCACTATTTTGGATTGGGCGATTTTATCCTTTTCCATTCTTGCCAAGTGCTCATCCAGATTCACAATAATGTAGCGGATAATGTTTTGGTCCTGAGTGCGGATTTTGGCGTCAAAAGCATTAATGTTTTTGGTGTCCATGGTAAAATTAACCACAACATAATGTCCGTTGCGGGTTTTGCCTATGGGGTAGGCTAATTTTTTCTTACCCAACTGGGTTTCTTTAACTTCACTGCCGCCAAAATCCTGCGCGAATTGCAGAACTTGAGCGGAAATTGCCGGCACGTCGGTGTCTGCCACCTGGCTGCCAAGCAGATACATAAGCTCATATTGAGGCATAAGGAGTCTTCCTTATCCCTGCCGATTTATCGGTAGGGAATATGATTAATATTGATTGTTTGCTTATTCTACCAGATTAAGTCAGTTTGGTCAATCTCAAAAAAGTGACCGCTAATACTCAATGTGGGGTCGGCAATTATGCCGTTTTTTCCCAGATGACAGTCTTCTGGCATCCTTGAAGACTGTCATCTGGGAGTAATTTGTCTGCTATAATTACACTAAAGAGATTTTTAAAATCGAACATCATGTTAAAACCAACTAAAAATCAAAATAATCAACCAGTATATTGGCATTGCGATTGTGGGAAGACGAATGTTAAGGGACGGCAGAAAATTACGGTAATTGCCATGCGGCACGGGGAAAGCGAACATAATATTGCCGGCGTGGTTAACGGCAACCCTAAGAAAATTTTTCATTTGACTCCCAAAGGAAAACAGCAGGCTCTGCGCCTGGCCGGAAAGCTAAAAAATAAAAAGATGGTGGCAATAATTGCCTCGGAAATGCTCCGTACGCAGGAAACGGCCGCGCCGTTGGCAAAAATTAAGGATATAAGGATACAAGTAGACAAGCGTATAAACGATATTTACGCCGGGCGGCTGGAAGGTATTCCCATTGGGGAGTTTCGCAAGCTGACCAATAATATAAAAAAATCCGTCAAAGGTTCGGAAACCAACGCGGATGTGGGCAAAAGGCTGAAGAGTTTTTTTGAGGAATTAATGGATTGTTACGCGGGGCAAACGGTCGCGATTGTCTCATCCGAAATAATTCTCCACGCTTTGTGGCAGGTCTCCCAGGGTTTGCCATGCGACGAAGATTTTGGCGAGCACTTATACAACGGCATTGCTTATAAGTTCGTTATGCGAAGTCCGATATGCTGTCCCTCGTGCGGGGACCGTTGTGCTATTTAGTTCGCAAACCTAAAATGAACCACATCACCATCTTGAATGGTATATTCCTTGCCTTCCACCCTCAGCCAGCCTTTGTCTCTTGCTTGGGGATAGCCGCCGGCTTCAAGCAGTTTGTCCCACTGAATGACTTCCGCGCGGATAAAGCCGGCTTCAAAGTCGGTGTGGATTTTTCCGGCCGCTTGCGGGGCTTTGGTGCCGGCCACGCAGGTCCAGGCCTTGCTTTCTTTTGGCCCGGCGGTAATAAAAGTAATCAGACCCAAAGTTTTATAGGCCTGTTTGATAATTTTGTCCAGGCCCGATTCGGGAAGGCCGAGTTCTTTTAAGTAGTCCGCGCGTTCGGTGTCCGAAAGTTCGGCCAGTTCGGATTCCAGTTGCGCGTCAATGGATATCATTTGTGTTGGTGTAGGGCCAGCCATCGGCTGGCCGTTTATTGTTGGATCATTTTCCGATGACGGCCGGGCAATGCCCGGCCCGACAAATTCTTTTTTGTCCAAATCAAATTTATCATTGGCCACAAGCAAAAACGGTTTGCTGGTCAGCAGCTGGATGTCTTTGCCGTGTTCTTTTTCTTCGTCGGTTAAATGCACGGTGTTGGCCATTTTTCCGGCTTCCAAAGCCACACGGTATTTATCGAGAATTTGTTTTTTTATTATGGACTCGCGATCGCCGCTTTTGGCCGTGCGCGCCACAGTCGACAATCGATTCTCGACGTTTTGCAAATCCGCCAGCTGTAATTCTATGGCAATAGTTTCCATATCGCGCTGGGGGTCCACGTTGCCCTGAACGTGGATAATATCCTTATTTTCAAAAAACCTCACGACTTCCATAATCGCGTCAACTTCCCGAATGTGGCTTAAAAATTTATTGCCCAAACCTTCGCCCGCGGAGGCGCCTTTAACTAACCCCGCAATGTCCACAAATTCTATGGTGGTAGGCACAATTTTTTCGCTTTTTTCCAAAGCCGCCAGCTTGGCCAGGCGCTCGTCCGGCACCGCGACCACCCCGACATTGGGGTTAATAGTCGCAAACGGATAATTAGCCGCTTCAACCTTGCTCTTAGTTATGGCGTTAAACAGCGTCGACTTTCCGACATTAGGCAGGCCGACAATGCCGATATTGAATGACAATTTATTCTCCTGGCGTCATCCTGAGTGCATCCGAAGGATCCCTTACAGGGTGAAGATTAAAGTTCAACGATAATTATAAATGAAGTTTAAGTTTTAGCCAAGCACTCGTTTTCTGGTCTCTGCTTTGACATCAACAATAATCCACTCATCGTCTGGGGTGGCTAATTGCTCTTGTTTTATTTCGGCGAGAATTTGCCAAACTGTTTTGTGTAGTTCTTCTGCGGGTGTCATAGAGGGGATTTCAAATTTTTGCATCAATTTTGATAATTTGAGAAATAAAATCTTTGTAAATTTCCCCTTTTTCAATGCCTTCTTGGTCAAAAGTATTCTTTTCTTTTTTAAGATATTCAAGGTAGGGCGGATAGGCACAAAAGACAAAGATATTATTTTTGTTTGCCTCTTGCGGCGAGAACGGAGAATTTCACACATTTTGTTACGACGGGCCTCTATTTAAAAAGAAAGTCGGCTTTATCATGGGTGAAAGAGTTTATAAAGCGCTGGAAACAAAGGCAGACAATGTTTGCACTCTGCCATCGAATGTAACCACAAAGGGATTTTGGTTTTGCGATTTATTACCAAGCGCGTCTTAAACAGTTAATCAAAAACATTTATGAAAAGGAAAAAGAAAAAGAAGGAGCCAAAACTTAAGGTAATTTTCGAGTATGAACCTTCCAAAGATGCTGAGTTTCGTCTCGCGCAGGCTTTTAAAATGCTGTTAGAAGACGACCCCAAAACCAGTAACAGGCCAAAGTGATGGCCATTCCCGAAGGCTTGGCCGCAAAGAGTAAAAGGACCTTGATTGAAGTAGAATTGATATAGAAAATTGGGTTTAAAAAACGCCTGAAAATAGCCGTTTTTTTGTATATCTGATAAATTCGGGGTCATTTCGGGCTATTAAGGGGGGGCTGGACTTTTTCAAGTTTTTCTGGTATGATAAAAAGTCTTTTTAGGAGGACAGAATACAAGGGTAAGGAGCAGAACAATGACCACCGCTGAGAAAGTCAGAAGAGCAGTTGCTGAATTTCGCGGAATCGAACTCACCCAGGTCACCGATGACTTGAGTTTGGACGATCACATGGCTCCCACTTTCATCGCTATCAAGATCGGCCTGTCTTATTCGGGCACGATCGGCGGAACGATGACAGTCGGGCAGCTCATTGCCGCATTCGAAAAGAAAGCCGAAACCGAACAGCCACTCTGGGAGTTCGAGCCGGCTCCGAAGTCGCTTCGCGAGGCCGTCATCAGAGCCGTAGCCAAGGGCAACGGGCTGAAAGTCGAAGACGTAACCGACGATACGCCGATTGGCGAGGAATACGAAACCCGTGAAAAGGTTTCGGGAGTCCTCTTCGGCTACATCGGTTTTGGAACTAGTCTCGACTATCGCTACAAAGGTAAAACCGTCAAAGATCTCGTTGCCGACATGCAGAACCTGCGGCAAGCGATCAGCCAGGGAATTTGAAAGAAAGGAAGACAAAGGTGAAAAAAATAGATGCTCGATTTCAGAAGTACCACACAACGCTCTCGGCGAAAGCCAAAGAGCTCGACCTACGGATTGACGGCCTCGGCGAACCGCTGCCGCCGCATGACCAAGGCGACCTGGCCAATGGTAGTGTCGCTAAGGAGATGGCGGCCGCCTTTCAGGACATCAGAACGAAGCTCTCGTTCCTGATCCGGCTGGCCATTGAGCGGATGCAGCAAGGAATTTACGACACCTGCCTCAACTGCGAGGAAGAAATTCCGCCCCGCAGGCTGGAAGCCGTGCCGTGGACGCCGTTCTGCGCCGCCTGCCAAGACAGGCTGGATAAGGGTAAACTTCAAGAGTATCACCAATACGCCCTGCCCACGCCGACACTGTTGTCCCGCTCGATCTTACCGAGTTAGCTGTTAGTCTTGCAAAATTCTCCGGTCTGGCTTTCCGTAGGCCACGCCGGGTCAATGTTGCTGGGTTATGCAAGCCCAACACTAACGCGGCCACAAGCTGCCTATACTTTCGGGTATAGGCCGGGGAGAAGTTTCAAAGACAGGTAAGCAACACCTGTCGATGAGCTTCTCCCTTTTCAATTTAAAAAAAGCACTGGACGAAGAATATCGTTCGTCCAGGCTTTACGAGGCGAGGTATAACGGAGAATGGTTGCGGATTGTCATCGGCTGGCGGTTTGGCGCAGATAGCACTGCACTGTTACTTTTTTGCCGCTAGCATTGAACAGGAACGTCCTGTCTTTATGTGTTGCCAACAGGCTGAAACGCAATTCTCCCAATTCGCCGTGAATTGGCTCCTCCTCAAGCGAAACTTCCCGCACATCTCCCGCCTGCATTTGCAGGCATTCTGCGAGTAAAGCCGGAATAAGCATGGGGCTCCTTTATGGTGGAAGTATAGTGCAGTTTTAATAATTTACCAAGACAGGCAACCGGAGCGTGTTTGTTATTTGGATACGTTAACTCAACAAAAACAGCCGATGCTTGCGCCCTGCCGTCAAATGTAACGACAAAGGGATTTTGGTTTTGCGATTTATTGCCCACAAAAAGGTAAACTGTTACAGAATCGTGTACTTTTTATTTTAATATCTGTTTCGCCCTATCCCAGTAATCATCCGTATAAACTTTAGGTACGGGCGCTTTTTTATTGTGGAAATAATAAGCCGCCAAGGCGGTGGCAATGGGAACGGCCAGTATCAATGACATGCTGCCGACTAACGTCCTAACTATCTCTTCCGCAATAGTGCTGCTGTTTAATACCGTCCAGAGTTGCTTGCTGTTTACGGTAAAAAGTAAAAATAACGGCAATGAACTGCCGACATAAACCAAAACCAGCGTGTTAATAAGGGAGGCGATATGCTCCCTTCCTACCGAGGAGGCTTTTTGATAAAGTTTTGTGAAAGATAGCGACTCGTCCGCGTTATGTATTTCTTCCACTGTGGCCGCCTGCGCCGTGGTAATATCATTTAAAATTCCCAAAGTTCCAATAATAATCCCGCCCAGGAGCAGCCCTTGCAAGTTAATATTCCCAAAATATCCGGCCTGAATGTAATAAGCCTGTTCGGAACCGTTGCCCAACAGCTTGGCGCCGATTACAAAATAATAAGCCATAACCTGAGCCAGTCCTAAGGTAAGCAGGGTGCTAATAACCGCCAGCATGGTTCTTTGTTTAAAGCCGTGGGCTAAAAACATTGAGACCAAAGCAATAATTCCGGCGCCGACCAAAGTAACTAAAGTCGGATTCTTGCCAGCTAAAATATTGGGTACGATAAACCAAAGCAAGATCGCTATGCTTGCTAATAAACCAACAACCGAGGTTAGTCCCCGTATGCGGCCAAAGATTATAGCCAAAGCAAGAAACAACAAAGCAATCCAGCCCAAATAGGGTAAGCGATAGCGGTCAACTAAAACATAACTGTTCCCGTTAATGGGATCAGAAATTGTTCCTACAACAATAATATCTCCAACATTGACTTCCTGTAATTTAGCATCGGACAGAGTGTCCTGGTAATCAACTTCCACGCTCTGACCCTTTTCCGCACCGTCAAGCAGGGTCACTTGCAAAGTCTCGGTAATTTGCGACAGATGTTTATTCTGTTCCTCATTCTTATCCTTGACCTCGGTGACTTTTCCTTTGGCCAGTTCATTAAAAGACGTGTTGCCAGCCTCAGCGGCATCGGCGGCAAAACTTTGAGTATTGGTAGTAGGCGACTTTTCTATTTTATACCAGCCAAAGGCTAGGGCGGCGGCAACCACCAGTATGAAAATTGTGAGATATCTTTTCATTCTGTAATTTTATCACCCTTTGGCCTAGCCGGCCATTTTAAGTATGGTGATGGGTTAGCTCCGGCAACTTATGCGGCACTATCCTATGGACAAGGCCGACCGTGATAAAGTAAGTTAAACCAGCCAGGCTGGCTATATAGAAGCTGATGGGAAAAAGGGTGGCCAAAGCGAGTAGCAAGCCGCCCCAGGTGAAAACCAATCCCAATACTACTGAAAACAAAATCCCGTAAAGCGGCCGTTTGGTTAAATGCTGAGCCGTGGCCGCAGGTGCGATTAACAGGGCGAAGACTAAAAGCACTCCTATAACCTGAATTGATTCAGCGACTGTGACAGCCAAGATTAACATAAAAATAATCCCGAGCAGTTTTACCGGCACACCCCGGGCTTCGGCGACTTCGGGGTCTATGGACATAAACAACAACGGCCGGAACAAAAACGACAATATGGCTAAAATTACGGCACTAAAAATTAAAGTAAGCCAGACATCGACCCTGGTCACGCTTAAAATAGAACCAAATAAGACTCCAACAGCCTCCGTGGCTCCTCTGGTATAAAGGCGCAAAAAAAGCACTCCTAGACCTAAAGCAAAAGACAACACCATGCCTATTTCCACGTCACGGCCTTTTAGCCTGCCCTCCAAAGCGCCTATGCCTAATGCCGCCAATACAGTAAACCCAACCATCCCCAGTAAAGAGCTGATACCTAATAAAGCCGCGCCCGTGGCTCCTGCAAAGCCGATACAAGACAGCGACTCTGCGGCAAATGCCTGCGCGCGCAAAACGACAAAATATCCAACCACGCCGGTAATAATGGCAATAACCGTACCAGCCAAGAATGCATTTTGAATAAAAGGCTGCTGAAATAATTCAATCATACAACAGCCCTTTCCGCCCGTTGTTTTTGGGTTGAAAATAATCTTACCGGCAAATAAACCGCAAACGATAAAGCGGCAATATAAAAACTTACCGGCCAGCTTCCGTTGGCGGCCAATAGTATACCAAGCCAGCTATAAATTAAACCCAAAACGATGGCCACGGCGATGGCTTTTTTAGGATCCTGCGCCAGACGCATGGCGGTAGCGGCCGGACCAACCAATAAAGTAAAAATTAAGAGTACGCCAACTACCTGCACAGCCATAGAAACCGTGATAGCCACAAGAATTAGAAAAATCAAGCCTAGCGTACGTACCGGAACACCGCGCGCTTGTGCCACTTCAGGGTCGAAAGAAGAAAATAATAACGGTCGGTAGATTGCAGTCATCCCTGCCAAGGTAATCGCACTAAATATGGCAGTAATAAGAATATCCATTCTGCTGATTCCCAAAATCGTGCCAAACAAAATACTGTAAGCGCGCTCCGCGTACCCTGTGTAAAGGGAAATGAATAAGGCCCCAAGCCCTAAAATAAAAGCTAAAAAAATACCAATAGTCACATCCCGCTCATTAAGTCTGCGTCCAAAGATTGCAATTCCAACAGCGCCTAAAATTGTAAATACCAGAAGACCAAATACCGGATCTACACCCGTTACCAGAGCGGCGGCGGCTCCGGCGAAGCCGACGTGTGACAAGGCATGTCCGGCGAACGTTAAGCCCCGAGCCAGCAAGAAATAACCGACCACGGCGGCAACAATAGCCACTAACGAAGCGGCAAATAAAGCATTTTGTAAAAACTGATAATGGAATAACAGAAACATAGGTTTAAGTCTCCGCACCTACGATAAAGACTCTATTGCCGCTTTTAACTACTTCTACCGAAGTCCCATAGAGCTTGCTTAGTGATTCGTTAGTTATAACTTCATCGGGTTTGCCCATAGCGCCATGACCCCGCGCCAAAAACAGCACGCGGTCAATGAAAGGCAAGAGCGGGTTAACATCATGTGTCACCAGCAAGATGGTAATATGTTTTTCCCGCGTCAGCTTAACAGCCAGAGCCACAATGTCTTGGCTGTGCTGAATATCCAGATTTGAAAGCGGTTCGTCTAAGAGTAGAATTTTAGGGTTGGTAATCATAGCCTGGGCTATAAGCAAGCGCTGTTGCTCGCCGCCTGATAGTTGGCCCATGGATGAATCGGCCAAATGTAAGGCGTCAACTTCTTTTAAGGCTTGATTGATAATCTCAGTTCGGCGCTGGCTTGGCCAGCCAACGCCCCACTTGTTGCCATCTAAACCAAAACCCACCACGTCCCTGGCGCGCAGGGCCACATCGGTTTCCAGCACCCGGTGCTGTGGCGCGTAGCCAATTTGCGAATTGCCGCGTCGCGGAACATTACCCAAGACTCTGACATCGCCACAATCGGGTTTGAGCAATCCTAATAAAATCTTAAATAAAGTGCTTTTGCCGGCTCCATTTGGGCCAAGGACTGCCACGAATTCTCCGTTATTAACCGAAACGTTTATGTCGTGCAAAATCGTGCGACCGCCCAGGCTGACGCAAATATTATCTAATGAAATTACAGGTTCGTTTATATCCATATTGTTATTTTACCACTTGCTGTAAACTTTGTTCCAAGTCATTTAACTGCCCAAGCATCCAGCTTTGGTAAGTCTTGTCTTGCGGCATAGTTTCGGAAACCTGAACCACAGGAATACCCAACTGCTTGGCCATGTTTTGTAGGTTAGTGGTTATGGGAGTGACAGTTTGGTTGTTATAGATCAAAACTTTAATCTGCTTATTTTGCACCTGCTGGTTGGTGGTTTTAACATCCGCCACGGATGGATCGTTGCCTTCGGCCAGAGCCTTTTCAAAGTTATAAGGGGTAAGTACATTTAAACTCATCGCTTGAGTCTGATAAAGATAGATGGTTTCCGTAAGCCCCACTGGCGTGTTTTGGTATTTGGATTTTATTTCGTCTATTTTTTGCAATAATGGACTCAAGGAATTGTTAAATGTTTGGAGGTTGTTGTTAAAAGTTGACAAGTCGGCTGGATCAGCTTTCTTTAGCGCAGAGGTAATTGCATTGGCAATGCTGGCCATATTATCTATTCCATACCAAATGTGTGGGTTATCCGGCAAAGGATGAGCCGCGATTTGCCCTGCTATCAAGACCTGCCGGCTGCTGTTTGGCGAGGCTGACAATAATTTATCCATCCAAGTATCGTATTCAAGCCCGTTTTCCAGAACAATATCGGCCTGACTGACTGCCACCGCGTCCGGCACGCTGGATTCATACTCATGTGGGTCAGCGTTCGGATCGGAGAGTATGCTGGTAACGGAAACATGCTCGCCGCCTAATTGTTTAACCACGTCACCGTAAAAGTTTTCAGCAGCTACGACTTTTACCACAGACGAACTTTTGGCTTGGTTATTAGCGTTAGTAGATTGCTGCGGAGTATTAGAATGTATATTAACTTTAATTATATAACCGAGAACCGCAATAAAAATTATGCCTAAAATGAAACCTAAAATCTTTTTATTATTCATATTTTAATTGTTAATTGTTAAATTATTTAAAGTTGATGAAGCACTGCTGGATGTGTCCGGAGTTATCGTTATCAAAGCAGGAGGCATTGTTGTGGGGTCGACTGCTGGCGGAGTAGAACTGGAAACATCTGATGCTGCGGGCAAATCTTCAACGGTTGTAGTGGAATTATTAGTTTGTGGTGTCTGAGCAGGAACGGTTGCTGGCTGTCTTTGGCTAACAGCCATTACATCGGGACACTTGCCGGGCTGCGACTGCAAAACATTGTTGGCCGAGAAAATACAAACCGGTAGCTTGGTTACGGTATCATAGATAGTGATACCTGCTGGCTGGTCAAGCGATCCAACCTCTAGCTGCTTAGTTTGAACCATATCGGCAATCAAACTCTCGACCTTTATAAAACCCTGCGCAATACTTACTCCCAAACTTTTTAAGCCATCCAATATCCATGAAATATCGAGCATTGCGGATATTTTGGCATCCAGTCCCTGAATACCGGCCAGCGCCACACCAGCGGGGTCTATCGTAGAAATAGAACTACTACTGTTGCCAAGGCCGAAGGCTGTATAAAAATCTTCTGCAACCGGACCTATATGCACAATGTCCGAATTCTCTGTTTTATAATTCCAAGTATAGATGGGCAAACTATCAATCTTGGTTAAAATATTATCTGGGGTTATGGTGGCAAAATTTTCTTTTAATTCTTTACTGGAAGCATTCGTCCAGCTATAACCGTCAAAGTTTGCGATTGAAACCGGGGATTCTATGGTGGCAACGTTTAAGTTAGCCATAGTAGTGGAAGCGGTAAAATTTGCGTTGCCAGAAAATGATGCGCTGCCTTCGTTTGTAAATGCTCCGGTGCTGTCCAAGTCCCCGGTGTTAACGCTATTGACCGTGATGTTGTCGCCGGAAAGGTTGGTAGCAGCCAAAAAAGTTTGTTGGTTTGCGGCCGATACTGCTCCCGGAATGTAGACCTGCTGGAAGTCGGAAGAGTTGGGGTCGACTGAGGCCAGGGTTGGAAAAGAAGAAGTGTCTCCTTTGTCGCCCTTTTCTCCTTTTAGCAAACCCTGTGATACCATTTTATTTACCATATCTGTTACTAAGCTGGTAATGTAGGCATCGCTGACGGTGTAACTGCCTAAAACCTGTGGTTTTGTCAGACTGACTACCAGAGCCTTTTTATTACCATAAGCTAAGTAACGGTTGTTACTAAAAGCTAAGGCTCGGCTGGTATTTAGCGCAAAGATTAAAAACGCCAAAAAAACTGTAACTATTGGTATTTGCTTTGAAGGAGGCTTCGCCATGTTGTTAATAGTTAATTATCTGTTGAGTTTTAGGAAAGGCGTTTGGCCTGAAAGCAATAAGAACCAAACGCCTTATAACTGGATATTAATGCAAGTCGTTTGCGTTTGTCAAGTTATTGCAAATAGATTGCGTTTATGCTAATATGCGCTTATGAATAAACCCTGTAACCAGCATATTGCCGAATCCAAAGAACAGCTAAAGGCCGGCAGTTTAAAAATAACCTCCGCTCGTTTAACTTTGCTCGATATACTAAAGCACGCCAAAAAACCTCTCAGCATAAAAGAGATCTCCCTACGTTTGGGGGAGGTAGATTTAGTTACTTTATATAGGAATGTGGAGTCTCTTCAGAATTTAGGAATAGTAAAACAGATTAACTTAAAAGACCGCCAGGCTTATTACGAGCTGTCGGGCGGCGAGCACCATCACCACCTTATTTGCACCAACTGCGGCAAGCTGGAAGACGTGCAGGTGGAGGAAATAAAGTTAAACAAAACTTTTCTTAAAAACCACGGCTTTGCCAAGGTCACGGATCATAGTTTGGAGTTTTTCGGTATCTGTAAAAATTGCGACCGATAATTAACTTAGCTTTAGGAGTTAATTTTGAATAATCTGATCATTTTTTCTACTCAATACTTGTACTTGCTGGTGGTTGTTCTAGCCACAGCGTATTTTTTTACCATCCCGAAAGACCAAAAGAGAAACTTTGGACTTTTGCTGATTATCGCCCTGCCCTGCATTTACCTAGTTTCAAGGGTAGCGGCTAACTTCTATTTCGATCCCCGTCCGTTTGTGATGGGGCACTTCACTCCATTGATTCCCCATGCACCTGATAACGGCTTCCCTTCTGATCACGCCTTGATTACAAGCGCCATAGCTTCAGTAGTTTTTGTGTACAACAAAAAAGTAAGCGCTGTGCTTTGGGTGCTCACAATTATTGTAGGTCTGGCCAGAGTCCTTGCCGGCGTTCATCATCTCATTGATATTGCCGGAGCAATCACTATTTCTATTCTGGCAACCGCCGTTATAGATTACGTCCTAAAAAAAGCAAAAAGTTTTTACTTACAGAGACAAAATCTTCAGGTAGAGTAGAGTATACGCTAGATATAATAAGGAGCATGCTTAGGAATACCAGCTATATAGTTAAATTATTAACTAACCGTTTAGTTGAATAATAAAAAATATGCGTACCGATAAACAAATAATTCAAATTCGCAAAGAGCTTAAAGACGGTACTGAACAAAGAGTAATTTTTAAGATCCTCGCCGACACTAACCGTTACCGTATTTTTGAAATGTTGGGCAAACAGCCCCAACTTACCGTCAGCGACATGGCCAGAGTTCTTAAAATATCCCTACCCCTTGCCTCCCAGCACCTTAAGACTTTAGAGCGCGGTGGCCTCCTGCAAAAAGAAAAACGAGGCCAAAAAGTTTACTACGGACTCAGAACCGATAACCGGATTGCCCAGGCTATTACTAAAACCATTATATGAAAAAAATCATTATTGTTTTATCGGCAATATTCTCACTGGCCGCCGGCTGCCAGAGCGCTATTGTCACTCAAACTCCGCCGGCAAAACCAGGAGCCTGCACCCTGGAAGCCAAACAGTGCCCGGATGGCTCTTATGTTGGCCGCAGCGGCCCTAACTGCGAGTTTGCGGCCTGTCCTGAACCGAAAGCGACAACTACTCCTACTCAACCACCGTCTCCGGTAGTCTGCCCACAAATTGCCTTGGCCTGCCCGGACGGCAGCTATGTTAAACCGGAAGGACCAAATTGCAAAATCCCTGACTGCCCGACCCTAACCAGCGGCATAGAGGGAAAAATTACCCTAGGCCCGACTTGCCCAGTAGAACGAATGCCGCCAGATCCTAACTGTGCAGACAAACCTTATCAGGCTATGGTAATAGTTAAAACCGCAGACGGGCAAAAAGAAATTACGCGCTTTACTTCCCAAACCGATGGTACGTTCAAACAAGCCTTAAAGCCAGGCACGTATTTGCTGGTGTCGGTAAGCGCTCAAGTCTATCCACGGGGCGTACAGCAAACCGTGATAGTGAACGCAAATACCTTCAGCCAGGTTACAATTAGCTATGATACTGGGATAAGGTAACCCCTACAAGCCGTTTCTTACAACAACCCTACAAGCTATTTCAAGCGTTTCCTGCCCGAGTCGACATCTGGAGCCATCGGCAAATTCACGCGGCGTTTTACGTGTAGGGTAGGCTAAGAAGGGAAGGAAGTTAAAATGGTATCCCGATTGTATCAGTAGCCTCGGCGATATCCGCCTTTTTCGGCTGTTTAACAAGCTCCTTTTGCATTTCAGTTTTTTGTTCGGCGCTTAGCTGATCAAACTCCTCTAAGTCCTGGCGGGACTTTACCTGTAAGTGTTTGTCCATTTTTATAACTTTTTCGCTAACCTTCAATGCCATTTCATTAAATCCAAGCAGTTTGATGCCTGCCAGGGAGCGGACGCGGGACAGGGCCACGTAGCCCATACCATATTCAAAGGTCTTGCTTAAATCGATTTCCGCACAGTCCAAGCTCATCCCTTGGCTTTTATGAACAGTAATGGCCCAAGCCAGTCGTAGCGGCACTTGGCTGATTGAGGCTAATATTTTCCTGCCGTCTTCAATCTTCCATTTTTCAGGATAGGCGATAATCACCTTGCCGTGAACAGTTTTAATAATTGGGTAGCCGCTGTCTTTGTCAAAACCTGTTACCGTACCCAGCGTACCGTTAACATAGCCCAAATCAAAATTATTCTTTACGAACATAACCACGGTACCGGTTTTTAATACCAGCCGTTCAGGTGCCAGGCAGCTTTCTCTCAGCGTTTCCACCAAGTGTGGAATGCCTTCAGAGTACATTTGGTAAACTGATTCCTTGCCTTTTAATTTAGCCAGCTCAAACTGGTTATAAGCGTCTACGTTGCTGTTGTGGGTATGCAACTTAGTGGGCTTAATCTTAAAACTTACCGGCTGATTGATCCGTTCAGCGAGTACGGCTTTGGTATCCATTGTAGTTCCGTTACGGCGAATGTCGTTTAATACCCGTAAAAATCTTTTATCATCTTGGCGGTATTGCTCTTCCAGATAGCAAATTTTGATGTCCATATTTTGCCAGATTCCAGACTCAGTCACAAATCTGCCGTCCTCCCTGGCAGTCCTTGTTACGGGCGGCAGTTGGAAAAAATCCCCGCATAGGATAGTCTGGATGCCGCCAAAGGGCGCGGCGCTTTCCTTAAATTCTTTGCAGATTCTGTCCACCAGATCCAGCCGACTGGCATTGAGCATGGAGATTTCGTCGATTATTAAAACCTTGGCGTATTTTATCCGTTCCCACAGGTGCTCTTTTTCCGTCAGTCTCTCTATCTGCTCATCGGACAGGTTCTGCTCAATGCCCATGCCGCACCAGGAATGAATGGTGCGACCGTTGATATGCGTTGCCGCGATGCCGGTAGAGGCCGTTATCCCCGGATCAACATCATTGTGTTTCAGGTAATTTATATATTGGTTCAGCAAAAAAGTCTTGCCGCAGCCGGCGGGGCCGGTGAGGAAGACGTTATATCCAGACTTTAACATTTCTAAGGCTTGGGGTTGGGTCATAAATTGGTTGTCTTTGTCTGTGTGGAATTAATTATATCGTTTTAAGGATGGAGGATTTTTATACTGGCCTACAAGCAATCACCCTACATAGGATTTCAAACGTTTCCTGCCCAGGCGATATATGGAGCCACCAGCAAATTCACGCAGCGATTTGTATGTAGGGTGGGAGTAAACAAGGTGTTAATATTACTTGGAAATTCCTACAAAGCGAGTCTTTGAAATTTTGGCTGGTTATGATAGTCTTATAGTATAGATTTTCGTCGAAGGCCCGTCCTTTTTGGCGGAGAAATGGTTTCAGAGCAATCTGAAATAGGCGAAAACGCGGACCCCTTAACAGGGGTCTGTTTTTTGTGAGAGTGCTGGTGTTGGTGTCACTGAGTGAAGTATCCTACCCTGCTCATTACGGGCTACAATCGTCCGCTCATAGCGGGGAGGTGGTAATTCGATTACAAAATGGAAAGGAATCAGTTTTACAGGGGTGTCAGCGGAAAAATATCGGGTAGAGTCCTGGCTATGCCGATTGTCTGTTTTGTACCAGGCATAATTTAAAGTTAATGTTTTTTTTCCGGTTTCATGAACCCGGAGAAGTTTTGCGAGTTCACGCCACCCAATTCTTTCCGGCCATTTAAATCTTTAACGAAAATATTTTTTATTTTATCGGTCAAAGAGCGTTCTTTCCATTTGAATTCAAACCCGTCCACAAGCCCATCGGAAACTTCAATAAGGTCTATTTCTTCGCCCTTGTAAGAGCGCCAGAAATAGTGTTCGGCAAAGGCTCCCAGCGCCTCATTTCGCTTCTTCCTTTCCACGACGCAGAAGTTTTCCCAGAGCTGGCCCAGGTCCTGACGTCTGTCCAACTGAGTGAAATCGTTTATAATGGCATTGCGGATGCCGAGATCGTAAAAATAATATTTTTTTTGTTTGATAATGGATTTTCTTTTGTTGGTAAAGTAGGGCTTTAAGGAAAAAATGATGTACAGTTTTTCCAGAATATCTAAATAGCTGGTCACGGTTTTGGTGTCAAGTCCCACAATGGTTGCCAGCTCGTTCATAGATACCTGGCCGCCCAATTGCAGAGCCAGGGCTTTTAAGATATGTTCCAGCGAGCGGGGGTTCTTTATATATTCAATGTTCAGCACGTCTTTAAACAGGTAATTGGTTGCAATATTTTGGATGATATTTCGGCGCGTTTCATCGGTATGAGCCGTTACAACTTCCGGGTACGAACCATATACCATGAAGTTGTTTAATTCAAATAAGCCTACGGCCCCGGCTTCGCCAAACGAGATGGGGTACATATTATAAGAAAAGTACCTGCCGGTTAAAGGTTCGTTGACGGTATTGGAAAGTTCAAAAGCAGAAGAACCCGTGGCAATGATTTTCAGTTTGGGCAGCTCGTCAAAAATTACTTTCAGCTTGATGCCGATGTCTTCTATTCTCTGGGCCTCGTCAACAACCAGCAAATCAATATCCGCAAATTGCTTAACCATGTCGCGGGAAGGCCGGTTAAGTTTTTCCTGGTCGTCGATAAAATCTCCGTTTATATAGGTGCTCTTGGCGAAGCGGTCTAAAAAGTGTTTGACTAAAGTTGTTTTCCCTACCTGCCTGGGCCCGTAAATTATTAAAATTTTGCGATCCCGAAGGTTTTGTGAAATTTTTTCCTCTAAATATCGCTTTATTTCAGGCATATTTTTAATAAAAGTAAATTTTTGGAATACACCCCATATTTTATATTTAAATAGAATTTAAGTCAAATTGGGTTTTTGGGCCTAAACGGGATAGGCGAGAACGCAAACCCCAAAATTTGGGGTTTGTTTTTTTAGCCATCAAAAAAATCGGCCATGCCCTATAGGGGCTAACCGATTTTTCTGTCCTAAGCTGTCTTTATGACTTAGTGATCCAACATTGCAATAAGAGGTTGGCTGTTCCTATTCCGCAGATACGCTACGGACACCAGCCATACGGTCAGTATTCGGACTGGCCTTCGGCTATTTTAGCAAGTCGGCATGCCTTCTTGCTAAACCAATCTCTGCCAAAAAAGGGCAGGCCTTCGCCGAGACCTTGTGGAGCCGAAGGGCTGGTTATGCTCCGCCGTCGACTGTTTACAAAACAGTTGCTCTGCTATTGAACTACTTCGGCATGGGGTGAGGGACGGGTAATGCTCCCGCTTCTCCCGATTCACAGTCGGGTATAATTACTTTTATACGACCCTCAACATAAGTGGCGCCGGCTGAAGGAACTGAACCCTCACTAACGGGTTTGGAATCCGTCGTCTTACCGTTAGACGAAGCCGACAAACAAAAAAGCACCCAGCTATGGTTGCAATCCAATTTATGTTTAAAAGTTTATCTTATGCAAAAACATAAAGCAAATTACCCATAGCAAAATCCGTGGAATCTTTCCACGTGGTGGTATGATGTGTTGTTTGGGTAACTATTTGCTTCATAATAAATAAGACGAAAGCACTTATAGTTTTGTTACAGTTATTTTCTTTCCTTTAGTTCAATTGATTCTTTTGTTAGATCAAATTTAATTACAAAAATTTCAAAAAATCCTTTTTGCCCCAAGATGCCATAACTGTCCTCGGAAATCTCTTCGGAAAACCCGACTGTGGTGTTATATTTCCAGCCACCGATGACCAAAGTAATTTTGTGCAGGTATGCGGCCGCTGCTTCAGTTTTTTGAACTCCACCAAAGGTTAGCTTTTCACCGGCGGTAATGTCCAAGCCTAAGGCCTCGCCGACTTCGGTATGGAATATAGAAAAATCGGCACCGGAATCAACTAGCGCCCTGTATTGCAAAGACTTATCGCCGTTAGCAATCCTGATGTCAATAATTGGCTTTAAAATAGAACTGCCGAAAAAGTTAGACCTTTCTGGCAGAGTAATTTTGGAGTAGTCAAATTTCATTTTGTTTTTGGGTCGAAGTTTAAATAGCTCCGATCTGGGGAATAATGCGGGTGGGGACTTTAAAGAGGATGGGGTCATTAAAACCTTTGGTATTGGCCTCGTTTAAAACCTCTTTTACTGTTTTGCCGGCAGCAACAACCGTGATCTTATCTTCTTTTAAGGCTACCCATAGACCCTTATATTTTTGATAGATTTTAGTTAAATCAATGGCCATAAAATGAAAGTTTAATGATAATTTATATAACGAATTAGCAAACCGTTTGATACACTAATTTTACCTCAAGCGACCTAGCCGGTCAAACAGGGGAGGGTTCGGGAACAGAGTGAACAATTTTGCCCCGACTGTCACGCTCTACAATTTTCCGCGCGTAATGGGGCGGGGGCATTTTTACGGTAAAGGAAAAGGGGATAAATTTTGCGTCATCCCGCAAAGACGTATGCCCTTCGACAGGCTCAGGACTATGGGCGGTTGCGCTCAAGCTATGCCGATTTGAAATGAAATAAAATTGAATTATAAATTAGAAATTATGAATGTAGCGCAGGCCAGTGGCCTGCTTTTACAGTTCACCCAATAGTATAAGCCAGACGGGCGCTTTAGCCAAGAGATTGACGGAATTAAATATTTGGCATACCATATTTTCTGTAGAAGCACACCATGCTCGTCGTAGACAGGGTGTGCGTTTTTATTTGTAGGAGGATTCCGTAAAATGTCGGTTACGATAGTCAGCAGGCTGAGCAATCCGAGGCCCACCGTGCGTCATACGAAGTTGTTTCCGTTACAAGGCATCAGGCCCGTGTGCCAGGTAGCGAATGAAGAACACGAGGTGTCCTTCATGATTTTGGCGGCGCACGCCGTTAAAATGGGGATGACTCCGGAAATCAAGCTGGAATATGCAGTCATGCAACTGAATAGGGCGGCTATTAAACTGCCCGAAGACACGCAACTCATCCGGTGCAACCAGCACGCCGATGGCATCCGCCTGACGCTACAGCAGGGTGATGTTTTTTCCCGGTTTGAGGATACCGTCGAAGTTTTTCTCCAACGCTTCTACCACTTCGACAACGCAGCCTAGCTGACATTCACCCTCGCGGGCGGCCGCCTTCCAGTCGCCCGCGAATCCTTTTTGGGAGGGTTTTTATTTTGGTAAAATTGTTGACATAGTTTAGTTCATGACGTAGTATATGTCTTAAGATTCAGCGTTGCCGATGTAATCTCGGTGCGTTGTTTTCTTAAATCTAGATTGGGGGTTTCATGAAGAGTTTTTCGTTGGTCGGGTACACGCCGATATTCCAGCGGCCTATTGCCGTTGGTTTGGCCAGCCAGAATGCTGGTGGTGTAAGATATATCGATGTTAAGCGGGAGCACTTAGGTCGCCAAGCCGCCGTATGCGAGATTCTCGCGAGGCAGAAGATTCAGCCCAAGCGGCTGAGGGACTCTGCCGAGCCGCCCGCGGCTCCCGTGGTGCTGCTTGCCAATAATAGGCATCGTATGCATTTTGCCATGTTGGCGAGTGTCTCTGGTATCACCAGGACAACTAGCCCGGAAAAGGCCGTAGGCTTGATTGCGGTTGTCTCATCGTGTCTGCCGAAAGGCATCGTTCTGCACCGGAGGACCTTCGGGCGTCACATCATTCGCCTGACGCTGGCTAGTACCGCCGGACATTCCCGCTTTGAGGGTACGCCAGGACAGTTGATCCAATCCTTCCTTACCTCTGATCCGCAGCGGTCATCCTAGTTTTATATTTCTGCTCCGCTCCCGCAAGCAGAACAAGGGCGCATCGCAGGCTTTTCTCCAAAGCTTCGGCGCCCTTTAATTTTGTGCTAAACTGAAACTAGCCGATAATTTTATCGATTTAGTAATTAGCAATCTTTATGAAAATTACCAATCCAACTAAAATCAAAAATAAGTCTTTAATTGTTTTTGACCTGGACGGTACGCTGGCGCCGAGCAAGACGCCTATGGATGGGGAGATGTGCGGGTTGATGGAAAAATTGCTGGAAGCCAAAAAGGTGGCGGTTATTGGCGGGGGAAAATATGATTTGTTTAAGGAACAGCTTTTGGCGCCGCTAAAAATTTCCAAAGATTTATTTAAAAGACTTTATTTATTCCCCACAACTTCCACATCTTTTTATAAATACGAAAAATCCTGGAAAAACATTTATGCCCACCAGCTAAGCCAGGCCGAACGGGCAAAAATAAAAAAGACTTTTGCCAAGGTGTTAAAGGAAATTAATTACCAGGCTCCGCCAAAAACATACGGAAGAGTTATAGAAGACCGCGGCACCCAGGTAACGTTTAGCGCGCTCGGGCAGGACGTGGTCAAAATTTTGGGCCGGGACAAGGGCGTGGCCATGAAAGACAAATGGCGCGACGAAAACACGCCGGTTAAACTGAAAATCGCCAAATTAATGTCCAAGTATCTGCCCGATTTGGAAATCCGCGCGGCCGGGCACACCTCGGTGGACGTGACCAAGAAGGGGATAGACAAGGCCTACGGCTTAAAGCAGATAGAAAAATATTTGGGCGTAAAAATTAAAGACATGCTGTTTATAGGCGACGCCATTTTCCCCGGCGGCAACGACTACGCCATTACCAAAACCAAAGTCGACTACATGCCCGTTAAAGGACCGGAAGAGACAAAAAAAATTATCAAAGCAATATTAAACTAATACAAACGCCCTTGACGGGCGTTTTTATTTACTTGGAAATAGTGGCGGCAGCGGACATCGGGTTGATGCGCGCTGCCGTGTGTGCTTCATGCGGTCGCTCCTTTTGAAAGCGGAACCAGGCGGATGGGTTTAATGGTTTTTACGCCATCAAGTCCTTGCGGAAGATCGTTCGCTTGGTGTTCATCAACAGCTGTGATGGTAATTACCAGGGTTTCCCGGTTGTATTCCATCGGCCATTTTGCCAGTGCTTTCCAAGCTGTGAAGTTGAACCAGGCTGTTCTCATCCTTGAAAGATCCTCAAAACAGTACTCTACTGATATCACATAACCCCCATGGGATTAGACATTTGATAACATCCGATGAGACTTTTTTGCGATGTGGTGGTGCGACCTCCTTAAAAACAATACATTAGGGCCGTATAAACTTAGGATTTCGATTGCCTGCTCCAGCGGCAGACGGACAATGAACATCTTTTCTATCAGATCTTCATGGTCTTGAAAAGTACCCTGCTCGGGTGATCTAATTTCGATCAGCGCTGCGAAGGTGGTCTTGGACTCATGTTCGGCTCCTTTTATTTCATACGTATCATCCAGAACCGGCCGAAAACCAAACACGGACTTTTTATTCACGGACGTAATAAATCCGCGTCCCAATGAGTTGAGATCTCTAAAATATATTACCAAGGTATAAGATATTGTGTCCTGCATGGAAACCTCCTTGGGAATCCAACAAAAAATCGGACAGCTATGCTATAGCAGTCCGATTTTTTGTTTGACTTCCAAAAGTGTTTGACCGGCGACTTTACGGGCACGACTGGCACCGTCGCCGAGGATTTCGGCCAGGTAGTCCGGCTTGTTTAAGAGTTCTTTTTTCTTTTCGCGAAATTCGGCAAAGAAATTATAAATGTCGTCCGCCAGGGTTTGTTTGAGCTCGCTGTATTGTAATAATCCTTCGGTTTGTTTGTCCGCGAAATATTTTTTGGTCTTTTCCGGACTAAAGCTGTTCATCAAGAGGAATAAATTATCTACCCCGGCGCTGGCTTTACCACTGGCATCCGAAGCCGTTACGGCTTTTTTGAGCTTACGCTGAATTTCTTCCCGGGTATCATCCAAAAGCAACGCTTCGTCGCCCGTCTTGCTCATTTTTTTGGTCGGGTCCTGCAGGCTCATTATACGCAAAGGCTTTCTAAGATAAGTTTGCGGCTCGGGGAAAATTTTTCCGAATTTGCCATTGAATTTTTTGGCAATCAACCGCGCCAATTCCACATGCTGGACCTGGTCTTCGCCCACCGGCACGGCCGAAGGTTTGTAGAGCAAAATATCCGCGGCCATGAGGCACGGGTAGGTGAGCAGGCCGGCATTGGCCACTTCCTTGTTTTGGCTAATCTGGATGCCGATTTTGCCGGCCATGGAAACTTTTTTCCCGCCGCCCGAGGTTTGTTGTTCCACTTTATCCTTAAACTGCGTCATCCGGTAGAGTTCGCCCAAAGGCGTAATGCAGTTAAATATCCAGGCCAACGTGGCGTGTTCCAAAACGTGATTTTGTAAAAAGAATGTGGTTTTGTTAGGGTCAATCCCCAAAGACAAATAGGTGGCGGCAATATCCAAAGTATTTTGTGAAAGTTCCTTGGATTCAAACGGCGTGGTAATCCCGTGCAAATCCGCAATAAAATAAAAGCAGCGGTTATTGGGATCGGCCTGGGTGTCCAATAGCTGTTTAATAAGCCCCAAATAATGCCCAATATGCAATTTCCCGCTGGCCCGTATCCCGGCTACCAATGTTTGCTGTGTCATAAAGAGATTATACCAAAAAACTCCCCAAAAGGGGAGGTGCTTGCGTAGTTGCCCGATTTATCGAGCCTGTAGCAACAATCACGGCTAACCGTAAAGTTCAGAGTGGGTATCAATATTAACAAATTTTACATAATTTTCTTCTTGCTTAAAAATTGCCCGATAATCACCGCTTACGTTTATGCTTCGGCAGCCTGGGTAAGCTTTGTGAACATCATGATTATGAAGTATGGAGTTAAAGGGGTTTTCCAAAAATAAAATCAGCCGTTCTTTAAAAGCCATCTGAATGGTTTTTGGCATCTGCGAGTATTTTTTCTGGAAATGCTTGTGATAAAAAACACTTGTCATGTTAGAGTATCCAAGTACTCTATGGCATCTTTGGCGTTAGTAAAACCCGGGGACAGGTTTTTACCTTTCTTAATGTCTCTTAAGGCTTGTTTAACTTCTTTGTCAGTTTTGTAATTAAATTTAGGTTCCGCAACCACGGTCACATCCATTTTGCGGTTGGCATAGGCCTGTGTGGCCATCTTAAGCACAAAAGCCAAAGGCACACCCTCCTCTTTTGCCCGTTTCATGGCCTTTTGTTTTAAGGCTTTATCGATTTTAAAAATAACTTGGGAGTTCATACATAAATTTTAATAGTATAACCAAAGTATAGCTTATAGTTATATAAGTGTCAAAAAAAATGAGCGCCGCAGAGTGACAAGTGCGGCGCTCGGAGAGGTTACGATCTGTAGCCTTCCGCCGATTGATCTTCGGCCATAATCCGGGCCAAGTCGGGCGGGGGAACGACTTGTTCCCATAGCCGGTTGCGCCCAACGGCAATCCTCGCGCCAGTAGGTGTTAGGCGTGGGCTGCTTTTTGGGTGCAACCACTGTTGGCTGGAGTTCAGTGTTGTCTCGATAAGGTGAGCAGGAACCGATGCTACATTGCTTAGTCATTATCCTCCTAAAAAAAGCCGCCAAGCGTTGCTCGGCGGCATTCGGGTATATTGTAGCGCATCTATGAAAACTGTCAAAAATTTGTTTTATTGCAAAGTTTGTACTTTTACTTCATAATTAAAGCGTTAATAAGAGAAATTCAATTTAAAAATATTTGTTGTTTGTAAAATATATGGACGCTAAAAATATCGAGAAAAAGGTTAAAGAGCTACAGACTGTAATGGCCGGTTATAAGCATGAATTGAGTAGTTTGGAAAAAACTTTGTATAGGTCGATTTCGGATTATCAGAAAGCTATAGACGAGGAAAAGCTTAAAGATATCAGAAGTAGTCTGTCTTAATATGCCATCAACTTTGTTACAATCAGAAAGTTCTCTTGAGGGTCATAGGGAATCAGCTCAAATGCCGGAGGCGCAAAGTCCAGAAATATCGGACCACGACGAGGCAAGTTTGCGGAGAATGGTTGATCAGGCAACAGCAGAAATCTCCTCGGTCCAGGCAAGAATAGATGCTATCTCTGAGGATCGTTTGCAGAAAGCCTCATCGGGCCTGGCCCCGGAAAGGGCGGGCCGTATATTTTCGACCGGTGGTTTTGCTGACCGGATAAGTAAAGTCAAAAAGGAAATTTCGGATTTAATAAATCGTACAAAGAGCCAAATTGGTGTATTGCTTAAGCCTTCATCGGAAATTGAAACCCGACAATCAAAAAATGAACCAGACTCCGACTCTGAACATAAAGCCGCGTCTCCCCAAAGTTTGGAGCATTATATGGAAGCAAACAAGCTTGGCGGAATGGAAACGGTGAAGGAAAAAGCCCGTCTCGCGCAGTTGCGCTTACAAAGGATAAAGAATCCGGAAAAGGTTTTGGCTTTGGCTCATTATTTGGAACAATTCTCTGTAAACACGGAATTTAAAAATCTCAAGATTTCAAAGAATGAACGAAAAAAAATCGAAGAAGAGGAGGGGAAGTTAAAAAAACAAGGATTTAATATCAGGGGTCGGTATACTGATGATGAAGAAGAAGACAAGGTGAAACTATGGGCAACCAAGGAATCTCCATATTCATTTAACACCCACGATTCAAAATTTCTTGCCAAAGACCTTGCTGAAATGGTTAGCTCGCCAAACGATCCGGTTAGGATGTTTGAATCCTTGCGCAATCTCGGATACCACCTTGAGATTATTAAAAACTGGACGTTCCATGACAACGATAAGCTGAAAGAGTTTTTTAAAAATCCCGGTGCGTTGGCATTTTTGGAAAAGGTAAAAACGTTCGGGGGAGAGGGGCTTAAGAAGGATCTTTTTAAGGGCTATGACCCAATACTCAGACTTTCGGAATTGGCTACTAAAGATTCTGCCGAGCATATTTTTACTCCGGAGTCGGAAAAAAATTTGGAGAAGGTCTCCGCAATATTGGGTAAGCCCGTGGAATTTGCCGATGTCGAAGATTGGATTGAACTCTCCCGGGGAGACACCCTAATGGAAATTTTTTCCACGTTGAAAAAGATGCCGGGCAGTGACATTTCCACTAGTGACTGGTTAAATAAACTGCACATAATTAAGGAGAGAGGTGTGGAAAATGAGGTTGTGGAGCTTTTGAAAAAAGGGTTTTCCGAACGAATGCTTGGGAAATTTTATGGCTATGGTCCGGTTGAAGGCGAAAAGGCCACCGAATCTCTAAAGCAAGCCCTAGAAGTTTTTAAATCCAACCCGCAATTACAAAAATTCGTGCTTGGGGCGGCAAAAATCTTTGGAATTGAAGATCCGTTAGGGAAAGAGAATCTGGAAAAATTTTGCAAATTGGAAGAACAAGTTCCGGAAGCCGGGCTGGCATTTGAGTTTTTGTTGGGGATTGGGTTAAAAGGCCAGCCATATGAGTTGCGTGAATTTTTTGGTGAGCCGGAAATTTTCTTCAGAAATAGGAAATTATTTCAGCGGATGGAGCAACCGCAGGTTAGGCAAGTTATTACTTTGCTGGCAGAATCCGGGCATGAGTTAAAAATGGATACCTTGTCAGCCGACTTTTATAAAGTGGATATTATTATCGCCGGTGGATTAACTGAGGCTGTGGCGCGATGTAAAGATTTTCCGGGAATGGCTGATTTTATTATCGGTCACGCGGAGCTTATTAAGGATATTACCAAAAAAGAACTTGCGGAATATCTAAATCAAATTTTATCAGGCAGTGAATCGAAATCTATCAGGGACAGGCAGATGGTCCGCGGGGAAATGATGGGTACAGTTTTATCTCAAGGCAGATATGACGTGCTTGCTAAAGTCCTATCAGCCAAGGGAGAGCTTACCCCAGAGCATACGGAAATAGCTGAACGTGTGGAAAAATTTGTCGATACTTACAAAATTGGAAACAAAGGCCGTACCATAGTCACATTGCTGGCAATGAGGGAATATCGCGAAGGTGAAAATTTGGGTGGTTTATTGGAAAGAATCGGTAAAACCTTGGTGGGTTATCAAAAATTATTGGAACAAAAATCGGCGCATCATATTCCAGCGGGGCTTCGGGCCTCTATTGGAATGGAATATGAAATAACCAACAGCACAGCTCAAGCGTATTTAAACTCCAATAAGAATTTTTTGGAGAATGATATGCAGGATGTTTCCCGTTTTGCCGGCGTGGGAAAAGGCAAGGATGCGGTTTTTGAAATCGCAACAAAATCCACTGATAACCCCTACGCAATGCTTTTGGAGTTGCAGTTGTTGCAGGATTTGGAGTTTATTGATTTTAATTTTAGACGGGAAGGCTATGAAAAAGGTAGCCGCGGTTGTCATATAACAGTTGGAGGTGAACATGGGCTCAAAACAAATAATAATGCCAATTTTTTACAAAACACTTTAATGATGAGCGGCTGGGGCGGTATTAATGCTGGCCGAAAGGTAGAGCAGCTGAGCAAAGCGAGAAATGCAAATATTCGCCAGCGCGATACATACAGCACCCAAAAGGTATTTGAAAATTGCCGGCCAGCGGTGGAATTTAGGTCTTTATCCCTGGACACGTGGGAGCCCTTTGAGCGGACAGTGGAAACTTCCTATTACGGTGCGATAGCGGTTCAGGCTATGGATAAATATTTGTCGGGCTTAAAGCCGGCGGTGTTTTTCCAAAATTTTGAGACGCAATTTCCGAGGGGCGCGGAAGGCTTGGTCTCAATGCTAAAGGATGCAGGGATGGTTTCTCCCGATTTAAAGGACGAAAAAACGAAACAAATTATTTTTTTGTGGATGAAGCTGCAGGCAGGAGTATATGGCGCTTTGCAGGATCATAATGAGAATTTTTTGAACAACGAAACGGGCGGTTATTTTGACGAAGATGGAAAATGGATAGATCCGAATGATTTTGGCGGTAATACGAATAAGGAGCGGTTTTTGGCGGTCAGCGGAGGCGAACAGGGGCTGCAGTCTTATAGTGAAAGTGTTAAAATTTCCCCCGCTGACCTTTTTGAGACCGCGACCGAGGGGCTGGCAAATCGTTGCACAGCCATAACCAATCTTTTCATAAAACCGTCCTTAGAATCCGGCGGTGACGTAACAAATGCTACGGCTAGTTTTGATACGACTAAAATCGGTCGAACCATTGAAAGTAGTGACACTCGGGCCAAATACCAATCTGTTTTTGAGGCCAAAGGGCAGACGAGGGAAGGGTATTATTATATTCAAGGGGGGAGTCAGAAAATGCTCCTTCATCGAATTCAGATAGAACTTTTGGAGTTTAATAAAGCTATGCAAAAAATAATAGAATAAACTATATGGTAAACAATAATCCCGGACATCGATTATATGGAGAAACGTTCACTCAGGAAGCGCCTAAGCCAAATGCCGCGGCCTATGAGGTTTTATTGCGCCATTTAAAAAAGCAAGATAGCTTTGAAGGTGAATCGCACGAAATTTTAAATGATATTTATAAAGCCTTGTGGGATAGTGAAGCGGAAGCGGATGCTGCTTTAGTCACGATGGAACAAAAGGGGTTGGTTAGCCGCGAAGATACTCTGATGTTAATTGTGTTACTCGCCATTTCCCGGACTTTGGGACCCGATTTGGATTTTTTACGGAGGGCAATTATAACTGGTAATTTTAGAGCATCTACCGTCAACGAAATGATTAAAGCTTCCGGGTTGGATGATTCCTTAGTGAGTTATTTGCAAACAATCACCGATAAGTTTACCGCAGAAATAAAAGAGTAAGCATATAAAAACAGCCCATTAAATTTGGGCTGTAATTATATTTGGTTATACTTCTATGACTACCGGCAATACCATCCACCTTCGCCAAGGCTTCGGCGGACAAGTGGGCGCCTATGGTGGTGGAGTTATTATCGCCTTAAACTTCAATCACGACTGGTAATACCATGGGTCGGCGCTCTGTTTTTTGGTAGAGGTATTCGCCGACTTCGTCGCGGACGATGTTGCGGAGGTAGGCGTAGTTGGGCTCGAGTTTTTCTTTGCCTTTGTTTTCCACCAGCTTGCGGACTTCGTGTTTGACTTCGCGGATGAGGTCGTCGTTGCCCTTCATGTAAATGAAACCGCGGGAAATAATGTCGGGCTGGTTGACCAGTTTGCCGCTGCGGCGGTCGAGAGTCAAAATTATGACGAACATCCCGTCCTGGGCCATAACCTGGCGGTCGCGGATAACCACTTCGCCGACATCGCCGACGCCGAGTCCGTCAATAAAGACGTAGCCGGAAGTAATTTTGCTGTCTTCCGTGGCGCGGGCTTCTTTGGCGGAATTGATTTCCAAAATTTGGCCGTTGTCGAGCGCGAAAATATTGGCTTCCGGAATACCCATGGTCCTGGCCAGTTCGGCGTGGGCCACAATCATGTGGTGCTCACCGTGAATAGGCATAAAGAACTTGGGCTTTGTTAGCGCCATCATCAACTTTAATTCTTCCTGGTGCGCGTGTCCCGAAGTGTGGATGTCCAGCGTTTTGTTGTAAATAACGTGGCTGCCTAAGCGGGTCAGGTTGGAAAGCATGGCGGAAATCGCCCGCTCATTGCCGGGAATAGGGGAGGCGGAGACAATGGTCGTATCGCCTTTTTTAATTTTTACGGTTTTGTGGTCGCCGCGGGCAATGCGGGCCAAACCAGCCGCGTCCTCGCCCTGGGCGCCGGTAGTCAGAATAAGAATTTGGTTGTCGGGATATTTTTTAGCCTGTTCGGATTTGATAATAATCTTGGGCTGGATTTTTAAGTAGCCCAAAGACAGGGCGATTTCTATGTTGTTGACCAGCGAGCGGCCGGTAACAATAACCTTGCGGTTAAATTTTGCCGAGCTGTCAAAGACCTGCTGGATACGGGAAATGTTGGTGGAAAAGTTGGCAAAAATAATTCGGCCTTTAATATCCGCAAAAGCGCGGTCTATGGTCAGGCCGATTTCCCGTTCCGAGGCGCAATAGCCGGGTTTGGTAGCGTTAGTGGAGTCGGACATCAGCAAAATGACGCCTTCGGCGCCGAACTTGGCGATTTTATCGAACTCCGTGGGCTTGCCGTCGGCGGGAGTGTGGTCGAATTTCCAGTCGGTGGCGTAAACAATCTGGCCGACCGGCGTGGTAATGCACAAGCCGGTGCTGTCCGGGATGCTGTGGTTAATTCGGAAAAATCGGACTTTAAAATTTCCCAACGACAATACGTCGTCTTTGGTTAACACGTTAATTTTGGAACGGCCAAGCAAACCGAATTCTTCCAAACGTTTTTTGATGAAGGCCGCGGTAAGCGCCATGGTGTAAACCGGCGGGTCGCCCAGTTTTGGTAAAATATATGGCACGGCGCCAATGTGGTCCAAATGGCCGTGGGTAATAATGACTCCGCGGATGCGGCGCTTATTTTCTTCCAGCCATTTGGTGTCGGGAATAATATAGTCTATGCCCGGCATGGTGTCGTCGGGGAAAGCCAAGCCCATGTCGATTATAATCAGATCATCACCGTATTCCAGTACGGTCATGTTTTCTCCGACTTCTTCCACGCCCCCCATGGGGATAATCCTTAAATTCTGCCGCGACTGGGTGTAGCGGCTGGTGGCCATTCCGGGAACGAGGGATGTGGCCTTGTTGATTAGCGCGTCTAGCCTGTCGGGCTGTTTTTGCGCTTGCGGCGCCTGTTGCGGCGCGCCAAAATTGCCGCTTCTGTGCTGTTGCGGGCGCTGATGTTGATGTCTTTTCTGCATCATTTTGTTAGTGTGTAGTGGTTAGTGTGTAGTGTGTAGGTGACTAAACCTAACCAAAGCTATTCTGTCCAGGCAAAATGCTTGGACTTATTTATTAAGTTTTGTTATTTAACCCGCTCCAAGTGGTTTGTAACCGACCCGGACCGGATTCCAAATTAACAAATGACAACCAAAAAGGGGATTTTTAACTGTCATCTGGCAATTGATTTTTGCTTTATTTCAGAGGGATTTTTAACAAGTAGTTTAATTATATCACGTCGTGATTTTTTTGTCAATTTTTTTTGTAAGCATGTCATTTAAAATTCAAAAGTGCACTAGTTTAAAGCCCAAAACTGCACTTTTTTGCTAAATATGCCCCCGCAGGCTTAGGATATACGGTTAACCTTAATTAAAGAGAAAGGATAATCATATGCCCCAAGTCCACAAACGTTTGGAAGATGAAGCCGTCAGAAGAATTTTTAGCCAGTATGATTCTAAACAATTAACCCTGGAGCCTGCCTTAGCTCAACTTGGAATTAAGCGCCGCCGCTTTTTTGACTTACTAAAAGCCTACCGCGACAATCCTGCCGACTTTTCCGTGGCCTATGAACGTACCGCGCGGAAATTAATTTCAGACTCGGCCGAACAAAAAATTAAGGATGAATTGTTAAAAGAAAAAACTATGATCGACGACAAGTCTTTACCGATTAACTGGTACAACTATTCGGCCGTTCGAGATACGCTGAAAGAAAAACACAACATTACGGTATCAGTGCCAAGCATTATCAGCAGAGCCAAGGAACAAGGCTTTTACATACCTAAGCCGGAAAAGAAAAAACATAATCATGAAGTTATTACCAATTACCCCGGGGAGTTAGTCCAGCACGATGCTTCCCACCATCGCTGGAACCCCTATGTGCAGGCTACTTGGTCTGCCATTACCAGTATTGACGACTATAGCCGCGTGCTTTTGTTCGGCGACCTGTTTGAACATGAAAGTAGCTGGGCGCATATTTCTTCAATGGAATCAATATGTTTAACCTATGGGGTTCCTTTAAAATACTACCTTGACCAACACCGGATATTTAGGTTTGTAAGGAACAGGGACATTAAGAGCAGATTTTTTAATTATCAGAAGTTTACCGATGAGGTTGACCCGCAGTTTAAACAGGTGCAGAAAGAATTAAATATTGATTCAACATACGCGCTCTCGCCTCAAGCTAAAGGAAAAATTGAGAGGCCATATCAGTGGTTGCAGGATAGAGTGGTTCGGCATTCTTCTAAAGACCACGTTACCAAGTTTACCGAGGTTCGGGATATTTTTAGAGACGAGGTTTTAAGGTACAACAACCGACAAGTGCATTCCACCACCAAGGAAATTCCCATGATGAGACTGGAAGCGGCGCTTAACCAGAACAGGACAATGTTCAGGCCATTTAAAATTCCAAAACCTTATGAGTCAACCAAGGACATTTTTTGTTTAAGAACTACCAGGACAGTTAATCATTACCAGAAAATAGCCTTACACAATTTAATGTTTGACGTCCCGGATGTCAGACCAGGGCAGGAAGTTGATATACGTATCCGCCCGGAGCCGGAATCCGGCCAGGCTGAAATCAGAATTTGGCACAGCGGCAACCTTACGGCGACCAAGACAATTCTGCTTAAAGATCTACCCGCAGTGCATCTTTGAATTTTAAAGAGTGCAGTTTTGAATTTTTCCTAACATTTTTTTTGTAAACAATTGGTGGCCGAGGAGGGACTTGAACCCTCACGACCTTGCGGTCATACGCACCTGAAGCGTACGTGTATGCCAATTCCACCACTCGGCCTTCAATTGTTTATAAAGCGTGCGTTTATTTTAGCATTGGAACATCTAAAGAATCAAATGAACAAATTTCATGAAAAAGGATGACCGTTCCGCGTCATCTGTATTTTAATCTGCGTATCCGCGGTATCTATTTCCACACCCGCCTGGTGTCCATATACCAGCTTTCCACCCCGTCAAAGCGCTGGCTGGAATCGTAGAGAGAATTTATTGAGACATTCTTGACGTCCGCATCCTGGATATACTGGTATACGGCCTGGTCCAAAAATAATACCGGGGTTTTTGCTAAAATCAGGCCGCTGATTTGCTGGTAATCCTGGGCGCGCAGTTGGTAGTTGGTAGTGGTTTCGGCGTCTACAATCAGCTGGTCAACAGTCGGGTCGGAAAAACCGGTGAGGTTTAACCCCGGGTCTTTTATCTGGCTGCTGTGCCAAAAATGAAAAGGGTCGGGGTCGGCGCCGAATTTTTGCGGGTAAAGTAAAACGTCAAAATTTCGGGGTTTGATGGTATTATCGGTTAAAAGTTGGTTGGGCAAAATTGCCAGGGAAACTTTTATTCCCAGCTGGCTCCACTGGCTGGCCAGAAGCTGGGCGGTTGAGCTGTTTACCGAAGAATCGCTTGTCGACAGGGTTAAGCTGAGAGGCTGGCCTTTTTTGGCCCGCAGGCCGGTTTTGGGGTCAACTATCCAGCCGGCCTGGTCGAGCAGGCTTTTGGCCTGGCTGAGGTCGGTATCGGACGGCAAGACCTGGCGGCTCGACGGGTCGTTAAATACAAACGGCGATACCGGCAAAATGGCCTGTCCTTTAAAAATTTGATCGATAATTGCTTTGCGGTCGGTAGCCAGTGCCAGAGCTTGACGGATAGTCTGGTCGGATAAGATTGCATTGTTCAAGTTAAAGAATACCGCCTGGTATTGCTGTAAGGGAATACTGAGGCTTTTGCTTTGCGGCAGGTTGTTTTGCGTATCCAGTCCGCTGGTTAAAGGACTGAAACCAAACCCCAAAATTTCCCGGCTATGGTACGCATTGGGCAGGTCGGTATCGTTATCATAAAATTTAATGTCAATTTCATTAATGCCGGGACGGCCGCCGTAATAATCGCCGTATGCCTGGAGGCTGATTTGTTCCACTTTGCCGCTCGGTAGTTTTTTGATTTGCTTGACGCTGTAAGGGCCGCTGCCGACGGCTTCGAGATTGTATTTGGATTGCAGGAAGTTTTGGCCTTCAATGCCGCCCCAAATGCCTTTGGGCAGAATACCGACCGTCAGTTTTTGCAGGAAAGGGCCGGAAATATCCTGAGTTGTAAACTGAACCGAATAATCGGAAAGTTTGCTCACACTGTCCGATTGCCAGGCCGCGCGAAGAGGGCTTTTAAAATCGGGATCCTGCAAGGTCTGGATGGTAAATACGACATCGTCGGCAGTTACCGGCTTGCCATTTTGCCATTTGGCGTTATGTTTTAGGTTGATTGTATATTGTTTTTGGTCGGCTGAAATTACCGGCATGCCATCGGCCAGGTCCGGTACCAGCTGCCCGTTTGAATCATATTTATAGAGGCCGGAAAATATGAGATTGGTCAGCGACAGGTCGGGTTCCTGGCTGGCCAGGAGGGGATTTAAATAAGTTGGCTGTCCGAGTATTCCTTCGCTGTATGTTCCGCCCTGCGACGGTACGGAAACCGTGTGGCTGTAATAAAAATTAGCCGCCGAAATCCCCAGGCTGACAATGGCCAGAGCGGCCAAGATTGCGAGGGTAATTTTTTCGCCTTTCCCCAATAAAGAAAAAACTTTCCTCAGTCGGGAAAGGCTTAAGTCGGGGAGCTCCTTAAAGCCTAACATCAGGCTTTTGGCAAAAGAGGTTTGGTTGTGGGGGAAACCGTTCATGGGGTCATTAAGTAAAATTAAATATGATTGACCAAAATTAAGTAAAATTTTACTTAATTTTATTTAATTTTACTTAATTATGTCAATGAAGTTATTTGGTAAACAGGAAACCGATGTTAATTAAAATAAATAAAATTCCCAAGACAATGGTGGCGTAAAATAGCCATTTTTCAAAGCCGCGGCGGGTCTGGACAATGTTGCCGGCGCCGCCGAAGACGTTGGACAGTCCGGAAGACTTGTTTTGCAGGGCGACGACAATGACCAGCAATAACATGACTAAAATGTTCAAAAACTTAAAAATCGGGCTGGAAAACATAAGGTTTATGTATTTGGCTGTTAAAATAAATTGCCCGCTTATTATACTAAGAAAGGGGTATGGGTGTCAATGTCGCGCGGGGGTAGGCAATAGTTGTAGGTTATGGAAGTTAGACTAGGCATAAGGTGTAGAAAGTAGGCCGTTAGCGCTCATAGCCCTACAACCAACAACCTTTTTCCTTACCACTTTCTATAACTGACAACCATAACCATAGTCATAACCCACTATAAGTATTTTTTGATTCTCTCAGCGGCGGCTTTGCCGACAGCGGCGGTCAGCTCCTCCAAAGACGCCTGACGAATGACGGCAACGGTGCCGAATTTTGCTTTAAGAATTTTTTTGGTTTTGGGACCGATGCCGGGGATTTCGTCGAGCGCCGATTTTACCGCCTGCTTGCTGCGCAGGTCGCGGTGGAAGGTAATGCCAAAACGATGGGCTTCGTCGCGCAACCTTTGGAGCATTTGGAGCGCCGGATCATCATGCGATAAAATAATCGGCTCGGGTTTGTCGGGCAGGAATATTTCCTCAATGCGTTTTGCAAGCCCGATAACGTTAATTGATAATTGTGAATTGTGAATTGTTTCCAGCGCAGCGCTGAGCTGGCCTTTGCCGCCATCAATCACTATTAAATCAGGAAGCGGCCAACCGCGGAGCCTCTCTTCCTGCAATGGGAGAGTGCCCCGAGCGTTGTCGAGGGGGGGAGGGTTTGGAGTTTTATCGATGCTTTCTCCAACCACCCCGTTGCCTGACGGCGACACCCCTCCTTGCCAGGAGGGGAGGCTCCGCGCCAAGCGCCTGCTAAGCATTTCTTTCATCATGGCAAAATCGTCGGGCGTGGATTTGCCGCGGATTTTAAATTTGCGGTATTGGCTTTTGGCGGGCAGGCCGTTTGTAAACACCACCATACTGCCAACCGGGTTGGTCCCCTGGATATTGGAAATGTCGTAACATTCAATGCGCCGCGGAATATCGGCAAGCTTTACCGTATCCCTTAACCTTTCCAAAGCCTTATTAATTTTGTCCAAATGTCCGGCCTGGTCCGACAGCCACTTGCTCAAATATTCCCGGGCATTGACCGAACCCAGGTTGGTTAGCTCCCTGGCTTTACCTTTTTGGGGAGAGATGATTGTAATGCCGCGACCGATGCGCGACTTAACCAATTTTATGATCAAGTTAGCATCAGCCGCCGCGTATTGGGTATAAATAATTTTTGGCACACTTGACGTCTCAGCATAGTACTGTTCCAAAAATTTTTGCACAATCTCCGTTCCGTAGTTTTCCGTAGTTCCGGATAGGTTCCGTAGTTCCGCATTGGAGATTTCGTATACAAAATTTTCCTTGTCCTGCAATTTCCCCCCGCGGACTTTAAATAAGTTTACGCAGGTATAGCCGTCGGAAGACGCCAGGGACACAATATCCCAGTCCACTTTTTTGGCCAAAATTACGGTTTGCCGCTCATCCAAAAGTTTGATGGAGTTAAGCTGGTCGCGAAGTCGGGCGGCTTTTTCGAATAACTTATGGGCCGCGGCCAATTTCATTTCGCTTTGCAGCTGGCGGCTGATTTTCCCGGTATTGCCGGCCAGAAAATCTTCGATTTTTTTTAGGTATAACCGGTAATCATCGAGGCTGATTTTTCCAATGCACACGCCAGGACAGCGGTGCAGGTGGTAATGGAAACAGGGTTTGCCCGAGACTTTTTCGGCCGAGCAATAAGGAAAAATTTTGCGCATTAAGTGAAGGGTGTTGCGGATTTTGTAGGCGGCTGTGTAGGGGCCGAAGTACTTAGGGGGCAGGGGTGAGGGGTGAGGGGTGAGGGGAGATTTCTGTACCCTGTACCCTGTACCCTCAACCCTTCTTGAATAGCCGATTTGCGGAATTTCGGTGGAATAATCGATTTTAATGAAGGCGTAATTTTTGTCGTCGCGCAGTAAAATATTGTATTTGGGCAAATACTGTTTAATAACGGTATTTTCCAAAAACAGGCTTTCCAGTTCGTTATTAACCACGGTATAACTAAAATCCGCCGCCTCTTTCATCAGATGCGGAATTTGCGGCCGTTCGTCGTGCCCGGAAAAATACTGCCCCACCCGGCTCCTCAAATTTTTGGCTTTCCCAACATACAAAACCTTCCCATCTTTATCCAAAAACTGGTAAACACCGGGCGATTTGGGAACATCTTTAAGTTTTTCACGAAGTGGATTCATCGGCATTTATTATATCGCGGGCTGGACAGAGTGTCGAGGATTTAATAAGATTTGTCCTAAGGAGGCAGTATGTATTTTACGGGTCCCGAAGAGCCGACTCATCTGTGGCTACAGATTTTACTCGCTTTGATTATCTGGACGGTTTTTTTGTTGAGCGTCGCGTGTTATTTGTGGTATAGACGTACGCATATCAGGTCGGGCAAAGTCCGCGTGCGTCTCACGGAGGAGGAAGTGGAAACGGAATATCGGATGCTTTCGTGGAATAAAACCGGTCAAACTTTTGTCGAACCGATTCAGTTGAAGCTTCTCATCCTGTACCGAAAAAGCATCGGCGCTTGGTTAAAAAATCGGGCTCGGAGAAAAAAGGTGCTCGGCAGAGTCCGATCGCTCCGGATGCTGGCTAGTTCCGACGAGCCTAAGGAGGACGGATACCGATGATAATCATTCATTGGCAAAAGGGCAAATGGAACGGACGACAGCTCCATATTTACCAAGCGCTCTCAACCGTGATTTATCTTTTGGCCTTGTGCGGCCTGGTCAGTGTGGCTTTATTTTTTTACAGGCTACTTGGTTAACCCGCCGCCGACGTTGTTTGTTCGGCCGCGGGTTTTTGTTTTGTCTTGACAGTGGTACGTATTTCGGGCAATATTTATCCACCTCGGGAGGAATAAATGAAATTGTCGCAGAACTTTCCACAAATGACCATACACGAGTTCTTGATTGAATTTTTGGTGGCCATAATGATCATCGTGGTGCCGGTGCCCGTTATCATCGTCGGATGGATTTGGGATCGCCTTGGCGATCTGATAAGTTTAATCCCGGCTGAACTGCGTGAGAGGGCAAATCGCAGTAACCAATAACCCGGACCGTCGCGATTGACAGGCCGGGTTTTTTATTTCTTGAAGAAAAATGCAATTATCGGAATATTATCTCTATTGAACAAATTTTCTAATAAACAGCCCATAAATGGGCTAACTACGTAAAGTTAAGGTTTAAGAATATCCAGCCCTTAGTCCCTTGCCATCTCTTGACTTAGGTGGTAGAATTGTTACTAGTTTGTGGCTACGGATATTAGAAGAATACACTGCAGAAAACTACGGAATTTACGGAATTTGATAAACCGTACTTCTGAATTCTGTAGTTCCGCAGTTTTCCGTAGTGAGATTAATTTAAATTCCGCAGTTGTATGCAAGACAAAATAAGTGTCCGGGGAGCCCGGATGCACAATTTAAAAAATCTGGACGTGGATTTGCCAAGGAATAAGCTGGTGGTACTAACCGGCTTGTCCGGAAGCGGCAAGTCGTCTTTGGCGTTTGATACAATTTACGCCGAAGGCCAGCGCAGGTACGTGGAATCGCTTTCGGCTTATGCCCGACAGTTCATTGGCCTAATGGATAAGCCGGATGTGGACAAAATAGAAGGGCTGAGCCCGGCCATATCCATCGACCAAAAATCAGCTTCCCATAACCCGCGCTCGACCGTGGGCACGGTTACGGAAATTTACGACTATTTGCGCTTGCTGTACGCGCGTATTGGCATTCCCCACTGTCCGGTTTGCGGTAAAAAAATTACCGGACAGACTTTGCAGGCTATGGTGGAGCAATTGTTGAATTTGCCAGAGGGAACCAAGCTGATGCTTTTGGCGCCTTTTGTGCGCGACCAAAAAGGGGAACACAAACATATTTTTGAACAGGTAAAAAAAGCCGGTTTTGCACGCGTTCGCGTTGACGGCACGGTTATGGATTTAAACGAAGCGCAATCGCTAAACCTCGACAAGCAGAAAAAACATTATATTGACGTAGTGGTAGACCGCATTGCCGTATCTAAAAACGACCGTTCCCGGATATCGGAAAGTTTGGAAAAAGCTTTGGACTTGGGAGACGGCTTAGTCGTGGTATTGCGGGCTGACGCGGAATCACGCGGAAATACTGCAACGCGGAACCACGCGGAAAATAATCAAAAAGAAATTACCATGTCGCAGAACTTTGCCTGTCCCGACGGGCATATGTCCTTAAACCAACTGGATCCGAGGGATTTTAGTTTTAACAGTCCGCACGGCGCCTGCCCGGAATGCAAGGGCCTGGGCACCAAACTGACAGTGGAGCCCGACCTGGTAATACCCAACCAAAGGCTGACTTTGGCCGAAGGAGCCGTGCGCCCCTGGAGCAAAACCACTTCGCGGCTGTCGTGGTATTCCCGCATTATGGAGGCCGTGGCCAAAGAATACGGTTTTTCCACCAATACCCCGGTTAAAGACCTGCCCAAAAAATTTGTCGATATAATTTTATATGGCACCGGCGACAAAAAAGTCCGCGTCTCGGGCGAGTTTCGCGGCGGCGAAGGCGAATTTGAAATGAATACCGCATTTGAAGGCGTTATCCCGAACCTCCAGCGCCGCTACCGCGAAACCGATTCCGAATATATGCGCAGTGAAATAGAAAATTACATGCGTGTCCGCCAATGCCAGGTCTGTCTGGGCAAGCGGCTAAAGCCCGAAGTTTTGGCCGTAACCGTGGGCGGCCGGGGGATTGTGGACGTATCCAACATGCCCATAGATTTAACCGCGGAATTTTTTAAAAATCTGCCCAAAGAGTTGAACGCCAGGGACACGGCCATTGCCCGGCAAATTTTAAAGGAAATTAACGCGCGCCTGTCGTTTTTATTAAATGTGGGATTGGCTTATTTATCGCTCGACCGTACGGCCGACACGCTTAGCGGCGGGGAAGCGCAGCGTATCCGACTGGCCACGCAAATCGGGTCCGGTTTGACCGGAGTCCTCTATATATTAGACGAGCCGTCCATTGGCCTACACCAGCGCGACAACCGCAAACTCCTCCAGACGCTTAAGGATTTGCGCGATTTGGGCAATACGGTAATTGTGGTGGAGCACGACGAGGAAACCATCCGCGAAGCCGACTGGGTGGTGGATATTGGCCCGGGCGCGGGCAAGCACGGCGGCGAACTGGTGGCCGAAGGCACTCCCAAAGACATCGAAAAAAATCCCAAGAGCATAACCGGGCAATATTTGGCCGGCAAGGAATTTATAGAGGTTAGCAAGCGCCGCCGCCCGGGCAACGGGCGCAAGCTGACCATTGTGGGCGCCGAGGAATTTAATTTAAAAGATATTACTGTGGACATTCCGCTCGGGAAGTTTGTCTGCGTTACCGGCGTGTCGGGCAGCGGTAAATCCACTTTGCTTAACGAAATTCTGGCCAAAGCCCTGAATCATTATTTTTTTAACAGCAAAGACGAACCGGGCAAGCATAAAAAAATTCTAGGACTGGAACATTTGGACAAAATTATCAACATTGACCAATCGCCAATCGGGCGGACGCCCCGCAGCAATCCGGCCACTTACACCGGATTGTTTACCCCGATTCGCGATTTGTTTGCCGATACCAAAGAGGCCCGCATGCGCGGCTATAAATCCGGACGGTTCAGTTTTAACGTTAAAGGCGGCCGGTGCGAAAAATGTTCGGGCGACGGCGTTATTCAGGTGGAAATGAATTTTTTGCCGGATGTCTATATTACCTGCGACGAATGCCACGGCAAGCGCTACAACCAGCAGGCGCTGGAAATCCACTATAAAGACAAAACCATTTCCGATGTTTTGGAAATGACCGTGGACGAAGCCAAAATCTTTTTTGCCAACTTGCCGCAAATCCACAAAAAACTGGAAACGCTTTCGCAGGTCGGTTTGGGCTATATGAGGCTCGGCCAAAACGCCACCACTTTGAGCGGCGGGGAAGCGCAACGGATTAAACTGGCTACGGAATTGTCGCGCGCGTCCACCGGGCGGACTTTATATTTGCTGGATGAGCCGACTACGGGATTGCACTTTGCCGATATTAAACGGCTAGTCCAGGTACTGAATAAATTGGTGGACAAAGGCAATACGGTGGTGGTCATTGAACATAATTTGGACATGATTAAAACCGCGGACTGGCTAATAGACTTAGGCCCCGAAGGCGGCAACAAAGGCGGCACGCTGGTAGCCGCGGGCACGCCGGAAGATGTGGTTAAAGTAAAAGCCAGTTACACCGGGCAGTATTTAAAAAAAATGCTGTAAAGATTTACAAAAAAATCCCATGTTGGGATTTTTTTGTTTGCTTCAACTTATTATCCTCAGTTTATTCACCATCGATCCACTTTTTTGCCAGAAATAAGCTTATTCGCGTGCAATATGAGGGTATTGCGTAAATTTTACTGAGTGATATAATTTCTTTACCTATTGATTTGCCGGATTTTTGAAACACTTGCTCAATTTGGAGCGATTACAATGCTGAGCCCGATTAATTCCTGAAATTAAATTACAATTTAATCAACAAGAGCCTGCGGCCGTAATAGCCGCTAAGATGTACGAAGATGCACAAAGGCCACTTTAAAAGCGCGGTACAAAAAGTCTGTTTTTGTATTCCGGAGTACCGCAATAAGAGGGAAACAGAAGCCCAGAGCTAAAGCAATTTAGCTATGGGCTTTTGTTTTTGTATAAAAGGTCGACCCCTCGCCAAAAAAGGGAATACAAAATACAAAGCCCTGTTTTTGAGAACAGGGCGCGAGCCAAAACAGTAAATTTTACGGACTCACTCTTTAGCTGCTTTTGTATTGGAAAGCGAGGCTTTCCATTAATTTATACGCAAAAAGCGGTCATAAAGATTCAGTTTTGGCCGGTAATTCCGCCAAAAATTCTTCCCGAATTTTTGGCATAAATCCGCGCTAAGCCCCCAGCAAGGGGCCGGAAAAAGTTCTTGCTCCTGATTGGGGGCGTATAAAAACGTCCCCTAACCAATTCCGCAATTTTAAGGCGGAATTGAAATAATCAAATAACCTTGATTATGGAGGGAGGCTAAAAGCGGGTTTAACATCATTGTCATTGCGAGACACGTACCGGACGGTACTGTGGCAAGGGAGTGTCCGCCGGAGGCGCATCTGCCTCAGGCACGACACCAGACGAAGCAATCTATCGATTGAAGATTTAATAAGATTGCTTCCAATTATGCCGAAACTGCGGCGGTCCGGTCGGATGTTCCTACAACGACAAAAAATCAGTAAATTAGCATAAACCGCACAGGATAAATCTAAACCTTTTTGGTTTATGTTAGAGAAAGTAATATATGATAAAAAAATTATTAACCAGACTTGGCATAGCGGGCGGAACTTTGGCGATTATTATTGCCGGGGCCGCGGCCTTTAGCGCGTTTGAGGCGCACGTAGTCAATGTGACGGCGTCCATCAACAACGCTTTAACGGTGCCGCAGGAGGCAAGCGGTATAAGCTTTGGGGCAATTTTTCCCGAAGAAGTCGCGCACCAGCCGCTGAACGTCTCTTTGAGCACTTCGTTTTTGAACGAGTCGCGCGTGGACGACGTTTCGTACATGATTCGCCAAAAGCCGAAATGCGTGAGCGACACCGACCCGAGCGTGCATCCGCAGGTTACCGAACAAGGGGTGACTTTTGTTTGTCCGGCCGGCTCGCACCAAATGCCCCTGCTCTGCCCGTATTTGTCCAAGCATTTGGTAACGGGAAATTGTAATCCCGACCTGCCGGTGGGCACCGAAGGCTCCTGCACCGGCATAGACGCGTTCCATGGCACGGCCAGCTCCACTTTGTGGACGGAAACCGTAACCGAAGCCACCCAGGTAAACGGCCACCTTGTAAAAGGAGGCAATACCACCGACAACTGGGACATAGATTTGCACGCGCCCTGCTTTAAAGGAATGTGCGCCCAGGACAACGTAATTCCTGCCGACTTCCAACCCGACCCCAGCTTAGAAGGCCAAACCTTCGGCTGTGACCTTTGGGTGGAAGTTAACGGCATTAGCACAACAACGGAAACCGGGACCGGAACTTTAACCGTTACTAAAGTGGTTGTCGGCGGAACCAAAGTAGTTTCCGATTTTCCGCTGTTTGTTGACGGCGCATCGGTGACATCCGGAGTTACCGCTACCACAACCGCGACTACCCATCAGGTCTCGGAAACTTCCGACCCCGATTACGTAGGCACCTTTAGCGGCGACTGCGGCTCAACCGGTCTAGTCACCGTCCCCCCCAACGGAAGTGCCTCGTGTACATTAACCAACACCTTTGACCCACGACCGGGAACTTTGACTATCGTCAAAAATACAACCGGTGGCAACGGCACGTTTGACTTTACCGTCACGGGTGCTTCCTCATCGTCTCCAAGCATTACTACGGTAGGCGGTACCGGCACGACGGGTTCCATGACAGTTGGTTCCGGCACTTATACCGTATCGGAAACTGTACCGGACGGCTGGGCACTGGGCACGGCTACTTGTGATGATGGTACATCCTCATTAACGGATAATACCATCTCAAACATCAAGATTGCTCCAGCCAGCAATGTTACTTGTACGTTTAACGATAGTAAAAATACGGGAACTATTACAGTTTATAAAGTTGTAAACAACAATGGCTTAGGTACTTCCACGCCAGCGGATTTCCAGATGCAAATCGACGGTTCCAGTGTGGCGCAAGGAGCAACTACAACCGAAGCCACCGGCCTGCATACTGTTTCAGAAGCCAATGCCGGTCCCTACGTTACTTCCTTTAGTGGTGACTGTAACACCAGCGGCCAAATAACTTTGGCCACTAAGCAAGCCGCGGTTTGTGTTGTTACGAATACGTTTCCCATAGCAAGTTTAAAGATCGTTAAAACGGTGAATAATATTCACGGTGGCACCGCAGCCATTTCAAGCTTTACCTATTTTGTAGGTTCAACCCAAGTACAAAATAATACAGTAACGAACTTCATCCCTGGAACTTATAATATTTCCGAAGGTGGGGTAAGGGGTTATAGTGCCACATTTAGTGGGGCGTGTAATGGTGTTAATTCCGTAACTTTGCACGCCGGAGATAACGTCGAATGTGACATAACAAATACCGATATTGCGCCGGTAATCAGTTTGAATCTCAATATAACCGGTACTGGAACAGCCACAACCAGTGACTTTAATATGTTCATTGATGGGACTTTCGTTCCGCAGAATAGTTCACAATCGGTGACTTCTAATGCCAGTCACTCTATTACTATTACCGGCAATAACCATACATCAGGCTATACAAATTCCGGAGTCACTGGTACATCAGCATTTGGCGTAAGTTGTCCCGCATCTCTGCCAGGTAATGTAACTTTGACTCCTGGTGATTCAATCTCGTGTACTATAACGGAAACCCATTAGAAATAAACCAAAATAGTTTCCGCTTTAATCGGAAACCAATAAATAAAAGTAATTAAGTAATCCTATGAAAAAATTATTTATGCGCGCGGGGTTGGCGGCTGGGACTTTGGGGCTGATTATTGCCGGCGCCGCGGCGTTCAGCGCTTTTGAAGCGCATGTGGTCAACGTGACCGCGACCATCAGCAATGCCACGGATATTTCCACCTCGGAAATAACTTTTGGCAATGTATTCCCGCAGGAAATCCTGCACAATCCCATAACCCTTTCCTTGTCCTCGTCATTCTTGAGCGCTTCCAATACCAGGGCTTCGATTGTAGACTACGTTCTTAAACAGAAGCCGAAGTGTATGGCTACCGATCCTGCTAACGCGGTTCAGTTCGCCCAGGTTGTTGATGTTCCCGGCGCAGAAGGCGGTCCGGTAACCTTTACCTGCCCCGCAGGCTATACGGAAATGCCCCTGCTTTGCCCGTACTTATCTAAAACCAGCCCGACCCAGGGAGACACCAGCGTGCCATCCTTTCACGGAACGACCGATTTAGCTTCCTGGACCGACGCGGTTAGCATGGCCACGGAAGCCAGCGGACAGTTAAGCACAACCGGCGCCACCAGCACCACCTGGGATATAGATTTGCACACGCCATGCTTTAAAGGTGAATGTGCCCAGGACTGGGACAGCTTTGTAACTACGGCCAATCCGGCTGTAAACGAGAACGCCTCCATTACCCCGGAGTACTACGAGGCAGACCCGGCCGACCAGAATGTGCCAATGGGCTGCGACTTATGGTATGAAGTCAGCGGAATTGGCCAACCATAATTATAAACTGATAAATTTTAATTAAGCAGTTTCAACTAAATTCCCCCCTGCTCTTTACCCGGTTCATTATGGGATGAACCGAAAAAGGGCGGGGGAGGGTCTGCTTGTTAATTAATTTTAATGAGCAGGCCCTCCCCCAAAGGATATAAACCACAATAGACAAAATTGACCCCTCCTTCGCTAAAGCTACGGAGGGTAAGCAAAAATTAACGAACAAACTGTGCCATTGCGAGGGAGTGCATCCGACCGAAGCAATCTTTATCCTCGATAAGATCGCTTCGGCTGCACTCGCGATGACACCCAGGAAGGAAAATAAATTATGAAAAAATTATTTATGCGCGCGGGATTGGCGACTGGGACTTTGGGGTTGATTATCGCTGGCGCCGCGGCGTTCAGCGCGTTTGAAGCGCATGTGGTCAATGTGACCGCGACTATAAGTAATGCCACGGATATTACTACATCGGCAATAACTTTTGGCAACGTGTTCCCGCAGGAAATTCTGCATAACCCCGTGACGCTTGCCCTCTCCAGCTCATTTTTGAGCCAAAGCAATACCCGGGCCACCAGCGTGGACTATGTAATCAAACAAAAGCCAAAGTGCGCGTTAATCCCCGGGATAACCGGAGACTTGCCGCCATACGCCGAAGTTGCCGATAACTCGGACGGGACTTTTGTCTGCCCCACTGGATACCAAGCTATGCCTCTGCTTTGCCCGTATCTTTCCAAGACTAGCCCGACAGAAGGCGACACCAGCGTCCCGTCTTTCCATGGCCCGACCGATTTAGCTTCGTGGACCGACGCGGTTAGCGTCGCGACAGAAGCTACCGGCCATTTGACCGCGGCAAACCCCAGCACCACTTGGGATATTGACTTGCACACCCCCTGTTTTTCCGGAGAATGCGCCCAGGACTGGAACAGCTTTGTAACCGGCGCTAACCCGGCGGTAACAACTACTTCGCAGCCTTATAACACGGCTTATTACCAGGCCTCCTCTACATATCAGGGTCTGCCCATGGGCTGCGACCTGTGGTACGAAGTCAGCGGAATTGGTACATCCACGGCTCCGAGCCAAAATATTGTTATGGTCGGCGCGGGGGATCTTGCGACGAGCACTGTCGACGCCATCGCAAATCCTACAAAGTGGTTTATGTATAATGATGACAATAACACCATAGACAACACAATCGGATCCTTTGTCTCAGGACCGGCAACGCCGCCATACGGGACCGGAAGCGTCGAGTTTACATTAGGCGCAAATCCGCTTTCCCGCAAAAATATTGCGACCTATCAGTTCTCCGGTACTTCGCTTTCCGCCATCACGCAAATGTCTTTTGGGGCTTACTCGCATAGCGGAGTGGCCAGCTCAACCGAATCGCCGTTCTTTAATTTTAACGTCGATTTAGTCAATTCAAATACTTTCCAGGGTCGATTGGTTTATGTGCCAAGCACCAATAGCGTAACTGTGCCTCAAGACGCATGGAACAGTTTCGATACCATTAACGGCGGCAACGCACTGTGGACCTGGTCGCATTTTGCCAGCAATGGCAACAAATGGCCCGATAACAATACCAACCAGTACCGCACATGGAATGATATTAAGACCGCATTCCCAACCGCAAAGGTTTTGGTTTCAGATCCTTGGTTAGGCGTTCGCGTAGGCGAACCGGGACCGACAAACTATACCGGCGATGTCAATTTCTTTAGCATCGCTACCGGCGGAACGCCGACGGTTTATGAATTCCACAATTAGAAGACTCTGTAAAGTGGGCATTTACCGGCCCGTTTTACCGGGGTCAATCTTTCACGAATCCTTCGTCTCCGAGAGGGGAGGCGGGGGAGGGTGAGGGATAAATTGTGAAAATAAATTGCAAATTAAAAATATCAAATTTCAAACCAAACCAAAATTTCAAAAGTGATTTTATAAGACTATTAAATATAAAAGTATGACCGAGCCAATGCCGAATTTTATAAATAAGATGCCTCCGGATTTAAGGCCGGGGATTCAACCGAATATAAAGCCCAAACAAAGCCTGGGTATTCAGATGCAGGTTATGGAACCGGTAAAAAAGAGATCCGTGGGCAAAATTATTGCCTGGATAATAATTTTAATAATTGCCATTATCGCGCTTGTCCAATATCTTAACGCCGCCAAATATCCGGCTTTGGTCCAGGTAATAGACCAGGACCGCATTGGCGTAAACCCCACCGGTAATGCTTTGGACTTTGGCGATTTGCCACGGGACAAAAGCGCCGTGCGCACCGTAAATTTGGTCAGCAAAGGCAATACCGGCAGTTATATAATTGTCCTAAAAACGGGCGCTGTGGCGGACCTGCTTACCGTAGATAAAAATTATTTTACCCTAAAGCCCCACACTACTGAGCAACTGCAATTTACCGCCTACATCCCGAACTCGGCCGCTTATAAATATTATCGGGGAGAAGTATTGATATTCCAGATACCGAAGATATGGTAAAAGTAATGACAAATTAAAAATTTTAAATATCAAATCAAAATCAAATTTTAAAATTAAAACTTTGACTTGATTTGTAATTTGATATTTGATATTCAGCAACTTATGCCCACAATTGAATCTAAAATAATGTATATGGAGCCGAAAGTAACGCCAAGGCCGGTGGCTATGCGGGTGTTTATTGGCATTGCAAAAGTTGCTTTGTATATCGCTTTTGTCGCGGCCGCGGTTTACTACACCCCAAAAATTTTATCGCGAACCCTGCATACCCAGTACCCGCTGGCCACCATTACCTCCGGTTCCATGTGGCCGGTTCTAAAAGTTAACGATTTGATATTAATGAAAGGCATAACCGCGGACCAGGCGCAAATTGGCCAGATTATTGTTTACCAAAGCGGCAAGGGCTATGTTATTCACCGGCTAATTCGCTTGCAGGACGGAAAATTAATTACCCAGGGAGATGCCAACGACGTGGAAGACGCGCCGGTCAGCCCGAGCCAGGTGGTGGGACGGATTGTCTATGTTTTTGGCAGCCATCCGTTCAGGATTCCATATTTGGGAATTGTGGCCCGGAGTTTGGGTCCGACGGTGCAGGAATTGGAGAAGGGGAGGAGTTAAAATTACAAATTAAAAATTTTAAATTTCAAGTCAAAATCCAATTCCAAATTTTTAAATTCAAAACTTTGGCATTGATTTGAAATTTGACATTTGACATTTAGCGCCGGGTCTTTAGCAAATCCACTTTATAATGAACCAAAAACACCCGAAAATTAAAAAAGGATTGGATATCGGGGAGCCGAAAATCGGACGGTTGGTTTTAGCCGTGCCGAAACCTAAATCTAAGGCCAAAAAATTTGTGGCCATGGAAGACATCAGGGCTTCATTTTTAAACTCAGATAGAGATAAAAAGAAAATAGTAAAAATTACTGGTGTCATTCCGAGCGCGGCCGGGGAATCCCTTATACCAAAAAAATTATCAAGCGTCGCGAAAACCCCCGAATTAATTCCGGAAATTGACACGGTAAAACCGGAAACTAAGCCATTAGTTACGACCCAGCCGTTTATTAGCAGTCTGATTATCCGGCAGAAATCGCGGATTAAACTTTTGCCAAAAACATTTACGGCTTTTAAGCTGGCCGCCTTGACTGTGTTATGCCTAATTGTGAGCATCCCGGCCATGTCGGCTTTTGAAGCGCATGTGGTAAACGTTACCGCCCAGTTAAAAGAAATTACCCCGCCAACATTAACGCCGCCCGGGAGTTCCGTGGCCTGGGACGACCATAACGGCGGCACTAATTTGTCCGGAAATATTAATGTGGTAATGAGTGATGGTTACATAGACGCGTCGGATATTTATTATACTTTCGGCACCGGCACCATTGACCCGGGCACAGTGCCCAATCCCGTTTGCGGCCAGACCGGGCCAAACGGCGGCGGGGGAGACAAAACCCTGCCCCAGCAATTAAGCATAAATGCCGATACCGTAATAAAAGCCATTGCCTGCGATGGGATAACCGGTACTGCTCACAGCAGTTACGTAAACACCAAAATTTATTCCTTCGGCCAGCCGGTGCAAAATCTGGTCATTAATGAATTCCTGCCAAATCCGACCGGAACCGCGGCGGGCAACCAGGGCGTATCGGGCGGGCATAATACCGGCAACGGCGGCGAGTGGGTGGAACTCTACAACAACGGCACCTCCACCATAGATACCGACGGCTTCGTGCTGTATGACGATTTTGTTCCCACAACCACTCCAGCCAGCCAAACCTGGACCACCAACAGCGATTTTAATTCCGTGCCTCCGCCCATAGAGGGCAGTACAACCGTAAGCGGAGGCAGTGTGTTATTGACTGCCGGTTCTTTGAGCGGGACATTTGAAAAAGTTTTTGACATCGGCACCAATAAAAAAGCTTCCTGGGGCAATGTTACTATGGCCAATACCATTACCGATCCGGCCGCTTTGGTTTGCCTGTCCGCGGCTACGTCCGACGACGGCGTTAATTTTACGCCTTACGTCAGCTTGGGCTTGAATTCGTGCGCCACTGCTTCCTCAACCTCCATCTCCTTGTCCCTGGCCTCCCTGCCCCAGTCGCGCTTTATTAAATGGCAGGCCGCTTTTAGCCGAAACGATGCGACCAAGGCGCTAAGTTTGAATTCATTGAGCATCAATTACAGTTTTGTTGATTACAATACTTATCACGAATTGGTTATTACGACCGACAACACCAATAACACGTTGGCGCCGGGGACAACTATTATGGATCCGGGCGACTTTTTGGTGGTGTACCGCGACGGCAATCCCAATTTTGATTTGGACTCGCAGGTTAATGCGGCATCTTTGTATGACGGCCATTTGTATTTGGGCGCGGGACTAATAGACAGCCATGCCTATGACCTGGGCGGGTCCGTGCCGGTTGGTAATTCCATAGCCCGCATTCCGAACGGCAGCAGCAACTGGGTCGACCCATGCCCCACGCCCGGCGCGCCCAATACGGCGGACTGTTTAATTCCGGCTAATGTTTCCACCACCACGCCGGACAGCCTGGCAGACGCCACCTCAACGCCCGATTCAACCTCAACGATTATCAGCGATACCGGCGCGACTTCAACTCCGGACACCGCAACTTCCACGGATATTAGTGCTGGCGGCAGCAGCGTCACGGCAACTTCAACTGATGCCACCTCGACGCCCGAAGCTGACGGTGCGTCCGATACTACCATTTCCACTTCCACGGACGCATCCGCACAAATCCCGCCGCCGGATAATTCCACAACCACGACTGTTTCAACTACTTCTCCCGATTTATCTACAATTACCACTCCGACGCCAACACCAGGGACAACGGTACCCGGCAATAATATAGATCAGGCTCCGGCTGATAATTCTTCCGGTGTTTCCACGCCGCCTGTTTCTCCGCCGCCTGTTTCTCCGCCGCCTTCATCGGATCAAAGCGCACCGGCCAATCCGCCGGTTGACAATTCCGACTCCTCCAAACAGCCCGATGCCATAACCCCGCCGCAGCAAAACCAACAGCCCGCGGTTACCCCCGCCCCCACCTCCTCCGGCGGCGATGGCTCGCCTCCGCCTCCTCCGCCTGCCGATCCGACACCAGCCACCGCGGATTCATCTTCAGGCAGTTAACAAACCAGTATCATTCCGAGCGACCCTGAGGGAGCCGCCATCGGCGGCGAGCCGAAGGGGAGCCGAGGAATCCCTTAACTCTGATAATAAGTTTAATGTTAAGGGATCCCTCCGCTCCTCAACAATTCCACTACAGAAGGAATTGTCTCGTCGGTCGGGATGACAGAGAATATAATCAAATGATACCTTTGTTCAAACATCATCAATTGCTAAAAAAAATCGGCCTGACCGCCCTTACAATTTTGCTCGTGGCCGGCGGCAGTATTTGGCAGCAGCGGGTCTTGCAGGTCAACGCCGCGGTTCAGGTTTTGCTGGTCAGCCGCACGGCCATTGCGTTTGGTAATGTCTTTCCGGGGCAGGATCCTTCGGAAACCTACACCGTGCAGCTGGATACGTCGAGCAATGGCGCAACATATACAACCGGCCTGACGCCGTTGCCCGGTTTGCAAAATTTATGTCCGTTTTTAAACATCAGCAGTATAGATTCGCCGGCCGAACCGGACACTTTGGGAGCAGCCACGCTCAAACGTCCCGGTGACACTGTAGACAATTGGCAGGTCCAGTTAAGCGTTCCTGGCATAAAAGGCGAACTGTCGCAGGACCACGCCGGCGGCATAATTGTCCAGGGCGGAAATTTCGGCTGTAAAATTACCATTACCACAACTACCGATCCGGGAACGATTATAATTTGCAAAAACAGCGTGGGCGGCACCGGTACTTTTAACTTTACCGGCGATTTGGGAAAATTTTCCATCCAGACTTCTTTGCCGGCTAAAAATAACGGAGTCAGTTCAAATGGCCAGCAAACCGACCCCTGCAGCCAACCTCCCTGCCCGGCATCCGATGACCATACCACGGGGAGTAACAGCGGCATTGATGATAAAACCAAATGCATTACTAATACCACCGTCACCAACTACAACAGCTCAACAATCATAAACGTGCAAAATACCGGCGCTGGCAGCGGCGGCAATGTTATTGGCACCAATTCCGGCGACGTCAACGGCGGCAAAAATACCAGCGGCAGCGCCACCAGCAACAGCTCGGTGACCACTTACGGAAATTCCATTAATTCCTCGGTGACAACCGGCGGCAGTAACGGCAGCGGCAACCAAATTTTTGCCAATCTCCAGTCCGGCAGTTATACCGTTTCGGAAAGCTCAAGTACAAATTGGAGCCTGTCTTCATTGACCTGCAAAGATCCGGCCAACAATTCCATGGTGTCAGCCAGTTCCGCGAAAATACAGCTGGATTCCGGCGAAACGGTAATTTGTACTTTTGTAAACGAGCAAAATACCGGAAAAATTATTATCCGAAAAAAAACTGACGGGGGCAACGGCAGTTTTGGATTTACCGGCAATTTGGGTCAGTTTAATATTACGACCGCCTCCGGCCTGGGCAGCAAGACCTTTTCCGGACTAACACCCGGCGTTTATACCGTTACCGAACCGGCCGACCAAAAAGGCTGGAGTTTGACTGGTTTGACCTGCAGCGATCCGGGCGGAAACAGCCAAGCCAACAACCGCAGCGCCATTATCCGCCTGGCGCCGGGGGAGACCGTGACTTGCACGTTTACCAATTCAAAAAAAGGTAAATTGGGCTCGTAAAACAGCTCTTTTTTCGCATTTATGGCCTGTTTTTGGGAATTGTAAAAAAATTATTTGAAAATATGGGAAAAATTGCTTGACAAAGGACGCAATAGGACTAGAATGAAGAAAAGAAAAAATAGAAAAAAGTCATCTTGGTGCGTGTGAGGGGATGGCTTTTTACTTTTGATTGTCCCGGTAAATAATCCCGGGAAAATATTTCGCCATTACTATAGTGCACGTGAGGCCCCAAAAGAGACCCAGCGTCTTTTTTGGGTTTTTTTATTTATTAACAATTTAATTAACGCGTAAGAAATTACGCAAGAAAAAATATATGAGAAAAAAAATTAAATCAATGAAGGCCAGTCTCTTCTTTTCCCTCGCCCTCTCCGCCGTCCTGGCGGCGGGAAGTTTGTTTGTCCCGGTTTCTCGGGCAATTGCCGCAATTCCGGTTGATGCGGTGCTGGGTGTAACGCAAATTACCGCGGTGCAAACTTACGCAACCGCGGACGGGAGTTATCAGGACGGATGGAGATGGGTTTTTGATGTCACTGTTCCGGACAGCCAGACGATTTTAAAAATGAAGTTTGCCGATTGGGTAAATGGCGCAAATACCATTCCTGCCGCCGGCAATATTCGTTTTTATTCAGAACAATCTACAAATGCCTTCGCTTCAACCAGTGCTATTTCCATTAGCGGCGCCGGTGTGTATAGCGATCTTATGTATTTGAATGGAGGTACAGATCTGAATGTAAATTTGGGTGGGAGACAGATCCAAATTACAGTGGAAGCCCGTATCCCGACAGGCTCAGCCGGCGGATCTTATTCCACTAGCTACGGTATAAACACTACGGCTCCAGCCACGGTTGTTATAGATACAAATAGCTTGGCGCAAACTTACGACTCCACGGCAAAAATTGTCAGTGCAACGACCAATCCGTTCGGCCTTGCTACAAGTATTACTTATAACGGATCATTAACGCCGCCAACTCATGTAGGCAGTTATGCGGTTTTGGCAACCGTTACTGACCCCGGTTATACAGGTTCTTCACTGGCCACTTTGGTTGTCAGCCCCGCCTCGGTATCGGTCACAGCGGATCCCAAAACTAAAGTCTACGACGGATTAACAGCGACAGACCCCACATTGACTTACACGGTCCTCCCGCCTTTGTTTGGCAGTGATACCTTTACCGGCGCGTTAACGAGGATCTCAGGTGAAATTGTCGGGGTATATCCGATAACACAAGGTACACTCTCTTTGAGCGTGGATTATAATTTTAATTTTATCCCCTCGACTTTTGTTATTACCCAAGCTTCAGCTTCGGTTACTTTAAACGAAAGTGACTTGAACCAAACTTATGACAAGACAGGCAAAGTAGTAAGGGTTACGACCAATCCACCCGGTTTGCCCGTAACTGTCACATATAACGGTTCTGCCGACTTGCCGATTAATGCCGGTACATATGCTGTTGTGGCAACTATCGCGGATCCGAACTATACCGGATCAGCGAGCGGCAGTTTGATAATTAATCCGGTGCCTCTGACTGTTACAGCCGTTATCGCCACCAAAGCTTACGACGGGACGACGGACTCCGCTGGGCTGGCTTCTATAACATCCGGAGCGCTTATTAATGAGGACACCGCGACTTGGACGCAGACATTTGGCGGTAAAGACGTAGGGAGTAATATAACCATAACTCCTTCAGGAACCATAATTGATGGCAATAGTGGAAAGAACTATATTGTAACCTTTGATAATGCGACCGGTTCAATTACCCCAGCGTCAGCGACAGTTTCAGCTGTCGGCCACGACAAAGTTTATGATGGCACCACTTCGGCGACAGCTAAGCTAAATGTTACCGGTTCGGTTGGTAACGATGTATTAACAGCATCCGGCACTGCTGTTTTTGACACTAAGGATGTTGGCAGCAATAAGGTAGTCACTGTTACAGGAATAACTCTTTCGGGAGCGACCGTTGGTGATTATACTTTTAATACGACAGCTAATACGACTGCCTCTATAAATCCTGCCACTCTGGCCATTACTGCAAACGATGCCGACAAGATCTATGGCGACATTAAGACATTCTTGGGGACTGAATTTACAACAAGTGGATTGGTAAACGGAGACGGCGTTACGGCGGTCACATTAATAAGCGCCGGCGCGGCCACAACGGCTCAAGTTACGGGGTCGCCTTATGACATTGTGCCAAGCAACGCGCAAGGGATCGGATTAAATAATTACACCATTAATTACACAAAAGGCAACCTGACTGTAACCAAGAAAAATTTGACAGCCACCATCACCGCAGACGATAAGCCATACGATGGCAACAATACAGCAAGCATCAGCAATTGTTCTCTCAACAGCCTGGTAAACGGGGACGGGGTAACCTGCGCCGCTTCCGGCGGGACATTTATTAACGGAAATGCCGGCACCGGCATAATTGTCAGTGCTAGCGTGGATCTGGTCGGCGATAGTGGAAATTATACCGTTACTTCTCCGGTAACAACGGCAGCCAACATAACCGCGTTGCCGATTACGGTAACTGCCGTAACCGATACCAAAGTTTACGATGGTACAACCGCAGCCTCGGCGGCAACAGTCGTGCCGACGATAACAGGGTCGCTTGTTGATGGAGACGTTGCGAATTTTACCCAATCTTTTGCTGATAGGAATGTCGGAACTACAAAGACTTTAATTCCCGCTGGTACGGTGAATGATAAAAATGGTGGTAATAATTATGCGGTGACATTTGTTAACAATACAAACGGCGTAATTAAAGCCAAAGACTTAACAGTAAGTGCTACAGGTGTGGACAAACCTTATGACGGTACAATGGCCGCCACGGTTACTCTTACCGACAATAGAATCTCAGGGGATGTCTTTACCGATATTTATACCGGCGCAGTTTTCAGTGATTCTGGCGTAGGTGATGGTAAAACGGTTAGCGTATCAGGCATTTCTATTAGCGGCACCGATGCCGGAAACTACAATTTTACTAATACTTCTGCAGCCACAACTGCTAATATTACCCCGGCTACTTTAACCATTACGGCAAATAGTACATCTAAGGTTTATGGCGTTCTGGCAACATTTGGTGGGAGTGAATTCACTCACAGCGCTTTGTTCGGAAGTGACGACGTTACATCCGTAACTTTAACAAGCGCCGGTATGGATGCCACAGCACCAGTTTTAGGATCACCATATACGATTGCCGCAAGCAATGCAGTCGGTACGGGATTAAGCAATTATACAATAACGTATAAAAACGGAAATCTGACAGTGAATCCAAAAGTACTTCTAGGGACAATTTCCATGCCAGGCAAGGTATATGACGGAACCTTGACCGCCAATGGAACCGTTTGTTCAGTAACTGATGGCGGCGTTATTAATGGCGATAAAGTAAATTGTGATGTTTCTAATGCGAATTTTAATACCAAAAATGCCGGTAATGATTTGGTTACCGCCAGTTTGGTATTGTCCGGTGAGAACGCCAGCAATTACTCAATTAATCCAACGGCAACAGTAAGCGCAGCTATTAGCCAGTTAGCCATTACTGTCACAGCCCAGCCAAACATCAAAATTTACGACGGAACAACGAATGCGTCCGCAGTCCCAACAGTTTCTCCGAACGTCGCGCCGGGAGATACCGCCAATTTTATAGAAACCTATGACAACGCAAACGTCGGTATTGCAAAAACTTTACTGGCGAGCGGCAGTGTGAGTGATGGCAACAGCGGACACAATTACGATTACAACTTTATAAGCGACACAACAGGGGTTATTACTAAAGCCAACCAGTCGGTTTCGTTTGTGACATATCCGAACGGACCAGTGACGGGAAACTCCTTTAGTGTAACCGCAAGTTCAACATCCGGACTTACCGTAACCTTTACCGGAGGCGCGCCAGGCATTTGTTCGGTTGAAGTAAATGGCACGGTTGATATTCAGGGTTCGGGCCAATGTCCGGTAACGGCAACGCAGGCCGGCGACAATAACTACAATGCGGCACAAAACGTCACCAAAACTTTCACAGTGGTATACAATGTTACGGCAAATTTGCTGACTTCCACCAGTATCACCAGCAACGGTGTAGTTATTGGTCCGCTTGGAGGAGCTACGCTGACAGTTACCAATTCCGGTTCTTGTGATGGTCTGAATAGCGGCAGCTCCGATTGCCACACATTGAATGTTTCCGAAGTACAAACAACAAATGGTTTTTTGCCTGCGGAATCAGATGCATTTGTCCTTGTGCAAAGTACGGCTGATTTAACAGGATACTTTGCCGGTAAGACAGGCTGGGATCCTTCAATGTTAGCCCAAATTGATGCAGAAATTTCCCGTAGCGCACCGTTCTTTTTCTTTGTCTCTGATGGTAAAGGTGGTTACAGTCTGGCTGACGGATTCACATACGGAATAAGTTCGGGAAAAATCAATAACGCTCCTGTTGTTATTGACGACAATTACCCCGCTGGCACTTACACCTTCTCGGGCAATGTTAACGGAAGTCCGGTTACCGTGACTTTGACAGTCCAATAATTATTAACCCCCGAACGATTATGAAAATTTTCAGAATAAAATTATTGCTTGCGACGGCGTTCCTGTTTTTGGGAATGGGAATTAAGGCGGTATTGGCTGACGAGGTGACGGGAAATTTATCTACCGGGCTCAATAGTACTGTCGGGACCACGGTTAACGGTGTTGTTATTTCCCCGCCTACGGCAAATCCCGCGGCCGGTACTTATAAAGGAACTCAGACTGTCACTTTGACCGCGGACGGATCTACGAGCATCTACTACACTACCGACAACAGCGCGCCGACATGTTCAGCCGGCTTACCATATAACGGTGCTATATCTGTAACAGCATCAGTGACTATTCAGGCTATATCCTGTTATCCGGGTAGCGTATCATCGACCGTGGCTTCTTACGGTTATACAATCAACTCGTCTCAGTCACTTGCAACATCTGGCGGCGGCGGCGGGGGAGGGGCTTATTACAGTGTAATTATAGCCAAAAGCGGCGACGGAACAGGCAATGTAACCGCAAATGGTTCTTTGTGCAGCGGTTCCTGCGCTTTTATTGCGGGGACTTCTGTAACTTTAACAGCCGCCTCGGAATCCGGTTCAAGTTTTGGCGGCTGGACAGGTGACTGTACCGGTTCAACAAAAACGTGCGCCCTGGTTTTAAACGGTAACAAAAATGTTGAGACGTCTTTTATTAAAGGGCAGGTCTTGGGGGAAAGCATTAGTACAGCTCACCCCAACGGTACCTTGGTAATAGATGGTAAGACGGTGTCCTTAATTGCCGGCGGGCAAATCCATGGTTTCCGCGATCCGCAGGAGTTTGCTTCTTACGGATATAAGTTCAGCCAAACGGTACCAATTAACGAGGCCGATAAATTATTGCCCGCGGGCGATATTATGAAGGCTATGACCGGCACGCTGGCTCTGGACACTTCCGACAACCGTACCATTTATATGGTGGGCCAACAGTACAGCAAGCGGGGATTTGTTTCTATGCAGGTTTTTGCCGACTTGGGATATACCAAAGTCTCATCCTTAGTCCGCGGAATGTTTAAAATAAACCTGAGCGACTACCCGGCAGGGGATCCGGTGGCTTCGTCCACCGCGGCCCATCCGGAAGGCGCTTTGGTTTTGGATGGAACGGGAACGGTCTGGTGGGTTTTAGACGGCCAAAGAAGCGGCTTTGAATCGCTAACGGTGTTTAATACCTACGGTTTTACTTTTGACCGCGTGGTACCTGCCAACTCCGCCGACATGGCATTGCCTGTAGGACCAACCGTTAAACTGCGTGACGGTACCCTTGTTTCAGACGGTGTCATAACTTACATAATTTCCGACGGCCAAAAATTGCCGTTTGCCGACTCTGCCGCAATGGTAAGCCGGGGTTACGATGTGAAGAACGCGGTTTCGGCCGACCTTGCCGGATACACCGCCGGACCAAATCTCAATTAAATTTATCAAAATAAGTAAAGCCAGGACGTCTCTCGTGGTCGTCCTGGCTTTTGTTTAAATGCCTGCTTTAAGCGCTTTCTTTTTGGCGATGCCGAGTAAGAGCAGCGCCGTGCCGCCGAGTCCCCAGGTTGCCGGCTCCGGGGTTGACCCGAGTGTGCTCGCATTGAGATTATCAATGTTGAGCGTCGGTGCGCCGTTCTGGGCGACCGCGAACCACACAAATCCCGTGCCGCTAAGGTTTGCGCTGGTCAGGGTTTCTCCGTCGGAGTTGCCCAGTACCGCAGCGGTGCCAATCAGATTTGTTCCAGACAGGATATTCATGTTGGTCTGAACCAGGTCACCTGGATGGCTTCCTTTGGCGAAAGTCGCCTGGAAGGTATACCATCCCGGATTGTTGAGCACGGACATTGTGCCGCCCCCGTCAACCGCGACGCTTACCGAACTTCCATCATACGCCAGGCGGAAATTGTGCTCGTCGCCACAGGCGCTGTTGCCGCAACCGACGCCGTCCGGAATAGAGGTTCCGGGTGTGAAGTCAATCCAATAGTTGGTTCCGGCGCTGCTGGGATCAATATAGACGCTGATTGACTCGCTAAACGCACTGCCGGGGTAAACAGTCGGGTCGCCGCCGGCGCCAAAATAGGAAAATCCGTAATCGCCATACCCGCTCATGTAATCGTTAGGGGAGTTGGTGATTTGCGCGTAGAATCCACCGCTGGCAGCAGTGATTCCACCCGTTCCGGAGGCGACGCGGGTGATTGTCCCAACGGGAGACCCGCCATTTGACGGCGTCCAACCGCTGGTATTGGATTCGAACCCTTGATTGAATATGGTTCCAGCCTGAGAAAGGCCGGCGAACATCAGGAAACATACAAACGTTTTCATTCTGCCTCTCGATTTTTTGTAAACAACTCTTCGGTTTAGGCTCCGCTTAAAGTTCAAACGAAACCAAAAAAGCAGGCTTCAATATTCCTCCTGCCAAGTGTACATTTTACCAATAACATCGGGTTTTGGCAAGACTGCCTAACTAACCATTACAACCGGACATAAAAAAGTTGTGACAGAGCGCACAGGTCATAAGGCGAGACACTCTGAATGATAGTTAAAGTTGGAATAATATACTTTTATTATGTCCAAGCCGCGACGTGGAAGAATTTTTCAGTCAGCAGTTCCCTTACTTGCAAAAAATCCCCGGGGGTGTATATTATTCGTGAAAGGATTTTACCTATGTCACAAGCATATTTTGACGAGGGGACCAAAATCCAAACAAAAAAGTGCGTGGCGAATTTATTTAAAGTTTTGACAAAATTGCCGCCCCGGGCGGCCATGAGTTTGTACGGGGATTTGCTGACCGAAAGCGAAGCGGTCATGCTGGCCAAGCGTTTGGAAATCGCGGTCAGTCTGCTTTCGGGACAAACTTACCGAAACATCCAGCTTCGGCTGAACGTTACTCCTGGTACAGTGGCGCAAATAGCCAGAGTATTAAAAATTTCGGGCGAAGGTTTTAAAACGGCCCAGCAATTATTTTTATAGGCCGTGTCGCTGCCTTCGGGAGAATCGGTACAACAGGAAACTTACGGTAAATTATAGATTGCTATCATTCGACGTAGCATTAAATATTCATTGTCATCGGGTATTATTCGGAGAGATTGTCTACAGGTTGTCCACAGAAAGAAACTTAAATGGTTAAATTCCCAATGAATCGCGGGTTATCTCCCGGTCTTAAAATTTGCATTTTTTTTGGTTTCCTTTTACAATTGCTATACGTTGAGTTTTAATCACGCTTCCATTCGCAGGGTTTAATGGTTAAGTAAATATTAAAACTGACCGGGAATTTTGAAACTATAGTTCTTTTTCCGGACAGAAAGCCCTTGAGCTTCGCCATATGTTCGAAAATAAAATGACACATTGCCCCAAGTGCCACAAGCCGGTATTAAACGCCGGACAATTTTGGGGCTGCGCGCAATTTACCATTAAGTGTCCGTGGTGCCAGGCGGTTTTGACCCTGAGCGTTCAGCAGCAGGTTTCCGCCAAACTCAAAATTCCGGAGCAACCCGGCGGCTATCAGCAACAGCCGGAGTATGCCGCGGCGGCTCACGACGATTCGGGTTTTGAAACCCCGATGCCATCGTCTTCGCGCAACGCCGGCTCCGACCAGGACGGCTTTAAAGTTGTCGGTTATATTTACCCCCAGGGGGACAAGCCCCCGGGTTAAAAAAGATTAAAATTTAGTGCGGACTAAGTGAGCCGCGGGACTATGAGCGCCCACCTTGAACAGTTTCGATATTTATCGAAGCTAAGCAAGGTGGGCTCTTATTTTTTAAACAGAGCCGTGTAATATAAAGGTCGAACACAACAGAAAAAATAATTAAAGTTAGATAAGGAAATAAATTTATGAAAAAAGTTATAGCATCTTTAGGCGCCGCCGCTATGGTCCTGACCTTTGCCGGAACAGCGTTTGCTTCTTCCAGCACCGGCAGCCACAGCCCGGTAAAGACAAAGGTCATTACCATCACCGGCACCACCGTCACCAACACCAATGAACTGTCCATTGAAAATATGCAGAGCTCCGCTGCCTTTACCGGCGGCAACGTGATTGCCACCCACACCGGCGACGTTAACGGCGGCAGCAACACCAGCGGTAACGCCACTGCCACCGCCGCCGTCAATAACAGCGGCAACGGCATTCAGAGCACCGTGACCACGAACAGCAGCGAAGCCACTCCGGCATCGCCCAGCGATTCGTCCAACGGCAGCAACAGCAAAGTAACCAGCACCGTTGTCACCAAGGACGGCGCGACCGTTACCAACGGCAACTTAGCCGAAGTCTCAAATGGCCAGTCGGCCATTTCCGGCACCGGTCTGAACGCGGTTACCAGCTGGACCGGCGACCTTAACGGCGCCAGCAACGCGTCCGGCACAGCCATGGGAGCCACATCGGTTGTTAATATGTTCAATCCGATAGTTTCCGTCGTGACCCGCAACTAGTTTTAACCGATTTTGCCGAAACGTTTTTGGCGAGCCGGTTAAAAAAACGCGGCGGACATTACGATATACCGTAGTGTCCGCCGCGGACAGCATTTTTCCAACTAAACTCAAGACTACTTTTATCCGCAACTTATGGCGGCTAAAAGCGGTTTTAGGTTTAACCCGCGGTTTTTTCGGGATTAAAACCAAGGCCGTTAATCTAGTAATCTTAAAATAATAATTTTATGTTTAATTTATTTAAAAAAACTTCAGCCAATAAGAGGTCATCATGTTTTGGTATCGGCATGTTGCGGGTTTTCGCGATTGTGGTTTTAACTGTCTTGGTTATCCAGCCATTAGCGGTTTTGGCCGATAGCCCCACGACCACTACTATTACTGACGCTAACAATAACCAAAATCCTGCCCAGCAGCAGGTGACCGGCGGCAGTCCGGACGCCTCAACCACGCCCGTCACCCAGGTAATATACACGGTCACGACCAGCACGCCGGACCAAATCGCGCCGGTGAATTCCACCACCACCCCGGCAGACGCGGGAACCGCGGCCAGCTCCACGGACCCGAGCCTGCAAAATGCTACCTCCACTCCCGATACATCCACCACCACGCCGGATACCTCCGCTACCACCACCCCGGACTCAACTTCTACCACGACTCCGGGCGGCACGATTGCGCCCTGCACGGATACCGGCGCTTCAACTTCCACTCCGGACACAACCAGCACCACCACGCCGGACTCCCAAACTGCGTCCGGCTCCAACCAGCCCTGCGGCCAGACCGCGACCACCACCGACAGCTCCGCTCTGTCCGATCCCAACGCGGCGACCACCACTTTGGATTCGACCACCACTTTGGATCTTTTAAATTCCAATAATTTGGACGCCACCACCACGGCAACCACCACGGCCAACAGCGGTTTAAACGATACCGTGTCCAATAACGGCGATATAAATTACGCGACCACCACCACCGGAGACGTTAACGTTTACGCCAATGTTTTGACAGTCGCGAACATTAATTTGGTGAATTCCCAGATTGTGCAGATGAATGACAGTTTTAACAACCTGGCCGCTGACTTGTATTTAAACCAGCAGGAGCTTTCGCCGGGTCAGCGCACCCAGGATTTGGTTAATCCGATTTGCAGCAGCGGAGGAGTGAGCTGCCAGAGCATTACCACTTTTAAGCTGACAAACCAGAATTCGGCTAACGTGAGCAATAACATCGCCGCCTCGGGCAACAGCGGCGGCAACGCGATTGCCGCGAGCGGCGACGTAAACCACAGTTCCATAACTACCGGTAACGTTAACGCGGTGGTCAACATTCTTAACATTGTCAATGCCAATGCCGTAAATTCCACCTGGACGATTGTAACCTTTAACGTGTTCGGCAACTGGACCGGCGATTTGGTTATGCCTTCGGAATTATATTTTACCGATGCCATGTCCGTGGGTGCCAACAGCAACAGCGACATTTCCCAGGTGCAAAAAGTTATATTAGACGTCAACAACAGCAATTCATCCAAAATTACCAATAATGTTTCGGTTCAGACCGATACCGGAAATAATACGGTTCAGGGGATTTCCGACATTAAGGGGAACTCCGGGGATATTAATGACGCCCAGGTCAGCACCGGAACCAGTACCGCGACTTCCGCCGTCACCAACTTAAGCAACCTGACCGCGTATAACAGTTCCTGGTTTTTAGGCTTGATTAATATTTTAGGGCAGTGGTCGGGAAAAGTATATTCATTGCCCAGTAACGTGCAGGCCAATTATAATCCCACCGGCTTTACTTTTGTTTCCGCTTCAAATCCGCCATCCGCGGGAATTCCCAGCCAATTATTGGCGCAGTTATCCGAGCCTAACGCGACCACCACCACGGCCCAGGACAACAGTTCGCTCCAGCCCACCGGTACCAGCACGCTGGACAGTACCGCTACCGTACAAATGGATAACAGCAACCAGGCGACAATAAATAACAATGTGACCGTGGATGCTACCACCGGCCAAAACGCCATCGCCGCCGGCGGGGACAGCAATCATACCGCCATTACCACCGGCAATGCCACGGCGCTGGCCAATATTTTAAATTTTGCCAACGCCAACCTTATAAATTCCGATTTATATGTTGGCCTGGTGAATATTTTTGGAAATTGGCAGGGCAATATAGTGTTCGGTTATCCCGATTTGTCCGTTAGCCAGAGCTCCGTTCAAAACCAGATTGCGGGCGGCGCTGGCGCTCCGTTAACGGTTAACGCCGCGTTTGCCAACCAGGGTAACGGTTCCATGGCCGATACCCAATTGGAGTGGAAGTTTGACCCGACGCTGTTTACGCTGGCAAATGTTCAGGCTTCCTCTACCGACCCGAATAACGGGGCGGTACAAGCGACTTCAACATACCAAACTATCGCCCCGGGTGATATTCGAGTCGATTTGGGCGGGCTGGAACCGAACCAAAATGGCAACGCGGTATTCCAGCTGCAAAGCCTGGGGGATCAGACCAACGATCCGGCCGACAATTTTTTTGCCAACATTTTTGGAAACGGCCCGGAAATTAATTTGACCAACAACCAGAATAATTTAAGCGTCTTGCCGGCAACCGGCACGCCTGTTTCCGTTACTACAAATAATTCGTCAGACTCGGGTACGCAAAACACCCAAACCAATTCAAACAACAGCTCCGCTCCGTCTGGTGGTGGTGGCGGCGGTGGTGGTGGTGGCGGCGGGGGCGGGGGATTTGTATCCAATAGTTCTTCCGGCCAAATTGGGGTCTACCCGGATGTCCTGAATATTTATAAGACTAATTCCGCTACCGGACCGGTCAATCCGGGCATGACGATTAATTTTGTCATTACCGTTGACAACGACGGCAATAATTCCTTAAGTAACCTGGTCGTTTACGATACCATGACCGGGCCGGACGGCAGTACCATCAGTTCGAAAAATTTTAGCGTTCCGGATATGGCTACCCGCCAGGAGGCTTACGTTAAATATTCCCTGGCAATTTCCCCGAACGCTCCGGCTGGGAATTATACCAACTCGGCTTATGTTCAGGGCTTGGACGGTAACTTAATAACGGTGCGCAGCAAAACCACGGCATTAAGCACCTTTACCATTGCCGGGCCGGCCGTTATCAACTCCCAAAATCCCGATGGCACCTTGAATTCCTCCACTTCTCCCCTGACTTTGATAAATCCGGACAAATCACCGGACAGCAGTTCAACAACCCCGATTTCCGCCACGTGGCCTTTGGGATTCTTGAAGATGGAATATGGGCAGGTTTTGGGGGCATCCTGCGTACAGCCAAGTTTTGCCGCAGATTTGCGCTATGGTTTTCACTCTAACGATGTAAAAGCTTTGCAGACTTATTTGAATAATAACGGTTATACCCTGGCCGCCAGCGGTCCCGGTTCACCAGGGCACGAAACTTTTTATTTCGGCCCCCTGCTCAAAGCCGCGCTGTCCCGCTTCCAAAAAAATAACGACATTACAGAGCTTGGGTTTTTTGGCTCCGCCACCCGCTCATTCCTTAACGGTTTGTTAAATACCACCGGCGCGGCTTTTTGTCCGGCTCCAGTGGCCCCGCCGGCAACGCCAAAAAAGCCGATAGCGGCCGCAAAGCCACATGTGCTTGCTTCAAAGGGCGGGAAGGCTTCCCCGGTGGTAAAAACCAAGCCGGCCCCAAACGCCAATTTAGGCGCGGCAAAAGTCGAACATAATGCGGGGTTGTCCGGAAAGCCCGTTGTCAACACTCCCGCAGTAACCGGCATCTGGTCAGGACTGGCGAAATTATTCAGTTTTCAATAGAGATTAATTCGCAGAAAAGTTAAGCATACGGCCATGGCTATTAAGAGGGCACAGAATTTTTATCGAACTGCCACAGTTTCGGCGGCTGTCACGCTGCTGGCAGTTTGGCTGTTACCGGCTTTGGCTTTTGCCGATTCGTATGTTAGCGTCTCAACCGGCAACAGCAGCAGCGAGTCGGTAATAAACAATTCGGAGAGCAATTCTTCGTCGCGGACTTATATTTCCGCCACGGCCAACGGCCAAAACCGGACGGTAATTATTAACGGCGACGGAACTTCCACGGATAATTCGGTTTTTGTCCGCTTAAGATCGCAAAATGGTATCGCGACCAGCACAATAAGGATTAAAACCCCGGCCGGGAATTACTACCAGTTGATTCCGAACCGAACCCGTAACTCCACTACTACCATCCAAATAAAACCGGACCGGCCGATATTTGCCAGTTCAACCGCTCCGGGCCTTAACACCACCAGCCAGGTTTACCTTCCCTGCGCCCCGGAATCGGGTTCCGTCTTTTACCGATTATTCCCGTTTTTATTCGGACGCCATTGTCCCATGGCCGCCTCGACTTCCGCGGTTTCGGCAGGCGTCCCGGCCAACACCGGCTGGACCGGAAAATTGTTTGGTTGGTTTAACTGGTAAGGAGCTTAAAATTAAATTTTGAATTTATGGGTATTCGCGCTACAAAAAAATCAGGGCAATCGGCAACGGTTTTTGGATTGTCTGCGGCGGCCATAATAGCCGCGCTGTGGCTAAATTTTATCCCCCAGCCGATACAGGCGGCGGGAGCGGCGCTGGCACCGAGCGGTATTGGTAACTATGATCAATGGCAGGCAAATACCGGAAATAAAATCAGCGCCGTGGCCTCCAACGACGGCGACAGCTCATTTATAACTTCTTCCAGCACTTCGGCCGCCGAGACTTATAGTTTTCCGGGAGCCGGTTTGCCGGCCGGCGCCACGGTTAATTCCATAACTTTGACCGCGCAGGTAAAAAATGGCGGTTCGATTTTTGTTTGGCCGGCTGTACAGCTGCTTTTGGAAAACGGCGCGAATTCCGCCAATGACGGTGCCGCGGGACATATTGTAATTGATAATTCGGCATATACGCCGATTTCCTGGACAATGGCCGATAATCCCTTAACGAGCGCGCCGTGGACGCTAAGCGATGTTAATGCCTGGACGGTTAATTTTGGCGTCGGCGTGGCCGCGGCAAGCGCCGGTACGGCCATGGTAACCCAAATTTCCTTAAGCGTTGATTATAATCCGCCGCCGGCGGCCAATCCGCCCCTGCCGGCCCGGACTTGCGGGTTGGATATCGCCCTGGTCCTGGATAACTCCGGCAGTATTAACGGCAGTCTGCCGCAAATGAAGAGCGCGGTTAATAATTTTATTTCATCGTTGCTCCCCGGCACACCCACGGATTTTTCCGTAACATATTTTAACACCGCCGGACATGTCCAGCAGGTATTCACAAACAGCACCACCAGCCTGGCGAGCGCCATAAATAACATTCCGGCTTCCGGCGGAGACACCAACTGGGAAGACGGACTGCTCAAAGCCGCGGGTACATTTGACCCCCGGCCCGGCAGCCTCCATCCAAATTTGATAATTTTTGCCTCTGACGGCGTACCGAATAAATATAACGTTTACGGCTCGGGCGGCAGCGTGACCGGCACGCAGGGCAATGGCAGCAACGGCGGCGACCCGCTGGCGCTGTCCGCGGCCGTCACGGAAGCCAACGCCATTAAAACTTCCGGCACCAGAATTGTGACGTTGGGCATAGGCAGCAGCATTAATCAAGCCAATATGGTAGCCATTTCCAGCTCGGACGCTTACAACAGCGTTTCCGATTTCAGCCATTTGGCTCCGGTTTTGCAATCTTTGGCCGCCGGCATGTGCGGCGGAACAATCACCATAAATAAAAAAATCGACGCCGACGGAAATTTGGCGACGACAAACGACCAGACGAACGGCGGTGCGGGCTTTACTTTTGACATTACTCCGGGCTACGGCGGCCAGATTACCGACGCAAACGGACAGACTCCGGCCGTGGCCGTAACCGCCGGCAGTTACAGCGTGGCCGAAAGCTCCATCCCGGGCGGTTACGCTCCCTTGGGCGGCAGTTGCAGCGGCGCGACCAATAACGGTTCCCCGAGCGGCACCGCGGTTAGCGGCCTGCAGATTGGGTTAAACGATATTGTCGCCTGTATCTTTTACAATTCGCCAATCGGCGGGGGCGGGGGCGGTCCGGGTACCACCACCCCGACGAGTACGGATATCAGTATTTTAAAATCCGTTGATAAGCCCGCGGTTAATGCGGGTAATAAGGTTAATTTTACTTTAGCGGTTACCAATTACGGGCCGGCCAACGCGACCGGAGTTATGGCTTCCGATACGCTGCCTTCCGGCCTGGTGTTTGTCTCGTCCACCTCCACTTTAGGCAGTTATAATGCCACTACCAGCCTGTGGAATATTGGCAACCTCGCCGTGGGAGCCTGGGTCACGACTACCATAACCGCCGCGGTTACCGCCAGTTCCAGCGGACAAAGTTTAACCAATACCGCCGCGGTCAGTTCTGTCACCCCGGATTTTAATCCCGCCAACAATTCCTCCAGCATTTCGGTTTCAGTCGGCGGCGGCGGGGGAGGGGGGTGCACCTCAAATTGCGGCGGCGGCACATCCACTCTGCAATCGGATTTGTCGATAACCAAAACCGTGGACCATTCCTCGCCCAATCCCAATGATGCCATAAATTATATTTTGGTCGTTAAAAATTTGGGACCGGACGGCGCCACCGGCGTTGTTGCCACCGACACGTTGCCTTCCACGGTGACGTTTGTGTCGTCAACCTCCACCTTGGGCAGTTTTGACTCTACCACCAGTTTGTGGACGATTGGCAATTTGGCTAACGGCGCATCGGCCACTACCACCATTACTGCTTCTGTTAACAGTTCCGCGGCCGGGCAAAGTATTGCCAACACCGCTTCAGTAACTTCCGCTATCCAAGATCCAAATTTATCCAACAACAGCTCTTCCGCCGGCGGCACCGTTGCCGGTTCGGGGTCGGGCGGCGGCACCACCAACGGGGGATGCTCGGGCAGCTGCGGCGGCGGCTCCCCATCCGGCGGCGGGGGAGGCGGGGGAGGCGGCGGGGCGCCTGGAGCCGGGCTGACATTTGGCGGCGGCCAGGTGTTGAGTACTTCCACCGGGCTATCTATGATATTGCCCGCGACGGCGCCACAGGTTTTGGGAGCCTCGACATTATTGCCGCGCACCGGCGAGCCGGTAACCGAACTTGGCCTGCTGTTTTTACTTAGCATTGCGGGCGGCCAGATTCTGTTAAAAAGGCGGAAAATTTAAAGACGGCCTGAAAAATTTCGCGGTTTCAGGCCGGGCGTTTTCCTTTGCCCTAAACCCGCAAGCCCCACTATAATAAAGGCATGGACAGCAAACAGGCCATAAAAATTTTAAAAACCCTGGCTTTGACCGCCATAATTTTCGCGGGGCTGTTGGTAATATTTAACTATAATTATTTTTGGCAGAATATCCGTTATGATTTGTACGGGGTAAAGCAGGCGGCATTCCCCGCGGCGCCGGTACCTTCCGCCGCCGGGGCGCATTCTTATATTTTAGCCGTTCCGTCCCTGGGAATTTCCGCCCCGGTTATTTACGCCACCGCGACCGGGGAAACGGCCTTTCAGGCCGCCCTGAAAAACGGCGTCGCGCACTATCCGGGTACGGCCGATCCCGGCCAGACGGGAAATTGTTATATTTTCGGGCACTCTTCCGATTATATCTGGAGCAGCGGGCATTATAAAAACGTTTTTGCGATTTTGCCTAAAATAAAAAAAGGGGCGGATATAATTATCAGCGGCCGGCAAAACCAGTATACCTATACCGTAACGGACAGTCGGATGGTTTCTCCGGGCGATTTGTCCGTCTTAAGCCAGCAGACCGGCCAAAAGAAAATTTTAACTTTGCAAACCTCCTATCCCATAGGTACCGCCTTGGCCAGGTGGATTGTTGTCGCCGAAGTGAGCAGATAAAATTATTGCTTCGCATGTTGATAACAGATTTTTAAATAGCTCTATTTTAATAGGCAAAATCACAAAATATCCTTTAAATATTGGCCTTTTATATATTTATTCCTGAATTATAAGTTTTTTTGACACCAGGCTTATAGATGATATTATGACTATAAGATTCGGGGCGCGGTGCAGACATATATATAGATAGAAATACAAACAAATAATATAACTAACGGAAGCTCGGGAAGCTCGCTGTACGGCGAGTTTTTTGTTTTTGCCAGCCGCTGTTTGGCCAGATTGTATTTATGATGATTCCACTAAAGGATAAAATCGAAACAGAGCTGGCCAAAGCATCCGGCATTTCCATTATCAGCTTAGTGCACGATTTGATTATTTACGCTCATAGCATCCGCTCTTCCGATATACATTTGGACCCCGCGGAGAAGTCGTTGAGATCCCGGTTTCGGGTCGACGGCGTCCTGCGCGATACTTTCAGTTTTCCCAAACATATCCATTCTGAAATTATTTCCCGGATTAAAATTCTGTCCGGACTGCGGACGGACGAACACCAGGCCGCCCAGGATGGTCGGTTCCGTTTGAATGTGGAAGGTCAAAGCCCGCTGGACATCCGCGTGTCCATTGCCCCGACCTATTACGGAGAAAACGCGGTGCTAAGGCTGTTGGCCGACCGGGCGGAAAATTTTACTTTGGAAACCCTGGGTTTTAGTGAACAAAACCGCAGCATCATCGCTAAAGCCGTCAACAGGCCTTACGGGATGATTTTGGTTACCGGCCCCACGGGCAGCGGCAAGACCACCACGCTCTATACCATTTTAAAAATGCTGAATACGCCGCAGGTTTCGATTGTGACCATAGAAGACCCGGTGGAATACGCGGTGGAAGGCGTGGAGCAGATTGGCGTGAACCCGCGCACCGGCCTGACTTTTGCCCATGGCTTGCGCAGCATTTTAAGGCAGGATCCCAACATTATTATGGTCGGGGAAATCCGCGACGCGGAGACCGCCGGAATCGCCATAAATGTGGCGCTGACCGGGCATCTGCTGTTGTCCACCCTGCACACCAACGACCCGGCCACGACTTTGCCGAGATTGCTTGACATGAAAATAGAAAGTTATTTGGTGGCGTCCACGGTTAACGTGGCTGTCGGCCAGCGGCTGGTCCGAAAAATTTGCCCGAACTGCAGGCGGCAGGAAAAAATTACCGCCGCCCAATCCAAAAATCTGGCGGAAATTTTTGGTTTGCAGCCACCGCACGACCGCGCCATGCTTTATTCCGGCAAAGGCTGTGCCGACTGCAATTATTCGGGCTACCGCGGCCGGATTGCCCTGCACGAAATTATTGAAATTTCAGAACCGATTCGCGAAGCGATTTTGCGAAAAGCCACGGCGCGCGAAATCAACAGTATTGCCATTGCGCAGGGAATGATAACTATGATGGAGGACGGACTGGAAAAGGCACTGGCGGGCATTACGACTATTGAAGAGGTACTCAGGGTTGGGCATGAATGAAATTAATTGATATTGATAGATATTTGTTGATATTAAGATATTAGTAGATATTGGGATATTAATTGATATTAAGAGGTTAGTGCCGCAACGAGTAGGTCCAATTTATTTTTTGCGAATATCGATTTTAATTGTATGTCCAAATTTTCAAGTAAGGAACAAATTTTGTTTGCCAAGCGCCTGGGTTTTTTGATGCGGGCCGGCGTGCCGGTTTTGGAAAGCTTGGAATTGTTAAAAAGCCAGACGAAGTCCAATTCGAGCCGGCTAATTTTTTCCAGGATAATTTTTGACGTATCGAATGGGCGGGCTTTATCCTCGGCGCTGGCCGCGCGCAATAATATTTTTGGCGATTTTGCCGTTAATATTATCCGGGTGGGGGAGCAGAACGGAATTTTATGCGATAACCTGAATTATTTGGCCGAAGAGCTTAGAAAGAAACAGCAAATGAAGCGAAAAATTTTAAGCGCCATGTTTTATCCGGCGTTCATAATCTGCGCCACTCTGCTGCTGACGGTCGGCCTGACGATATTTGTTTTTCCCAAAGTCCTGCCGATTTTTTCCAGCGTTAATTTAAGTTTGCCCTTAAGTACCAAGATACTGATTTTTGCCAGCAATTTCTTAATTAACCGCGGTTTATACTTAACGATTTGTTTAATTGCGGCGGCGGCGGCCGTAATTTTTTTATTGAAGCGTCCGAAGTTCAAAATGGCCGCCGAACAAATAGCGTTAAAAACTCCATTAGCCGGAAATATTTCGCAAAATTATTATCTTTCCAACTTTTGCCGTACTCTGGGACTTTTACTGAAAGGGGATAGCCGTCTGGATGAAGCTATAAAAATTACCGCGGCTACCACCGAGAATCTTGTTTATCGCCGGGAGCTTGAGGGCGTTGGCCGGTTTGTGGACAAAGGCGGCAAGATTTCCGTTTACCTGCTCGAACGTCCGGGACTATTTCCCGATATGCTCGGCCATATGGTGGCTGTTGGCGAAACCGCCGGCAACCTCAGCGAAACTTTTTTATATTTGGCGGATTTGTACGAAGCCGAAGTTGATGATTTAACCAAAAATCTTTCGGGACTGCTTGAGCCGGTGTTGATGGTATTTATGGGGTTGCTTGTCGGCTTTATTGCCATTTCAATTATTACACCGATTTATTCGGTGACGCAAAAGCTGGCGCCGTAGAGTAGAAATTATGAATTATGAGGCTGGCCAAAAGGCTTTTACATTAATAGAAATAATTGTGGTTATGGGGATATTGGCGATGTCCGGCGCGCTGGGGTATTTGGTAACCATAGATTTTTATAATAGTTACGTTTTTAACGCCGAGCGCGATACTGTTGTCAGCCTGCTGGAAAAAGCCCGGGCCGGGGCAATGTTTAATATTAACCAGTTGCCTCACGGGGTTTTCTTTGACAACGGGCACGGGCGATATGTTGTATTTGAGGGAGTGAACTTTAGTTCCCGAAACCCTGCCCGTGACGCGGTTGTGCCGTATGCTCCGGGAATTACCCGCGCCGGCCTGACCGAAGTCATTTTTGAACAATTGACCGGGGACGCCAAAGATGAAGACGGAAATCCTCTGTCCGGTAGCCTGACCTTGGCGCAAGGACATCGGTCGGAAGCGGTAGTATTAAATAATTTGGGGAGGATAGATTGGTAATTTTTAAAAAATTGAACGGTCGGACCGCCGGTTTTACTTTAATTGAAGTCTTGCTCTATATAGCCTTCTTCGCTTTTTTGATGGGAAGTTTGCTGGGCGTAACTTTTCAGACTATGGCCAGCGCCGCGCAGATTAATAAAAAAATTTCGCTGGAGCAGGAATCGAATTTTATTTTGAACAAGCTGGAATGGGCGCTGGCTGACGCCCAAAACGTATTACAACCCGGCGTCAATTCCGGCAGCGCCGAATTGGGGCTTAACCGATATGCCGCGGCCGATAATCCGGTTGAATTTACCCTGCGGTACGGATATCTGAATATGACGCTGGCCGGCGCCCCGGCCGGACCGGAGACGGAGTTAAATAGCGCGAATATTATAGCGAGCGATTTTACGGTTAACGCTTCCCAAGTTCCGGGATTTCCGGAAAAAATAGAGATAAGCCTTACCCTGGCTTGCGCGGAAGGCGGGACTAACCCGCAAACTTATCGGCTGGTTAAATATTTAAGACAATAGCGCGAATGCGTGAAATAACTTTACAATCCGGATTCATTGCCCTAATTTCGGTAATTATAATTTCGGCATTGCTGCTCGCGGTGACCGCCGCTTTAAGTACTGCCAACTATTTCGCCCGCTTTAACATTTTGGAGGATGAGTTTAAACACCATAGCAATGCTCTGGCCGAAGCCTGCATAAATTTCGCCAGAGGCCAGGTTGCCGACAATCAAGGATATGTTGTGGTTACGCCAGTCAGCGTGGCCGTCGGCACCGATGTTTGCCGGATAGTTTCGGTTAGCGCTTTTGGAGGCCAGACCACAATAAACACTCAGGGGATTTACCCGAACGGCGGCCCGGACCGAAGCTATACAAATTTAACCGTGGTATTAAACAGCGATCTCACAATTTATACTTGGCGGGAAACCCCGGATTAATTTTTTTAGACTCATCTAAATTTGCGAAACCCAAAGGTCGAACAAAGTTCCACTCAAAATATGAGAATTAAAAATTTATTAACAAACTAAATTATGAAAAAAAATTTGACATCCGTCTTTGGCGGAAAACTGCAAAAAGGGTTTACATTAATTGAAATTTTGGTAGTAATTGGCATTATCGCCGTTTTAGCCTTAATCGTCCTGGTGGCCATTAATCCCGCCCGGCAATTTGCCCAGGCCAGAAACACGCAAAGAACATCCAATGTGGAAGCGATTCTTAACGCCATTGGCCAAAATATGGTGGACAATAAAGGGGTGTTTAGTTGTACATCAAATAGTGTAAATATAACAATTCCTTCCATTACTACTCCGGTATATCCTTTCAACTCAATTCCGGCGGGAGCGGTGGAAATAAAAAATGGAAGCACGGCTGACTTGAGCTGTTTAAGTCCAACCTATATTCCAGCTTTACCGTTTGACCCGAGTTCCTCCGGTGCTCACTGGACCAGTGGTAGCGATTATAGTACCGGCTACTATGTTTTTCAAGACAGTTCTACCGGAAGAGTGACAGTGTTTGCCCCGAATATTGAAAGCGCCTTGGGCACAGGGCAAAATTATTTGTACATCACACGCTAATGTGCATTTTAACACCCATCTGTAAATAGGGGAGGACGTTTTGAGTTGCCTCTTCTATTTCGAAAAGTTGACTTTTTGCTCGGCCGAGCAAAAAGTCAACTTGGGTGGCGGTACTTCATATTGACGAAGATTTTACAAATTGAATTTCTTTCTTAAGTCGCGGTCATCGTCCAGCTCCTCTAACCTTCCTATTCGTATGTAACCGATTAACCCCGTGTTTTTTAGATAGTCAATAGCCAAGCGGTTAAGCGTATAAGGACTGATATAAATACTGGCTTGAAGTTTGATAAAACCGTTTTTGATTAATAGTCTCCGTAGTTTGTCTCTTCTGGTATTGGCATTTTCCGGAATATCAAAAAAAATTACTCTCCACTTACCATCCCATACGGCCGGCTTATTTAACCAGGCACGCGCCATTAACAGTTCCAATTCACCTTTTTTAGTTAATTCCATAAATCTTTGTCCCGAGGCCGCAATTTTTATATTTATGACCCCTTTCCTTTGGAAATGATATGCGGTTTGTCTGTAATGCCCAAATGAGCCGAGCTGTTTGTTCTCTTGCCAGTCGTGCTTGGATGAAAATGCCGATTTAAGGCCATTGGCAAAGGCGATGAGTAAAAAAGCTTGCGAATATTTTTTTAAACTTGGCGGCATAAGTTTGCGTTTAATATTACGAGTTGATATTATGCTCGGCCGAGCAAAAAGTCAACAAAGTTGTCCACTTAGGATGAGGCTTCTTGGTAACCGGCTATTTTTATAAATGTAACAAAGTGAAAAACACAGATAAAAAACAGCGGGGGTATTCCACTATTGAAATTATGATTTGCCTGGCACTTGTTTCCTTGTTTATTTTCGGGGCGGTGGAGCTGGTTTTTGGTAATCAGGAAATTCAGGTTGATGCTCAAAACGACGGTTACGGCCTGCGGCTGTCGCGGGAGGGGATAGAAACTGCGCTGGCTCAAGGGTTTGATTTTGTGCCGACGGCGGATGTGACGGACGGGAATTTTACCGAGCATGTGCAGGCGGACTGGCTGGCGGGTTATGCTAAAGAAATTACCAGCAGTGCCAGTTTTGTTTCTTCGGGCCGGCCGAGGAAGACAGAGCTCCACAGTTTGGTTGTTGACATGTCAGGAGACTTGGGGCGAGACAGCTGCTCTTTTGGATTTTCCGGCAGCTGGCTAATTCCGAAATTGCGTGGCGCGGTAAGCGTCGGGCCGGGCAATCCGGCTACCGACGCGGACGCCTTAAACGGAAAAGTTTTTTTGGCGGCTAACGGATCGACGGCAAGCCTGCCGGATTTTTTTGTAATTGATGCCGGCAATCCCGACAACCCGATGGTGCTTGCGAGCCTCAATACCGGTCCGGGTATAAATTCCCTGCACGTCGCCGGCGATTATGCCTTTGCCGCCAACTCCAGCATTAACGGCCAGCTGCAAATAATAAAAATTTCCGATTCGCTACATCCCGTCGTCATGCTGAACGTCAAGTTGGCCGACGCGCAAAGCGGGGGAGTGGGCAACAGTATTTTTTATTACGAAGGCCGCGTGTATGTTGGCACGCCCAAAAATGACGGCCCGGAATTTTTCGTGTACGATGTCCAGCACCCGCTTGCTCCGATTTTTTTGGGCGAGTTTGAAATTGGCAGCCAGGTAAATAAAATTTTTGTCTATGGCGATTACGCTTATGTCGCGACCGGTGATATTAACCGTTTGCGAATTTTAAATATTTCCGACGCCGGACACATTACTGAAGATGGTGACTTTAGCGACGTTGGCGGTACGGCGCAAAGCGGGGAGTCGGTCAGTATGCTCGGCGGGTTGGCGGTATTCGGCCGAGCCGGCGGATTGCCTGGAGATCACATACCGGAATTATATTTATTGGATGTGAATACTCCGGCGACAATTGCCAAATTAAATTCCGGGGATATTAATATGAGCGTTAACGATATTTTTTTACGCGGCGGACTGGCTTTTTTGGCAACCAATAAAAGCGGGGGACAGTTTGAAATTTATGATTACTCATCCGGCTTGTTGAATTTTTTGTCGTCGAGCGCGCTCGGCTCGGACGCGACAGGCCTTGATTGCGACGGGCAAAATATGTTTGTGGCAACCATTGGCGACCCGGCTCTGCAGATATTTTCCGCGCAGTAACTGACTTTACGGAGTACGGATGTGATACGGATATACGGAGGGAGCGCTCTTTTCCGTATATCCGTAAATTTCCGTATTTCGTTAAAGTTTTAGACTTGCAAAATTTTTATAGATGTGCTATAATAGATGTAGTTAAATCAAATTTCCTGATAAAATCCTTGGGAAATTTACTTTTGAAACAAAAGAAAAACCAATAAAACAGCGTAAACCGGCCGTCCTAAATAGATTAGGTATTGTTTGTTATTTTTTGCTGTTTGCGGCGTTTAAAACAAAAACAAAATGGAATATTTAATCGGCATATTGGAAATGCCCGAGTTGGGCATTAGAAAATTCGGGGAAGACATGTCCCGGATTTTTCATCACGTCCATGACGTGTTTATTCCACACCCGCGCAATAATTACCATCCGCATATTTTGCGCCAGGAAGCTTTGGCGGTTTTTTCCGGCGCGCTGATAGCCGCCAAAATTTTAACTTTGGGGGTGTTGGCATTGGGTCCGGTGGCGCCGGCTTATTCCTCGGCCATTACGGAAACAAATATAATTGCCCTGACCAACCAGTCGCGCCAGGACAATGGCGAAGCGCCGCTTACGGAAAATTCCGAACTCGATACCGCCGCCCAGGCCAAAGCCGATGACATGCTGGCCAAGGGATATTTCGCGCACGTGACTCCCGACGGGCGCACGCCGTGGAGTTTTATTACCGCGGCCGGTTATAACTATTTGATGGCCGGCGAAAATTTGGCCGTAAATTTTACCGAGGCCGAGGACGTGGAGACGGCCTGGATGAACAGCCCCGACCATCGCGCCAATTTGTTGAATAAAGATTTCCAAAACATTGGCATTGGAATTTCCCAGGGGCAGTACCAGGGACACAACGCGATTTTTGTGGTGCAGGAATTCGGCACGCCGGCCCAGCAGCAGATAGCGCTTTCAAATACGCCGACCAAAGTCCAGACCACTACAGTACCGGCTCCTGCCGCGACAGCCGCCGCGGCGCCGGCAGTAACTGCCCGGGGACAGTTGCCGGCCGCGCCGAATGTTTCCGGAAGCAGCGTCACCAAGGAAACGGCTCCATCAGTTTCGCCGCCCGTAAACCGCGCGCCTAACGCCGCCGTAATGCCGACTTCCACCCTTAATCAATATCAAACTTTACAGGATCCCGCACCGGCATCTTCGGGAGCATCGATTAATATAGAGGGCGGGCAGGTTAGCCTGAATAAAAGCAACGTGGACATAACCGCGCAGGTGAGCGGCGACGCGATAAAAGTTTTGGCGTACTTTGGCGGCCAGGCGATTATGCTTACCGCCGGCGACAATAACACCTGGACCGGTAGCGTTCCGGTGTCCCAGCTCGCCCAGACTACCACTACCGTTAAGTTGACGGCGACTGACATAAACGGACAGACGGCGAACTTGCAGCTGGCGGATTTTTCGCCGGACACGATGAGTAATTACAATCTGTTGGCTTCCGCGCCGAAATCTTACGTGACATTTTTAGGACAAACCTTTGACCCCAAAATGGTCGAGAATAATTTTTATTTATTGTTTGTGGCCTGCCTGCTGACCAGCCTGGTTCTTGCCATCGCGGTCAAACGCCACGTCCAGCATTTGTCCCTGGTGGCCAACAGCAGTTTTGTAATAATTTTGGCCATGATGCTGTGGAGATGGTAGGGAAGAGGAGGTAATTGTAGGTTATGGAAGTTAGTAAGGCCATAGGTTTTAGTAATTAGGTTATGAGTACCCATGACCCTAAAACCAACAACTATTTTCCATACCATTTTCTACAACCAATAACCATAGCCTCAATACCGAATAGGAAGGATTAAGACCTTAAATAGATTTTAAGGTTTTTGATTTTGGGATCGTCGGATTTTGTGTTATAATTAATATATGATCCCGGAATTTGTAAAACCTTTTTTGTGGTCGTATAATATTAGCGCTTTAAATTTACAGCGCGACAAAAAAAGGATTATTACCAATGTGTTAAATTTGGGAACCTGCGAAGCTACGAGCTGGCTGTTTTCGGTTTATGATAAAAATGACATAGTTGACGCGCTGACTCATCCGTTGCGCGGGGAATGGAATAAAAAATCTTTGGCCTATTGGTGCTTAATTTATAACGCTCCGGTGAATCCAATAGCGGTAAAAAATATGTTTTAGAAATATGTTTTACGAAGTTCTGGATAAAACCCGCCTGGAGTTGTTGCCGAAGTTTGCGGAATTCAAACGGCGTTTTTACCTGGCCGGCGGCACGGCGCTGGCTTTGCAAATCGGCCACAGGAAAAGCATTGATTTTGATTTTTTTTCCGACGCTGAATTTAAGCCGGAAGTTTTGCTGTCCGATATCCAGAAGTCCTTAACACCCCACAAGTTGGAGGCGGTTTTGCAGGATAAAAATACCTTAACCGTAATTGTCGATTCCGCCGTCAGCGTCAGTTTTTTTTATTATCCTTACAGATTGATATCCCGCGGCCCGGAAGATCAAAATTTGCGTTTGGCTTCCATTACGGACATTGGATGTATGAAACTGACTGCCATTGTCGGCAGATCCACCAACAAAGATTACATAGATTTGTATTACATTCTCAAACAAGTCCCCTTGGAAGACCTGTTAAAAGCGGCCGCAAAAAAAATGTCCGCATTGGACAGAAATCTGATTTTAAAAAGTTTGGTCTATTTTGAAGACGCAACGCTTGAGCCCCTGAACTTTTTGTCCGGCAAGGATGTGGGGATGCCCGCGGTGGAAGAATTTTTAATTTCCAAAGTAAAAAACCTCACTTTACAGGGAACAGGAAAATAGTTTTTGGTTAAAGGTTGTGGAAGGTAGTATGATCATAGGTTATAGTAATTAGGTTATGAGTGCTCATAGACCTAAGACCGAGAAAAGCAAACAGCTGACAGTGCTCGTAAGCTTAAGACCAACAACCATTTTCCATACCACTTTCCATAACTAACAACCATAGCCTAAAAGGGGAGTAGTTGTAAGTTATGGAAATTAGAAAGGCCATAGGTTTTAGTAATTAGGTTATGAGTACCCATGACCCTAAAACCGACAACCATTTTCCATACCACTTTCTATAACTTACAACTATAGACTCCATAACGAGTAGGAACTATTTAGACCTTAAATTTAGTTTAGGGTTTTTTATTTGAGCAATAATTTTTGTTGTCGAATGTTTTTAAAACAAAAGTGCCACGGATCCGACAAGGTTCCGTGGCACTCTTTGCGGCCCCTCAATATTGAGGGGCAAACTACAGGGTCAAAATGTAAACGACTTCCAGCTGTCCCCGACAGAAAAGGAGACGATAATCTGTTGGGGGGCGATGGCCGGTTGCTGAACGCGGATCTCGTATAATCCCGCGGCTAAAGCGCTGGCCACCGCATTTACCTGGACGTACTTGCCATCCAGTTGGAAGCGTATCGGTATTGTCGCGAGCTCACTGCCCTTGCCGGGCATACCGGCGGTCAGGCCGGGACTTGTGGGACCGAGTCCGGCGGCGAACAGAACTAACTGACCGTTGTCAGTATCGTTCTGCATCACCGGCTGGCCGCTTTGGTCGGTGAGAATGCCGGGGTTGGCCGGAACCAGGTTCACATTGTTGACGTACTGCGAATCAACCATGTTTCCCTGTCCATCGTAGCGGGCCACCGTAATCAGGTGGCTGCTGTTACCGCTGCCATCGTAGAATGGCAGTTGGCAGTTTAACTGCCCGGGGCTCGCGTACATCAGCGGCATCGGAGTTGCGTCTAGAAACACGCTGACGTTGCCGAGAAGGATTGGGAGCGGGTAATCGGCAGCGATGGCCGTAGAATCCCCGAGATTGTTCCCGAAGATGCTGACAACCCCGCCCCAGGCCAAGTCGGGCTGACCAGACCACAGTGAAACGATGGCACTGACGGACATTGTCGGTCCGCCTAATACCATCCGCTCAGCCGCGGCCAGACTGCCGGGTACCGAGACTTGCCGCGGGGCGGCAATTTTGCCGAGCAGGTTGGGGTTAAAGCTTGCGCCGTTGAGCAGCGCTTGAATCATCTCGGCTGGCGACAGGCTTGCGGCTGATGGCCACACCACCGTTACAACCCCGCTGGTTACGGGTGTCGAAAACGATGTCCCACTAAAGGGGTAATAATTGCCATCGTTTCCGGTTGATACCATTTGGCTGCCGGGAGCGGCGATGTTCACCTGTTGGCCGTAAGTTGCCCATCCGGGGAGTTTCCCGGTTTGGTCAGTCGCAGTTGGGCAGACTACGTTCGCCAGCCCCAAGCCACAAGGATTTAGGGAAGTTGCGTCGCCGGTGTTGCCGGCTCCTGCCACAACCAACCCTTTATCTTCTATGGCCTTAACAGCAGCGGTCAATAACGGATCATCGCCGCTACCTACTACAAAGCTGCAGTTGACTACAAATTTTCCGGGTAAATCCAGAAGGGCGGCAAAGGCGGCTAGCACATTGGCTTCAGACCCTCGCAATCCGGTGGTTCCGTCAGCATTGGTCTGTACCCCAAAAATCCGGTAGCTGACCAACGAGACATGGCTGTTTATGCCGCAAATACCGATTCCGTTGTTGCAAACGGCTCCGATAAGTCCGGCAACCGCGGTGCCGTGGCCGAAAGAAATTTCGGATGAGACACCTGAGGTTCCGGGGTCTGCCAGCGCGTTTCCACTGCCGCTGAAATCTTTGCTGTCAGCAGTGTCGATGTTGGCTAAAAGGTCCGGAACCGGCGCGATGCCGGTGTCCATAATAACAACCTTTATAGCCTCGGACTCGCTAATAACCGAGATTTGCGACTGAGTCACGGGATAGGCCTGTCCGATTGCTCCAAGATACCACTGCTGATTAAGCAGTGGGTCATTTGGCGCAGAGTCGACGGCCGCATTTTGCGCAATGTATAGCGGCGCGTTGAGTTGGATTACGTCAACATCAGCCGCAAGCAAATGGCGGAGTCCGGCAAGGGCTAGGTTCCGTTCGCCGGCGTTTCCCCGAAGTCCGGGGAAAAGCGGGGAATGAGAAATGTCGGCTACGACAATTCGGTCGTTGCCAAACTTTCTAGCCCGAGTTCCGAGTTCCGAGTCGGGAATCAGCCAACGGGAAGGGGAGCCGTAAATAGCCGGGGCGCTTTGGGCGCGCCGGCCGTTAGCGGTGACGAACCGGTGAGCGGTTTCCGGGCGAAGCCGGATAATCCACTCATCAGTTGCGGCGGCGCAGTTTAGCGCCAATAAAAAACACACACACAGTAGTTTCTGCATTATTGCCTCCTGCGTAACCTATTATAATAGGATATTTTTGGCTTTTTGTCAAGCCAAGCGCTTTTTTGGAATTTTTTGTGTGAATTGACTGTATTATAGAATAAACCCGAACTTTGGCATATCCAAAATAATGATTATTGTTGCGGAAAAGACCTATGATGGTATATTAAAACATTGAGAAATTATGTTTGACATACCGTTTAATTCATTCTAATATTAAGTATAAATAATACTTTAGAAATAAAATTAATAACAATGCTGTTTTATGGACGAGCAGCCAAATACATTTGGGAGAAGCAACACCGGGCAAAATCCGCCCGTATCTGTTCCATTGTCTAGCCAAACTTTGCCCCCACCTCCCAGTCCCACAGGCCACAAAACGGCCAAATGGTGGTTTTTTGGTTTGATAATTTTGATTTTTGCGCTGCTGGGTTATGCCTTGTGGTCGCAATCAAAAAATCATACCGCTATCAAAACATCACCAACAACCGCGGCTAACAACTCCGCTCCGGTTTTTGTATATAAAAAGACCGGAGACATCCGCCCCACGGACAAACTGTTAATGGTTCCGGCCGACATGCCTTGGGAACAAACAACGATAGATTCCAAATATGAAATGGGACAAGTTGCCCAAAACCAGTCAGAAATTATCCGCGACTACATTAGCACCAGTACGCCCGCCCAAAATCTGGCCGTTTATCAGAGTTACTTCCAAAACCAACCGTCCTGGTCGGAGGTTAAGGTAGTAAACGACCCAAACCATACCGCCATTACGGAGCTTAATAAAGTTAACCAGTCGGTTATCAGTTTTGATTTTTCCCTAAACCCTCAGGGACAGACCCTAGTAGATTTTACTATGAAATTTAACACTGTGCCGCCGCAGCCTACAGGGGTGCCGGCGCAACAGCCTAAATAAAAACAAATATGACAATAAAAATATTCAGCAAACAGGCCAAGGTTGTTGCAGCGCTTGCGATTAGCGGTCTAGCAATAACAACAGGTTTTTATTTGTTTTCCGGTGTTCAAACGGCCAGAGCTGATGTAACATGTACGAATTCTTCCACCGGCACGAATTATACTTGTTATGAGTCTACCTGTACTTCCTCTTGCGATTTAACCGGCACAGGCGCTTCCTCATTTTGCGGGAATGGATTTACACCGGGTACCCCTGTGTATATAGGCAGCGGGACGTGCTCAATTCAGGAGAATTGTAACGGTGGTTGTGTAGCATATGGGAATAGCATGTTGGGGGCAGATTGCGGGCAGGGTAGTGGTAATTCATGTGCATGTAAGGGAGACTCTACATTTAGTTGTTCTACCGATGAACCATATTTTTATTGTTCTTATCGGACTTATGAGTATGACTGCGACTCCAGCTGTAATTGCGGTACTTCAAGTGGACCAACTCCCACCCCTGTTGATACCCCCACCCCCACCCCAGCCGGCCCTACCCCTACCCCTTCGGCTTCACCTTACCAATCCAGCTGCGTGGGTATTTCCGCTCCCTCGACCGTAACACCCGGCCAGGTTTTTTCGGCCAGCGTGACCATGCAAAATAACGGGGGAGATACCTGGTCAAGCGCTTCAAATTACAAGTTAGGTGCCCAAGATCCTCAGGATAATAAAAATTGGGGTTTTAACCGCGTGGCTCTGCCTTCGAGTGTCTCTCCCGGCTCCCAAGTGACCTTTAACTTTAACCCCACCGCCCCAACCACTCCCGGCACCTACAACTTTGACTGGCAAATGCTTCAGGAGAGTGTAACCTGGTTTGGCGGCACGTGTACTCAGTCCATAACCGTGGCGGCAGCTCCGACTCCCACCCCGACCCCCACTCCCACCGCCTCCGCCCCAACCCTAAACTTGACGGTTGGCGTGCACCCCCAGGGCGGCAGCGGTTCGGATTCCGCCAGCAATGGCGGCAGTGTTTACACTTACGCTTACGGCGACACCCCGACTCTGACCTGGTCGGCCGGC